>NZ_CP061171.1:0-647262 GCF_014692875.1 Pedobacter riviphilus | reverse complement strand
CACGATAGGAAACTCCTTTTTGTTTTTCATCTAGCTCTTTCAGTACACCAAAACTCACAATCTTTTTCCTAAAGTTCCGTTTATCGAGTTTTTTACCCAGAACCAGTTCATAAACATGCTGCAATTGCGTTAAGGTAAATTTCTCCGGCAAAAGTTCGAAAGCAATTGGCTGGTGTTTAATCCGGCGTTTTATTTTTTCTAGTCCTTTATCGTAAATTTTCTGGTGATCGAATGCCAGTTTAGGCAGGTCAGTAATCGGCAGCCAATTTGCCCTTTTGGCATAAGTACTAATCGGACGCAGTTCCTTATCTCCCCCTAAACGGATCAAAGCGTAATAAGCCAAAGTAATTACCCTACCTTGCGGGTGCCTGTTCGGATCGCCAAAGGCATAATACTGCTCCATATAAATGCCACGCAAGCCAGTAAGTTCGTACAAAATGCGGGAGGCCGATTGATCTAAACTTTCATCAGGGCCAACAATATTACCGGGCAATGCCCACCAATCTTTAAATGGTTCTTCATTCCTTTCAATGAGCAGGATTTTTAATTCCTTACCATCAAATCCAAACAAAACGCAATCTATCGAGAATACAGAATCTAAATGAGGTAAAATTTGTTCCAAAGTAAAATTTAGTTATTTTAAGCAGATAAAGGTATGACTTTCAATATTAAGTAAAAAAATAAAATAAATTACTTAGTGTAAAAAATACACACTATATTCGTGTTATAAAGATGAAGCCAAATATAAAAAATATAGCTGTACTTACTTCTGGAGGCGATGCCCCTGGAATGAATGCTGCAATCAGAGCTGTTGTTCGTACCGGAATTTACCATGGCATTAATATGTTTGGGGTAATGCAAGGCTACCAAGGTTTAATTACCGACAACATAAAACCAATGGACGCCCGTTCTGTAAGTAACATTTTACACTTGGGCGGTACCATATTAAAAACTGCGCGCTGTTTAGAGTTTAAAACAGACGAAGGTCAACAGATTGCCTACAATAACTTAAAGAAAAATGATATTGACGGACTGGTCGTAATTGGAGGTGACGGGACATTTACCGGGGCGAAACGTTTCTCAGAAACTTTTGGTGTTAAGGTAATTGGTATACCGGGTACTATTGATAACGATTTAGTTGGATCTGACTTTACTTTAGGTTACGATACAGCTATTAATACTGTAATCGAAGCGATTGATAAAATCAGGGATACTGCCGATGCACACGACCGTTTATTCTTCATAGAGGTAATGGGGCGCGATTCTGGTTGTATTGCCCTAAGAAGTTCGATAGCCAGCGGTGCTGAAGCTGTTTTATTACCTGAAAGGGAAACCAGCGTTAACGAATTAATTAACAAACTGGCCTTAGGCGCAGCAACAAAAAAATCATCGAGTATTGTTATCGTGGCCGAAGGCCATAAACAGGGCGGTGCTTACGATATTGCTAAAAAAGTAAAAGAAACTTTTGATCATTACGATACCAAAGTAACCATACTTGGCCACCTTCAACGTGGCGGTAGTCCAAGCAGTTTCGACAGAATTTTGGGCAGTCGTTTAGGTTTTGCCGCAGTAAATGCGTTAATTGCAGGCGAAACGGAGCAAATGGTAGGTTTAAAAGGAAACGAAATAAAATTAACCAGCATAAGAGAGGCTTTAACTGCTCATTCTTTTAAACTCGAGCCCGATTTAATGGAAATGACAGAGGTACTTTCAATATAATATGGTAGCAGTTGTTTATAGCGGATCGAAAACAGCATTTTGGAAATTAACACAAAATGGACAGGTAGTAGCACATTGTAACACTACAGGCCTAAACCCTTGCTTTGTTGATCCAAAAACGATTTTACAGATTTTAAACAAAAAAGTTGTTTTGGTTAACAATGCTGAAAACATAAAGAAAATTTATTTTTTTGCAGCCGGGGCATCATCAGCAGACAGAAAAGAGGAATTAGCCAGAACCCTCGCATCGTTTTTTAAATACAGTAAAATTGTAGTAGAAAATGATTTATTCGGCGCAGCTAAAGCAGCTTGTTATGATAAACCTGGTATTGTTGGCATGTTGGGAAGTGGCGCACATTGTGCCTACTTCGACGGAAAAAAGCCAATAAACAACAACTTTGGATTAGGTTATATACTGGGCGATGAAGGTTCTTCGAATTACTTTGGAAAAATACTCCTTAAAGAATTTTTAAGCCAAAAAATGCCAAAGGATATTGAGACCAAATTTACTTTAACACACAATCTAGACCGCCCTCAAATATTAGAACGCATTTACAACAAGCCGCAGGCGAATATATTTTTAACTTCATTTTTCGATTTCATCACCCAGAACAGCAAACACGAATACATCCGCAGGCTGATTGATGAAGGATTTGAAAAATACTTTGAAACGTATATCTTGCCTACTTCACAAAAACATAAAGACAGCGAACTGCATATCGTAGGTAAAGTAGCGGCCGAACTGGAAGACCGCTTAAGACTTACAGCAGGCAAATATGGCTTGGAAATTAAAAGCATTATTAAAGAACCAATACAAAATTTATTAAAACATTACACTAATTAACAAAAACAATGAGCAAAATTGGAATAAACGGCTTTGGCCGTATTGGCAGACTGGTTTTCAGAGCCGCATTAAAAAGAGGATTAGATATTGTAGCGATTAATGATTTAATCGAGCCTGATTACATGGCATACATGTTAAAATATGATACTACACATGGCAAATTTGATGGCACTATTGAAGTTGTTGATGGCAATTTAGTTGTTAATGGCAAAACAATCCGCGTAACTGCAGAAAGAAATCCAGCTGATTTAAAATGGGATGCTGTAGGTGTTGAAGTTGTAATCGAATCTACAGGCTTATTCTTAACCCGCGCTGATGCTGAAAAACACATCGCTGCCGGTGCTAAAAAAGTAGTTTTCTCTGCTCCTGCTAAAGATAGCGATATCCCTACTTATGTAATGGGCGTTAACCACCATAAATTAACTGCAGATCAAACTATTGTTTCTAATGCATCTTGTACTACGAACTGTTTAGCACCAATTGCTAAAGTTTTAAATGATAACTTCGGTATTGTTGAAGGCTTAATGAGCACCATCCACGCTGTAACTGCAACTCAAAAAACAGTTGATGGTCCGTCTGCTAAAGACTGGAGAGGTGGCCGTGGTGGTTTCTCTAACATCATCCCTTCTTCTACCGGTGCCGCTAAAGCAGTAGGTATGGTTTTACCTGAATTAAAAGGTAAACTAACCGGCATGTCTTTCCGCGTGCCTGTTGCTGACGTTTCTGTTGTAGATTTAACTGCACGTTTAGAAAAACCAGCTACTTACGAGCAAATTAAAGCAGCTATGAAAGCAGCTTCTGAAGGTGAATTAAAAGGCGTGCTGGCTTATACTGAGGATGAAGTTGTTTCTTCTGACTTTATTGGCGATGATCATGCATCTATTTTTGACGCTAAAGCAGGTATCTCATTAAACGATAACTTCGTTAAAGTGGTATCTTGGTACGATAACGAATGGGGATATTCTTCTGCATTAGCTAAATTCGTAGAATATTACGCAAGTTTGTAATAAAAAAATGCATTAAGCAATTTTCAAATCATATAAAAGGCAACATTATTCAATTAATGTTGCCTTTTTGTTTTAAACACAATTTTCACATATAAATTTTATTTCAAAATTGACACGAAAAATATTTTTTGATTAATTTTTCATACAAAAATCAACTTTACAATCGTAAAAACAACAAAAAACACCTAAAAATATGATAGAAATCATTTTAAGCAAGGGATTAAACAAACGTTTGACTAAATCGTGCTATAAATTGACAATATTTAACAATTACTTAACAAATTTTTACCTTATCTTTGCAGTACGATCATTTTAAATCCTAAAAGCTTATAGAAAAAGAACAGGAAATAAAAAATGACAAAAAAAATACTTAAAATTTTCTTAGTGTATTTTTTACACTATCAAATTTTTTACTATATTTGTAGAGTAATAAACGGAACGATGTTTATCACGATAAAAAAAGATAAATCATTTTCTTGAAAAACCCTGGTTTAGATAGAAGATTAAAGACAAAGCCTGGCTCATAACAGGTTTATATTTGGTTAGAAAAAAGAGACAAGTCTGGATAGATTGTCTCTTTTCTTTTATACAGGCTTTTTTTTTACCGCATTTATTACCATTGCTTACTGAAAAAACATATCCTCAAACCAATATTATACTTTCAACATCGATTTTTACATAAACAGAGATGAAATAGATCAACAATAAAATTTCGAAAGAATTAACCGTAAACCTTCATATCCACCCAATATTTATCATAAATCCACTAAACGGGGCACTGTTATCAATTACCGCTAGGCTCTCTCCAAAAACCAGCTTATTCATAAAGATGGCATTTTACACAACATGGATGGTAAGTCCCCACTAGAACTCAATGAAAGTGACAATTAGAAGAATCAAATTCATTCCTAAAAATTTTCAGCTTACCTATTAACAAAAAAAAGGCTATTCAAAAACCACTATTATACCGCAACACATTATAAATGAACAAGATTAGCTGATAAAATTGAACAAATTTTCACATTGACAATTATCAAAAACAGAAAAATTACGTAGTATTTATACTGCATTTTAGTTTATTTTTGTCAAAATGAAGAATGCAGCATTATTATTTTGTATTTGCATATTATGTTGCCCAGTGCAAAAATTAATGGCGCAAGCCACTATTACAGGCTGCGTTGTGCCGCTCGGACAACAGGTTTACACCCAAACCAACAACGGAATTTTGTTTGATGGATCACCTTCCGTAGATCTGTCGGGAGAGTGTTACTCGAGTTCTACTGCCGGAACGCCCTGCACTATTTGTATGAATGGACTTAATCCTGGTGGTAATTGCCCTCCAGGAAGTGGTAATCCTACAGGAGGAACCATACAAACATTCACCATCCTGGATTGCGCTCTAGACAATTCTCTTTCGCTCTTAATTTTGTGCTTAGGCGGATTAAGTTTTCACTTTTTACGCAAAAAGAACCTTAGTTTGTACGCTGCACCCTAAAGTCACTCAACATCACGATTAAGCTAAGGATAATTAACTATTTCTTTCCCTAAGAATAAAATAGCCAGCTCCCGAGTTAAAAATATACCAGTATTTAAATCACCTTAATCCCCAAATTTTTATAAGGCACAAGGATGGCATTATCGGGATCTGTTTCGGTGATAATCACATCTACATCATTAACCGGGCAAACATAGTAAGGCTCTACAGTATTTATTTTTTCGAGTGCGGATAGTGCAATAGTTTTCTGCGCCTGGCTAATCATAATATTATTCAACTGAGCATCTTCATAAATAATGGAAGTAATGCCCATACTATGATGCAAACTACAGATACCAAGCATACAGATATCGGCCCTTACCTTCTTAAATGTATCGATAGTTTCTTGTCCTATAGTAGTAAATGCAGTTTTTTGCAATCTTCCTCCCGCAAATATTACCTCAGCACTAGGGTGATCTTCCAAGATATTGGCTACCGGAAAGCTATTGGTAATGATGGTAATCTTTAAATCTGTAGGCAAAATCGTAGCGAGCGCCACTACCGAAGTACCGCCGTCAAAAAAAACCACCTGACCATCTTTTAAAAACTGCAAGGCTTTATTGGCAATGGCTTGCTTATGTTGCTGATTGTATTTTTCCCTATCTCTATAGTGTTGGGGTATAGGAGAACGGGAAATTGCACCACCACGAACGGCACGGAGCAACCCTTGCGAATCAAGCTCTTTAATGTCGCGGCGCACGGTATCTTCTGATACATTCAACAAAGCGCTTAAGGCATCAAGCCTTACTTTACTGTCTTTATCAAGGGTATTAATAATAATCTGTAGGCGCTCTTCCTTTACCATATTACTGCAATATATTGCAAATATAAAAATTTTAAAAGAATAAAATTTGCAATATATTGCAATATTAAATATTTTTGTTGCAAAATATAGCAAATAATGAAAAAAACCATTGGCATAGATATGGACGGCGTACTGGCCGACATCGAAGATCATATATTACATACCTATCAGATTGAAACAGGTATTTCGCTTACGCGCAACGATATAAAAGGCAAATCGGAAGAAGAACTTTTTCCGGATAGGGCAATGGTCATGAAGATCTGCAACAGAACAGGCTTTTTCAGGAACCTGCCGGTTATGGAAGGTGCTGTTGAAGCCGTAAAAAAACTCATGGAAGATTATGAAATCTATATTGTTTCGGCAGCCATGGAATTTCCTTTATCCCTTTTCGAAAAACACGAATGGCTGGCAGAGCATTTCCCTTTCATCAGTTGGAAAAACATTATCTTTTGCGGCGATAAAAGCATTATTGATACCGACTATTTAATTGATGATCATAGCAAAAACCTCGATTTCTGCAAAGGCAAACCTTTAATGTTTACCGCATTCCACAATGTAGCGAAAGACCATCATCAGCGGATCAACCACTGGAATGAGGTACCAGCTTTATTGAAACAACTGGAAGAGACAAACCTCATGTTAGCTTAATGAAAAATAGCATAAAAAAAGGGTGTAGCCATTGGCCACACCCTCTATCTAAATTAACGCTCTCAACTATGAAGTTGATATAAGGCTCTCACCCCTTATATGTGCAATATTACTACAGAAAGATTAAGATTTGATGAAGATTTGAATATTAACAAATTAAAAACACTTAGTCTCCACCACAACTTCCACCATCACTCCTCCTCCAACCTATTTTGTTTTTATTGTTTATCACCATAAAGAAAAGAAGCATTTAGTGCAGCTGCCCATACATAAAGTAATTCTATTGTCAGTCCTTTTCTACTTATGCTGTACTTTATTTTCGTAAAAATTGGGGATGATTTCTGCATATACCATCAAGAACATTTTATAAAAACTTTAACAAAATCCATTTGATAGTAGGGTAGTTTGACGATAGAGCAGAAACAAAATAAGCCTCCCTTAGCAGATCGGCTTATAAACGTAATCTAAATCGTCCCGTTGATTTAATTCTTACTTACCCAAATTTAAACATAAAAGCAGTGTTCGGTATGCGAAATTTAATATTGTACAGCATATGTAAAAAGTGTATAACGTTATGTAAACATAGTTTTTCAAATGCGCATTCTTTCACATGAATCGATAAGCTGTTATAAGCACAGAACCAACTGAGTTTTTTCATTTCACCACATCGGCTCTTTTACCAGCTTACTGCGTATGCGGCTAAGTGTTTCTAAACGCATACCTAAATAACTGGCTATGCACCTTAAAGGTACTCTGGATATATCTAAAGAGTTTAGTTCCAAGAATTTTTCATAACGCCTTTCTGCCGAAGGGATCCGTGCGATTATGGATCGCTCTGAGGCGGCGTGATACTGGAGTGCTAAAATCTTGCGGCCAATAACATTCGTTTCCTGGTAATTGGCGTAAAGTTTATCAATCAATAAGTGCGGAATCGCAACCAATTCCGAATTTTCCAATGCCTGCAGATATTCAATAGATGGCTGAATATCTGCGTCTGGATGTTGAATGGCTCCAATAAATTCCTCCCCTAAACTGATCCAGGTGGTAATCTCTTTATTACCATCTTTAATAAAACCTCTTACCAAGCCCGATACAACAAAAAAAACATAATCATTATTGTCCATAGGCGATAAAATGTATTTATTCTTTTTAACCAGAAGCGGTTCTACATTTTTTTCTATTTCCTGGATAAACCCAGGTGTTATTGGGCATAAACTGCTGAAATAATTTAACACAGCGTTTATCAAAAATGCCTTGTGAGATTCGAGCATACACAAATAGGGATAGACTTTAGACCCTTAATAATAGCAAATTCTATTGAAATATAAAAATAAAGTAGATTACTAAGACAATTTTGCGGTTATAAAGCTGTTATAAAGTGATTTTCCTAACCTAACGTGGTATAATTGATCATAATTCTCTTTAATTTGTTGTTGGAGCATAACAACTAAAGACCTGCACAAGGTAATTCAAGAGGTTTAAAATATTCATTTTATTCATCTATCTGTATCAACAAAACTATAGATCAACAGTTAACAGTACCAAATATTATAATCAAGAAAAGAATAAGGATAGGATTGTTGTTAAAAATAGCACTTTGGCCTCCGACTTTTTGCGGTCTGCAAGTAATAACCGATAGATATTTCGTGTGAGCCATAATCATAGTTACCCAATTTATTTAAACTGTAGTCGTAACCATAACCAATCCGAAGATTTTCGCGAATAAAGAACTCCGCAACCAGTCCGATGGCACTTCTTGCCCTTAAATCGCCTTGTAATGCCGACTTAGGGTAAAGTTTTATAGAGGTTCTATATGCAGCACCTAGCCAAAGTTTCTCTTTGATCATTAAAAAAGCATTCAGATCTAATGAGGTTGGCCCGTTCAAATCGTCTTTAATCAAAAAAGTAGGCTTGAACATAAAATCATTGTCGATTGGAAATATCATGCCAGCTGTTAAATAAAAATGTGGCTTGGAAGTAATACTGAGGAGATTATTATCCCTAAAAACAGGAAGATACTGTGTAAGCAGGTTATTGGCAGAGAAACCGATAAAGAATTTCTCATTCGAATAATGTACACCAGCCCTAATATCATGTACAATCCGGCTTTCATAACCTGTCGGAATCTTATTATCGCCACTTTCATTTGGATCTAGCAGATTTCCGTTAAGCCCCATCTGCATCACTCCTATACCAACGCCAAAGGCAAGTATATTGGTTTCGGTACGGTCTAGTTTAATGCGGTAAGCAAAATTCCCTGATAGGTTTAACGAGTTCTGGGCGCCAATTTTATCTTTAGATACCAATAAACCCAAACCTAAACTTTCTTCTTTAACCGCCTCATCTACTGATATGGAAAGCGTTTGGGGAGCCCCCTGAATACCTGTCCATTGGGCCCTGACAAAAGCCTGCATATAGAGTTCTTCCTTGTAGCCCGCATAAGCAGGATTGATATATAAACCATTGAACATATATTGCCCAAACTGGGCATTCTGCTGGGCAAACAAACAGAGGCAGAAAAAATTAAATAATGTCGTTAAAACTATCTTTTTCATATCGTCACATTTTAACTTTCATTTATCTCATTACGGTTACATAGCCTTTAAATTCCTGCCATTGAGCGCTGGCAGTTTTCACCTTAATTACATAGAAATAAGTTCCGTCTACCAAACCGTTCGCTGTCCAATCGTTTAAATAGCCTTTCTTTTCATAAACCGTACTTCCCCAGCGATTAATAATGGTAAGCTGATTTTCGCTATAAAGGTCTAATCGATCGATAAAAAATGTTTCATTTTTTCCATCGCCATTTGGCGTAAACACATTTGGAATTTTAAGCCCTGTGATTTCCTTGGTATCTACAGAAATGTTGTTTGATGGATCGGGATCTATCTCATCAATCTTAACAGTCGCACTATTTACAACATTACCAGGTTTCATTGACCTTACATTAATGATTAGTTCAACGAAACTGCCATTAGCAAGTGATGGTATAGCCCAGGAAACTGTTTTGGTTTGTTCGTTGTAACTTGCCGTACCAACAACAGTAGGATCAACACTTACAAAGGTTAGATTTTCTGGAAGATCGTCTTTTACCTGCAGGTTGGTAGCCATGCCCAGCCCGTTATTGCGCACCAATAAATTGTATTTGAATACCTCCGTGTTCATTACCGGTCTACTTTCCGACCTTTTAACAATAGAAACATCTGCTGATATAACCGACTCCATCACTACTTCCATCTCCTCGGAGAGGTCTGAGCTACAGCCACCCAGACTAAAAGTAATGACAGTATATTTTCCGGCTGAATTAACTACATAATCTTGTGCAGTAGCACCAGCAATGGGCTCACCATTTCTGAACCATTGATAAGACGTAGCACCTGTACCATTGGCCCTAAGTTTAACGGTAACGCCTGGTTTAAGGTTAAGCGTATTCGGATTGTTAGATTGCGCAAAGCATGCCGCTGCAGAAAGCAGCAGCACACTGAACACAATTATCCCTAACCTGTTAAACATCATGTTGGTTAAACTTTACAATAAAGTTTATGGTGCAACGGAGATAGTTGCTTTACCCGGTTTAACTGTAACGGTGATTGCTTTGCCGGCAGTTGCAGTACAAGTTGTTGCAGGCACAATCTGAACACCACCTGTAGCATAACTTCCAATAGCAGTGAAAACATATGCACCTGGAGCTACACCTGCTTTAAGCGTAAAAGTATCTCCAGAAGTAGATGCTGTCCCTAAAGTTGTAATATCCGCTACTCCAGTGCCACCGAGAGTTGCAGACCAAACATAAGTCATGGTTACACCAGTTGGTAATGTTATTGAAGCATCCTTACTCGCCGTAATTACCGTGGTCGCTGTTTGATCGGTACAATAAACACTTCCTGGAGCTGCAACAGCGATAATAGGCGTAGGTAATTTTTCTACAACGGTATTATCAGAGGCATCACTAGGACAGAGATTCGCATCCGCTGGCTGAACCTGAACAGAGTAAGTATGGTTTCCCACTGCTAATCCTGTAGGAACCTGATAAAATGCATTTGTTCCATCGAATACAACTGGAGCCTGCGCAGTTCCATCAACGGTCCATACAATTTTATCGCCATTAACAGGTGTATAACCGGTGAAAGTTGGATTCAATTTTACTGTACCTGTTCCGCATAGGTATACATTTGGCGTTTGTGCAAAGGCACCCAGCGGCAATAGGAACATAAAGAATACAAAGATTCTTAGATTGCGTTTTGTAGATTTTTTTTTCATAATGTTAATTTGTTAGGGATGAATAATTTATTTTCTTTTTAGTTAATAGATACTGTTGGTTTATGCGGTACGAGCTTTACCCTAAAATTGAAAGGGATATTACGCTCGCAACCATTTGCGTTTTTAATGGTTAAAACTCCTTGGTACACTGCAACAGGAGTAGTTGAGGGTATAGTAATGGTAATTTCATTTGCAGGTAAGGCCTGATTTAGAACAGCAGGCAATAAATTCCCTGCCCAGGAAATACTATAGGTTATTGGGTTAAAAACAGGATTGGTGTAAGTAATTCTGGTTGTGGTCAACCCTTCACAAATACCCGCATCTGGTCCTAATGTTAAATTGGGCTGTTGATTTACAGTTAAAGGAAAATCTACTTTTTTACCACAATAAGTAGCGTCATCAGCCACTGTATAACTAATTACCGTATTACCGGCAGCCACTGCAGTAACTTTACCTGTAGCATCTATTGTTGCAATGGCTGCATCACTACTGCTCCAAACACCCAAAGGGTTATCATTGGTTAAAGTTGTGGTTGTTCCAGCACAGATGGTATTTACGCCAATAATCGGATTTACAACAGCAAGAGGTTTAACATTTACCAACACTGCTTTGCGGCCTCCCGCATTCTTACAGCCTGTTAATATATTAATGGCTTCTACATAATAAGTTGTGTTTGCATTAAGAGTAGGTGTTGTGTAGGTTGCCCCTGTGTTAACCGGTGTAATTCCATTGGCAGTGGTGTACCAATTGTAGGTATATTGGGCGATATCGGAGTTATTAACAGATAATGCTGCTGTTGCTCCACTGCAGATTGTTGTACCCGAAACATCGAGTGGTGGCAGTGGATGAACTTTCAGTTTCACACGGAGTCTTTCAGAAACCCCTGTTACGCAGTAGGTTCTGCTACCTTGCACATAGTAACTATAATCTCCGGCAAGTAGCGAGGATGGAGGAGTATAATTTTCTCCGGTATACAACAAATTGCCTCCTGTTTCAGCATCGTACCATTTATATTCTGTACAAGCCTGTGGATTGTTAACGGAAAAGGTAGTGGTTTCTCCCTGGCAGATGGCCCTGGCATCCTCAGCCACAGGATCGATCAATGTGCGTGGTTTAGCCAATTTTCTTTTAATATCGTAAATCTGAAGTGAACCCAGCACACCTGCTAATCCTCCGGTAGTGATTTCTAAACGGTCGTAAACCTCGGTAATTGGAAAGGTCAGTACATATTTATCTGTTGAACCGGGAAAAAGCTGAAGATTTAGGAAAGTTCCTGTATTATCAAAGGCATCCCCCGCTTTAACCCCATTTAAATAAGGCTGAATGATAAACCCAGTAAGTAAACTCAGATTAAGTAATCCGCCCCCTGGCTTACCTATTATAATGCTCACAGAATCTTTCGGCTGAGAAGGCTTATTAAATATTGCCGTAAGGTATATTTTGTTTAATACCGAGATCCCAACATCCATCAGTGCATAGCTATTTTTATCGCTATCTATTGAATTGAAAGGATCAGTTACCTTTCCGGTTGCATTTAACACCCCACCAATAACAGTAGGCTGTACCCCCGATAAAACATCAATTACTTCATCACAATCAATCTTATCAGTAGTCGTTTCCATAATGTAGGCATGAAACAGCTTTGTAGATAAAGCTACCGATAGTAAATTGCCGGCAAGCTTAACATAAATCCCGTTATATATCTGGTTAGGCGTGAGTGTAATCTCAACCTCTCCCGAACCGCTAATTACACCAGCTATATTGGTAGAGTTATAAATCGGAACAGTAGTTGCCTCATATCCCGCATCATGACCTGGACCTAGCAATCCCAATAAGGGCCAATCAGCAGCAACAGTATGTAAACCTGTAAATGTCCCTATTTCTACGCCGCTTAGAACGCTCAAGACTTCGGTGGGGAGTGAAATTTTAATGGTAACAGGAGTATTGGCCGGAATTGATCTGGGTGAACCACCTGCAACGCTAAATTGTAAGAATTGAGTGGAAGATGCCAATCCCGCCAGGCCAAGTCCAACACCTAATGTTGATGCATCTTTAACCTGTCCATTAACAGCGTTTCCTGCATCTGAAATAGTACCCATAATTAACGACCCGCCCAACACCTTAAATCCGTATTGGATTGATCCTTGAAAATCTGCGTAAGTACGCTTTGTATTTTCACACTGTGCTACAACCTGCGCACGCAAATACGTGGGCATAAGAAAAAGCACAAGCACCAAGAAAGATAGACAAGAGCGTCTTTTCAATTGCTTAAAGTAAAGGGAGAAAATAAATCAGTTCGTTTGCTCGTTGATGCAAAAGTACGGAGGTACAGAGGCAGATTATTCGTTCACTTCATTCATTACCCTTCTCACAACCCCTAAAAGCCTGTTTTATTGATATTTATCAACAAACGAAGTAAACTCAAAGATTAAAGCATTTATCTGGACGATTAACCTAAACCAACCGCGTCTTTGGCATGGCACACATGATTATTACCTGAAGAAGCAATTGAAATGCCCATCGATAAGAACAATCGACGGCAACTGGAATACAATAAATATTTAGCAAAAAAATACTTGCAAGAAACAATGGTTATTGTATCTTTGCACCCTCTCTGGAAGCTTCCACTCCAGAGTTTAAGAAAGCCTTCCAGCAATGGGAGGCTTTTCTTATTTAAATTTTTAAATTGGCTGATCAACCTGGTTAATGATCAAACAGCACATCCATCGTAATCTCTTTTTGTACCAAACCTGGATAATGGTCACTATTTGCAACTCCGTAAGTTGTAATCATAGTCAGGAACAATCCAGGGAAATTCGTCAATAAAAATAACTGTTCTTTCCCTTTTTATCAAGGGGATGAGATATTGAACCAGCATTTCAAAGGCAGCTATCCAACTTTCTGGTTTGGCTAAAGGGAAACTGCTTGTTACTTTTGTAAGTGCCAGACTAAAATTTTCTAACTGCTGGTTTAATGTTCCATGATGGATACCAGAAAATTCAAATGCAATTTCTTTAGTAAATCCGTTTCTGATTAAGTAAGTCTTTCCCACCCGTCTACGTCCATATACAGCAATCAGTTCACTTTCACCAGATTTCTCTATCTTGTTTAGCAACAATTTTCTTCAGTTCGCCCTACAACATGTTCCATAAATACTTTATCTACAACAACAAATGTAACTAAAAATTTAGTTTTGTCGTAATATAAAAACACATATTACACCAAAAGTATGTTTTTATATGTAGTTTTGGCGCAGTATAAATATATATATCACGCCAAAACTATGATTTTATATATAGTTTTGGAGTAGTATAGGAACCAATATATTTTACTTGCTCTTAAAAATCACCACAGCCAAAGGTGGCAAATCAACAATTATTGAATATTCCTGTCCGTTATAATTTTCCAGGTCAGGAACAATATTCCCTCTGTTATTAATACCGCCTCCATAATAAACAATATCATCGGTATTAAAAATTTCTGTCCATTTGGTTTTAAAAGGTACTCCTATTCTATAATTCTCCCTAACCACAGGTGTTAAGTTTATCGCAATAACCAAAGTATCTTTTGCCTTTGGTCCCTTGCGCATATACACAAATACAGATTCGTTAGCATTATCTGCATCAATCCATTGAAAACCTTCATAGCTGAAATTGAAATGAAACAACGCTGGTTCTTTGCGGTACAGGAAATTTAAGGCTTTAACTGTTTCTTGCATGCCTTTGTGCGGGGGGTATTGTAATAAGTGCCAATCCAGCGATTGGGTAAAGTTCCACTCGTTGGTTTGGCCAAACTCATTCCCCATAAAAAGCAGTTTTGCTCCCGGGTGGGTAAACATATAACCGTACAAAGCCCTTAGGTTAGCAAATTTCTGCCAGTCATCGCCCGGCATCTTATACAACATTGGCGATTTACCATGCACTACCTCATCATGCGAAAAAGGAAGCATAAAATTTTCGGTAAAAGCATAAGTCATGCTAAAACTCAATTGGTTATGGTGATGCTTTCTACCCAATGTATCTACCTTAAAATACTTTAAAGTATCGTTCATCCAGCCCATCATCCATTTCATCCCAAACCCTAAGCCTCCAGCATGAACTGGGTGAGTTACCCCAGGATAAGTGCTGCTTTCTTCTGCAATGGTTTGTACGCCTTCAAAATTTCCATAAACAGCTACATTAAGGTCCTGTAAAAACTGTATGGCCCCAAGGTTTTCACTCCCGCCATATTCGTTTGTTGCAGCATCTTTACCTTCTCTGGAGAAATTGAAATATAACATCGATGCCACGGCATCTACCCTCAATCCGTCGGCATGATATTGATCCAACCAGAATAAAGCATTGCTGATAAGGAAAGAACGCACCTCATTTCTATCATAATTAAATATATATGATTTCCAGTCGGGGTGAAAGCCTTTACGCATATCGGCATGTTCGTACAGATGCGTTCCATCAAACTCATATAAACCATGCCTATCACCAGGAAAATGAGAAGGAACCCAATCCAATATTACAGCGATATCTGCTTTATGGAGCTCATTAATCAGGTACATCAAATCCTGTGGAGAACCATAGCGCGAACTGGCCCCAAAATAACCTGTAATCTGATAACCCCAGCTCGGGAAATACGGAAACTCCATTACAGGCATCAGCTCTACATGCGTAAAACCCATTTCCTTTACATATGGCACTAACCTGCCGGCTACTTCCCTACAGGTTAAAACACGTTCTGGATTATCCGGATCGCGCTCCCAGGAACCCAGATGTATTTCATATACTGAGATGGGTTGATCCAAAGCATTTATTTTTGCTCTTTTTTTAAGCCAGGCTTTATCTTTCCAGGTATAATCGGTATCCCAAACAATACAAGCAGTTTGTGGCGGATGTTCCCATCTTCTGGCGTAAGGATCGCCCTTTAGATGCTCAGATTCATCAAAACCCTTAACAAAATATTTATAAACTTCGCCTTTCGCGATACCGGGGATAAAACCTTCCCAAATACCCGATTTATCCCAGCGTACGTTCAGCGGGTGCGAACTATTGTTCCAATCGTTAAAATTACCCACTACACTAACACGAATGGCATTTGGGGCCCAAACCGAAAAATAAGTTCCGGCGGTTCCATCAACCGTAATTAAGTGTGAGCCCATTTTCTCGTAAAGCCTAAAATGCTTTCCGACAAGAAAAAGATCGATATCGTAATCGGTAAATAAACTGTGGATCCAAACGGATTTCTGCTGGTCAGTTTTTGGTTGGGATACTTTTTTTACTGGAACTTTTTTTGCTGCTGGCATAGGTATTTTGGTTAGATTGAATGAAGCCCCAAATACTAAACAGCATTTGGGGCTCAATGTTACAGACTTAAGATCTGTATTTCTAAAAAGTTCTTATTGCATTTAAAATGCAGGATATTCTGATCGTCGGTATAAAAATCTTTCACCTCTTTATTATCGATAATGATCTTTTTCACTTGGAATTTTACGCCGATAACATTACAAACATAAAATTCGTAATTAGGCGTGTACAATCCTTCGTTGCGCTGATTCACTTTAATGGCCTGGTTATCGCCTTTTACAGTAAATTTCTTTTCCAGATAAATATCCTGTTCGTAGGCAAATGTATCGCCATGATCTTCGTACATGTATGAATTTACCTCGTAATCGCTATGATAGATATTCAATATCACTTCAGTAATCGATTTTTCATCAACATACTGCATTACCGGGTATTCTGGCAAAACACTACCTGCCCTTACAAACATCGGCATACTGTCTATCTTGGCATCAACTGTGTATTCGTTACCGCCGTTGAGAATTTCGTTGGTCCAGAAATTATACCAGGTCCCTTTCGGAAGATAAACTTTTCTAGAGATTGCACCCTGTTCCAAAACTGGGCAGATCAATAGTTTATCACCGTAGCAAAATTCATCCTGACGAAAACTATTGCTGATATTTTCTTGCTCAAGCATCACCAGTGGCCTTAAAATAGGGAAACCATAACGATGATGCTCCCAGAAAACCGAATACAGATATGGCATTAAGCGATACCTTAATTCGATAAACTTACGGTTAATATCTTCAAAAAATTGGCCAAAGCTCCAAGGTTCTCGTTCAGCTGTATCGCCGGCAGAGTGTGCTCGCATAAAAGGAGAAAATGTACCTAGCTGGATCCAACGGGTAAACAATTCGCCGTCCGGCTCACCGCTAAACCCGCCGATATCTGTTCCACAGAAAGGCACACCAGAAACCGATAAACGCTGGCATTGGATATTTCCAATCTTTAAATGCTCCCAGGTTGCAATGTTATCACCGGTCCAAACACTTGCATAACGCTGCATGCCCGAATAACCAGCTCTTGTAATGGTAAATGGACGTTTATTTCGCATTAGTTTTTTCAGTCCTTCGTATGTAGAACGCACCATCTGCATGCCATAAACATTATGCGCCTTACGGTGTGAGCCACGGTAACCATCATAATTATGACGAACATCGTTAGGGAAAGTGCCCGAACCGAACACGGCTGGTTCGTTCATATCGTTCCAGAAACCTGCAACCCCCATATCAACCAATTCTTTGTATAAATTACCCCACCAGCTCCGTACTTTTGGATTGGTAAAATCGGGAAACTGACAACGGCCTGGCCAAACATGTCCTTCCATATAATAATCGTCGCTACGGCGACAGAAAAATCTTTTCTCTTTACCTTCTTTAAAAACCCAGTAATCGTCATCTACCTTAATTCCCGGATCAATCATGACCACGGTTTTAAAGCCATCATCAGAAAGTTCTTTAATCATTCTCCGCGGGTCAGGAAAGTACTTTTTATTCCAGGTAAAACAGCGGTAGCCATCCATGTAATCGATGTCCAGATAAATGGCATCGCAAGGGATTTTACGCTCTCTGAACTGCTTGGCTATTTCTTTAACTTTTGTTTCAGGATAATAACTCCAGCGGCATTGTTGATAGCCCAAAGTCCATTTTGGAGGCATTGGGTGCGTTCCGGTTAAAGATGCGTAACGTTTAACCACATCCATAATGTGTGGCCCATGGATATAATAGTATTGCAGTTCTCCCCCATCGGCCCAGAAACTGGTTTTATTTACATCTTCAGAACCGAAATCGAAATACGATTTAAAGGTATTATCGAAAAAAATACCGTAAGCAGCCTGATTGTGCAAACCGATATAAAAAGGTATAGTACGGTAAAGTGGGTCCTGGTTCCAACCGAAAGAGTAGGCATCGGTGTTCCAGTTTTCGAACCGCCTGCCTCGCAGGTTAAAATTGCCAGATTTATCGCCCAAACCGAAGAAATTTTCTTCTGGGTGGCATTTTTTGGTTGCGTAGATATAATAACCACCAAAATCTACATTTTCTTCCCAGTGCATAGAATTGGCTTCATCAACCATTACTACATTAGTGATATTATCAGAAAAAGAAATATGGAAGTTTGCTTTTTCTATTTTACAGGTTACTGCATGGGTAGAGATCGTGAAATGATCGTCGTGTTCCTGCATTTTAAAAACAGAAACTTTTTGATCTACCTCAGGTACTGCATAAGAAAAATCATCCAAGAAAACACCATGAGGAGCCAGGCGAACGCGAATAATATCATCGCTTACCACCCGAACTTCTACTCTTGCATCGCCATCAGAAAAATAAAAACGGTTGCCCTCCTTTTTTACTTTTTTAACTGCACCAAGGTATTGTTTAACAATTGGCTTTACCGATATATCAACTGGATTGTTTAAATGCTGTATTTCTTGCTCTTTTTCGACCAGATCACTTGTCTCGTTAGGTTTGTCGTTTTGCGCTTCCATCCTTATTTATTCAAAATTTTAAATTCATGGTTCTTAAACCGGGATGTGCTTAAGAAAGTACTATAATACAAATATTTTACAAAAGGGATGTAGCTTTTTTATGAAAAGATTATTTAAATAGTGTGATTTTTACACTAAGCTATTTGTTTCCATTTTATTTTTAGTCTGTATCAACATTAAATTAAGCTATTTACCCATAATATCGTAAAAAAACGACCTAATATCCAGTGCACAAAAAAGCCCTCTATACTTTTAGCATAGAAGGCCCTTAAAACTCAATTAACTGGTTATGGATTAAAACTAATGGCTACGTAATAGATAGCGCCTGCCGATGGATTACCATAGGAAGTGAAATAATATTTATTCAAAACATTCGAACCACCAAGTTTAATGATTGATTGAACCGAAGGAATCCTTAAGCTCACCTGTGCGTCTAGAGAGCTATACGCAGGCACCTGACCTGAGGCAAAAGAAGAATTCCAGTAGAATTGATCTTGCCAACGATATGCCAAATTAAAACCAAAGTTTTTAATAATTTCTTTATTACCAAAACCCAGGTTGTAACGGATTTTTGGGGTATTGAAATCGTTAATGTAATTAACTGGTAAATCGCCTATTTTATTATAGGAAACGTTGCCGCTGATGGTATATTTACCCACTAAATAATCTAAACCTAAAGCTGCACCATAAGAAGTTACTTTACCTTCTGCATTAACCGGAACGCCGAATTTCACAAAGCTTCCGCTAACATTCTGATAAACGTCTACTGCAGTAATAAAATCTTTATAAATGTTATAATATCCATAAGCATCAACCAATAAATTTGGAAGAACTAATCCTTTATAACCTAACTCATAAGACTGAACACTCTCTGGTCGAACACCTCTTGCATCAAAAGTATATTGTTGCAATAATGCCGGATTAGGTGTACCTGTTGCAGCTGCCGAGGCTAAAAATGCGCGGTAACTTACATCAGTAAACGGCTTATTACTATCAAGATGGTATTTAGAAAACATAATTTCTGGTAAGCCACCAATCAATCTTTGAGAACCTCCACCTACCGAAAGGTCGATGTATTGATTTTGTGTGGTTGGGTTACGGTAACCTGTTTGGTAAGAAACCCTGATGTTGTTGTTTTTGGCAACTGTGAACACCCCGGTTACCCTTGGTGTAAACCGGCCTTCAAAATTCTGACTTTTATCATAACGGCCGGCAAAAGTAAATTTAACCTTATCGTTAAAAAGTTTTTTACCGATCTGCGCAAATGCACCGTATTCTTTAATATCGATAGAATTTGTCAAGTCATTAAAAATGGTGCCTGCCGAGTTTAAATCATATAAACGGTATGATGCACCAACCTGAAACTCTACCACTTTATCGAAAAGATTGGTAAAGTTGTACATGCCTTCGTAGTGATATAGATTTGACTTATCATCGAATTTTGCACCATAAACACTTTTTGAAGGATCGAGCGCATTAATGCTTGTTGCACTGATTGTAGTATTCATTACTTTATCTTTTGCAGCTTCAAACTGCGGGCTGCCTGGCTCAAAACGACCTTGATTGGCAATTCCTCTTGCAAATGCATGTGCTGCGGCATCATTTTGTCCTGCTGCTCTTGCACCAACATAGTTACCTATATACTGCGGGAACCAGGTTGTTGATGGTTTAGATATCTCATTAACATAACTACCCAAAATAGAAGAAATATAAGAATCACCAGAACGTTCTTGAGTAGTATAGGCTTTCAGAAAAAAGTCTTCGCCTTTTACCTCTAATTTATACTGGCCAATGTTAAAGTTACGCAAAGAATAACGGTCAGAACCGGTATAAACTGAAGTTCCAGTACCCCAATTTGCCTGACCAACTACCTGTACCGTGCTACTGATGTTATAATATAATGCTCCCGAAACTTTTAACGATTTGGTATCATAATCAACCAGGTTTTCTTCGTTATAACCCGTTCTGGAAACATTCTGATCAGGGATTAAACCTGCTTTCAAACCCACGTAAAAGGGAAAATAATTTTGTACCGGGCCACGCAGTGCTGATGGCAAGCCAGCTAAAAATCCTGCCTGTTGTGCTGCATTTGGAATGGCAGCACCAAAAGCACCATCCATTAGTGTTTTAATGTTTGGTATTGCACCACCTGAACCTGCATTTATTCCTGCAATGGTTGCATTTTGAACACTTAAAGCTACGTTCCGCATATTCTGGCTCACTTCGTCACCGTAGCTATTTATCCCGTCGTAATTTGGATCGCTGTTTCTATCACCAGATTTTGCAGTTCTTGCTACCCTATCGAAGTTCGAATAGTTATTTCCGTACCAATCTTTGGCCTGAAGAAATGAAAATGCAGCCTTTACGCCAAACTTATTATTCCACGATTTTGCCATACGCACATCCAATTGATTGAAAGGCTGTACCGTGCTATTATCATCATTAACATGGTTTACCCCTGTTTTATATTGAAAGCTAGCGCCCGGATATTTAAATGGATCTTTAGAAGTCATTAACAAGGTACCATTAATACCACCCGCACCGTAAAGTGCAGATGAAGCACCTGGTAAAAGCTCTACATTGTCTACATCGAGCTCAGTAATACCTACGATATTACCTACCGAGAAATTCAGTCCCGGCGCCTGGTTATCCATTCCATCTATATATTGGTTAAAACGGGTATTACCATTTGAATTGAAACCACGTGTATTAATCGATTTGAAAGTTAAACTCTGCATACTGCTTTCTACACCTTTCATATTGTTCAAAGCATCGTAAAACGATGGCGCAGCGATTTCCCTGATGGTAGCAGCACTCATCCGCTCAATAGAAACCGGTGATTCTAATATGCGCTCGGGGTACGCGATGCCGAAACAACTACATCACCGCCCAATACAACCGCGGTTTCGAGTTCCAGGTTAATGCCTGAAGTGCTTCCGGTAACCTGCTGCTCTATTGTACCATAACCTACATAAGATGCGACTAAAGTGAAGGGAACTTTTGCTGTTGTGGTAAAAGTAAAACTACCGTTGCTTGTGGAGGCTGTACCGCCAGATTGCCCTTTGATAGTTAAACTAACGCCTGCTAGCCCTTCTTTCGATTGCTTATCCTTTACGGTACCGCTTACCGTAATACTCTGTGCCTGTGCCGCGATATTGCCTGCGTACACAAATAATAACACATAGAAGATCTGTGTAAAAATTCTGCTCATAAACGATTGTTAATTTGGTTGTTTGTATTATTAGTTATATAAACTTAAATTCTTTTTTTGAATTAAACAAATTATGTCAGCATAATAATTTCAATTCCAAATTATAATTTTGATTGATTTACAGTTTGTTGTATTTTGCATTAAACATAAACCGTCATTTTGCCCTATCTTAGCAAAAGACTTGTTAGCTAACCATTATGAATAAAATTAAAGCCCTGTTCTGCATCATCATTCCGATCGCATTAGCTTTTTTATTTAACACTAAATTAGGTAATACACCTCCACTGTTAAAATTCCTAAATCCTTTTATGGGTTTCTGGCAAAATGCAGAAAACAATCATTTTATGTTTAACCATAAAGCGAAGATTAAAGGAGCAATAGATAAAATCGAAATCGTTTTTGACGACCGCATGATCCCACATATTTTCGCACAGAATGATCACGATCTGTATCTGGCACAAGGTTATGTAACCGCCATGCACCGCCTTTGGCAAATGGATTTCCAGACCCGTTTTGCAGCCGGAAGAATTAGTGAAGTTGTGGGCGACAAAGCCATTGAGGTAGACCGTTACCAGCGCCGGATGGGCATGGTTTATGGTGCAGAAAACTCTTTAAAGGGTATGATGGCAGATCCCAAAGCAAAAGAAATGATCTTAGCCTATACCGAAGGGATTAATGCCTATATTAAAACACTTTCTAAAGCCAATTATCCGTTAGAATATAAAATACTCGATTTTAAGCCCGAAGACTGGACACCTGTAAAATGTGCTTTGCTCTTAAAACAGATGTCGGCAGTGCTGGCCATGGGTTCTGATGAATTTTACATGACCAACATCCTGAAAAAATTCGGGCCAGAGGTGACGAAAAATCTTTTCCCAGATTACCCCTTTCGCGAAGACCCGATCATCCCTGTTGGTACAAAATGGAACTTTTCTCCCTTAGCAATACCTAAAACACCAGAAAGCTTCACTCAGGCGCAAACCGGCGATGTTAAAACAACAGAAAAAGTAGAAGGTATTGGCAGTAATAACTGGGCATTATCTGGCGCCAAAACAGCATCGGGATACCCGATCTTAGCAAACGATCCGCATTTAGATTTAACGCTTCCATCAATCTGGTACCAGATTCAACTGCATGCACCTGGTGTAAACACCTACGGTGTTTCTTTACCTGGAGCTCCTGGCGTAATTATTGGCTTTAATCAGAAAATAGCATGGGGTGTAACCAATGTTGCTGCCGATGTACTCGATTTTTATCAGATTAAGTTTAAGGATTCTACCCACAATGAATATTGGTACAACAATAAATGGAAAGCCACAACCAAAAGGCTGGAAACAATTAAAATACGAGGAGGGAAAGATGAAATAGATACGGTTTACTACACTCACCATGGCCCAGTGGTATATTTCCAGAAACCAAAATATGGTAGAGCCGACAATGTACCTGTTGGTGATGCCTTAAGATGGATCGCGCATGATGAATCGAACGAACTCATGACTTTTTATTACCTGAACCGGGGTAAAAATTATAACGACTACCGCAAGGCTTTAACTTTTTACACTGCACCCGCACAGAACTTTGTTTTCGCCAGTGTAGATAATGATATCGCCATTACGCCAAATGGAAAATTCCCATTAAAATGGAAAGATCAGGGCAAATTTATACTGGATGGTACCGACCCAGCATACGATTGGCAGGGATGGATCCCAAATGCACAGAATCCAACGGTTAAAAATCCACCCCGCGGTTTTGTGAGTTCAGCCAACCAGTCTTCTACCGATACTACTTATCCATACTACATTAACTGGGAATTTGCACCTTACGAGCGGGGCAAAAGGATAAACGACCGTTTATCGGCGATGAGCAAAGCAACTTTAGATAGCATCCGCCTGATGCAGACCGACAATTACAGCATTATGGCGCAAAACCTGGTACCTGCATTATTACCATTATTGAACAATGAGCAGTTAAATGCAACGCAAAAAGAAGCATTGGCTTACCTGAACAAATGGAACAAGCGCTATGATGCGCATGAAATTGCAGCCAGCGTATTCGAAATATGGACCAAACGTTTATCGTATGATATCTGGGCGGATGAATTTGAGGTGAAAGGCATCCCGATGCGTTACCCTTCGAGAGACCGCACGGTGGAAATGATCCTGAAAGAACCCAATGCAACCTGGTATGATAACATCAATACCAGCAAAAAAGAGACCTTATCTGATCTGGTTAACGAAGCTTTTAAATATAGCTGCGATAGTTTGGAAAGACGCTTTGGCCCGATTAACAAAGATTGGGACTGGGCAAATGTAAAACAGACCAATGTACCACATCTGGCCAAAATACCAGGATTCGGTTCAAAGATTTTACAGATTGGTGGTGCGAAAACAACGATTAATGCTTTGAGCGAAGCCAATGGCCCCTCATGGCGGATGGT
The DNA here is from genome assembly GCF_014692875.1 of Pedobacter riviphilus. Classification (NCBI taxonomy): domain Bacteria; kingdom Pseudomonadati; phylum Bacteroidota; class Sphingobacteriia; order Sphingobacteriales; family Sphingobacteriaceae; genus Pedobacter; species Pedobacter riviphilus. The sequence continues at coordinate 622,982 of NZ_CP061171.1, read as the reverse complement.
GATAGAACTGGGTAAAACGCCAAAGGGACATGGTGTTTATCCAGGCGGCCAATCGGGCAATCCTGGAAGTAAATTTTATGATAATATGATCGATACCTGGGCAAATGGCAAATTGTACGATCTGTTTTATATGCAAAGCCCCGATGATAAATCGGGCACAGTTATTTCTCGTTTAAAAATTTCTAAATAGGCTAAAATGGTTTTCATTGTTATATTAATAATCTGTTTCCTTCTGCAAATGATTGCCCCTTGGTGGATGATCATTGTAATTTCTTTTGCCACCTGTGGAATTATTGGCAAAACAGGAAGAATAGCCTTCTGGCAATCTTTTCTTGCTATTTTCTTACTTTGGATAGGCTATGCCTTATTTAAAAGCTTACCTAATGACAATATACTCGCGGGCCGTGTAGCGGTAATGACAGGTATAAAACTGTGGTGGGCACTGCTATTGGTTACAGGTATTTTAAGCGGTTTGGTGGCTGGAATTAGCGGTTATTGCGGTTATCAGTTCCGCATGGCTATGCTGGCTAAAAAAACTGACGAGAAAATAGCATAATGCTTTGTACTTTTGCAGCGTGAATTTAACAGCTGAGGATATATTTTCTATAAAAAACGCAGATGAGTTTAACTCAATTGCTTTAAATATTTTTAAATTACAGGCCCGAAACTGCAATGTTTACCGCGAATATATTTTTCACTTAGGTGTTGATGCTGATGAGGTGAGCGAAATTGCGCAGATCCCTTTTCTGCCGATCAGCTTTTTTAAAAGCCACTCGGTTTTAAGCAGTACCGCCCCTATTGAGGTTACTTTTAGCAGTTCTGGCACTACGGGCATGATACAGAGCAGCCATCATGTAACTGATGCAAAACTTTATGAGCAGAGTTACCTGCAGGCTTTCACCGAATTTTATGGTGATGTTACCGATTATTGTTTTTTAGCGTTATTGCCCTCCTATCAACAGCGCTCAGGATCATCATTAATTTACATGGTAAACGATCTGATTGAAAAGAGCAAACATCCGCAAAGCGGATATTTTTTATATAACCACGATGAGCTGCTACAGACCCTTCTCGAACTCCAATCGAAAAATCAGAAAACCGTTTTAATAGGCGTCACTTATGCCCTGCTCGATTTTATAGAACAATACGATATCGATTTTCCTGGCCTGATTGTAATGGAAACCGGAGGAATGAAAGGAAAACGTAAAGAAATGGTGCGCGAGGAGCTACATGAACAGTTAACCAAAGGGTTTGGCGTAAAAGCGATCCATAGTGAATACGGAATGACGGAACTACTTTCTCAGGCCTATTCTTTAGGTGAAGGTATTTTTAACTGCCCTAACTGGATGCAGGTTTTAATACGAGATACCAATGATCCTTTAAGTTTAATCGAAAATGGCAGAACTGGCGGCATTAACGTAATCGATTTGGCCAATATCAATTCCTGCTCGTTTATTGCTACACAAGATCTGGGCAGGATCAATCCCGATCAGCGTTTTGAAGTACTCGGCCGGTTTGACAATGCCGATATAAGAGGCTGTAATCTTTTAGTGCAGTAATTAATTTATCTTATCTGAGCAACTGGCACATATACCGGTAGCAATCAGATTAAGATGTTCTACCTTAAAACCTGCCGGAACTTTTAGCGCCGGAATTTTAACGGTATCTAAACAGTAAATTTTATGGCAGTTATCACAGTTAAAATGCACATGCTCATCATGGTGCTCGTGCGCACTGCAACCATCAGAGCAGATGGCATAGTTGGCTGTGCCCTGTTGATCTAAAACCTTGTGGATAATCCCTTTTTCTTCAAAAGCCTGCAAAACACGGTACAAAGTAACACGATCTGCATCCTTCCCCATCACCTGCTCCAAATAAGGCTGCGAGGTTGCAGAATCTCTTCCACTCAAAATCTCCAGCACCTGCAAACGTGGGGCAGTTCTTTTTAGTCCATTCTTAACCAAAAGTTTTTCGAAACGCGCGGTATTATTTTCCATAACAATACAAAAATAAGCAATTAATTAATGAGTTTGGCATTTTTGAGGCTAATTGGTGGAGCATAACTCGCATCTTTCTGTTCCAGTTTTAAAATCCCTTCCACGTGGATCGGTTTTTCGCTGTAAACGGTAGCGCTTTCCATTTCGATCATGATCATCACTGGAACACCGTTCTGTCCACAAAAATAACACTGGTTGATCGGTAGTGTGGCCAATAAGAATTTTTGTTGCTTTTGTCCGCTTTTTATCGGGATCAGGTAACCTGTTAAATCAAATGTTCTATTTTCAAAACGTTTGATCGATTCTGTAAAAAGAGGCAAAAGCTCGTTCTTTTCGGTTAGTTCAAACTTCACCGAGCCAATTACATCCCAGTTTAAAGACCGTAACTGATCTTTTGGGTTATGCTTTTGCGTTTGTGCAGTGGCTGTACACACCGAAAATAGAATAAAAACAGCATGTAATAAATGTCTCATCGTTTTACAGCATCTAAAAGAAAAAAGGTAGACCGGCTATCGCCTGAATCGTTGATTACAAACTTTCCTTTAAGAGTAATCGGTTCTTCTGTCCAGGTAACCGGTTTCAGTGTTTTAACTTCAATCATTGAGGGAATATCGCCTGTACCACAATACGGACAGGAGGCAACCGGTACAATTGAAAACATAAACTCGGTAAAACTATTGCCTACTTTGGTTGGAATAATAAAACCGGGCAGTTCGATCACTTTGTTATTGATAGCTTTTAATGCCGGTGGAAAAACCGCCTGCCATACCAGCGGTTTAACCTGTTTGTCGTACTTCAGGCCAATCAGGTTCCAGGTTGGCGTGCGCATATCAGTATGTACATTTACCTGCGCAACGGCAGAAAAAGAGATCAGTATCAATAAAACTGTTATATATTCTTTGATCATAACTGTTTTGCATTTAAAAGAAAAAACTCACTCCTATCATCGCCAGAATCGTTAATAATGAAGATTCCTTTAAGTTTAATCGGCTTTTCTGTAATCGGGATGGCTGTCAGCATTTTCACCTGGATCATTGATGGGATATCTCCGGCACCACAGTATGGACATGAGGCAATCGGCACGATAGAGAACATAAATTCGCTAAATTTCGAACCTACTTTTGTGGGATGATATAACCCGGCAGTTCGATTACCTTATTGTTTAACGCTTTTAATGCTGGTGGGAAAACACTTCCCCATTTGCCTGGTGCAAGTTCCGCATCGTACCTTAAGCCGATTACATTCCAGGTTGGCGTACGCATGTCGGTATGTACCCGAACCTGCGCTGCCAATACCTGGGCACCTAAACATAAAACAACCAAAAAAACTAATTTCTTCATTACATAAACCTTTAAGGTTATCTGTCTTTGATTAAGGTTTGGGCAATGTCAACTTTGTAAATCTGCATAGCAGGGATAAGTGAAGCCAAAGTGCCTATAAACAGTCCGATCCAGATTAAATAGACTTCTTGGGGAATTGCAGTAAGCCCGGTTAATTTTGCCTGCGAAGATTCCTGATAGATCCCGATTACCTCAAGCGCAGTATGGCCGATCAGTAAACCCAAACAGGCACCGATAAACGTAACCAAAACCCCTTCAAACATGACCAGAAAAAACAATTTCAATTTTGATGCGCCCAGGCAACGCATAACGGCCAAATCGTATTTCCGCTCTTTCATCGCGTTGTAAAGACTGATAAAAATACTCAGGGCGGCAATCCCCATAATAAATATGGCAAACCATTGTAGGGTATCTATTCCAACTCCAACGAGCGAAAACAACCTTGCGCTTTCCATCGCCGGAGATGCGGCCTGCATGTTAGTGCTCTGGTTAACCATCCGCGGGAAAAGAATAACCGACATTGGCGATTTATACTGGATCAGCAAAGCTGTAATCTGTTTATCATTAATTTCTTTGGCTTCTTCCACAGGAGCGCGGCTATGGCCCTCACTATGCTGCTCTTCATGCATTTTATACACACTGCCAATATTAGTGAGGATTAAATTATCAGTGATGTTTCCCTGTGGTTTTAAGATCCCTTTTACCTGGTAGGCATGTTGTTTATGCACATCTCCATTCCCGGTTAAGCCATGTGCACCGAAAAAAGAATCGCCAATCTTAAGCTTGGTGGTTAAAGCTACTGTGCTACCCAAAGTTACTTCCAGATCTTTATGCCAAAAACTGCCATTTTGAATGGATAAACCATAAAGATTAGAGAAAGTACTATCGGTACCAACAATCCGGTAACCGTTGTAATTATCGCCTAATGCCAATGGCACGGCCCTTTTAACCATCGGGTTCTGCATTAATTTGTAGGCATCTTTAGCTGGGATATTTCCTGTTGGGTAATCGATATGATAAATGCTGCTTAATATCAACTGTAAGGGGCTTCCTTTTGCACCTACAACCAGATCGATATCCTTAGCATTTTTCTCCAGTTTGTTGCTAATCTGTGTAGAAGCCAAAAAGAGAACAGACAGGATGCCCACACCAAAGGCAACCAAAATAATATTTAAAATTGTTGTGAGCTTATTCCTGACGAGGTTTTTGGTACTGATTTTAAAGATATTCATTAGAGTAGGTAGGTTTTAGTAATGTGATCCCGGACCCTTCCGTCGTGCGTGGCAATAATCAGCGCAGCACCATTATCTTTAGCCTGGGTAGTCAGCATATGGATTACCTGATTGGCATTTTCATCATCTAAGCTAGAGGTAGGTTCATCTGCAATTAACAGATCGGGTTTGTTTACCAGTGCACGCGCTACCGAAACCCTTTGCAACTGCCCTTGACTTAATTCATCAGGGTAATTTTTAGCCAGCTCGTCGATACCTAGATCTGCTAAAAGCGAAAGGTTTCGCTCATGATCGATAGGCAAACCAGCCATTACCGCAGCAAGTTCTAAGTTATCGAGCACATCAAGAGAACGAATAAGATGCGGCCTTTGAAAAATGATGCCGATATGCCTTCCCCTAAACCTATCCCGGCCCCTTGCAGGCAAAGTATATAAATCGGTTCCGTTAATTAAAACTTCACCTTGGCTTGGCTTTAAAAGACCGGAAATAATATTAAGAAGTGTACTCTTGCCACTGCCTGATGCACCTAGCAGAAGCCATTGCTCCATGTCGGCGATTTCCCAGCACGGAAATTTTAAGCTTCTCCCCTTATCATAAACATGCGCTAATGAGCTGATTTTAATCATGATGTACTGCCTTTTGCTTTTTTTTAACAATCAGATTTTTAATGGCATAACGCCTGTACAGTTCTATTCCATCATTTGTACCGTGCTTACAGGCAGGGTTTAACATCATTATAAATAGCAATGCAGGGATAAATAAGATTTTATGGTTCATTGACATAATTGACTATTGATGACCCAATGGGCAAGATTTAAGCATTCTTAAATTGATATAATGGGCTACAGCAATGGTAAAGCCGCCAATTGGGATCAAGATGGGCTCCAATGGTTCGATGCCCGAAAAATGCCCCAATGCAATGCATGCAAAGCCAGCAATAAGTACCAGGATTGGTATCATACGGCGGTGTTGTTTGCGATATGCCGTACTTAAACTCCAAATACCTACAATCAACGAAACTGCTATCATGGTAATCTCAACCGCTTCATTGGCCAGAAAACCCATCCCCCACAAGGGTAAAACGGTAATTAAAAATGGCAATGCGGCGCAATGTATAGCACAAAGTGTTGAGGCTGTAATACCTATCCGGTCGAGGTTGATTCTGTAGCTCCGTAGTTTCATTAGAATAAATTTAGTTAACAAATATAAAAGCAATTTAGTTGCATTTAAAACAATCAACATTATATTTGCAGCATAATTGCATTAAAATGATAAAGAAATTACCGGTAACCGTATTAAGCGGTTTTTTAGGCAGCGGCAAAACAACGCTGCTCAACGCCATATTAAAGAATAAGCAAGATTTAAAAGTGGCCGTTATTGTAAACGATATGAGTGAGGTAAACATTGATGCTGCCATGGTTAAAAACCAACATGCCCTATCTAAAACTGATGAAAAACTGGTAGAAATGAGCAATGGTTGCATCTGCTGTACGCTGCGTGAAGATCTGATGATTGAAGTAGAAAGGTTGGCAAAAGAAGATCGGTTCGATTACCTGCTGATTGAAAGTACCGGAATATCTGAACCCATCCCTGTAGCCCAAACATTTTCTTTTATTGATGAGGCCTCGGGCATTGATCTGAGCAGGTTTAGCCGGTTAGATACGATGGTAACTGTTGTAGACGCTTATAATTTTTACAGGGATTTTGGTTCGGCAGATAAACTTGCCGACCGCCACATGGTTGATAATGTAGCTGATAAACGCACTATAGTAAATCTACTTACCGACCAGATCGAATTTGCCAATGTAATTTTATTGAATAAAACAGACCTGGTAAGCGATACCGATCTTAAAGTACTTAAGACGTTAATTGCAAAACTTAACCCAACTGCCAAAATTTATCAGACACTTTTTGGAGAAATAGATCCGGTCTTACTCTTAAATACCGGTCTATTCGATTTTGAATCAGCATCAGATGGTGCCGGATGGAAAAAAGAACTGGAAGAAATTCATCAGCCAGAAACTGAAGAATATGGAATAAGTTCAATGGTATTCCGTTCCAAAAAACCTTTTCATCCTGAAAGATTATGGCATTACATCAATAAGGAATTTCCACAGAATATTATCCGATCAAAAGGCATCTTCTATTTAGCTGCCATGCCCGAGCAGGCTATTAATTTCTCGCAAGCGGGCGGTTCACTACGTATCGATCCGGCAGGGGTTTGGTGGGCAAGTATGCAGCAACATGAACGTGAACAATACGTAGACTACCTTGAAAATAGAACTGAAATTGATGCAAATTGGGATAATGACTTTGGAGACCGTAAAAATGAGCTTGTTTTTATTGGACAGGAAATGAATAGCGATGCGCTAAAAAAATCGCTCGAATATTGTCTGTTAACTGATACAGAAGTAAAAAATTATAAAACAAAAAATACCTTTAAGAACCCTTTTGAGCGCGTTTTGCCCTAAAATGAAATAATAGTCGATGAAATGAACAAAATGGTAGTTTTTCGATGATATTCTTAGGTTTTATTTTGTGTAAATTTGATTTACCCAACCAAACTTACGCTTATTATGGAACCCTCAGAAGAATTAACTTTAGTTAAAACCCGCTTATCATGCCCGAAGTGTAAAAATTTCGAAACCTATCGGGTGCCAAGGGGTTTTCTCTTTAAAACGCTTATGCCATGGATTTCAGTTAAGAGATACAAGTGTTATAAGTGCTTTAATAAGTTTTACGTATTTAATTAGAGTCTATAAATTAGCATCTCATTTAAGCCACTTTAGTGGCTTTTTTCATTTCAGGATGAAATACTGCACGAAAAGCAGTTCGCATTATTTATACGCGGTTAACTGCAGTCTCTTAAAAACATATTCTTTATAACTCGCTCCTATTGGTAATTCTTTTGTACCAATTTCAATATCGTAAGCAGTAAAAGCAGTCACCTTTTTCAAGTTAACTATAAAAGAGCGGTGAATGCGTAAAAAAGAGCTGTTCTGAAGTTCTGTTTCCAGCTCACCAATTTTGTATTTGGCTGTTACCTTCCTATCGGTACAGTGAATTACAATATAATCTTTTAAACTCTCAATATACAATACTTCATCCTTATTCAGATTGTGAAACTTCCCCCTGTTTTGACATAAATAAACTGCTGGGTAGCTACGGGGATTGCCTCAGGTTTAATAATAGGGCTTCTTAATCTTAAATAACGGTCTACAGCTTTAAAAAAACGGTCAAAAGTGATGGGTTTAAGCAAATAATCAATCAGATCAAGGTCGTAACCTTCTATTGCATATTCGCGGTAAGCCGTTGTAATAATTACAGCAGGCGGATTTTTTAAGGTTTTAAGAAAATCAATCCCGGTAATCTGGGGCATTTTAATATCCAGGAACAACAGGTCGACCGGTATGGTCCTTAACATCTCCAATGCTTTAATCGCGTTTGAGCAGGTACCCACAACCTCAAAAGTATCCAGCTGGTTAATATGATTTTGTATCAATTGAATAGCCAGTGGCTCATCATCAACTAAAAGACACCTTACTTTCATAAATCTTATCTTTTTTACCTGTACTGTTTTTTAGGTTTATGTGCAGTAAAACTACAAAGATATTATCATGAGTAGTAATGCTTAAATCGTATTGTTTAGGATAAAGTAGCTGAAGCTGTTTGGTTATATTGTTTATCCCGATTCTATTTTCTTCTTTCTCCTTCCCTGGCATAAAACTATTTGAAACCATAAAACGGAAGCGATTATCAATCAGATTTAAATCTATATTAATTATAGGATCGCCGATATCTTCGCCAGCACCATGTTTAAAAGCATTTTCGACCAATGAAAGTAAAATTAGAGGGGCAATAACGGCATCATGATCTATTTTATGTGTAAAATTCACTTCTAAACGACCACCATACCTTAATTTTTCGAGTTCTATATAATTTTTAATCAGCGTAATTTCTGCTGATAACGGTACGTATGTGCCATTGCATCGATACAATACATGGTCTAGTATTTCAGATAATCCCGCAATTGATTTTGAGGTGATAGGCGAATTAACTAAGGAAAGCGAATAAATATTATTTAGTGTATTAAAAAGAAAGTGCGGGTTTAACTGCGCCTTTAAGGCCTTTAATTCTGTTTCGGCCCTTTCCTTTTCTAACGAAAGTTTATGCTGCTGTACCGCGTATTGTTCTTTAATTAATTTTATAAAGGCAAAAATCCAGGCTGCAGAAAAAGTTAAGGGAAAATAATGTGTAATAAGCTTAGGTACATCTGTTGCAATTTCAAGAATAGTCTCCTGGCCAAATGGCGGTGTTCTTAAAAAGGGTTCCAACACATGCACCACCACTATTCTTGAGCAAACACAGATAATATAACTTCCTACCAGGAAATAAAGGGCAACCACATAATAGGTTTTAGCTGTAATCAGCCGCGGAATAATTAAATAAGTTAGAAAATAAGAAGCAATAATGGTGAAAGAGATGTAATAGGCATGCCGGATGAGGATTTTATGAAAATCATTGTATTCATCAATATCATAGCGATTAAGAAATACAATTGAGGTAATCAGCCAAAAAATAATATGGCTAAGAAACCGATGTGCGGAACTGAACTTGGCTATCCTCTCAATTAATGGCATCAACACAAATATACAATTCTTAGCTATCTGAATTTGCGCTATCGACGAACGCAACAAAAACACATATAGATACATCAAAATGAGTGATGAAATGGGTTAAGGTCCAAAATACCTCTTTTTGAATGCCATGCTTACCTATACGGCTTCTAACTGGTTTTGACTTTGTGCTAATATCCATATTGCAGGAAATTTAAAACAAACCATGAACCAGATTAAGCGATTTTGCTTCCTACTCCTTTTATTATCGGCCCTAAAAAGCTTTGCGCAAACCGAAGTTAAACTTACCGGAAGGGTTATAGATGAAAAAACATTAAAACCGCTCGAAAATGCGGGTATTAAACTTTTATCGGTAGCTGATCAAAAAAATTTAAAAAGCACAGTTACAGATAGTAATGGCGAATTTACGCTCTTCACCCAACCGGGCAGGTTTCACATTAAAATCGAATTTGTTGCCTATAAAACACAACTGCTCGAAAACAGAGAAATAACCCGGAGCTTTAAACTTGGAGACATTATCCTGAAAGAAGACGTTCAGTTGTTAAAATCGGTTGATGTAACTGCAGAAAAAACCACGGTAGAATTAAGCTTAGATAAAAAAGTATTTAACGTAGGCAAAGATCTAATTTCAAAAGGAGGCTCTGCCAATGATATTTTAAATAATGTACCTTCTGTAAACGTAGATGCCAATGGCGCCATAAGCCTGCGTGGAAATGCAAGCGTACAGGTATTAATTAATGGAAAGCCATCTATGCTAACCAATAACAACGGTTTAGAACAGATACCTGCCAGCAATATCGAAAAAGTAGAGGTAATTACCAATCCATCATCAAGATATGAGGCACAGGGTGGTGGAGGTATTATTAATATCGTATTAAAGAAGAACATGCTAAGTGGCTTTAATGGTTCTGTGCAATTAGGTATTGGCGATCCGGCAAATTATAACGGTAATTTAAACCTCAGCTATAAAACTGAAAAAATCAATCTCTTTAGCAACATCGGTTATCGCTACCGGAACCTTTATGGATCGGAGCAACGCTACCAAAGCGTTTTAAATAATGGGGTACAGACCATACTACGGCAAAATAACGAACAGGGAAGAAACGATGACCTTTATAATATTTATTTGGGAATGGATTATTACATCAACGCTAAAAATACCTTAACCGGGAGCTTTTATCATGATTTACTGGTAAATAAAGACACCACCAATTACCGCTACAACTATTACAATAAAAACAATGTGCTCGATAGCACGATTAACCGTTTTGAGAATTACAGAGAGCCCCAGAAATACAATCAGCTCGAACTGAATTATGTAAAAACCTTTGATAAAAAGGATCAAAAATGGAATACGAGTTTACAATATGTTTTTTGGAATGATGATGAAAACCAGGACATCGCCCAACAAAAAATTTTCCCGGCCTTAAATAACACCAGCCGTTTAACATCAAGGGATATTGAAAGCAGCGATGCACTATTTATTCAAAGTGATTTTGTAGGCACTTTCTCTGGCGATTCGAAGTTCGAGGCCGGTATAAGGGCAAATATCAGATCCATCAGAAGTGATTATTGGGCCAAGGCAGATGATATACTGCTTCCCGCTTACGATAATAAGCTTAAATACAACGAGAACATTTATGGTGCCTATTTTCAGTACGAGAACAAATTCAAAAAATTTAACTATCTGCTTGGGCTAAGGGCCGAACTTTCTGATATCGGTGTTTCAGACGGTCAAGGTAGCTTCGCAGCCTCGAAAGATTATATCGATTTATTTCCCACCGCCAATATCACCTACAAACTGCAGAAAAATACCGACTTAAGGTTAAGTTACAGCAGGAGGATAAACCGCCCACAGTTCTGGCAGCTAAATCCGTTTTCAGGTTTATCAGATACCAGAAACTTAACGGTGGGCAATCCCGACCTTAACCCGATGTACACCAACTCATTCGAACTGGGCATCTTGCAAAGATGGGGAAAACTCACCTTCAACCCATCACTTTATTATAAACATGCCACTAATTATTTCGAATTTATACTCAAGCAATCTGCTAGTGGGTTTGTGAATACACCAGTTAATCTCGATTACGAAGACCGTTATGGGCTGGAAATTTCGACCACTTACAATCCGCTATCGTGGTGGCGATTATCGTGGGATTTTAACTATTACGCTTTTAAGCAGCAAGGCTCCTTTGAAAATAAAGCGTACGGATCTGAAAATCATACCTGGTTTACCCGTATCAACTCGCGAATGAAGTTTCCGAAGAGTTTTTCGATAGAGTACAGTTTTAACTATAGAGCCAAAAATACCGATATCCAATCGGTTAATAAAGCGCAGTACCGTGCTAATATCGCCCTTAGTAAAGATCTGTTTAAAGATAAAGTTTCAGTTACCTTAGCAGTAAACAACATTTTCGATTCATTTATAGATAAGCAGATCACCTCAACAGATACGTATTATTTAGAATCGAATTTTAAAGGGATTGGGAGATTAACTACGGCAACATTGGTTTACCGCTTTAACCGCAAAAAAGATGAAAAGGACCGTTTGCCAGATCAGGAGTAAATTTAACAGCATGAATCTAATGAAAAATGTAAATCATTTCTTTTACAGAAATAATCAATTTACTTCTGGTCGGGTAACTGCGTTAAAGATTTCGTTCATTTTATTTTTGATCCCCATGCCTCTCACAGTGCTTAACACTAAAAAAATGAGGACAAAAGGAAAAACCTTATAACCAGCAGCCCAGCTCATTCCAAAAAGCGCTAAAACAGCTAAAATTACTCCATAAATGGATACCGAGAATAGGAATTTTAAGCTTTGTTCACCATTGGTCTTTACAATTTCAAAACTTCCGTTATCTATTCTATGCCAATGATAGCCGATATATGTATTATGAACATTGTTCCAGCCGTCTTCAAACCTAATCATATCAGCAGATTGCTTTATAATCTCATAATCCAGTTTTTTTAGTTCATGACTGATATGCTCTAATAAAAGTTCTTGCGAAAGATCAACTTTCCGTTCTATTTTAAATTCGAGCCCAATGAATAATTCTTTTACCTTTAATTTCATTGGGCTCGAAAATATTATTCAGCGATTAAAAGGAAATAGTTTTTCTTTCCTTTTTGAACCACGATGAATTTATCATTGATCAAGTGATCTGCGTTGAATACCTGCGCCACTTCAGCTACTTTTTCTTTATTTACAGAAACCCCACCACCTTGAATGGTTTTCTTAGCCTCTCCTTTTGATGGGAAAATAGCCGATTTTTCTGCCAATAAACTTGCTGCATCAATTCCTGCCCCAAGTTCTTCAATCAGGATCTTATATTGCGGAATCCCATCAAATATATCTAATACTGCTTTATCAGATAAACCTCTTAAAAATTCTAATGATCCATTTCCAAATAAAAACTCAGATGTTTTAATAGCAGTTTCTAAAGCTTCTGCCGAATGGGTTTTTATAGTGATATCTTCAGCTAAAGCTTTTTGAAGGATACGCAAATGCGGTGCAGCATCATGTTCCTTTTCCAAGGCTTCTATTTCTTCTTTATTTTTAAGGGTAAAAATGCGGATCCATTTTTTCACATCATCATCTGAAGCATTTAACCAAAATTGGTAGAATTTATATGGTGAGGTTTTCTCAGGATCCAGCCAAACTGCACCACTCTCAGTTTTACCGAATTTGGTTCCATCTGCCTTTTTAATCAACTGCGTCGTAATGGCATAAGCTGTACCTGCATCTTTCCTTCTGATCAGCTCCGTACCAGTAACAATGTTGCCCCATTGATCAGATCCGCCCATCTGTACCAGGCAGTTTTCATTTTTCCATAAATGATAGAAATCGTAACCCTGAATCAACTGGTAACAAAACTCAGTAAAAGATAGACCAGAATCGCCTTCCAAACGTCTTTTAACGCTATCCTTTGCCATCATGTAGTTTACGGTAATGTGTTTACCTACATCTCTGATAAAGGTAAAAAGGTTCATATCCTTAAACCAATCGGCATTGTTAACCATTACTGCGCCATTTCCACCTTCTTCAAATTTTAAGAATTTAGCCAATTGCTTTTTCATCCCTTTCAGGTTATGCTCAATCATCTCGGGTGTCTGAAGGTTACGTTCATCAGATTTCCCAGATGGATCGCCCACCATACCTGTAGCACCGCCAACCAAAGCAAATGGTTTGTGCCCGGCATTTTGAAAATGAATCAGTGTCATGATCTGCGTTAAGTGGCCAACATGTAACGAATCTGCCGTAGGATCGAAACCGATATAACCAGAAGTCATACCTTCGTTTAACTTTTCTTCAGTATTCGGCATAATATCGTGCAGCATGCCACGCCATCTTAACTCTTCAACAAAATTCGTCATTGTACAAACACTTTAATAATGTGCGTGCAAAGATAAAATTTTAGCTTAGTTTAAAGCAAATTAGTTGGTTTTGTAAACGAGTTATCGCAATTGCGCTTTGCAGCCTCTCTATCCTTACCAACATTTTACTATTGGCTCTTTACAACCATACGAGAAAACATTACCTTGCAAGATGAACTTTTTATCCCATTATTATTTCGACCGGGCAAATAATGATGCCCATTTGGTAATGGGAACGGTTTTGCCAGATCTGATTAAAAATGCTGTAAAAGAGGCAAATTTATATCCCCAGAAGAATGAGTTCCTGTTTAAAGGAAACCCAGATGAAGAAAATCTGCTGCTTGGCTGGAAAAGACATTTAGCCGTCGACCTGCTTTTTCACTCCTCAAACTTCTTCCTGGAGAAAACAACCGAACTTAAACAGCTCATTAAGCCCATTGTAGAAAATACTGCGGTTCGTCCGTCTTTTCTTGCCCACATTGGCCTGGAGCTATTGTTAGATCATTTATTGGTAGAGCACAACCTGATTCAGGTAAACCATTTTTATGATAAACTCGAAGCGGTAAAAAAAGAATCGTTAAGCGATTTTCTGGAGCACTGCAAGCTAAAAGATGCAGAAATATTTTTTGAATTTTTAACGAAATTCATCAGCAGCAAATACCTGTTGAGTTATCAGAAACTCGAAAATATCAGTTATGCCCTTAACAGGATCTGTATGCGTTTGTGGCCAGAAACATTAAGCGAGAAACAACTGCAGCAGCTTACCTTAGAATTGGGTATTTTCAAAGCTGTTTTAGAGAAAGATTACATGGATATTTTTAGGGAGATCGAGAAAAAACTGGTTTAATTATTTTGATATATTTGGAGAAAAACCAAACAACTAAATGAAAATTAAACTAATGTTCTCCTTACTGCTAATCATTTTGCAGTTTAATGCCTTTGCTCAACAGCAGATTAACGTTATTAAAAAACCAACATGGAATATCAGAGCATCTTACGATAGTAGGTACGGCTCGAAGGTAGATTTATCGGGTAATGCCATTGCCATGATTGTGGATGTTCCCCAAGCTGATTTTGCTGTAGTTACCATTGATGATAAGTTAAGCCAAAAGTGGCTTACTGAGCTTTCAGGCTTTCCAATGGCAATTGGAAAATTCAAAAATAACATTATGGTTATTGCCGCCGCAGATCGCAGTTATTTCAAAAGTTTTTCCAATCAGTTCAAAGCCTATCTTTTAGAAGAAAAAACAGGCAAATTGATCTCTGAAAAAATAATTTATGATGGAAGTAAGGATTTTGTGGAAACACCAGAATTCTTTTTTTCGGAAAATGGCGCTTATTTTAAAATGGCGACAAGACTCACAGCATTAAAGCGCAAAGTACATATAGGCTTACCAGTGGTGGGCTTTTTCACCGCACTTAAAATGGACAAAGACTTTAACGAATCTCAAAGTTATACTGTAATCGATTTTAATGATAAGCTAGAACAAATTCAAAAAATGGAGCCTGACATGCCAGATGGAGATACCTGGAAGGCATCTTGTGGTGATGATGGGAGCTTCATCATTAGTACTGTAGATGCTTCGAAAGGAAAGTGTAATGTGGCCATTTATTTAAGCAGCAGCCCAAGTCCGCTCAAAACAGTGAGTATTCCTGTTGATGCTTTTAATCAGGAAGATATTTCGTCAATTACTTTTGCAAGCAGTAAAAAAACATTGATCAATTATATTGGTATATTCTACAAAAATGCGAATAAAGAGCGCTCTACTTTGATTGCAAGAATCGATTTTAATAACGGAAGCTTCACCTCTACCAAGGAAGTATTTGATAAAGCCCATATTAAAGAATTACAGAAATCTTTTGTGCCTGCCAATAAGAAATTCGACGACCTACATTTCTCTGACGCTAAAGACATGAATATCAGGCATATTTCAGAATACAACAATACACTTCTTGTTACTATTTCTCCAAAATACAGCGTTTCCAGTAGCCATGGTTCGTTTACATCAGAAGGCTCAGTACTGATGAATGGATATGATACCCAGATGAAACCGCTTTATCACCAATTTTTACCCCGTGCTTACTTAAGCCGTAGTATGGGAGAAGGCTCGGATGTATCATTTAACCAAACAGAAAATACGCTTCGTATCCTCGCCAACCAGTCAGATGGTGGTTCTGTTGCCACCATGTATGCAGAAATGGATCTCGGATCGGGCACAATAAACAAGATCAATATGATTCCGAAAGATGATATCAAAAGTTCTTATTATGCCAATACAGAATCGATCAGCTGGCTAAATAATAGCTTTGTTATTCCATTCGTAGAGCGTATGGGCATTTTTAGCAAGAAGGTAGATTTACAGCTTTTACAACTAAAATATTAATCACTCTGCTCCTTTTTCTATATTTGTCTTATGTCGCTAACTGCAATAAAAGAAGAAATGGATGCCCTGGTGGCCGAATTAAACCAGCACAATTACAATTATTATGTGCTGGCTATGCCTACCATTGGTGATTATGAGTTTGATAAAAAATTAAAGCGCCTGACCGAGCTCGAAAAAGCAAATCCTGATTTGGCCGATCCGAATTCGCCTACGCAGCGGGTTGGTGGCGATATCACCAAAAATTTTGTTACCGTAAACCATAAATACCCCATGTTATCGTTGGGGAATACCTATAACGAACAAGATCTCCGTGATTTTGATGAACGCATCCGTAAAGCGATTGGCGACAATTTCGAATATGTTTGTGAGTTAAAATTTGATGGCCTCTCCATCAGTCTTACTTACGAAAATGGCAAACTTTTACGTGCGGTTACCCGTGGTGATGGCGCAAAAGGTGATGATGTAACTAACAATGTCAAAACCATCCATACCATCCCTCACCAAATCAAATCGACCATTGCCCCTGAACATTTCGAAATCCGTGGGGAGATTTTTATGCATAAAGCTGCTTTTTTACGACTAAATGCTGCCCGCGAAGAACTTGGTGAAATCCCCTATGCAAATCCCCGAAACTTTGCATCGGGCACCATAAAAATGCAAGACAGCAAGGAAGTAGCTAAACGGCCCTTAGATGGTTTTATTTATTTCTTGTACACCGATAAAAATGAATTCAAAACCCATTGGGAAAGTTTAAATGCCGTAAAAGATTGGGGTTTCCATGTTTGCGAGCATAACCGACTAGTTTCTAACATCGATGCTGTGCTGGAATTTATCCATCATTGGGAAAACGAACGTTTTAAACTAAGTTACGATATTGATGGCATTGTAATCAAAGTAAATAGTTATGCACAACAACAAGAATTGGGTTTCACCTCCAAATCTCCACGTTGGGCCATTTCATATAAATACAAAGCAGCAGAGGTTGAAACTGTTTTGGAAAAAGTAACCTATCAGGTAGGCAGAACAGGTGCAGTTACGCCAGTTGCTAATTTAAAACCTGTATTATTGGCCGGCACTACCGTTAAACGTGCCACTCTGCACAATGCAAACGAGATAGATCGTTTAGATTTACATGAAGGTGATACCGTTTATGTTGAAAAAGGTGGTGAGATTATCCCGAAAATCATTAAAGTAAATCTTGATAAACGGTTACCAGGAGCCATCAAAGTGCATTATCTTCATCATTGTCCTGAATGTGGAACCGAACTGATCAGAAAAGAGGGTGAAGCGGTACACTACTGCCCTAATGATGAAGGTTGTCCACCGCAGATTGTAGGTAAAATTCAGCATTTCATTTCACGCAAGGCCATGAATATTGATGGGCTTGGCGACGAAACCATCGAAACCTTTTACAAACATGGCCTTGTAAGGCACATCAGTGATTTATATACCCTGCATCAAAAATCGGATCAACTGAAAACCTTAGACCGTTTCGGAGAACGATCGATCGAGAACATGCTCACCGGAATTGAAAAATCGAAGGAAATGCCTTTCGAGAAAGTACTTTTTGGCTTGGGTATCCGATATGTTGGCGAAACAGTGGCAAAGAAAACTGCCGCTGGCGTAAAGAATATCGACAACCTTTCTAAGGCTACTGTTGAGGAATTAATCACCATTGATGAAATCGGTCAGCGGATTGCTGAGAGTATTGTTGAGTATTTTGGAAAATCTGAGCATTTACAGCAGGTAGAATTATTAAAATTAGCCGGATTACAGTTTGAAATTGAAGAAAAAGTAATTACGCTTGATAGTGATAGGCTTATTGGAAAAACATTCGTAATTTCGGGCGTTTTTGAAAACTTTAGTCGTGATGAGCTAAAAGATATGATTGAGGCCAATGGAGGCAAGATGCTGAGCGGTATTTCGGGTAAATTGAATTACCTGGTAGCCGGCGATAATATGGGCCCATCGAAACTGGAAAAAGCGAATAAGCTAAATGTTCCGATCATCAGCGATGCCGAACTTTTAGAGATGATAAAATAAAATGAGAGAGAGTGATTGAATTAGTGAATGATAGAATGTAGCAGATACTCTATCATTCACTAATTCAAAATTCAATAATTATAAATTAAAAATGAACAAATTTCAGGGTACTGGTGTAGCATTAGTTACGCCTTTCAACACAGATGGATCAATTGATTATAATGGTTTAAAAAACCTGATTAATCATTTGATAGAGGGAGGGATAGATTACCTCGTTTCTTTAGGTACAACCGGCGAAACCGCTACAATGACCAAGGACGAGAAGAAGAAGGTGTGGGCCTATACTGCTGAAATCAACAACAATAGATTACCATTAGTTGCCGGAATTGGAGGCAATAACACTTTAGCTGTGGCTGAAGACATTAAATCTTTCGATGCTGCCGGGTATAGCGCAATTTTATCCGTTAGTCCTTATTACAACAAACCTACTCAGGAAGGAATTTATCAGCACTATAAGTATTTGGCCGAAATTTCTCCTCTAGATTTGATTTTATACAATGTGCCAGGTCGTACAGGAAGCAATATGAGTCCGGAAACAACCTGCAGACTGGCACATGATTTTAAAAACATCATTGCTACTAAAGAAGCATCAGGAAGTTTCGATCAGTTTAACCAGATTATGAGGGATAAACCTGCAGATTTTCTTTTAATCTCTGGTGATGACCCGGTTACCTTGCCGATGATCGCTTTAGGTGCTGCAGGCATTATTTCAGTGATCGGAAACGCTTTACCGAAACAGTTTTCCGATATGGTGAAACTTTGTTTAGCTGGCGCTTATAAAACGGCCTTGCCTGCTCATTTAAGCTTAATAGAGTTTACACGTTTGGCTTTTGCTGAGGGCAATCCGGCAGGAATAAAGGCAGCATTAAAACATTTAGGTGTTTGTGGCGATACAGTACGGTTGCCATTGGTTAAGGCATCTGCATCTTTAGAGAAATCAATTATAGCAGAGATAGAAAAACTAAGCGAGGTGGCTTAAGCGCTACCCCAATTAATATTTTTTAGAACAGATTGTTTGATTTTGCTGAAAAGTAAATGAAGACAATCTGTTTTTTTGTGTGTAAATAAAAAATTACACTAACAAATCAACTGGCTATCAACACCTTAAAACAAAGTTCAAAAAACCAGAATGCTGCAAAAGTTTTAGGAATGTTAAAGGCATCATTATTGAAACAGCCGCTGTACACACAAATAAACACACACATGAAAAAATTAGTACTAATTGCCTTAATGGCGGTAATGGCCATGGGATGCAAAAGCAGATCGTATGTTGAATCTTCAATTGTAATTGGGATGCCTGAAAGTGATTTTAAAAAGGCTAATCGTTCTGCAGAATTGATGTTGGCCAATGATGATGGTACAAATGTTTACCGCATGATCTCAAACTCATTTATCCCAAAACCAGAACCTTTTACTTTCTTTTATTTTTATCAGGGTAAGCTCACACGCTTCGTAAAATCAGACCGCTTAGACGATTATAAATTTATCCGATAATTTATTAAAAGGGGGTGTCCGAAAAGCTCCCCCTTCAGCGCCTTAATAATAATTCAAGGCTTAAATTCAAACCAATTGGTGAGCCAACATAGTTAAAAATCTCATTATCGATAGCAATGGGCACCGTTATCTTAAAAATCCTTCACCAATTGTCGTAACGTCTTCCGCGGCATTTGATAGAATAACTATCCCAATCTTTCTTTCTACATCAAAACCAACGAAGGATCTGAAACCGCCGGTTCCGCCAGAATGATGCAAATAGGAGTTCGGGCCACTCTTAGTAATTCTCCAACCAAGCCCCATACTTTGATTTCTCCCTTCAAAAGTAGACTGATGACTTAATGCAATTGCCTTTTTCAAAGGTCCTCTCATCTCCATTTGCGCACAGGTATATTTAACCATATCATCCAATGTGGAGCGAATTGCTCCCGAGCCCTTTAGTGATGCCAGCTCCCAGGGTACGGTTGTTTCACCGATTTCATTATAACCTTGCGCAAAGTTTTTTTGATTAGCGTCGTTTAGTGTAACGCTGGTATTTCTCATATCTAAGGGATCACATATCCGGCTTACAATCAACTGCTCAAAGCTGTTTCCATACTTACGTTCCAGTATAGTGCCCAGTACACCTGCACCGTAATTGGAGTAGGAAAATACTGTTCCAGGCATTATAGCAGGCTTATAATGTCTCAAAAAACTGTAGAGCGAATCAGATAAGTAGTGCTTGTACGGATCTTTTGGATCTATTTTGCCCTTAAAAATATTACTAGGCAATCTGGGGAAACCAGAAGTATGGTTAACTAAATGTTGTAAAGTGATCGGTTTGCTTTGAAAACTCAGTTCTGGTATCGAATCCGGCAGGTAAAGATTAATTGGGTCTGTGAGTTTCATCCTACCAGATACTACTTCCTCAGCAAGAAGCAATGCATTGAAAGTTTTTGTCACCGAGCCAATCTCAAATATAGTGTTTGCCGCGTCGGGTAATTGATCTACTGTTTTTTTAACTGAACCGTAACTGTATTTACGTACTTGTCCGTTATGGATAAATGCTAGCTCTAGGCCGCAGGTATTCCCTTTTTGTATATAAGGTCTCACCACTCGCTCTACCCAGAGATCCAAGGAGTCTTTAAGCAGATTATTGCTGGCTGCCCGTGAAGATTTTTCAGCAATCACTACAGGAACAGTTGCAAAATTTAACCTACTGATTTTGCCTTGCTCATCAATTTTAAGCGAAAATATCTGGCGGGAGTTTTCAAATACTGCCAAATAATCAACTCCGGTTTCATTTTCATCCTTAAATTCATAACTTGTCCAATCTCCCACCTTAGCATGAAACTTGCTCATACCAATGGTAAATTGCTCGCTGGTCATCTTCTTCTGAAATCCTGGTGATGTAAGGAAATATATTTGATCTGGCTGGTTCGCGTTAAAATTCATCTGTACTTTTACGGCGATGGACTCATAAGATTGTCTTTTGTGCTGTGCATATCCGAGATTTACACCGAACAATGTGATGCAAAGGCTAAGTTTAAGGATGGATATTTTACGCATAGGGTACATCAAGTCTTTATCAAAATAGATGTAAATTCGATTAAAAAAAAGCGGATTTGTTACAATGTTCGCGAGATGCCAAAAAGTAAATGCCATTTTCAGACTGGCTATGATAGCAACAACTTAAGAGAAATCGTAGTGAAAGTACCTAAAAAACGATTGTTAAAACCTTTCGTATCTTTTAAAAATGAAGATCAACAGGTTATGGGAAAATAATACTCAAAATGATAAAATGGCCTAATGTTTTATCAGCATCCGAAAACTTCAACTTTGATATAACGAAAAAGAGGATGTCTTTTTGTACACCCTCTTGGTTTAAAGATCTTTGCTAAGCAATCAATTTATTTCTTCTTTCCATCAGCAGGTTATCCTGCCAAACACCTTTTGACTTCCCTATTTTTTCGCGATAGCCCACTACCCTGAAGCCTGCTTTTTCATGAATCTTCAATATGGCCGAATTTTGCAAAAATATCCCAGCCTGAAGCATCCAAATGCCTTTATTTTCACTTTCTTTAACCAAGGCATCTAACAATAAAGAACCTATCCCCTGGCCTTTATAACCATGTTTAACATACACTTCTATCTCACCTACCCTACCGATATCATAATTTGCCGATACTGGCAAAAGCGCACACCAGCCTATAATTTCTTTATTTTTCCAGGCCACAAACCTACAAGCTTTAAGGTGTGAAGAATCCCAGTCTTCCCAAGAAATATCAGGTGTCCTAAAACTCGCAGTACCTGTCTCAATTCCCTCTTGATAGATAGTCCTAATCTCTTCCCAATCAGCAGATCGCATGATTTTTATCATAGTCTTAATCAATTTTGGCCAATATCAGCCTATGAAACCTATTATTTATGTTTGTTTTACGAAATTAGTCAAACATGCACCTTATAGTGCATAATACAGAAGCAAGTTTGTCCTGAATTATAAATCAACACAACTATAGAATAAAAAATACCTTAAGAGTGCCTTTCCGTAACAGAAACGTTAAATTAAAGTTTTTCCTGATTTAGGGTTTTAGAATATTCGATCGGACTCATTCCTACTAATTTTTTAAAGGAGCTATAAAAAGCACTCCGTGAAGAAAAACCTGCGCTGTAGGCGAGTGCCTCTAGCGTAAAGTTCTGCATGATATCACGATTCTGGATGCTTCCTTTAATCCAATTTACACGATACTGATTAATATAATCAATAAAGCTTTTATTGAAATAGTTGTTTAATACCACAGAAAGTTCATGGCTGCTTATGCCGATCCTTTGGGCGAGGGAATGGAGCCTAATATCCTTTTGCCTGAACAGCTGGTGTTTGTTAACATAGAGCTCTAATTTCTGCCCACATTCTGCCAGATCCTTGTTCTGCTCTTTGGGTTTCGAAAAATTTTTCTTGATGGATAATAGTGTTGATGCTTTAACATTCAACAGTGAAGCTACGAGCGCTAGGGGCAGTCGGTCTAAATATCCCGGGTTGGTTTTAGCAAAATACAGGTATCTCTCCTTTGCATTCCCCACACGGATAATATGCGCCCTTTGCTGGGCATCTTTATAATATTTCTCCAAAATAACCCTAAAGATATAATTGAGATCGAAGTGGTGCGCAAAAAGACGATTGAGTTCATTATTATGGATGGCCAGTAGATCCGTATCTTCTACAGCCACCACATATTCCTGGGAATAACCCGATCCATGAAGACCGGATATAGAACTTACAAAATCATTTTCAACTGAGATATAGGTGGTTATTTTTTGTTTATTATGAGTAGTGCAACCCATTAAAGCTCCCTTAACAATGAAGTAGATGTATTCGCATACTTCATTCTCATTGAACAATATTTGGTCTTTTTTAATCCTGAGCCTTAAGAGATGTTGCTCAAATTCTTTTTTCAATTTAATATCTACAGGATACACCCTACTCAGTATGCTTAGCACATACTCCACATCTTTACTGTCTGCTTTATTGTATTGCAAATGTTTTGACACCTTATACTGTTAATAATGTTATCACTTCATACCAAATGATTGGCGCACTTCAGTATTCTACTTACTCTGCCTTAACACAAAGCTTGCAATATATCTTAAAATCAAAATTTCCGCTTAATGTTTGTAATCTAAAAGACTACTTGGAGTAAATAAAAAGAAAGCTAAGAAAACTTATGCAATGAAGGCTAATTTGTCTTATATATTTTACAGTAAAGATGGCATTTAGTAATAAATAATAACAACAAGAGAAAATATAGTATACAAAAAAGCCTCAGAAAATTTCTGAGGCTTTTCAATATTCATATTTTGATCGTTTAAGCTTTGTTTTTGGTTTCCTGAACCTCCAAACGGATGGCCTGAGCTAAGTTTTTCAAATCCTGCATACCTTTACGTATACGGGTTCCAGCTGCGCTGTTACCTTTGTTATAAAATTTGTCTGCATCAGCTTCCAAAGCTGCCACTAAACTCTTTACTTCTTCGAATTTTTTCATTTTTAATTACTCCTATGGTTCTTTAAGGTTTTAGTTTTTAATTATCTACTCTAATTTAAAGGGTTTGATGAAATAAAAAAATTTTTAGAACAATAAAAAACAGCCTTCTATGCCATTTTTTTCCACATTCTATCCATTTATAAACATATCACCTTAAAAAAAATACACAAAAGTAGCTGAAATACAGCTTTTTGCAAAAATAAGCCTCATAAAAAAGCCCTTTAAACGTATTTAAAGGGCTCTGTAAAAATTTTTATAGATCTTAAACGGTAGCGAAAAGATTCTCTTTATAATATCCGTTTTCTAATTTTTCAGCAACTTCGCTAAAAGCATCTAAAGTACGTTGTACATCTTCTAACGTGTGTACGGCTGTAGGAATTAAACGGAGTTCGATCATACCTTTTGGAATTACAGGATAAACTACGATTGAGCAAAAGATGCTATAATTTTCGCGTAAATCGTAAGTAATTGCAGTGGCATCTGAAAGTTCACCTTTTAAGAAAACCGGAGTAACTACAGAATCGGTAACACCTAAATCGAATCCGCGTTCGCGTAATCCTTTTTGAAGGGTCATTGCAATTTCCCAAAGTTTATCTTTCAATTCAGGTTTGCTTTTTAGCAATTCTAAGCGTTTTAATAAACCGATTACCATTGGCATAGGTAATGCCTTAGCAAAAGTCTGAGAACGCATGTTATACCTTAAGAAATTGGTAATTTGTTCTGTTGAAGCAACAAAGGCACCAATACCTGCCATTGATTTGGCAAAGGTTCCAAAGTAAACATCAATTCCTTCAATACAGTCTTGTGCTTCGTGTGTGCCAGCACCAGTTTTACCCATAGTACCGAAACCATGCGCATCATCAACTAAAATACGGAAATTGAAATCCTTTTTAAGATCAACGATTTCCTTTAATTTGCCCTGAGCGCCACTCATTCCGAAAACACCTTCAGTAATTAAAAGAATTCCACCTCCGGTTTCTTCAACCAATTTGGTAGCACGTTCTAATTGCTTACGGGCACTTTCAATATCATTATGTTTGTAAACAAAACGTTTACCCATATGCAAACGTAATCCATCTACAATACAGGCATGCGATTCTGCATCATATACCACCACATCATTTCTGTCAACCAAAGTATCAATAATGGATACCATGCCCTGATAGCCGTAGTTTAATAAAAATGCATCGGGTTTACCTACAAATTCTGCAAGTTCTTGCTCCAACTGTTCGTGATAGTTTGAGTTACCGCTCATCATACGGGCACCCATAGGATAAGCCATACCGAATTTTGCAGCAGCTTCTTCATCTGCTTTTCTAACTTCCGGGTGATTGGCTAAGCCTAAGTAGTTGTTTAAACTCCAAACCAAATGCTCTTTTCCACGAAACTGCATATGAGGTGCAATTTCTCCCTCTAATTTTGGAAACGAGAAATACCCATGAGACCATTTCTGGTGTTGGCCAAGAGGTCCCATGTGCTTTGCTATCTTATCAAATATATCCAATGTATTATGTGTTTTTTATAATAAAATTTTGCGAATTTAAGCTTTATTCGTCTTAAAATCAACCTAATGATCTTTTAGGTGTTAATTAAGATTTTTTAACACTCCAATTTTATGCCAAAAAAGCCCCGATTTTACAACGGGGCTTTAAAATTATATTTGGTTCGTTTTAATCAACGTTATCGTGCAAGAAAGAATTGTTAGGTCTAATCTCTGTACCACCATCCTGATCATTGCTTAACGTAAATCTACTTACCTGCGATTCAGAAGAATGCTGAACTTGTTGCAACTGCATTTGCTTGCGTTTGTAAGCAGGTTCGTTTTCTAATTCCTGTAAACCATTAGTTGTACGCAATTTCATACTTAAATCTTTTAAACGTAAGATACGCTCTTTAGATTTTTTCAATTGCTCTTCCATCGATTCATCACTTTTGTCGTCATCTAAACCAACAACCGGCATTTCGATTTCTGGCTCCGGCTCAGGCATTGGCGGCATTTGGGCAACTGGTGTTTCGAACACAAAATTAGTTTCCGCTAATTTAACTTCAAATTCAAATCCGGTTTCCTTTGCTTCTTCTACCTGAGGTTCTTCTTCAATTAAAGTATGGCGAACCACGTTATTTTCTGGCTCCTGAACTTTTTGAGGTTCAGATTTATTGAACATACCACCAAAAAGATCTGCTTGCGAAACTTCTTCCTTAGTTTTTAAAACAGGCTCATAAGATGGCGTTGTTTTAGGCTGAATGAAAGAGTTTACAGGTTCAACGGGACGAACTAGCGGTGCTTCTTCAGGTGTTAAAAGTGATATTTTCTTTTTATTTTTTTCTTCGTTTACACGTTCTTCTGATGTTTGAAAACCAGTTGCAATAATGGTTACAGAAAGCTTATCGCTTAAAGATTCGTCCGTACAGTTACCCCATATTAGATCAGCTGACAAACCAGCTTTCTCCTGAATATAATCGGTAATGATCGAAACCTCATCCATGGTTACCTCACGCAAACCTGAGCTGATGTTCAATAAAATATAACGGGCACCTTCGATTTCATTATCTTTTAACAATGGAGAAGCTAAAGCACCTTCAACAGCCTGCAATGCACGGTCATCACCCTCAGCGGCGAAACTACCCATAATGGCTACACCGCTATCTTTCATTACGGTACGCACATCCTTAAAATCCACGTTGATATAACCTGGAACGGTAATGATCTCTGCAATACCTTTTGCAGCTGTTGTTAAAATATCGTCAGCCTGACCGAAGGCAGAACCCAGGGTTAGGTTTCCGAAGATTTCGCGCAGGCGATCGTTAGAGATAACCAGGTAAGAATCTACATATTTTTTCAACTCTTCCATTCCCTCGTCGGCCTGCAGTCTACGTCTTTTTCCTTCGAAAGAAAATGGTGTAGTAATGATGGCTACAGTTAAAATATCAAGTTCTTTAGCTGCTTTCGCAATGATTGGAGAAGCGCCTGTTCCAGTACCACCACCCATTCCTGCTGTAATAAAAAGCATTTTGGTTGTACTACCTAACATTGCCTTAATATCATCTATATTCTCTATAGCTGAGTTTTTACCAACCTCAGGGATAGAACCAGCCCCCATTCCTTCGGTTAAACTAGCCCCTAATTGTACCTTGTTAGGTATCGGGCTAGATTCCAAAGCCTGGGCATCTGTATTACAAATAATAAAATCCACACCAGTAATACCAGACAGGTACATATGGTTCACTGCGTTGCCGCCACCGCCTCCAACACCAATTACCTTGATGATTGAAGACTTATCTTTTAACATTTCGAACTGCATATCTTTATGAATCAGTTGTTTAAAAATTTTAAATTCTGTTCATTACTCAATGTAATATTAACACTTTTTCAACAGACGTTTTCCACAACTGTTAATAATGTGGAAAACTCATCTTTTGTGGAAAAGTAATTAACTTTTTAAGTAATCTTCATCACTTACATTCATATCATCCTGAATGAAAGTTCTTGTTTTTGCCAGTAATTTATCGAACAAGCCTGGTCCGCGTTTCTCCTTTTCTTTTGCTGTTTTTGGTTTTTCTACAAAAACACCAGGTTGTTTCATTTCTTCAATTAATTCTTCAGCTTTCTGGATTCCTTTAATCAGCAAGCCTACGCTGGTTGCATACATTGGGCTTTTCAGATCATCGTAAATGGCTTTAGGCATATCTTCGTATTTAGATAAGTGCTCGTTCGGGTAACCAATACGGCAATCTAAACCAGTTACATATTCAACCGCCTGCGATAAGTGTTTTAATAAAGCACCACCACCTGTAATTACAATACCACCGATGAGTTTTTTCTCATACCCTGAAGATTTGATCTCATAATATACGTGCTCAATAATCTCTTCCATACGGGCCTGGATAACGTAAGCAAGGTTTTTAACCGAAATCTCTTTTGGTTCGCGGCCACGCAAGCCCGGAACGCAAATAATTTCGTTTTCTTTATTTTCTTCAGCCAACGCCGAACCAAAACGTGTTTTTAACAACTCAGCCTGATTGCGCATTACAGAGCAGCCCTCTCTGATATCTTCGGTTACACTATTACCACCAAAAGGAATAACTGCCGTATGACGGATAATACCTTCATGGAAAATGGCTATATCTGTAGTACCACCACCAATATCAACCAATGCAATACCAGCTTCTTTTTCTTCCTCGCTCAACACCGATTCAGAAGAAGCCAATGGCTCAAGAATTAAATCCTGAGTTTGCAGCCCTGCATTGTTTACACATTTAATAATGTTTTTTACAGCCGTAACCTGACCAGAGATAATATGGAAGTTAGCTTCAAGGCGAACCCCTGCCATACCGATCGGATCTTTGATTCCTGGTTCGTTATCGATGGTAAATTCTTGTGGCAATACATGAATGATCTCCTCACCCGGTGGCATTACCAGTTTAAACATATCATCAATCAATTTATCGATATCTTTTTTACCGATTTCGTTGTTTAATTCTCTTCTTGTTAAAATTCCTCTGTGCTGTAAGCTCTTAATGTGCTGACCAGCAATACCCACATTTACCACCTGTATCTCTACATTGGATTGTCCGCTTGCTACTTCAACTGCTTGAGCAATACCCTGCACTGTTTTTTGAATGTTAGAAACCACTCCGCGTGTCACTCCCGCCGATTCTGCCTTGCCTATTCCTAAGATTTCTATCTTACCGTGCTGTGTTCTACGACCAACGATAACACAAATTTTTGTAGTACCGATATCCAATCCTACTACGATGGGCGACTGACTGGTAAATTTTGCCTTGTCCATATTCGTTAATTTTGCTGAGTTTTATACTGTTTTTCCAGGGCTCTGATTTCTTTCTCTCTTGCTTCTTTCTCTTTTTTTAATTGAGCCTCAGATTTTGCCGGCTTTGGCTGTGTTATTACCGTTTGCTTCGGTTTCTCTTTTTTATCCGCAGGTTTCGTTTCCCTTGGTTTTGTAGCTGACATAACTGTTAGCTTTTTTACTTCTGTTTTAACTGGTGTTGTTTTTTTCGGCTCTACCTTTTTAGGTTCGGTTTTTTTTACTTCAACCTTTTTTGGTTCAACCTTTGGAACTTCATTTTTTTTAGGCTCCACTTTTTCTTGTTGATCAGCCTCTGGCCGATCGTCCATTGTGGCAACAATTGTGCTTTTGATTAATGAGTCAGTCACGCTTCGCTGTATCCTCAAACTATCGGCTGCAGAAATTGTTTTTGCTTTTTTTCCAAGACCTGTTGAGTCTCTTTTTTCACAAACAATCTGATTGGTATATTTAATATTTATGGTTTTATAGGTATCCCATCCTACCTGTGGCATTGCTTTTTTATAAAACAGCAACAGGTTTTTCATTTTCTTTTCAAGCGAATCGGCATTACCCAAAACAATACGTTGATTGCCTACTCTTGGTATCAGTTCGATGTCGTTTTTCTGATCTACCACAATCTGTTCGATCTGCGAATCCCAAAGGGTATCTTTTTTAATATACTGTGCCGTTTTGTATAAATCTCTTGCCAATTGTGTATGCAAAGTATCAACCCTACTACCAAAAACCTCTGTAATATGTCCTGTTGCTACAAGCACATCAGCTGTAAAATTTGATGAGATAGGCATTTTCAGCCCGTCATTATCAATATAAAAATCCTGCCCGTTTTCGTTCAATATGCGAAGGATTGGCTGACGTTGTTTTACTTCAATGTGCAACACCCCATCCATATCTACATATACTTTAGCAAAACCGATGTAAGGGTTAGACTGCAGTTTTTTCTCGATCTTATGAATATTGATATTTTCGAGGTTGCGCCCTAAAAGCACACCTTGATCTTCTTTTAAAATAGCATCGATTTCTTCGCGTTCAATAAAATTATCAGCTCCGGGAATCAGAATCTTAACATCGGTACATTTAACAGTCTGTTTCTTCACATTGATAAAACTCAAAAGCACCACCACCCCTGCCAGACTGATCAGCCAGGCAAAGCCAGTAAAAATTGTGCTCCAGTTTATCCGTTTAAGCATTGTTTAAAGTATTTTTAAGGGGTTCGATAATCGTGTCGATATCTCCCGCACCTACTGTTAAAATTAATTCAGGTTTTGTATCCTTAACATATTGAACCACAAAATCTTTTCCACATATTTTTTTATCTGCCAAAGTAATTTTATCCAATAAAAACTGAGCATTTACCCCCTCAAGCGGTAATTCTCTTGCTGGATAAATCTCCAGCAGTATCAGTTCGTCAACAGTGCTTAAAACTTTTGCAAAATCATCTGCAAAATCTCTTGTTCTCGTGAATAAGTGCGGCTGAAAAATTACCGTCAGCTTTTTATCTGGATACAATTGCCTCACTGCATCAAAACAAGCCCTCAGTTCTTCAGGATGATGTGCATAATCATCTATATAAATCTGACTGCCATTATTTACAATATATTCGAAGCGGCGTTTAACCCCCTTAAAATTTGCAACTGCCTGTTTCACTTTTTCTGCATCTATGCCCAACTGTAAGGCAATAGCAATGGCAACCGTTGTATTTTCTACATTGTGTTTACCGGGAAGCATTAAACTAATGTCTTTGATGCTTTGAGTACCATCTGCATAATCAAAAACAAATTTCGCCCCTTCTACCCTTAAATGCTCTGCTCTTGCCGTTGCTGTTGAACTTGCGGCATAACTGATGCTTTTCTCCAGCGGCAATCCTTCGTGCGCATAAAGCACACCTTCGGCTTTGAGCTGACCTGCAAACAAACGGAAAGATTCTTCGAGATGGCTTTTATCTCCATAAATATCCAAATGATCGGCATCCATGGAAGTAACCACCGCTACATCTGGGTGGAGGGTTAAAAACGACCGATCGTATTCATCGGCCTCTACCACTACTACATTGTTTTTACCGAAAAGCACATTACTGTTATAGTTACTGGTTATTCCACCTAAAAAAGCGGTACAATCGTAACCCGTATCTTTTAAAATATGTGCAACAACAGATGATGTTGTGGTTTTGCCATGTGTACCCGCAACTGCAATACAGAACATTCCTTTACTGATAATCCCTAAAACCTCAGATCGTTTTTTGAGCGCAAAACCATTATTTATAAAATGGTTTAAAATTTTAGCTTCTTTTGGAATTGCTGGTGTGTAAACCACCAGGGTATCATCATGATTATCCAAAAATGCACAAGGCAATGAAGAGGCTTCATCAAGATAGGTAATGAGAATACCTTCCTGCTCTAAGGTTTCAGTCAGTTTGGTCCTGGTTTTATCGTAACCGCAAACCACCTGACCGCGTTTAGCAAAATAACGGGCAAGCGCACTCATGCCGATACCACCGATACCTACAAAGAAAACCCTATTTATTTTACTTAGTTCCATTTTTTTAAGCTGAAAGTTGAAAGACCAAAGCTTAAAGCTTGCCTTTCTATTGTTTTATTTTTTATTTTCTATCGCATTAAGATTGTGCTTCGGACCTTGCAATGACGATCTGTCGTTACTTTGGTCTTTCTGCTTTAGTCTTTCAGCCTTATTAATTTCAATACTTCGTTCGCAATAATTTCATCTGCTTCCGGCAATGCCATCTTAGCTACATTTTCAGCTAGTTTTTCGCACTGTTCTTTATTTGCCAGCAATGCCAGCGCTTCTTTAACCAGGGTATCTTCTGCAGCGCGATCGTTAATTAGTATTGCAGCTCCATTTTTAACCAATGCCATCGCATTTTTAGTTTGATGGTCTTCTGCTACATTTGGCGAAGGCACCAATATCACTGGTTTTTTAATTAAACAAAGTTCTGCTATGGTTCCGGCTCCTGCCCTGCTCACAATTACATCTGCTGCTGCATAGGCCAGATCCATTTTATTTAAAAACTCGAGAATGCGAACATTGGGATGATATTCTAAACCCAATCTTTCTATAATCCCTTTGTAGTAATACTTACCTGTTTGCCAGATCACCTGCACATCTTGTGCTATAATCTCGGGCAAATGTTTTTCAATCGCCTTATTTAGTGTTCCTGCACCTAAACTCCCACCGGTAACCATAATGGTCTTTTTCAGAGGATCTAGTTTCAATAGTTCGGCACCAGCATGGTGTTTACCTTTAATATCAACTACTTCCTGGCGGACAGGATTACCTGTTTTCAAAATCTTGTCTGCAGGAAAAAACTGATCCATACCATCAAAGGCGACACAGATTTTCGAAGCTTTTTTACCTAACCACTTATTGGTTACGCCGGCATAAGAATTCTGTTCCTGGATGAGGTAAGGAATGCCTTTCAAAGAGGCCGCATACAACAAAGGCCCAGAGGCATAGCCGCCAACACCTACTACAGCATCGGGCTTAAAATCATTAATAATCTGCATGGCTTTACGCACACTACCGATTACCTTGAACGGGAGTGCCAGATTTTTAATAATCGAGCCACGTTGCATCCCACTAATATTCAGTCCTATAATTTTATATCCGGCTGCAGGAACTTTTTCCATTTCCATTCGGCCTATTGCACCCACAAATAAGATTTCACAGGCTGGCACCATGCGTTTTAGCGCATTGGCTATGGCTACGGCGGGAAAAATATGCCCGCCCGTGCCACCACCTGATATGATAATTTTTGGGGAATTATTCATTTTATATTTAATTATTGAATGATAGAATTTTGAATGAGTGAGTGCTACAGGCAATTCCTTCATTCTTTAATTCAATCATCACTCCTTCAATCACTATTTATTATTACTTACTGTTTTTCTTGCCTTAGCTACAATTGCCAAAATTTCATTTACTTCTTTTAATAATGGCTGAGCTTTAACTAAATCCGAAATTCCAGATTCGGTTAAAATTTCAATCCAAAAAGCTGTTTCATCAGCCTCTTCTACAACTATGCTAAGTTTTGCGTAAAACTCAGCTTTTGACCTGCTTCTACAGGCTGCTCTATAATTTGATCCAACTGAAGAAGAGGAACGCATAAATTGCCTACCTAATATTCTTGCTTCTTCGGTTTTTGGTAATGCTTGATAGAACTTAATTGAATCTAAAACCAACTTTTTTGTTCTTGCTTTTATTGCCGTAACAAAATCTATTTTACTAACATTCTCCATCATTTATTAATTTAATTTCAACTTTAAAACTTTGGGATGTTTTATTCAATTTCTAATTCACTCAAATCATTAATCATTGCATAAATTCAATTATTCACTAATTCAATCATTAATTACGCTATCGCTGGAATCTCTCCAACAATTATTTTATTATTTATTTTTTCTTCTTTCGGCGTCAATTTGGCATTTTCTTCTACATCGCGGCTCACACTGAGTATAATGCCGAAAGCCACACTTGTGAAGATCATTGATGTACCGCCCATGCTTACCAACGGAAGCGGAACCCCTGTTACCGGACCCAACCCTACAGCTACAGCCATATTCGCAAAGGCCTGAATGGTCAGACTAAAACTTAGTCCGGCTGCCAGGAGCGCACCGAAGGCCTTGGGCGCCCGGGTTACGATCTTGATACATCGGTATAAAAGCACCAGGTATAGTATCATGATTACAATTCCTCCCACTGTTCCCCATTCTTCAATAATAATGGCGAAAATAAAATCGGAATACGGGTGTGGTAGGAAATTGCGTTGTGTACTATTACCTGGTCCTTTACCAAAAACACCACCAGTAGCCAAGGCAATTTTTGCCTGATCTGCCTGGAAAGTTTTATCTGAATGCTGCATTTCGGGATGCATGAACGTATTGATTCGCGACATGTAGGTTTTTCTTCTTGGGCCCAAAAAGAAAACGAACAACAGGAGCACAAAACCTCCTGCACACACAATTGCGATCTGTTTAATACTGATCCTACCGATAATTAACAGCAATATACTTACACCAAACAGCATTAACGCTGTAGATAGATTGGCCAGTGCGATTAAAACAAACACCACACAAACCGAACCCATAATTGGTATAAATGACTCTTTAACGTTTTTAATATTTTCTTGCTTTTTAGTCAACATCCGGGCCAAAAAGGTAATCAACGCCAGCTTGGCCAGATCGGAAGTTTGAAAGGTTAATCCGATTACCGGTATTTTAACCCACCTCGAAGCATCGTTTAAGTTGGTTCCAAATATCAAGGTATAAAAAAGCAAAGGAATGGTCACAATCATCAGCACTTTAGAAATACCGGCATAATAGCGGTAATCGAGCAGGTGGGCAATATAGATCATCCCGATACCCATCAACACAAAAATTAAGTGTTTGGTAAGCAAAAGCTTTTCTACGGTTTCTCCTTTTTTATACGCCAGGGTACCTGTTGCACTGTATACTGCCATTACAGATATAAGCGAAAGCAGGATGATGATCAACCAGATCCATCTATCGCCTTTTGTTTTATTAAGTAGTGCCTGCAACATATATTGAGCCTCCTATTATAATTCTCTAACAGCCGCTTTAAACTGGTTTCCGCGGTCTTCATAATTTTTAAACAAATCGAAACTTGCACATGCTGGTGAGAGCAAAACGGTATCGCCACGTTTAGCCAGGTGGAAAGCAATCTGTGCAGCTTCTTCAGCCGAAAAAGTATTTACAATTACTTCTACATCATCTTCAAAAGCATCGTGGATACGTTTATTGTCTTTACCTAAGCAAACAATAGCCTTTACCTTACTTTTAACCAAATCCTTAAGCATGTTATAATCGTTACCCTTATCAACACCGCCCATAATCAGCACTACATCGCTGGTCATACTTTCTAAAGCATACCAGGTAGAGTTCACATTGGTGGCTTTACTATCGTTGATAAAATCGATCCCCGAAATTTTGGCCACATGCTCTAACCTGTGCTCAATATTCTTGAAATTACCCATGCTTTCGCGAATGGATTCATTCCTTAACTCTAAAACTTTAGACACAATGCCTGAGGCCATAGAATTATAAATGTTGTGCTTGCCCTGTAAGGCTAAATCTGAAATAGACATGGTTAGTTGGTTATTAGGTTCTGTAAGGATATGTATAGTAGTTTCTTCTAAATAAGCACCCAGTTCAACTTTTTTAGTAATTGAAAATGGAAAGGCTTTTGCGATAGGTTTAATCAACGCGATGGCTTTTAGGCTCTCTTCGTCGTCTGCACAATAAATGAAAACATCTTCTGCAGTTTGATTTTGAACTATACGCATTTTAGATGCGGCATAATTCTCCAGTTTATAGTCGTAACGATCTAAATGATCTGGCGTGATGTTCAGCAAAACTGCGATATCGGCTTTAAATTTGAACATATCATCGAGCATAAAACTCGAGATTTCCAGCACATAATATTCGTAATCTTCTGTAGCCACCTGGGCTGCAAAACTTTGCCCGATGTTACCTGCCAGACCTACGTTTAACCCGGCATTTTTTAAGATATGATAGGTTAATAAACTGGTAGTTGATTTACCATTGGAACCCGTAATGCAAATGGTTTTTGCCTGGGTATATCTTTTGGCAAACTCAATTTCGGAAACCACTGAAATCCCTTTGGCTACCAATTTTTTAATGATTGGAGCTGTAGGCGGAATACCTGGGCTCTTAATTACTTCAGTTGCATTCAGAATCAATTCTTCAGTATGCTTTTCAGATTCGAACGGTATACCAAGTTTTTCTAATGCAGCTTTATATTTATCGGTAATTACACCGTAATCGGAAACAAAAACCTCGAAACCTTTTGCCTGAGCCAATTTTGCAGCACCAACCCCACTTTCTCCAGCACCAAGAATAACCACACGGCTCTGCCCGGTCATCGCTGACTTCGTATTGCTTGATGTGATATTATTCGTGCTCATTGTTTTATTTTTTTAGTATCTGGTAAATGGTATCAAGACAAGAATACCATCACACTTTTATTTTTTATTTACCACTAAGGGCATTTTAATTTTATTCCGTATTGTAATTTTAGCTTTAGTCCTTCTGTATTTAAGCCGCTAAACCTTCTAACCCACTACCTTAACTTCAATGTTACGATGGTCATAATTGCCAGCATAATTCCGATAATCCAGAAGCGGGTTACAATTTTGGCTTCGTGATATCCTTTTTTCTGGTAGTGGTGATGCAAAGGCGACATCAGGAAAATCCTGCGTCCTTCACCAAATTTCTTCTTTGTATATTTAAAATAAGATACCTGCATAATTACCGACACCAGTTCTACGAGGAATATCCCACATAGAATCGGAATCAACAGCTCCTTGCGGATCATGATGGCAAATGAGGCAATGATCCCCCCAATGGCCAAGCTTCCGGTATCGCCCATAAAAATCTGCGCTGGGTAAGAGTTGTACCAAAGGAAACCAACACAGGAACCCACAAATGCACCTGCGAAAATCATCAGCTCTGCAGAGTTTGGTATGTACATAATGTTAAGGTAATCGGCCATAATGGTGTTACCCGATACATAAGCCAAAATACCGAGCGTAATCCCGATTACTGCCGAAGTTCCCGTTGCTAAACCGTCAATCCCATCGGTAATGTTTGCCCCGTTCGACACCGCAGTAATGATAAATACCGTTACGATCAGGAAGATGAAAAATCCATATTTCTGATAATCGCCACCCAGAAACTTCAACACCTTGGCATAATCGAACTCATTGTTCTTATAAAAAGGCATGTTCGACTTGGTTGATTTTACATCTTGTGTATAGTAAAAGGTTTCGCCCTTTTGGCGCAACACCATTGGCACAGAAGAAGTGCTTTTCACATCGTCCTGCACAGTTTCCCTCACTACAATATTTGGATGAAAGTACATGGTGCAACCAACAATTAAGCCTAAGCCAACCTGGCCAACTACCTTAAAACGGCCTGCTAAACCTTCTTTGTTTTTTTTGAAAACTTTGATATAATCGTCCAAGAAACCTACAGCACCCATCCAAATCGTGGTAATGATCATTAGGATGACATAAATATTGGAAATATTGGCAAATAATAAAGTCGGGATAAGAATACCGAGCAAAATGATGATACCACCCATTGTAGGTGTACCCTGTTTCTGCATCTGGCCTTCCAAACCTAAATTCCTTACCGTTTCGCCCACCTGTTTTTTATGCAAAAAATCAATCAGCCTACGACCATATACCGTAGTAATAATCAGCGATAAAATAATAGAAACCGAAGCACGGAAAGTGATGTACTGAAACAACCTTAACCCAGGTATATCATAATGCTTATGCAGGTATTCGAATAATAAATATAACATTAGCTGATTGGTTTTAATTGTTCAAGTAAAATTTCTTTATCATCAAAATGGTTCCTTACACCATTAATTTCCTGGTATTTTTCGTGTCCTTTGCCCGCAACAAGAATAATATCTCCAGGTTGTGCCAAATGACAGGCTGTTTTTATAGCTTCTCTTCTATCTAAAATTGATAAGGTTTTACGCTTATTTGTTGGCGAAACCCCAGCTTCCATATCGTTAATTATTGCCTGAGCATCTTCTGTACGTGGATTATCTGAAGTGAGGATCACTTTATCGCTCCAATCGCAGGCCACCTGTGCCATAATTGGTCGTTTAGTTTTGTCACGATCTCCCCCGCACCCGATTACCGTAATTACCTGTTCGGTTCCTTTGCGGATATTAGCAATGGTACTCAACACATTCTGAACGGCATCTGGCGTATGCGCGTAATCTACAATACCAATAATCTTATCAGCAGAAGTGATATAATCAAATCTTCCTTCAGCACCCGATAAACGGCTCAACAAAGTCAGCACCTTTAATTTATCCTGCTCCAGTAAAATTGCGGTTCCGTAAACAGCCAGTAAGTTATACGCATTAAAAGAGCCTACAAGCTTGAAGTAAACGTCTTCGTTATCGATATCTAAATGCAAGCCACTGAATTGGTTTTCGATAATTTTTGCTTTAAAATCGGCCAGTTGCTTAAGGGCATAGGTCTTTTTATGCGCTTTGGTATTCTGTAGCATCACCGCACCGTTTTTATCGTCGATATTGGTCAGCGCAAATGCCGATTTAGGTAGCATATCAAAAAATGCTTTTTTGGCTTTCAGGTAAGCATCAAAAGTTTTATGAAAATCTAAATGATCATGTGTTAAATTCGAAAACACTCCGCCAGAGAAAGTCAATCCTTCGATCCGGTGTTGTGATACCGCATGCGAACTCACTTCCATAAAACAATAATCGCAGCCTGCACTTACCATATCCCTTAAAAGCTGGTTTAAGACAATTGGATTCGGTGTAGTATGTGTTGCTGCTACTACAGTATCGTTGATATAGTTCTCTACTGTTGATAAAAGCCCGGTTTTATAACCTAAATCTTTAAATAATTTAAAAAGAATGGTGGCAATGGTGGTTTTTCCGTTTGTTCCTGTAATACCGATCAGTTTTAAATCTGCTGACGGATTACCAAAATAATTACCGGCAATGATCCCTAAAGCAACCGATGTATTTTCTACTTTAATATAGGTAACCGTAAAATCATGGATTTCTGGTAAATTTTCACAGATAATTACACCCGCCCCTTGCTGAATAGTCTGCTCAATGAACTGGTGACCATCAGCAACAGTTCCCACTACCGCAAAAAAGATATCATCTTTACCTACCTTACGCGAATCGAAATTCAGTGCATTGATTTCCCTATCGGTTTTTCCAACCAATTCTTTAATCGTTACGCCATAAAGTAAATCCTGTAATTGCATTTTATTTTTTATTCTTTTTAGTATTAGGTATTTAGAATCAAGTATTAGAACCTTAAACCTTTTTACCTTCCACCTTTAATTCAACTCTATTTGTACACCCAATCCCTTACCCACCTTTGTTCCGGCAGCTATTGATTGGCTAATCACTTTTCCCGACCCTAAAACTTTGGTTTTTAAACCAGCATTTCCTAAAAGATACAATGCATCTTTCAGTCCCATTCCCGCCACATTTGGCATCACACCTTTACGCTCGTTATTTTCCTGAAAAACTGTTCCTGCACTGGTATCTATAATATTGTAATACTCAGATTTTGAAGCAAAAAGCGGTTTAAAACCAAATGCCTTATACACCTTCTGAGTCGCTTTACTTTGCCCTGCTTTTGTAGGCGGATTACCCGTATTACCTACCAAACGGGTCGGCACATCGTTATACATCTGCATATCGCTGGCGTAAATACGATCGGCAATTTCTCTGAAAACCGGTCCAGAAACCAATGCACCATAATAAGCACCTTTTGGATCGTTAATTACTACGATTAGAGAATACTTCGGCTTATCAGCCGGAAAATACCCCACAAAAGAGGCTTGATATTGCTTATTCGCTTTGTATCCCCTATTTGCATCAGCAACCTGTGCTGTTCCGGTTTTACCTGCAATTGGATATAGGGGATTGTAAACAATCTGCTTTCCACTACCCTCGGTCACTACTCCTTCAAGCATTTTTTTAATTTTGCTTAAGGTCACATCCGAACATATTTTATCGTTAATTACCCTAGCTTTAAACTGCTCTATTGGGTTGCCCAACCTTCTGATTTCTTTTACAAAAATTGGCGCCACCATTTTGCCATTATTAGCCACCGCATTGTACAGGGTAAGCATTTTTAATGGTGTTAACTGCATTTCATAACCGTAAGCCATTTGAGGAAGGGTCATGTTTTTGTTCCAGCTTTTATTTGTGATTGGATTCTTTACTGCCGGCGTAGCTTCTCCGGGAATTTGTAAACCCATTTTTTCATTTAAATGCCAATCATATAGATGATCAGTAAACTTTTTAGGGTTAGCACCATATTTACTGTTGATCAAATAAGCAACTGCCGCGTTTGACGATTGTTCAAATGCTTTTTTAACGGTTACCACACCTATACTTCCATGCGAATCCTTAATCGTATGACCAGGAATTTTATAATTCCCTGTTCCAACCATTGTATTGGTATCTACCAATTTGTCTTCTAAAAGCGCCATATAAGAAGCCAGTTTAAAGGTCGATCCCGGATCCTGATTACCTGCGATAGCATAGTTAAATTTCTCTTTATAAACACCTTCTTCCACTTTAGAGAAATTGGCTACCGCACGGATCTCACCGGTTGCAACTTCCATCAAGATCACCGCACCATGATCAGCCTGCGATTTGATCAGCTGTTTCTCTAATGCGCTCTGTGCCAGATCTTGCATGTTCACATCAATGGTTGAAATAATGTCAGCTCCATCTTTTGGCGCTACCTCGGCTTCCTCATTTACTGGGATGTAAACACCACCTGCAATACGCTGCATTAATCTTTTTCCAGTTTCGCCGTTGATATATTCTTTATACGCGCCTTCTAAACCTACACCGTTTTTAACATTTTCGTTTTTATAACCAATGGTACGGGCAGCCAAAGCCTGAAAAGGAAGAATACGTTTGTTTTGCTGAACAGCAATTAAACCACCACTAAACTTCCCAATGTTGAATAATGGAAAAGTTCTGATGGTTTTAAGATCGGCATAACCTACTTTACGGTGGATCAACAAATAACGTGCACTATCCTGACGACCCTTACGCAGCATCCGGGCATATTCTTTTGCTGTTTTATCTTGAAAAATCTGCGAGAGTTTATAACCTAAAGAATCAACTTTTTCATTAAACACATCTTTATCAGCAATGCCACCTGCAAACATATCCATACGCAGTTCGTATTCAGGTATCGAAGTAGCCAGCAAACTACCATCGTTCGAATAAATATTCCCACGGGTAGCCTCAACATTTACATATCGTGTAGAAAGACTATCTGCCATAGCTTTCCACTTTTTTCCCTGTACAAACTGCACCTGACCGAGGCGTAAAAACACCGCGAAAGCAAAAAGCACAATTAAGCCAAATGCCAGATATACACGAAGCAAGATGTTTGCCCTAATATTCATCGCTTTTAACAATTATTTTTTTTGGTGGTTCAATCAGTTCTTTTATACCAAGGGTATCTACCTTTTTGGCAACCTCTGTCAGTTTACTTTTGAACATCAGGTCAGCCTTTAAAGACTTATACTCCCATCTTAATTCTTTTACTTCTTTATTTAATTTATCAATCCGGCGAACATTGTTTACCGCAAAGTGGCTATTGGCAATATAAATCATCCCCAAAAAGGCCAGAAAACACAAATAAGGCAAAGCATCAGTTGCCGCCTCTTTACTTACTAATCCATCATTAAAAAGCTTACTGATAAACGAATTACTATCCATTTTTTCTTCAGCAGTTTTTGGCCTTTTGGGCGCAGCTTTCAGCTCTGGTTCGGGCCCAATCTCTTCTTCTTCTATCTCTTCCCTAAACCTATTCATATCTTTTCTGCAATTCTTAGCTTCGCACTACGTGCTCTATTGTTCTGTGCAATCTCCTCATCAGTAGCCATTATCGCTTTCCGCGTAATTACATTAAATGGCTTTTGCTGGTTTCCGAAGAAATCTTTTTCTACCTCGCCCTGGAATTTACCTTTCGCCATAAAGTTTTTAACCGGCCTATCCTCTAAAGAATGATAAGACATAACCACTAAATGGCCACCCGGCTTCAACACATCAGCAGCCTGCATCAAAAAATCTTCAAGCACCTGGATTTCAGCATTCACCTCTATACGCAATGCCTGAAACACCTGCGCCAGATATTTATTCTCTTTTCCTTTCGGGATATAACCAGCAATAGCTGATTTTAAACTATCGATATCAGTAAAAGGCTTTTCCAAACGCGAAGTCACAATAGCACGCGCTAAAGATTTCGCATTTTTTACCTCTCCATAAATTCCAAATATTTTATGAAGCTTATCTTCGGTATAGGTATTTAATACTTCAGCAGCTGTTAAGTCGCGGTGCTGATCCATGCGCATATCCAGATCGGCGTTATGACGGATTGAAAAACCACGTTGCGGCACATCAAACTGATGCGAAGAAACACCCAGATCAGCCAGAATACCATCTACCTGCCTAAATCCTTTTAAACGGAGGTTATTTTTTAAGAAACCAAAATTCTGATCAATAAACACGAAACGCTCATCAACAGGAACATTCGCCTGCGCATCAGGATCCTGATCGAAAGCAATCAATCTTCCTTTCGGGCCAAGATGCTT
Organism: Pedobacter riviphilus; assembly: GCF_014692875.1. Taxonomy (NCBI): domain Bacteria; kingdom Pseudomonadati; phylum Bacteroidota; class Sphingobacteriia; order Sphingobacteriales; family Sphingobacteriaceae; genus Pedobacter; species Pedobacter riviphilus. The sequence goes on along the minus strand of NZ_CP061171.1, from coordinate 581,446 downwards.
CAAAATCTCTTTTGAATGACCACCACCGCCAAAGGTTACATCAACATAAACGCCATCAGGCTTAATATTCAAACCATCGATACAAGGTTGCAGCATCACAGGCACATGATAATTATTCGCCATCAGCACCTCCTTTCTTTCCACCCATTACCTGCTCGGCAAGGTTTGCAAAATTCTCTGGTACATCATCAAAAATATCTTCGTAAGATTTTTTGTCCCAAACTTCGATACGATCTAACTGACAAGCCAACACAAGATCACTTCCGATACCCGCATAATCAACCAGCGATTTTGGCAAAAGCACACGACCGGCTGCATCAAGCGAAAGTTCAGTTGCACCACGGGTAAACGACCTGATAAATTCTCTGTTGTTTTTTTCGTAGATGTTCAGTTTGCTTAAATCGGTAACAATAGCATCCCAAACCTTCTTTGGATAGATCACCAGGTTTTTCTCAAAACCACGATTAATAATCAACCCTTCTTTCTCAGAATCAGGCAATTGTTTCTTAAGCGCAGCAGGCACCATAAGGCGGCCCTTTGCGTCAAGTTTACAATCGAATTCTCCTAAAAGTTGGGTCATAGTGGTATCTACACTTTATATCTAGTGTAAAAGTAAAGAGTTCTACCACTTTTTACCACTTTTTACCACAAAAAAGTTTTCCACATTGTTTTTGTTACAATTATGGCCCGGCAAGATACTTAGAATAAGTATACAGGCACAAGACAAAAAGCCTTAATAACTGGTAATAAGCCTTTTAAAATAAAATATTAAAAAGTGTCACACTCGCCCAATTTCTACCATATTTATTGGATTTTTTTCCAAAAGCACTCATTTATAGCTTTTAAAAAGTGGGAGAACCTCCCACTTTACCACCAAATTTTATCTCTCTTTAGAAAAAACATAACCACTAAGCTTTGTATAACCAACAACAGTTAAAGTTGTAGCTCAGGATGAGCATATCGGAACAAAAGATCAATTTAGGGAGACACATAAGGTAAAAACCTTTTTATATCATTTACAACTGGAACATTATAACCCAAAAGTAAAGTATGTGCTGAGGGCATGGGTTAAAGGAAGGGACAGCGAGGGGAATTTCGTTTACAACCTGGCCCCTTTTAATATATTGAATGTTGTTGAACCAAAATAACGTTTGATCTTTGAAGCACTTTTCGGTAGGTGCTACCGAAAAGTGCCGGGGATTCTTGATTGATAATTTAATTAGCAAAGGTATCTTTCTTGGCTATATCAGTAAATAGCTCTATTACCCTACTTAATCTATTTATTTTTTACCCGACAAAGGTTTAAATAATACGGCATCGGCAACTACAGTTCCATCGGCCTTAAGGTTGCTGATCCGTACATAAGGTTTGGTATTATTTTTAATATTGTATTTGCCCAAAGAAACCCATTCGCCCGATGTTTGACCGACCACTTTGATCTCCGATTTCAAAATGTTGTGGTTATGGCTCTTCTCTCCATCAAAAACCTCAATAGTGGTAATATTCGAACCTTTATCTGTTAGGGGATAATAGCTAAAAACCTCATATTGCCCGGCTTTTAAACCATCTGCATTAAAGGTGATGCTTGCCGGAGATTTATCCGATTTGTTGTAAAAAAATGCATTGGGACCATAAATATGTCCGGGTTTTAAATCCCAGTTCCCCTCTATTTTAACCCTCGGCGAAAGGTTATCGATAATCAGATCAGGTGTACTTCCATCCAGCAGGGGATCGATTGTCAGCTTTTCATTTATTTTTTTATAATCGAGCTGCTGCACGGTTATGCCCTGATCTATCGAGAAGCTGGCTGCAACTGCGGCAACCTGCGAAAGTACCATAAATACAGGTTCCATACGGATAGAACCATAGGCGATATGACTGGCTGACAAACAGACCGGTACGATCAGGTTATCACACTCCTGCTCTTTGGGCACGATGGCTTTATAACTGATCGGATAGGGTGAAATGCCAGGAATTTCGACATTCCCTTCGTTTTTGACCATGCCATCGACAACCAAACGATCGGTGTTGTGAGAATCCATATTGTACGCCGCTAAAGCAATTCCATCAGTTACTATAGCCTTTCCGGTACAGTTGTGCTCGGTCATCACATAATCGCTTACCATTCTTCGCGCCTCTCTGATGTAGGCCTGATGAGACCAGTTTTTATTGTCCTTGTATTCATCTTTCGGATACCCCCATTGCAACATCTGGCTTCTAAGTGCCTGCGGCACCCTTAGGTCATGCCCGAAAAAATAAAACAGACCCTTAGTATATGAGGTCAGATCCTCAATGTATTTCGCTCTCGAAACATAATCTCCGTCCGGATAACCATGATTGGTGCCTATCATATCCGTTGAAAATCCATTTCTGTTGTTGATATCGGTTTTGCGGTTTGGCATTTCACTCCAGATAAAATAATCGTTGAGGCTTAATCTGTTTTTCTGTTTTTCCATCAACCTCAAAAGCAGCTCGTAGCGGGTACTGTCATATCCCTGTGGCCTTGTAATGGCGATACGGTTCTGAGGATCATCTGTTAAACAGACCCTGTAATTATAAGACTGCACTTTACTGTCGCCCGAACCACGGGGCATCAAGCTGCCTTTATTGATCCCCCAGAGTAAACCACTGCTCGAATCGCCTTTAACCCGATATGGATCGATATGATCAGGAAATTGGTGCCCTTCCAGTAATTGAACACCGTTGTAGGTTTCCTTATATTTAGCATTCACCTCGCGCCCCACAGTATAGGTAACATCGGCTTTTGCCATCAGGTCTCCTTCATAACTACAATCTATAAATACTTTAGCACTCACGGTTTTATTTTTCGATTGGCCTTCAGATGGTTCGATGGTAATGGTTTTAATGGATTTTCCTACTTTTCCAACTTTAGAAAGTCTGTATCCGTAAATCACATCTACCTTGGCACGGTTGATATAGCTTTTAAAGATATCTTCGGCCACATGAGGTTCAAATACCCACTGTTCGAGTTTGCCATAATGGGTACCTATCCTGCGGTAAAAATCTTTCGAAAGACCCGTTACCACATATTTGTTTCCGATATCGGTAAAACCGAGTCCGCCCGACGAGAGGCCGCCAAGGTTTTTACCAGGTTCGATCAACAGTACGGTTTTACCCATCTTCTTGGCACTAAAGGCCGCAATTACCCCAGCAGAGTTTCCGCCATAAATACACACATCAACCTGATAGGTGTCTGCGGGTTGAGCAATGGCAGAATGGATATTTAATAACAGGTAAATAGAAACGACCATAAGCCGTTTAAGCATCATATTTTTCATAGTTAAGGTGTTAAGGTAAATTTTAAGGCATCGGCACGTAAAGGGCGATCGTGTGCTGGTAATGTATCAGTTAGTTCAACATAGTTATTCGTTCCCCTCGGTAACTGGTAGCTGCCCAGGTTAACCCATTTTCCCTGATCTTTAAATTGATCAACAATTACCGCAGCCACTTCTGTTCCACCGGCGAAAATGGTGTATTTCGCTTTTGTGGTAGAATAGGCATTTAGTGCTGCATTGGCGGGAATATAAACCGAAATGTTATACTGCCCGGCCTTGGTAATGGCTGCCTTCCAGGTGGCTTTGCTCTGCACAGCAGGTTTGGCCACTACCCTGGTTCTTTTTCCATCGTGGCCTACAATTTCGGCAATGGCAGAAATCCATTTGGCGGCCGCAACACTGTCTTGGGTTACCTCCGTGTATCCACCAAAATAAAACCCGTATTTTAAACTAAAAGATACGGTTGCAGGCAGGATTTTTTCCTGGGCAAAAGGCGCTTTTAACACCCCTTTAATATACACCGGGTTTGCATCAAGGGTAATCGAAACGGTATCCTTTACTGCATTGTAGACGGTACTATTGCCCATAATGTCTACAACTTCGAGCGATGCTGCATCGGTAAAAAGCCGCACGCCCGTACCCGAAAGCGAATACATTACCCTTATTTCTTCACTGCCCTTTATAAATTTATAAGCATTGATCAAGCCTGGCGAGATCTGTTCTTCCGCAACAAAGGTTGCGCCTGATAACTGACGGGTTAAGGCGGCATAAGTAGCAAAACCTGGTTTTGGCGTATAGGCACCTAAAGTATCATCTGGATGCCTGATCAGTCCGAATGCCCCTTCAGAATCGTTTACTGTTGATTTATTCTGCAGGTTATAAATACCGATTTTTTGCACCCCATTTGCCAGAGCGGCTACAATCCTTCTTGGCAGATTATTGGCCTGCTCCTTTTCGGTGAAGGTAAAAATGGTAAAACCCGTTTCCGAAAGGTTAATCGGGATAAGGTTATTGTTATTATGTGCTTTTATTACGTTTTTATGCTTGTTGATATCGGTCACAATAGCTTCCGAAACAGGTATATAGGAATGGAAAGCATACTCGTTCATCAAGCTGAGTGCTCCCTTCTGCAAAATCTTGTTTAAAAAACTTTCTGTAGCCAGATCGCTGACCACCATGCCAACAATTTTCACATTTGGAAAAGTCGGGTGAACCTCGTCATAAGAAGCTTTTAAGAGGTTATAATAAAAGGTCGTTTTTTGATCTTCTGTAGTTAATCCCTGCGAAAACGTAGCAATATCGGGTTCATTCCAGATTTCTACATTTTCAATGCTGGGGTATTTCGTTAGCAACTGTTTTACGTAATTGGCAAATGCCAGCTTACCCTCTGCACTTACAGGCGCCTTGCCGTTATCGTAAAGGGGATTGTATAGGGCACAGACCAGATAAGGTTTAAGGTTGTTTGCGGCAAGCTGGGCGATAAAATTGTCTTCCTTGGTCCCAAAGGTATATACCTGTTTCTGTTTTTCTACCGCATCCCAGCGTATGGCATCACGCACGTATTTTACGCCCATTTTCTTTGCAATCGGGATGAGGATATCGGTTGATTGCCAGGCATGTGTTTGCCCAATAAAAGCAGATTGACTAACAGCGCTCAGATCAAAATTGGAAACAATGGCAAAAGAGGTTTCTTTTGAACCGGTAACTGCGCTATTCTGCTTAGACTTAATTAAAAGTTTAAACCAGCCAAGTTTACCGGGTTCAATATTCAACAGGGCTGTATCTCCGGCTACTGCCTTTTTGCCCGAAAGTATTTTTTGGTCCCAAAAATCATAACAATCCCATTCAACAGAATCGGCAGTTACATGGATCACAAATTCTTTTTGATCGTTTTGATAAAAAATATTACCGGCTACCTTTTGTTCAATTGTAATAGAAGCTTGTTGTGCAAAAAGCGGGATAGGGACTAATAAACAGCCCATCAGAAATACGGCGATAGAAAGAACCATCCTTCTATCCCTAGTGTAATTTATCTTCATCATTAATACCCAGGGTTCTGTGTTAAAAGTTTATTTAAAGAAAGGTCATAACTTGGGATCGGCAGCAGCAGATTCCTCTCTGTGATTACCCTCGAAGCTGTAGTGATGGTGGTATTATTTCCTCCGTTGGCAATAGCGTAGGCCAAAAAAGTTTTCATATCGCCAATAAAATTACCCCAGCGGATCAGATCAGGTCTTCTTAATGCCTCAAAACAGAGTTCTTTCGAGCGCTCCAGTTTAATGGCATCCAAAAACTGTGTTTTATTAAGCCCTGGAGTAAGCGCAGCATTTACTGTAGGCGAGGGAGGAACAGGTAACAACAGGCCATAAGCTCTTCTTCTCACCTGATTAACTGCATCATAAGCAAGGGCGGTTGGTCCGTTTACTTCATTTTCTGCCTCAGCTAGCATCAACAGCACATCACTGTACCTGAGCATGGGAAAATTCTGAGGGGTATAGTTCGAGTTTTTTGGCATAACCTCCTCGTATTCCCTTCTCCATTTCCCGGCACACATTAGCCAGGTACTGGTAACAGCAGTTTTTTTGGCTACAGTTGCCGTTCCCCAGGTATAATTTGCACAGTTCCAGTCCCTACGCAGGTCAAATGATGCTTTATTAGGCGTAGTGGTACTGGCAGGATTGATCTGGTAGAGGTCGAACAGTTTTCTGGTAGCCACAATACTGCCCGTGCTATAACCCACCGAGACATCGTTACAGCGGATACCGCAGAAGCGGCCCGCATAGGTCCCTCCTTTGTTTGCAAAACCGTTATTATCACGGAAAAATTCCAGCTCCCAGATACTTTCCTTTACGTCGTACTTATTAGTGGCATAGTTTAAAAATATCTGGCTGTAATCTGGATTGAGGGCATGTTCTTTGGAGTCGACCACCTTTTTTGCCCAATACAGTGCTTCCTGGTATTTATCAGTCTGGTTTAGCGGAAAACCAGCCATATATAAACATACTCTTGCCAATATTCCTTCTACAGCTGTTTTGGTTACTTTGCCACCATAACCCAAAGAGGTGGCCGTTTGGGTCTGAAGAAGTGATTCTGCAGTGGTCATGTCTTTAACAATCTGATCATATACATCCTTCGCTGGTGTTCTGGCCAGATCTACATCTTTTACTGATGAAGTTGGATTGAGTTTTAGGGGTACATCGCCATAGTTACTCACCAGCAGGAAATAAAAATAAGCTCTTAAAAACAGTGCCTCACCTTTGATGATGCCCCTTTTGGTTTCATCCATTGTAGGTTTATTGATATTGGCCAATAACATATTGGCACGTTCGATGCCGATGTAACTGCTGTTCCACAACAGGTTTACCTTAGCATCAGTGGGCACATATTGGTAGGAAGTTACCAGATCGACAGTAAACCCGTAGGATTCATCTGTATTGGTATTGAACATGTAAAGGTAGTTATTACCATAACAATCGACATCAATCAGCTGAGAATAAACGCCGTTGAGGGCAATCTGTAGGTCTGCTGCAGTGGCATAAAAAGATTCGGGGGTAATAAAATCAGTTGGTTTGGTATCGAGTATTTTTTGGCAAGAACTGCTTACCAGTAATACCATGGCCAGTATAAAAAATATCTTCTTCATCATCTATAAATTAAAAAACGAGGTTTAATCCAAAAGTTAATGTTCTTGGGCGTGGGTAGGCCGAATAATCAAAACCTGGGTTAGGGCCGAATTGCGGATAGAAACTTCCGGATCGGGACCAGAATAGTTTGTCCAGGTGATGAGATTCTGCGCCGAAGCAAATACACGGAGCGATTTTATTTTTAAGCGTTTAGCAAACTGCTCACTCAAGTTATAGCCCAGGGTTACCGTTTTAAGCCTTAAGTAAGAGCCATCTTCGATAATCCTGCTCGAATAGGCAAAAGGCCCCTGCCCTCCCGTTCTAAAAAGGGTATTTGAGGGATTATCAGGCTGCCAACGGTCGCTCCAGACTGCAAACTGGTTTAACGTGAGCGTATTTTTTCCGTTACCCTCAAATACCAAACGGTTGGCGTTGATCAGATCGTTACCATAAGACCATTGAAAAAAAACATTCAGATCGAAACCTTTGTACCTAAAATCGTTCACAAAACCGCCAGTATGAACAGGAATGCCCCTACCAATGGTTGTAATATCATCAGCATTCACCACCAGATCTCCGTTCAGATCTTTGTATTTGATATCGCCAGGTTTGATGTTTGCCCTTGCTGTTCCATTGGTCGGCACTGTGCTCTTCAATACATAGGTGCCTGCCGCTGGCTGATCAAAATCACTGTATTGATAAACACCGTCCCACTCATAGCCCCTCATTTGGGCAATGGGCTGGCCTACCTGCGCGGTATAGGCAAACAGCGAGTTATAAGAAAAATCAAAAAATACCGGACTCAGGATCTCTTTTTGGTTCTCGGCCAATTCCAGCACTTTGTTTCTGTTGAAGCTAATATTGAAACCTGTTTTCCAGGTAAAATCTTTGGTGTTGATATTTACTGTATTGAGCGAGAGTTCCAATCCTTCATTTTGCACCTTTCCTACATTTTTATAGGCTGAACCGATGCCCAGCGTATAGGGAAGATTGGCCAGCAATAAAAGGTCCCTTGTGGTTTTTCTGTAGGCATCAACGGTAAAGTTTATCCGGTTATTGAACAGGCTTAGATCGTAACCGATATTGGTTTGGGCGGTGGTTTCCCATTTCAGATCGGGGTTACCCAAAGATGATAGCTGAGCACCTGTTGAGGCCGCACCGTTGTTGTAGGAATAAGCCGGGAGTGGCCCAAGAAGAATCTGCGAGAGGTAGCTAAAATCGCCTATCCTGTTATTCCCCGTTAAACCATAGCTGATCCTCAGTTTTGATTCAGAGATAAATCGGAGGTTTGACAGGAAGTCTTCTTTAGCCATGTTCCAGGCAAAAGAGCCCGATGGGAATGTTCCCCAACGGTGGCCTGGGGCAAACTTAGAAGATCCGTCTGCGCGGATAGATGCGGTTAACAGGTATCTTGATTTATAATCGTAATTAAGCCTGGCCAGAAATGAAGACAGGCCCCACCTCGAGCTCTGAGATATTGAAGAGAGCAATGATGACTGATCGAGCCCATCTAGTCCGAGCGATTCGTTAGGTACCTGAGTTGCACTAAAGCCATAACGGGCGGAATTGAGTGCCTGCATGGTGTATCCTCCCATTACATTGAAATTATGCCCGCCTTTGAACGATTTCTTATAAGTTAACGTATTTTCGTTCAGCCATGAATTTGTCGGGACAGTATAAATAGAGCCGTTAACCCCAAAGGTATTGTAGATACTTCCCCTGCTGGTCTGGGAATTATAAAAGCCTTCCAGTTTTACATTATTGCGTGTAATACCGCCCGATATCCGCAGGCTAAGGCCAGGCAATATGTTATAATCTAAAAAAGCATTCGCAATCAGGTTATCGGTAATCGTATTCTGTATCTGGTTTTGTGTAGAAATTACTGGGTTTACCCGGTAATCGCCAAAAAGATTTCCTGAGAGTGCCGGATCTATAAGCTCATCCAGCAGACCTGAATCATTATCACCGCCAGTAACCGGGCGATATCCCCAAACGGCATAAAAAAGGTTGTTGCTGTATGAAGTATTTGATCCAGGTTCTGATGGGCTTACCCCTGAAGAGCGGCTATTGCTATAATTGATATTTACGCTTGCTTTAAGATTTTTATTGATCGTCTGATCCAGGTTCATACGGCCCTGGTAACGGGTAAAGCCAGAGTTGATTACAATTCCCTTCTGATCGAATATATTTCCGGAAACGGCATATCTGGTTTTATCATTCCCGCCTCTGAGTGAAAGGGAGTAGTTCTGCATCGAAGCGGTCTGATAGATATAATCCTGCAAATCAATCCCCTGAACATCCCGGTAAGATTCTAAAGTTTTCCCGCCACTTAGATAGGTTGTTGGTGCTATCGTGGGATTGAGCTCCAACTGGTATTTCACAAATTCATAAGGGCTTAAAAGCTCCATTTTTTTTGCAACATTCTGCACCCCATAATAAGAATTAAAAGTAATTATAGGCAGGCCGATCTTTCCTTTTTTTGTGGTGATAATGATTACCCCATTTGCACCCCTTGCGCCGTATATAGCGGTTGAGGAGGCATCTTTAAGCACATTGATGGATTCGATATCGGCAGGATTGATGGAGTTGTTCATCCCGTCTTCCATCGGAAAGCCATCCACTACGTATAACGGAGAGTTATCCTGGGTGATAGATCCGTATCCCCTGATCACAATATTGTTAACCGATCCTGGCTGTCCATCGTTTCCCGAAACGCTAACACCGGCAACTCTTCCCGCAAGGGCCTCATCGAAGGATTTAACCGATGCCTTATTGAAATCGCCCATATTCACTTCGGCTACCGATCCGGTAAGATCTGTTCTTTTTACTGCTCCGTATCCAACAATAACCACGTCGTCCAGTCCCGTGTTCTGGGCCTTTAGCGTAACGTTTATTACCGTTTTTGATTCTACAGGAACCTGTTGAGTTTCCATTCCGATCATGGAAAAAATCAGCACAGCAGTTGGTCCTGCAACGGCAATTTTGTAATTGCCATCTTTATCGCTAAGCGCTATTGTTTGCGAGTCTTTTACCCTCACCGTTGCCCCATACAAGGGCTGGTTATCTTCGCCTTTGATTTTGCCCGTTATCGAAATTAACCTGGCAGCTACGGAGGGCAGGATTTTTGGCGTGATTAAAATTGTCTTTTTATCTATCTTATAGCTAAATGGCTGATTAAAAAAACACTTGTCCAAAGCTTCTGTCAGGCTGGCATCTTTTATGCGGACATTAATTTCCCTGGCATTTGCAAGCAGGTCTACATCATAAAAAATACTGTACCCACTTTGACGGCGGATATCCTCGAGGGTTTCTTTTATAGAAGCATTTTTTTTATCCAGGCTTATCTTTTGTGCAAGGCTAGCCGCACTAACCTGCATAAAAGAGAGCAGACATAAAAAATAAGATAATCTCATAATCAGCAATATTTTAGAATGAATATAGGAATGCCTCCCGCATCTAATTGCAGTAGAATTTTTATACATTTGGTTGTTAGGTTTTTGAATATTTGGTTAATAGAAAGTGATCATATCGGAATACTTAACTACAGTCTTATCGGCTGTATAGCCGGGAGTGGTGGTACACTTCCGGCTTCGTTATTCCTTTAAACGGTATGTATTAGTTCATCAGAATAACCCTCCTTCCCTCTATTTTATAATTTACGCCCCCCGTAATTTTCATATAATCCAGCAGCTCAGTGATATTGCTGAACCTGGAGGTTGTTCCGCCAAATTTTTTCGATTGTACGTTACCTCGGTATTCTACTTCGATATCATACCATCTGCTGGCTATTTTCATCACTTCTTTGATGTTCAGATCTTTAAATACAAAGTTGCCCTTTACCCAGCCCATCACCTGTTCGATATTGGCGTGCTGGACCGAAATTTCGCTGTTGGTATAAGCTGAAATACCCTGTTGGCCAGGTGCAAGAAGTTTGGTTTGTTTTCCCTTGTTCATGCTAACGGAACCTTCTATCAGTGTAGTGGTAATATCGGCATCATCCCCGTAAGCAGAAATATTAAAGTGGGTACCCAGAACACGTACCTCAACATCATTAGCTTTCACAATGAACGGCCTGGATGTATTTTTGGCAACCTCAAAATAGCCTTCGCCTTTAAGTTCTACATTTCTGTACCTGCCATTAAATTCAGCAGGATAGGTAAGTGAAGAAGCTGCATTTAACAAAACCTTACTCCCATCAGATAAAACAAGCTGATACTGCCCGCCCCTGGGAACAGTTATGGTATTGTAAACGGGCTGAGTGCTTTGTCCTGTGGCTTTATCCCCGAGGTTGTACACCAGCTCCCCATTTTCTTTTTTGATAATCTCTGTAGCACCTTCTTTGGCCAAAACCCCTGCGTGTGGGTCTGATAATACAATCTGCGCTCCGTTACTTAAGGTCAGCACAGCTTTGTTCGATCCTGGCCTGATGTCTTGTTTTGCCGCATTTGGTACCTGGCTTACGATCTCTGTCTTTTTATCTCTCCTGATAAAAAAACTGCCAACAGCAATCATAATCAATATGGATGCCGCAGCATACCATGTCCAGTAAGAACGTTTTAAGGTTTGTTTGGGCTGCTCTTCAGGCAGGTCAATCCTGGAGGCGATCTTTTCCAGGATTGAGGCTTTCAGCGCATGCTCCTGCTCATCAGATAAACTCACATCAGACATTGCCTCCAGTCTTTTGTAATACTCATCCAATAATGCCTCTTCCTTCCTGGTGGATTTACCAGCAAGATATTTTTCCAATAAATTTAAATAGCGCTGTCTTTCCATGATACCATTTTATTACTAGTGTAAAAATGATGCCTATACCCTACGGTTAAATGAAAATATTTTTTCACGTTATTAGAAATAACAGCATTTGGTACCACTTTGATATTTTTAATGAAAGCAAAGCTTATGCAGCATCGGTTACAGCGGCCCCGGCCTTTGCTTAATCCCGGTTACCTTAAGCAGTTAAAAATAATTAATCGAACTCGGGTTATTAGAAAAATATGGTGGTGAGTACAGATAAACATCCACTTAAGGATAAACCCTTACGGATATGCTTTAGCGACTTTGTAATGCGTTTTTCTACTGTTTTTTCAGAAATACCCAGCACAGCAGCAATCTGTTTGTAGGTCATACCCTCTTCCCTGCTTAGGCGGAAGCTCTCCTTACAGTCTTCAGGAAGAGCGTTGATAATCTCTGAGAGTAATTCCTGCTGTTCTTTAAACAGCAGTGGATTATCGGTAATGATATCGGCGGTTATCAAAGCCAAACGGTTGTAAAAGTTACTGTCATGTTTCTTTTGCCTTATGGCCTCATACACTGCGAAACGCGTAGCCTGTTGCAGGTAGGCTTTAAGATTGAGGATAACCGCCTCGTTTTTCCGGTTCCATAAACTCACAAAAATATCCTGTACAATGTCTTCCGCGGCGATAGTATTATTGAGAATGCGGTACGCGGTTTGGAAAAGTAATTTCCAATAATTATTGTAAATAACGGTAAAAGCGCCCCGGTCTCCTTCTCTAAGCAGTTCAGTTAATTCGGCATCACTAAAATCACGGGCTTCGACCATTAATACCTGGTTATAAAATTGTATCAATCAATTTTAGATATTTTTTCCCACTATACTATAAATCGTCTGAATTATTTTACAAGAATTAACCTAAACTCCCACTATGTTTTAGCCACAAAGTGTTTCTAAATATGTACTAGTTAACATGCGCCAATGTTTTGAATGCATTGTTTTCCTCCCGATTAATACTCTGATTAACAGCTTCCATCAAAACACTTATTTAGACTCATTAAAAATAATTTGGATAAAAGCATTTAAAACGATTTCTTTGTAGGTGTAAACAAACTATGTTGCATAACAGAGATGCTACGCTCAAGAATGAAATCAGAACACAATCGTAAAAGTTTAAATTGGGCAAAACATCAAAAAAGGTGGTTCGGCAAATGGCACCTGTACCTGGGTATTATTGCCGGCGCAATTGTAGCCTTTGTAGGCGTTACAGGGAGTATCCTGGTTTTTCAGGATGAGATCGATCGTGCGCTGAACCCTGATCTGTTCGAGGTAATTGCGCAGAAACAAAAGATGCCCGTTGAGGAGATTGTACCACTCATTAAAAAGAATTACCCTAAGCTAAAAATCGACTACCTGATGCTGAACAACTTCAAAAATCCCAATGAAGCATACAGCGTTATGAATTTAAAAACGGGCGAAGAAACCTTTATTAATCCATATACGGGAAAAACGGGGGGTAAAAGAATACACACCAGTTCATTTATCCATATTGTTACTGAACTGCATCGTACGCTGCTCATCCCTGTTGCAGGCCGTTATATTTGCGGTCTGGCGTCACTTTGCCTCTTAATTTTAACCATTTCCGGTTTACGTTTATGGATCCCCAAAAAATGGAAACAGCTAAAATCGGCACTTACAATAAGGTTTAGGGGATCATTTAAACGGCAAAATTACGATTGGCACAATTCACTCGGTTTTTACTCCTCTCCCATTGTGGCGATACTGAGTCTTACCGGTTTTTCCATTACTTTTTCTACCCTTGTTATCCCCCTGTTATTCGTGCTTAGCGGGAAATCGCCGCAAGGAGTGGCTAAATTGTTAGGGGCTAAATCGGCATGGTATGCACAGGCTGTACCCCTTCCACTTAAAGATATTGTTGACGCAGCGAAAGAAAAAATGCCCAACGGTTATATTGGTGGGATTGCTTTTCCGGCCGACAAAACAGGCACCTACCGCTTAGATGTAGTGAGTGGAAACCTACCTAAAGTTGGAAAAAGAGAAATGCTTATTGTTGATCAATATACGGGAAAAGTGCTATTGAACAGCCGGAAGAATTTCCCCAATGTAGGTAATGCTTACCTCAGCTGGTTAACACCCATCCACTATGGAAGTTTTGGCGGCAGGCCTACACAGGTTATTGCCATCATTGCCGGCTTAATGCCACTTGCCCTATTTATTACTGGTTTTATTATTTGGTGGCCACGTTATAAGAAACAAAAGAAAGGCAAAAAACGCAAGACAAATGAAGTCGCTTTGAATGAGGCATTGGAAACCACGAAAGTTGAAAAAGAATTAAAACCAACGAAAATAAAAACGCCACTGCCAAAATTGGGCAGATATTTCCTGATCCAGTTTAAATCGGGATTAAAATATGCCATTGTTATTCTGTTGATCAGTTTTATTATGGGTGCACTCTATGGCCTTCCTTCAGGAATCATTATCCAGCCAGCCATTTTCGTAGTGGCCTTTAGCTGCGTAATGGTCTGCTTGAATTTTATATGTGCATTGTTGTCAGAAATATTCAATATCCTTTTTCTACTTCCATTTAAAAGGGGGAGTTATAGGGTAACCCGCTATTTTGCATTGTCAACTGCATTTTTTGTTTGTTACCTCGTTGTGTATATCGTTCTGCTCAATACTGGCTTAGAGATTTTCTAAAGTGATACTATTTCTTCAGTATAAAATCTTTTAGCTGTTTTTCAAACTTGCAAGCGATTCCCTATCGAGTTGGAAATGACGACCCTTATAATCTAACATTTGCATAAAAATCCGATATATATCGGATTTTTATGCAATAAAATTATCACTCAGGATTGGCAATTCTATTTTATGATACAACCTCTCCTATTAGAGATAATTATTTTGCCGGTGTAATTACAATTTTCCGGTATTCGATCGGTTCGTGATCTCCCTGGAGATAAATAGGCCCGGACTCTCCCTCATTACTATCCAATGCTCCTCCGGTAATGCCCGGAATTTCCTGGTTACTGATGATGGTTTTGCCATTGGCTACCACTGTTACCAAACGGCCAACAAGAGTAATATCGTATCGCTGCCATTCATCTGGGCCAAGCGTAACCATTTCGTTAGGAGTTAAAAATCCATAAATACCACCGAAGAGTACGCTATTAGGATGCGCATCTTTTTTGCTATCTTCAATCTGCACCTCGTAACGGCCTCTTAAGTACACACCGCTGTTTCCACCTTTTGAATACCTGAATTCGACATGGAGCTTAAAATCATTGTATTTCTGTTCAGTAATAAGATTTGAACCTGCTTTCGGACTGGTTAAAATACCATTTTTCACTATCCACTGGTTTGGTCCATTGGCTTTCCATCCCGATAGATCTTTACCATTGAACAAATTGATAGGTTTACCCCATGCTGGCGCGCCAGCTCTTTTCAGGTAAGGTGCTTTTACACCTTTCCAGCTATATTGTTTACCATTGCAATCAGTCATTATCCCCTGGATGCCTGCTTCGGCCACAGTACCGTCGATAATCAAATTCGATGTACCACTTTCCCATTGTGGCGGGATTTCAAACTTAAACTTGCCGTCAGCAAATTTTACTTCCGATACCGGACGTGCACTACCTGCAGTAGATACAAAATACCCCACTAAAGTTTTATAACCCGATAGTTTTACTTCCAACCAGGCTGGAGCCGATTTTCCGTTTACATCAACCGTAATATCCCAACGGCCAATCAGCGCTGCAGGCTCAGTAAGCACCTGCATATGATCTGGTTTTACAATTGTTGCAGCAAATGTTTTTTCCGATAGGCCTACAATCAGCAGACAGCCTATTCCAAACAAAAAGAGTTTTTTTCTCATAGATGTAATTCGTTTATTAAGCAATTCATATATACCCGGCGGCTACTATAAGCAGCTGACTTAGCAATTAAGGGTAAGGTATGACTTATTTGTTTTAGGCGCAAATACCCAATTAGTTTAAATATGAAAACCCAGTTATGCTTCAAAATTCTGATCGGCTCATTTTAATGGCAACCTAAGCCGATTTTATTCAGTTATGGCTTAATTTTATTACTTTAGGTAAAGCCATTGAAAAAAATATGATCAGAATTTTTACCGTACTTGCCCTCATCATTTGTGCTTCTACCTTTAACTGCATTGCAAGACAAGATAGCGCTAACAAAAAAACCGACAGTGTAGCCATTAAAAAACTCGAAAATGATCTCGACCGCGTTAACCAGCTGTCTGCCGAGAGGCTATCAGACTCACTTAAAAGATCTGAGCTTGAAAGGCGTGTGAGCATATTGGGTGTAGCGGATAAATCCCAGCGTGAATCTCTAATGGCAGAGCTCACCTCACTTAAGAAAAGAGATTCGGTACATCTTTCGAGCCAGCAACACCAGATTGATTCGCTTCGCTCCATCATCAAGGGCATACCAGTGGTTTTCCATTCAGATACCCTTTATTATATCTATGCCAAATTGGGAAGTTTCAGTGCATCAGACCGTGCCCGGGCGGTTGCAGAAAGGCTAGAGCGCATTGGTGATGCCCCTGGGTACTCAGCAGACTCACTCAAAATCAGCCCGGCAGAACAATCTACAGACCTCCTCTATGGCAGCAGCCTGTTATTATCAATCACCGACCAGGATGCACTTTGGGCAAAAAAAGACCGTAACAGTTATACAGCGTACATCAAGAAAAAAATATCGGCTGCCCTTGAGCAGTACCGGAAAGATAACAGTTGGCGGGTTATCCTGGAAGAGATCCTGCTAACCTTATTGGTCATCACTGTGGTTATTGCCCTGATTTACCTGATCAATAAGCTTTTTAAAAAACTGTCCGGAAAAATTATCTCCTCAGACGGTCGCCTCAAAGAAGGGATCAGGATAAAAAATTATGAGCTCTTAGATGCTGCGCATCAACAGAACGCAATAGCCATTATATTAAAAATCATCCGTTACGCCGTTATCCTGGTGGTTATTTACCTTGCTTTTCCGGTGTTATTTGGCATTTTCCCCTTTACCCGTGATCTTTCTGTCAACCTGCTGAGTTATATCCTCAGCCCACTAAAGAAAATTGGCATTTCGGTGTGGCACTATATCCCCGATCTAATGACCATACTCGTGTTGCTGGTGGTTTTTCGTTACGTAATCCGCCTGGTCCGCTTCATTAAAACAGAGATCGAACGGGGAAAGCTCACCATTCCAGGCTTTTATAAAGACTGGGCGAATCCTACCTATCAGATTATCAGGGTGTTGATCCTGGCCTTTATGCTCATTGTGATTTTCCCTTACCTGCCAGGCTCGGATTCAGGTGTTTTTAAAGGAGTATCGGTATTTATGGGCGTGCTGTTTACTTTTGGATCTGCAGGTGCATTAGGCAATGTTGTTGCCGGGCTCGTGTTAACCTATATGCGCGCCTTCAGGATCGGCGACCGGGTAAAAATTGGTGAGGTTACAGGCGATATTACCGAAAAGACTTTGCTGGTAACCCGAGTACGTACCATTCAGAATGAGATCGTCTCTATCCCCAACTCCACTGTGATGAACAACCATACCATAAACTTCAGTATAGAAGCTGCCGAAAAGGGGCTCATCGTCAATACTACAGTTACTATAGGTTATGATGTTCCCTGGAGACAGGTACATCAACTGCTGATTGATGCAGCACTAGCTACTGAGCTCATTGAGGCTGAACCTAAGCCCTATGTGCTCCAAACCAGTCTTGATGATTATTATGTAAGCTATCGCCTTAATGCTTTTACAAAATCTGCAAACAAACAGGCCGTTATCTATTCAGGGCTACATGCCAATATCCAGGATCAGTTTAACGAAGCTGGCGTAGAGATCATGTCGCCACACTACAAGGCACTCAGGGATGGTAACGCGACAACTATTCCGCAAGACTACTTGCCGGCAGATTATCAGGCTCCCGCCTTCCGTACAGAAAACAAAGTACAAAAAGATAGTAAGGGAAGGCCAAATGCTTAACTCCTTTTAGATTCCTGGTTGCAGAACATTATTTTAATCCTTAGGCAGTTTTGCGATGAAAGAGCAATGCTGATAACATTATCCAGGTAATGTATTTAAAAGCTAATACTCTCCCAGCACTCTAAAATGCAACTCACGTTGTGAAATTACGAACAGGGATACAAAGGTAAAAAGAAAATTATTGAAGTTTTTATGGTCTGCTGCCACAGCACTTTCAAGTTCCCAGCCACTAAAGAATGTGTGTTTTATCTTAAATAACCTGGCCTCATTATAAAACAAGGTAAGAGAGGGTTGTTTGGTCCAAAAACTAATATGTGCAGAAATATTCAATTCTACGCTGATATCATTGTTATTATCATCCGATATTATGCTTTTGATGGTTAACATTGGAATGCTACCACCCAAGATCTCACAAAATAAAAAATCATCTTTTTTTAATTCGTAGCTGATTCTTTCGCTAAGGGGATTTTTCGCCAGACAATATGTGCTGCCAGCTATATCTGCCGTTAATATCTCTTCATTTTCTTCTGTAAAAATGAAAGAAAATAATTCTTGTTCGTCTGTATCCGTTACAACCAACTTAGGTATGGGTTTTCGGATCTGTTTTAGATTATAATAATTCATGGTATATTCTTTCCCTGCTTTTTATCAAAAAAATGATAACTTATTCATTAAACTTAAAACTATTTTCGCTAAACGAGAAATATGCCAGCCATCTGAATTACTTCAGCTCTCAACCTTCTTGTCTTTTAACAAAAAAGGCCCTGCAATCTGCAAGGCCTCCTTAATCGAAATCGATTTATGTTTATCCATTAATGGCTTTAACACCTGGCAACTCTTTGCCTTCCATATATTCGAGCAAAGCACCACCACCAGTAGAAACATAACTTACTTCATCTTCCATACCAAATTTGGCTATCGCCGCGGCCGAATCGCCACCACCGATTAATGAGAATGCACCGTTATCTTTAGTAGCTGCAACAACTGCTTCTGCAACAGCTTTAGTACCTACCTGGAAACTTTCCATTTCGAAAACCCCATTGGACCATTCCACAATAAGGTTTTAGAGTTTTTAATTATATCCTGAAATAATGCAACTGATTTCGGGCCGATATCCAGTCCCATCCAATCTGCAGGAATATGGCCTGAATCTACATCCTTTTTAGCCGCATCGTTTGCAAATTTATCAGCAATTACCGTATCAGCAGGCAAAATCAGGTTTACACCTTTTGCTTTTGCTTTTTCAATCAGTTCTAAAGAAAGTTCCTGTTTATCAGCTTCTAATAACGAGGTGCCGATTTCTCCACCTTGTGCTTTAGCAAAAGTGTAAGCCATACCACCGCCAATAATCAGGTTATCTACCTTATCTAACAATTTCTCGATCAGAAGAATCTTGTCAGATACTTTAGCACCACCCATAATTGCAGTAAAAGGTCTTTCTGCATGGTTTAAAATTTTCTCTGCATTTTCTACCTCAGCGGCCATTAAATAACCAAAGTATTTTGCTTTTGGAAAAAACTGAGCAATAATTGAAGTAGAAGCATGTGCACGGTGGGCTGTACCAAAGGCATCGTTTACATAAACATCGCCCAATTTTGATAATTTCTCTGCAAAGGCCACATCGCCCTTTTCTTCTTCTTTGTAAAAACGAAGGTTTTCTAACAATAAAACTTCACCCGATTTTAAATCAGCTGCCTGTTTTACGGCACTTTCGCCAATACAATCGTCAGCAAACTTAACTTCAACACCAATAAGAGCAGATAAATCAGATAAGATGTGTTTTAAAGAATATTTATCGGTTGGCCCATCTTTCGGGCGGCCCAGGTGCGACATTAAAATAACAGCTCCGCCATCTTTTAAGATCTTGGAAATGGTTGGTAAAGCAGCTCTGATTCTTTTGTCATCTGTAATTTTAAATTCATCATCCAACGGCACGTTAAAGTCTACCCTGATTAATGCTTTTTTATCTTTAAAGTCAAACTGGTCAATGGTGTTCATGTTTAATTATTTTTGATTTAAGTTTAATTTCATTTCGTAATGGAAACCGATACCAGGGATATCAAATTCAGGCGATTCGGTAGTGAAGCCGATTTTCTTGTAAAAAGCTGCCGCCGTTGAGCGGGCATTACACCATAAATAATCGGTTTTATATTCTTTTAGGTACTCAATGGCAAAAGTAACCAACGCTGCACCATAACCATTTCCAACGGCATCAGGGTGTGTAGCCATTCCCCTAAGCTGATAGCCCTCTCCTTCTTCCGGAAAAAAATCGTTCCGCATAAAAGTAGCAATTGATTTTATTTCTCCATCTTTTAAAAAACCAAGGTGAAAGGTATCGTAGGCAAGATCGCCTTCAAAAACACATGCTTCGAATGGTTTGCCATTACGTAAAACCAGGCTTCTTAAAGGCAGTACTTCTTCCGGAAGAATAAATTTGACCATATTTTTATCGTTAGCTTATATCTAAAGACATTGCTATAGGATGCACTGCAAACGTCTGCAAAGTTAATAAAGCAATTGAAACCCAATAATAATATCGGCCACAATTTTCAACATTTAGCTCCAGTTGGCAACGATCAAAACAAATGAACAATGTGCCATTTTCAAGAAAAGCAAGCCTAATGCCTATAAGTTACGGCAGCCCTTCTTTCCGCTCCTATCTTTTTGTGATGGTTAGCAGCATATTGTGGGCTTAGCGGGGCAAAAAGGACAGCTGCCACAATAAGGTTTATTTAACCAAGGCTTGTGTAACAAAACCGTAGTGTATATTAGAATGGGCAGCTTGGTATGGCTTCCCCCGCAGATAAGAAGTACCTAGCCCGGGCGCAGTGGTATCCACAGGAGTGCAGCGCAGGGGATATAGCGAAGAACGGGAACGAACTTTCATAACTGTACAGGCCTGCGCTCCAAAAAAAATAATCTAAATTTTCTTGCAAAGCAGACATAGTGCCTATCGGTTACAGCAACCTTTCTTTCTGTTTCCTATATTTTTTTGTGATGGCCTGGAAGATGTTGCTGACCTGTGGAACAAAAAGAAGGTCTATGTAAAGCTAAAAATAAATGTTGCTTAAGAATTTAAATCATCAAGCTTTAGAAAGCGTTTCTATTTTCCTTACCACATCGATTAAACGGCTGCTATAACCATATTCGTTATCATACCAGCCCACTACTTTAACCATATCGCCTACAATAGAAGTCAATAGCGAATCGAATACGCAGGAATGTGGGTTATCAATAATATCGACCGATACAATCGGGTCTTCCGTGTATTGTACAAGGCCCTTCAACTCATTATCTGCAGCGCGTTTAAAGGCAGTATTAATTTCTTTAATCGTGGTTTTCTTTTTTAACAGACAGGTAAAATCGGTTAATGATCCGTTTAAAACCGGAACCCTGATTCCTGCCCCACCTAAACGGCCATCCAATTCTGGAAAAATATGGGTAATGGCTTTTGCTGCCCCTGTTGTAGTTGGAATAATGGAGGATGAGGCGGCCCTTGCCCTGCGTAAATCTTTATGGTTAGCATCATGCAGGTTCTGATCGCCCGTCATGGAGTGTATAGTGGTAATATAACCTTCTTCAACACCCCAGTTATCATTTAAAATCTTAATCATTGGGGCAATATTATTGGTTGTACAGCTCGCATTCGATAGTATAGAACTAGTTAAATCAATATGATCTTCGTTTACCCCTAAAACCACCATCGGAATATCATCGGCTGCCGGAGCAGAAATAAGCACCTGTTTTGCACCCGATGTAATGTGTTTTTCGGCTGCCTCCCTGGTTAGGTTTTTACCTGTACAATCAACAACTAAATCAACGTGCAATGCCGACCAGGGCAACTCATCAGCTGCTCTAATTGCAAAAACCGGAATCGAAAGCGCATCAATCACCAGTGCATCTGGTTTTGCAGAAACACTCCCTGCGAAAACACCATGAACAGTATCGTACTTAAATAAATGAGCCATCGTTTTGGCATCTGCCAAGTCGTTAATGGCCACTACTTCAAATCCCTCAGCCAATGCTAAGCGTAAAAATGTTCTTCCTATTCTACCAAAACCATTTATTGCCAGCCTCATCGTATTAAAAAATTAGAGCGCAAAATTAGTATTAATTTATCAAAGCAAAGACCTGATTATATAAGATGGAAAAGAGATGATGAAAGCTTATACCTGCTACTATTAAAGTTTACCTGCCTTTCCTTTTAAGCAGGCTTAAGGTAAGCAGGGTATTAAACACAATACAGAGCCCAATAATGAGCAAAATCAGCACAAAATTCCCAAGATGCTGAAGGAAAATGGTGGCCGCTATTGTAGCCAGATTAAACCCGGCAGTAGAAATTACGATCCAGCTAGACTTAAACCCTAACTGCTCTAAACGGTGGTGAATGTGGTTGCGGTCTCCCTTAAACGGAGACCTCCCTTTTAAAATACGGATGGTAAAAACTCTCAATGAGTCGAAGATGGGTACGATTAGTATGGCTACCGCTATTGCTGGCGCGGAGTAAAAAGCAGGTTTATTTTCTCCGGTAAACTTATTGAGCTCTATAAATTTAATCGCTAACGCGGCAGAGATAAGCCCGATAATCAGTGCACCCGTATCACCCATAAATATTTTAGCCGGAAACCAATTGTACTTTAAAAAGCCAGCAATGGCACCTGCCAGGGCGAAGGCAATAAATGCATAAGGTACCTGCCCCATAAAAGAAAACAAAATACCAAAAGCCAGGCTCGTTAAAATGCCGATTCCACCTGCCAATCCGTCAATGCCATCAATTAAATTGAATGCATTATTCAGGAAAATAATTAATGCGATCGAAAAAAGGCTTCCCCATAAGGGCGCCATATTTCCTATACCCAATACCCCGTACAAACTTGTTAAACGGAAAGCACCAAAAAAAACCAGGATAAAGGCTACAACGATCTGCAAAATAAATTTCGTACTGGTATTGGTACCGTAAACGTCATCTTTTAAACCAAGTGCAGAAAGAATGATACATGATACAATTAAAAAGTTGGCTTCTTTAAAATTAATAATGGAAGAAAAAAGCAAGATACTTACCGTAAAACTACCTACAATGGCTAAGCCACCTAAACGTGAAATATTGCGTTTATGTTTTTTACGGTACAGATCATTCTTATCAAAAAGGCCATACTTTAAAGAAGTATAGATGATACTTGGAATACTAATAATTACGATTGAAAAGGCCAAAATAAATATGGCTATACAGAAATAGTCAGGGCTGGTATTCAGAATATCTTTTAGCAAAACTTATAGGGACTTGCAAGCAAATATAACTATACTAAGATAAACAAAATTGTGATGTAAAATGTTTAACATGACATTTATCAAAATAATCGACTTACGTCACACTAAACAGACAAAAAATATTTCAGATGTTAAGCCAGCAAGCAATAAATGACGCTAAAAAACTGATTAACAATCACTAAAACTGACTGAGTTTGCTTAGCTTTTTCTTTAGCAATACCCAAAAAGGCATGGGTACCTTATTTCTTTTTAGTGCTTTATAATCATTAACAAAAGCAGATATCCTGCTCCCTAAAGATTGATTACTTACCCCTCCTGTGCGCATATTCACCATTAAAACAGGTAAATAAAACGCTTTGATCTTGTGGGTATAAAAGTAACGTAATATTAATTCGTAATCGGCAGCAGTGCCTAAGTCTAATGCGTAATCCCCATTTTTTTCAAACAACGATCTTTTTAGATATAGCGTGGGGTGTGCGGGCATCCAGCCTTTTTGAAAGTCCTGAATTGTGTTTTGCCGTGATTTCCATTTCCTGATAATTTTATGCGATGTAGGATGTATATAATTGAGATCACCATAAAGTCCATCTATTTCCTGTTGATCGATAAAGGTTTTGGCTACCGCTGCCAACACATCAGGGTGCGCAAATAAATCATCGGCATTTAAAATCCCGATTACTTCTCCTGTTGCCCTTTCAATCCCCTTATTAATGGCATCGTATAAACCTTTATCTTTCTCAGAAACAAAATAATCAATGGCAGATCTGTTTTCTTGAATAATATTCAGGGTTCTGTCTGTCGATCCTCCATCAATTACGATATACTCTACATTAGCATAAGTTTGTGCAATTACCGAATTGAAACATTCCTGTAAAAATGTTTCTCCATTGTAAACGACTGTAATGAGGGATATTTTCATGGTACCAAACAGCGGCTCTTCGGCTTTTTTTAAGCTGAAAACTGTGGTAAATATAGAGAATAGAGATACTAACTTGAATAGTTAACTTTTAAAGCCCGATAAAATTAATGAATTACAGTTTATTTCTTCTTCTGATTACCAATATGCCTAATAGACCTGCGGCAGCGGCGAGGGGCAAGCTGTAGTCGTCGAGGTTGCAATATACCGTACTTTTATTAGCGATATTTCCTTCAAGGGCAGTCCCTGAACAACCAGTAACAAGATTGAGTACATTATAACCACTTGGGCAAACACGACATGGTGAGGCAGTAGCAGTCCATTGAGTTCTACTCTCTGAAACACAAGCAGAGTACTGCGGTTCAGACGGTGTGGGTTTATAAGCCTCCACTCCCCCAAAGATCGCGATTAACAGAAAATTCACTAATCCAACATCGTCTGGTGAAGTGTAAACAGCACCTGTTGACACTAAACAACCTGTTTGTGCAAATGAAGCGTAGCTGTAAAATACAAGCAGAAATGTAAATGTGATATTTCTTATATATCTCATAAAAATAAAGCGGCTTAACAGTAAATCAAAATTACTGTTAAGCCGCTTTAAAGCCTCCGTTCCTTTTATTCAGTATTATATCAACACTATGGCCCTTAGTGATACAAATTTACAAATACAAGAAATAACAAGAGTAATTGTTATAAATTATATACGAATTGATCTTTTTTTACGAGTAATGATGATACCAAAAAAACCAGCAGAACATATGATAAAAGGCTTGTAATCATCAATGGGTAAATTATTTAGCTGGCCGATACAGAAATAATTTGGATTAACATCCGAAAGTATGACGAGTCATTATGAATATAACAGTCTTAACACATCTAATATCGTAAGTTGCCGTAATTCTTCAGTTGCAAACCGGATCTGTAAATCCCACCGTTGTAAGTAGCCATTTCCATAGTACTAAACATCATAATAATATCGACAGAGAATAATCACTTCAAACTTAAATATAGTCCAGATTCCTATAAATAATTAAGTAGTGGCTGATTCAGTCGAATTAAATAAATTCTTGCGCAGAAAATAGGCACCAATAATGCTGGAAAAAACTATAATCAGTCCATTATAGTCATCCAAAGGGAGATTACAATAATTAATTAATTCATACTCCAGTGGCCGACCAATGCCTAAACTCTCATTTCCATTAATTATACAGCCATTTTTTTGTGCATCTGTTATCCTCAAATCTTGTTTGTAGCCCCACATATAACATTTCGCTGGATCTCGGTAATACGCAACCTCTGAATCTTTCACTGGCTCTACACTTGACGAAAAATTTTCATAATATTGAGTGTAATATGGATTTCTATATATTCCAACATCAGCAAGTTGAACATTATATATATTATCGTTCAATAGACACCCTCTTTTATTCGCACAAAATGCTGTATTTACAAATAAGGAAAAACAGAATAGGATTAACACCCTGGCAACATTTACATTCATCTAAATTTTTAACTTTTTTTCACTAAAAACGTAGTATAAAAACTACATTTTTCGCAAAAATCGCAAAATAAACAATACTATTTAAGATGGTCTGCAGATTCTGTTTTTTCTATGACGAGGATGTAGACAGGGCTGAGGAGTACCGTAAAGGCATTTTTGTTGATCAAAATCAAACCTTTAAAAATTTAAAATGCCTTTAAACAGCTTAAAAAGCAGGTATGATAAATTGAATCAATTTTGGTGGATGATTTTTACTTGAAAAACCTGTTCAACTATTGTTGACAATTGTCATGAACAAAATGAACGAAGCTAAAGCATTTTAATAAAATCTCGACAAGAGATGTTTTTAAAATTGAAACGTGTTAGAAAAAACGAGCCAATTCCGGCTAAAGCACACAATGCAAGGGGCGTATAGTCATCTATTGGGCAAGCTAAAGTATATATACCAATAATACCACACAAATTATTCCCTTCGGGGGTATTGACCTTACAGGTGCCTGATGTTGATAGAGGTGCCCAATCACATCCTGCCGGCTTGTTGTATTTAGTTTGGGTATTGCTATAAGATTGAGTCCCTGCTCCACATATCGTAGTAGTAGTAGCTGTACCAGTCATAGTATATAAATCCTTATTTCCACCGGCAGTATAACAACCGCTTTGGGAATAGACATTAAAATAAAAGGAAACAAATAGCACTGATAGAAATAAATTTCTTATAATTTTCATAAGACGACGCTAGAGGGATAAATTCCAGATCCCAAAATTAAGAAGCTTGTCTCAGATAAAAGCGAAATGCCTATTTAATAATACAATAAAAGCGCTTATATCTATAAATATGAGTATTAGTTTTATTCTAAAGAGAGCAAAAATTAATAGCTTCAGAATTAGTTTTAATTTTTTTCAACCTTTTAAATTATTGGTGTAAAGTTGAATATACATTTCTATATGATGCTATTATGAAATACAGGAAGTAATGATACAACCTGAAGGGTTACTACTTTTTACAATGCACGCACCCTGTTAAAAACTAGCAATGCCAATAAGAAAAATTCACGACAGGTACAGCAGCGGATGATTCCGTGTTTGAAAAATAGACTGTAAATACTAAATCGCAAATAAATTTGTGATAGTAATATATAATTAGCGCTTTTTGCTACTAAATAAATATGAGTATATTAATGAAGTGTCAATTTAGGAAAAACTATTGCTACCATTTTCAAAATGTAATTAGTCCCATCGAATGATAAAAATGTTTAACGACGAAAATCGATTTCATATTAAGCCGATATAGAAAAACAAGTTGTTTTGGTATATTATTGAGCGATATGATTGAAACTACAATGCAAAACTAAGTTGGTGTCTACGCAGAAAAAATAGACCTAAAAAGCCAAGAGGCAGAATAAGAAGCAAAATATTATTATCTAACGGGCATTCAGTTCTATATTGATTCTCTGTATAGGTCTCATTATGTCCGTATATACATCTACCACCCAGCCACCACGGCCAATAGGCATCACATACAAAAAATGTTCCTGTCCTCGTTATTCCTGTTGAAACAAACTCGCATTGTGATGTGGGTTGACAACTGATTACATTACCGTTTCGATCATAAATGCAATCACCGGTTGAAGATACGCTAGAAGCCCACTGCTGAGCTTTGGAAGATATCACAGAAGCCATCAGGAACATGGCAACTGCAAAAATTTTTTTAAACATAATGTGAATGATAGACTTCTATTTTTTTTACAAAAATACCCTAATTATTGTAGCTATAATATTACATTATACTTTATAATTGACATTTATCATAAACAAAATAGTTTATTCAATGAGAGTTATCTAAAGCCTTGAGAGATGGTTTGAATGTTGTCGTAGGTAATAAAACTGCAGTTATCTCGTGAAAGAACGTTTTACACTATTTTACAAACCTCTTATTAAAATCTTTCTTCAATCAATCAAAACCTTTGCCTGAGTAATTTTTCTTCTTTTAATGATTTTAAAAGTATTTTTGTTATTTAAAATTGTTTCAAGGATGTGTCGTATGCTGATGAACCTCAATCGAAAATATATTTATTTGTTAATCACTTTGCTTTCCATTTTCTTTTTAAATGCCTGCTCGGTTCGCAAGCAACGCACCTTATTTTACGCACCTTCCGACATTGTTACTGATACAATCAAACACGTTTATGTTGTTAACGATCAGGGTATAAGCGATGCTTATTATAAAATCAAGATTAGCGATCAATTGGCCATAAGAAATGTGCAGAACCCCGAATTTGGAGCTACTACATCTGGTAGTTCCGGTACCCTATCGAATACGACTTCAGGCACGGCTCAGAATATGCTTTCTTATCCGGTAGAGCCGGATGGCATGGTTAATCTACCAGCCATTGGAAAAGTAGAAGTTGTGGGCTTAACCAGGCGTGAAGCTACAATCAAAATCCAGGATCTCTATAAACAAAAATTATTAAAAGACCCGATTATAGAGCTAACCGTTGTTAACTTAAAAGTAACTTTATTGGGTGAATTTAGTAAGCAAGGCAACTTTCTGCTTGAGAAAGACAATACCAGCCTAATCGAAATCATTGGTGAGGCCGGCGGGATTACGAAAACTGCAGATCCTAAAACCTTAAAAATTATCCGCGGCGACCGAAGCCATCCCGAAATTATTTATGTAAACTTAACCGATATTAATAGTTTGGCAAGTAAAAAACTGATATTGCAGAATAACGACATCATTGTATTGCAACCTACTAAGAGTGCTGCACTGAGCGAGAAACTTCAGAGTTTTAACAATATCGTACAACCACTACTTGTGGTGGTTAACCTTGCCGTATTAATTTTTACTGTGACACGCTAATATGGAAAAAGCAGAAGATTTAGAGGTTAAGGCGGTTAGCCAACAAATTGATTTTTATAAAATATTCAGGGTATTTTGGAGCAGGTGGTATTGGATTGCTGGCTGCATTGCCATTGCACTGGTTGTTGCTAAAATAAAGGTACTTTATACATTACCTATTTACCAAACCGGAGCATCGCTTAAACTACAGGACAGTAACCCGAGTGTGAGCACAAACAACCAAATGCCCACACAGGTTTATAATTATACCGATAAAATTCAGGCAGAAAGTTTTGTGATCCGCAGTAACGATGTTGTACTTAATGCCATTGCTAGCCTGGATTACAAAATTTCCTACTATTTAAAAGGCAGGATCAGGACAACAGAACTATACCCAAGTATTCCTTTTCAGATCGAAATTATACAACAGGATTCGGTAAACTTTAATCGGGGTTTGTACAATATAGAAGCGATTGACAATAAAAGCTTTAGCATTAGTGATCCTAACAACGAAAAAGCCAAACCAACCATCCACCGCTACGGAGAGGTATTAAATATGGGCAATATGCGATTCCGCATTAAATCCATTGTTCCAAAAGGCGATTATAGCTTTAAATTTAATACCAAAGAAGATTTTATCGGACGGGCAATGGGTTTAAATGTAGCGGAGGCCGCACGCTTTACCAATGTAATGAGTTTAAGTTTAACAGATGGTAATCCTGTTTTTGCTGCCGATATGCTCAATGCCATTATGAAGGAATATGTGCGTTACGATTTGATCCAGAGGCAACGTTCGGCTAAACAGACGGTCCAATTTATTGATACGCAACTGGGCTTTATTAATACTGAGGCGGGTAAATCTGGCAACACGTTGGCGAACTACAAAACCCAGAACAAAATGGTCGATCTTGGATCTACCACCTCTACAACAATCGGTAAATTATCAGATTTTGAGAAACAAAAAACAGAACTAAATATTAAACAACTGGCGATTAAACAACTGGAAGACCAAGTGAACAATAACCGTTCGAAGGTAGAGATTGGCTTAGATATAGAAGGTGATTTAAATAGCGGACTGGGAACTTTAGTTACTCAACTCAACACCTTACTCGCGAATAGAATACTCAAACTCAATCAATTTAATGCAGATTCGCAACCCGTTAAACAAATCGATCAGCAGATCGCCAATGTAAAAGCGAGCATCAGGAGCAGTGTGCAGGCCATGCGCAATAATAATGAACAGACCATCCGTTATATCAACAGCCAAATTTCTGCGGTAAATCAAAACATAAGCACCATTCCGGCCAAAGAACAAAACTTTGTTAAACTCAGCACCAACTTCGAAGTAAACAACAAAGTGCGTTCTTATTTATCTGAAAAAAAATTAGAAGCAGAAATGAATGCTGCGGCCACGGTATCTGGTGCCGCTATTGTAAATTTAGCTTATCCATCTTATTATTCTATTTCTGCGAATTCGAATAAGGTTTACACTTTTGCCATTTTATTTGGTTTAGGTGCAGGTATGGGTTTGATCTTGCTGGTACGTTTTTTAAATCCTTACATCTATGACAAGGAAACCGTAGAAGGCTTAACGAATACGCCTATCATCGGGGTAATCCGCAAATTCCCCGATTATATTGATCAAGATAACCGCCAGGCCTTATCTATTGCTAAACCTAAATCAGTTTTTGCCGAATCGGTTAGGTCCGTACGTACCAATTTGAGCTTTTTAGCCAGCCATAAAAAAAGTAAGGTGATTTGTATTACCTCTGAGATATCGGGTGAAGGGAAATCATTTGTGACTGTAAACCTGGCGGGCACGCTTGCGTTAATTGAGAAAAAAGTAATTTTAATTGCTGCCGATTTACGTAAATCAAGACTACATAAAGTTTTTGGAAGCGATAACCGTAAAGGACTGAGCTCCGTCTTGTCCGGACAGCATAGTTTAGCAGATGTCCTCATCCATGACGAGGTACATCATATCGACTTTATTCCATCAGGCCCCGTACCCCCCAATCCTTCAGAGCTTTTGCATACTGCCGCCATGCGCGATTTACTAAAGGCTTTAGAAAAAGAATATGATTATGTTTTGGTCGATACGGCTCCGGTAGGCCTGGTTTCGGATGCTATACCGCTGATCAGGAACTCTGATGTAAATCTTTTTGTGATCCGTTCAGGTGTATCGCAAACACGGGCAGCAGCTATTCCAGAGCGGTTATCACGGGAGTATGGATTAAGCAATATGGCCATTGTATTAAATGCATTTGGTGATGATGCCCTTTATGCGAATTATTATACAACTGATTATAGCCGTGGTGGTGGCAACAGCACTTATTATTATTCTGACTATTCGGGATATTCTGGCTCAGGTTATTACGATGATGAGAATAGGAAATGGTGGATGTTTTGGAAGAAGAAGTAAAAGAGGATAGATGAAGAAGGATTTTTTTCGTTGATAGACTTGTTGCTCAACCGTTTATGATTAAACGGATAGAAATTTGATAAAATATGTATAAGGGTTTCATTATAAAGACTAAGCATAATGATTGATCAGAATTACAGATGGTATCCGGTTTATACGCGATCGAGGGCAGAGAAAAAGGCTTACAAGGAATTGGTAAGAAAAGGCATTAACGTATATCTACCTCTAAAAAAAACAGTTAAACAATGGAGCGATCGCAAAAAAATAGTTGAGGAGGCATTAATTAAGTCTTACCTATTTGTGTATATTTCGGCCAAAGAGCATGCTGAAGTTTTGATGACCAATGGCATTGCCAGGTTTCTCTATTTCTCTGGTCAAATAGCCGCCATACCCGAACAACAAATTAAAGATCTTAAACTTTTACTGGCCACGGATGCAGATCTGGAGGTTTTTGAATATGATATAAAACCAGGCGCGCGCGTATTGATCAAGGCAGGTCCATTTAAAGGGATTATTGCCGAACTGGCTTCTGTACACAATAAACAGCGTATTATTTTGCGTTTACAAAATATGGGTTACGCTATTGAAATTAACACCTCTGTTGCGTTTGTAGAACCGCTCTAGGTGATGTGAGACTTGAGAGCTGAGATAGGGCTCAGTAAGATATATAAAAAATAATCAGTTCATTTTTAAAAGAAAATGTGACTGAGAGGGCGAAGCTGTGCCCGGGCAAGATGGAAGTTGGTTGTGGTAAGTGGAAAAACAGGAAATATAAATGTGCAGGATTGCAGGTATAATTGATAAAAACAGATCAATAGAACAGATCGAACAGGAGGTTAAAGGCATGTGTACCATAATGGCGCATGGCGGCCCCGATGACGAGGGCTTTTATACCAATACCAACGAAGGCCTTGTGATAGGTCATAGGCGTTTGGCTTTGATCGATCTCTCTCCTAATGGTCATCAACCGATGAAATATAAGGCAGATGAACTTATAATTTCCTTCAATGGAGAAATCTACAATTACCCGGAGCTCAAAAAAGAACTGCAAAACCTAGGCTTTCTATTCAATACCGAAAGTGATACCGAGGTTATTTTAGTTGCCTATGCAGCCTGGGGTGTAGCCAGTTTTTCAAGGCTTAAAGGCATGTTTGCCTTTTATCTATTCGATGCCCAGCTTAAATGTAGTTATCTGGTCCGTGATCTATCAGGTATTAAACCCTTGTATTATTGCAGTACAGCACTAAGTTTAGTTTTCTCTTCAGAAGTTAAGGCTTTTGCAGAAAGCTCTTATCATTATACCGAACAACCTGATTGGAAAATCTATTTCCTCGCTTTTGGGCATATACCAGAACCATACACCACTTTTAATGAAATTTTGATGTTGCCAAAAGGGCATTACATGGAATGGCAGCACCAATCGGATACCTTCGAAATTAAAAATTATGTCCAACATCGGCACGTTGAAGAAATTTTGGGCAAAGAGACCGCTAAATTAGCTTTAGAACAAAATTTACGGGCATCGGTAAAAAGACACCTCCTATCTGATGCTAAGATCGGTGTTTTTTTAAGTGGTGGTATTGATAGTAGTATCTTAACGCTACTGGCCGATGAAATTACGAATCTGGATTTAAGTACCCTGAATACCATTTCTATCAATTTTGAAGAAACAGCCTATTCAGAAAAGGCCTTTCAGGATATAATAACCGAAAAAATTAATGGGGAGCATTCAGGATACACCATTACCCCATCTATTTTTTCAACGTATTTCCCAGTCGCATTAAAAGCTATGGATCAGCCTACTGCAGATGGCATCAACTCATGGTTTGTTAATTATTTTGCAAAAAAAAACGGCTTAAAAGCTGTTTTATCGGGTATCGGTGCCGATGAGCTCTTTGGCGGCTACCCTTCCTTTAAGCGGATGGGCTTACTTAAGCAGCTGAAAAAATTGCCGAAACTCATCCTAAAAAAAAGCCTCGCCTTTAATAACTCCGGATTAAAACGTTCCTATTATTTAAGTTATCAAAATACGGCTGGCGAATATCTTTTTTTAAGGGGAATATTTACCCCCGATGAAATCGCAGCTTTGTTAAATTTCTCAATAGAAAAAGTAGATCGCGTATTAAAAAATATAAATATTGCCTCCGCTCCAAATCATTTAGATAACGGAGAAAGGGCCAGTTGGTTGGAATGTAATTTATACATGCAGAATCAATTGCTTAAGGATACCGATACCATGAGCATGCAGCATGGTATAGAAGTCCGTGTTCCTTTTTTAGATCAGGACCTATTAGGTATTGTTAAATCTATTAAACCTAAGCTAAAATTTGGGGCTGATCGTCCGAAATCACTTTTAATTGATGCATTTTCTGCTATACTGCCAAACGCAATATGGAACCGAGAAAAAATGGGCTTTACATTCCCCTTCCAACTTTGGTTAAAAAAAGATGAACAGTTTCTAAGCTCAATAAAAACCGAAGGAAACCAATTTGCATCAAAAATGGTTAACGATTTTAGACGGGGTAATTTACACTGGAGCAAAGTGATGGCGCTTTATCAGGCGTTTAGGGTTTAAGAAAAAAAGATTGAAAAACAGAAAAGTTCTATTTCTTAGCTTACACACTTTCAGTTTAACCGGTGGAATAGAAAAAGTAAGTAAAACTTTTGCAAAGACGCTTGATGACCTGAAAGCCAGTGCGCAAATCAAGTCTTACCAGGTTTTATCAATGTATGATGATCAACCCGATCTGGCCTACGTGGCAAAAGATTCATTTAAGGGATATCATGGCAAAAAAACAGCCTTTGGTTTAACAGCTATCAAAGCGGGACTAAAAGCAGATGTAATTATTTTAAGTCATGTTCATTTACTACTCTTTGCACGAATCATCAAAATGTTAAAGCCAGGTGTCCGTATCGTGCTTTTTGCCCATGGAATAGAGATCTGGAATGCTTTAGCGGGCTGGAAAAAACAGATGCTGACCAGGATAGAAATCTGGGCAGTAAGCCGGTATACGGCAGACCAGATTATACTGCATCATGGAATAGCTGAAAGCCAGATTAAAGTATTGAACAATTGTTTAGACCCCTATTTTAAATTAGAGAAATCTGTTTCAAAACCGGCTTCACTCCTCACAAAATATAGAATTAACAACAACCAAAAGGTATTGTTGACCATCTGCCGCTTATCTTCATCAGAACAATATAAAGGTTACGATCTAGTTATCGAATGCTTGGCGCAGGTAATCAAAATTTATCCAGATTTGGTTTACTTGTTGGTTGGAAAAGCAGACCAGGCAGAATTAGCGCGAATTAATAAGCTCATTGCTCAATCTAGCCTACAAAAAAACGTAATACTTACAGGATTTGTAGCAAATGATGAACTTGCTTTACATTATCAATTGGCAGATGTATTTGTAATGCCGAGCAAGGCAGAAGGATTTGGACTCGTTTTTATTGAAGCTGCTGCCTACGGTTGTACTGTACTCGGTGGTAATACCGATGGCAGTAGCGATGCCCTGATGGACGGCAAACTGGGTACGCTTCTAAACCCTAATGATGTGATAGCTATTGGTGAAGCAATTATCACTTCATTGCAAAAAGAAAAACATCAGTCCAAAACAACCCAGAAACTATGTTTTGAAACATTTGGATACAAGCAATACCAGGAAAAAGTATCTAACTTACTATTAGTTTAAGGCGATAAAGATGAATATAAACAACCATGCATAAAGAAGAGCACACCTGGACCATTGAGGCTAAAGCTTCTTTATTCGATTTAAAGCTTAACGAAATTTGGGCTTACCGCGATCTGCTTTGGTTATTGGTTCGCCGGGATTTTGTTTCTTTCTATAAACAGACGATATTAGGCCCATTGTGGTTTTTTATACAGCCATTATTTACCACCATCATCTTTACCTTTATTTTCGGTAACCTGGCAGGTATCTCCACCGATGGGCTACCTAAACCATTATTTTACCTGGCCGGTATCACTGCATGGAATTACTTTGCAGATTGTTTAACCAAAACATCAACGGTTTTCAGAGATAATGCCGGCATATTTGGAAAGGTCTATTTCCCCAGGTTGATTATGCCTTTGAGTATCGTAGTGAGCAATCTGGTCAGGTTCGGCGTACAGATGTTATTATTTTTGATTTTAATGACTTATTACCTGCTGGCCGGGGCACAGTTTTCAATCAGCTGGGCCATTTTTCTTTTTCCATTAATAGTCATCTTAATGGCATTACTAGGTTTGGGTGCAGGCATGATTATCTCAGCCATGACTACCAAATATAGAGACCTTGCCTTTTTGGTTGGATTTGGTGTGCAATTGTTGATGTATGCCACGACCGTAATCTATCCTTTATCTGAGGCAATAAAAAAATACCCTGCCTACGCGTGGATTATTGAGTATAACCCCATGACACCAATTATTGAAACTTTTAGATATGGCTTTTTGGGTCAAGGAAGTTTTAGCTGGCTTAACTTAGGTTATGTAACATTGGTTACCATTATACTCATGCTGTTGGGTACAATAATTTTCAATAAAGTAGAGCGGAATTTTGTGGATACGGTTTAAATGGATGATGTAATATGGATAATGGAAGACAAACACTAATCACCCTTTAAATGTCGAACATAGCAATAAAAGTAGAAAATCTGAGCAAAGCCTATCAACTTGGCCAAATTGGTACAGGC
The DNA here is from genome assembly GCF_014692875.1 of Pedobacter riviphilus. Lineage (NCBI taxonomy): Bacteria > Pseudomonadati > Bacteroidota > Sphingobacteriia > Sphingobacteriales > Sphingobacteriaceae > Pedobacter > Pedobacter riviphilus. Next base: position 546,133 of record NZ_CP061171.1, on the reverse strand, counting down.
ACCATCAGTCGTGATTTAGAACGTTGGTATGCGCGGATTCGGGGTAAAGAAGACCCTTTTTTACGTATTGGCGAAAGCAATAATCAGAATACCAAAAGTGAAAGCGATGTCGTATGGAGTTTAAAAGATATTAATTTCGAAATTGAGCAAGGCAATGCAGTGGGCATTATAGGTAGAAATGGTGCTGGTAAAAGCACGTTGCTCAAAATATTGAGTAAAGTAACCGCTCCTACTACAGGTAAAATATCAGGCAAGGGCCGAATTGCAAGTTTACTTGAAGTTGGAACAGGCTTCCATCCAGAGTTATCTGGCAGAGAAAACATCTTTTTGAACGGTGCGATTTTGGGCATGCGAAAAAAGGAAATCCAACGCAAATTAGAAGAGATTGTAGACTTTGCTGGCATTGAGCGTTATCTGGATACTCCTGTTAAACGATATTCATCCGGGATGTATGTGCGCCTGGCTTTTGCTGTTGCCGCACATTTGGAATCAGAGATTTTAATTGTTGATGAGGTATTGGCCGTTGGTGATGCAGAGTTTCAGAAAAAGTGCTTGGGAAAAATGGGTGAAGTGAGTAAAGGTGAGGGTAGAACGGTATTGTTTGTGAGCCATAATATGAACGCTATCAACACACTAACAAATATAAGTTTTTATTTAAAGAGTGGCATTATTGAATTTAATGGCAAGACCGGTGAGGCTGTAAAACACTATTTATCGAATACAAAACCCAGTAAGACATATTTATCTGCTCCAAACCAAAAAATTAGTATAACTAGGGTAGAAGTTTTAACTTCAGAAACAAATAGTATACATAATCAAGGCCAACCATTAACGATAGAGATAGATGTTAATATGCCTTACTATGCTGAAGGAATGGGTGTTTCCTTTCAGATATATAATGAAGAGGAAACACCAATTATATATTGCTATCGGTTTGATGTTGATAAACCCCTTCTAAGACATGCTGGGATTAACAAATTAAAATGTATAATTCCAAATTGTAGATTATATATGGGTAGATACTACTTGCATGTTCATTTGGCCGAAACAAAAGGCCGTACATACATTGAAGGAATCGATAAAATATGTGAGTTTGAGGTGCAAATTATCGAAAAAAATATCGAATGGGGTTGGCAACCTGATGTTTGCAAATATTTGGAAGATTTTTACTGGGAATAAATGATTAAAAAAATTGCTTACAAAATAATTAGTTTGTTAAAAAGAGCAACGAACAATGAACAAATACTTGATGAAAATTTTAGAGTTTTTGGAGACACTAACGTTACTGATTCAACAATAGGGAGATACTCTTATATCTCTCCAAATTCTCTAATACACTCGTCTTACATAGGACAATTCTGTTCTATCGGTCCAAACGTAATAATAGGTTACGGAGACCACCCAACTAAGTATATAAGCTCAAGCCCTATGTTTTATCATGCTGGAAATATTTTCAATAAGACTTTTGCAAAAGAGGAACATTATGAACATCATAAAAAAGTAACTATAAAAAATGATGTTTGGATTGGAGCAAATTGCTACATAAAAAATGGTGTTGTTATAGGAAATGGCGCAGTTATAGCAGCAGGGGCAGTTGTAATTAAAGACGTTCCAGATTATGCTATTGTTGGCGGCATACCGGCCCGTATCCTTAAATTCCGATTCGGATATGAAACAATCAATAAACTTTTAGAAATAAAATGGTGGAATTGGGATGATGAGAAGCTACAGAAATGGCAGCCTTTTTTTATCAAAGAAGACATCCAACCTTTTATTGATGCTGTAGAAAAAATCAATAATGCCTAATCAAATAATTATTCAAAAATTATAAATAGCAGTAATAAAAATAAACAATGAGGGCCAAGAACTTAAACAGATTAAATTCTGCCAGTGTTGATATTAACGATATAAACTACTTACACTATTACTCCTATCATGAAGATTTATTTGGAGCTTTCGAAAAATACGCGCATGGTAAACTTTTAGATATCGGATGTGGAAACAAGCCTTATGAAAAACAGCTCAAAGGTAAAATCACCAGCTACACCGGTGTTGACATCATTCAATCTAGTGATAATAAAGTAGACTATTTATGTCAGGCCAATGCAATTCCCTTTCAAAACAGTCTTTACGACATAGTTATTTCAACCCAAACCATTGAACATGTCGAGGATCATCAAGGATTGGTTAATGAGGCATTCAGGCTTCTTAAACCAAATGGCATCTTTATTCTCAGTGGTCCTCTTTATTGGCCGTTACATGAAGAGCCTTATGACTTTTTTAGATTTACCAAATATGGGTTTCAATACATTTTGCAGAAAGCAGGATTTGAAGTTTTGGAAATCAAATCTAATGGCGGAAAATGGGCGTTGGTAGGTCAAGCTATTTTATATGCAATTTATCCTGATATATACCATATAAAGGGAATAAAAGGTAAAATAGCAAGAACTATGCTAAGACTAATAGGTGGAATAAAGACTATTAACCGCCTATTTTTGAAATTGGATATAAAATCCAAAGATTATTCTAATACTATGAACTATGTTATTGTATCGAAAAAATAGATGAAGCTTTCTGTCGTAATTCCATGCTTTAACCATGGCCATTTTATTCAAGAGGCTATAGATAGCGTATTGCTATTAGAAGATGATGGTATTGAAATCATTATTGTAGATGATGGCTCAACAGAAAGTTATACTAAAAATAAGTTAGAATCTTTAAAGAATGCGGGACATACAGTAATTAATCACCAAAATAGAGGACTAGGGTTTACCCGAAATAGAGGGATAGCAAAAGCCAAGGGAAAATATATTCTGCCATTGGACGCAGATAACAAGATCTACACCAAACATCTTTATAAGGCACTTGAACTCCTCGATCAAGACATTTGTGATATTGTTTATGGCAATCCGATATACTTTGGAGAAGAAATAGAAAGTAGGAAATTCAAAGTGAAAGAATTTGATGGGATAGAGCTTTTTTTCGGTAACTATATTGATGCATGTGCAATATTTAAAAAGGAAGTGTGGTACCAATTGGGAGGATACGATGATCAAATGCCATTTAATGGCAACGAAGATTGGGAATTTTGGATACATGCCTTTATTAAAAACTTCCGTTTTAATTATATAAATAAAGACATGTACTATTATAGAATCGTTTCAAATTCAATGCTGGCCAATGTGCAAGAAACTGACAAGGAAAATTTAAACTATCAATATATTGTAAAGAAGCATTATATGGACATGTTTAAATTACTTAATCAAGAATATTCATATGGTAAGATGTATAAATCAGACCGTTCTAATCCCTTTAGAAGTTCAGTCAAGTATTTTGCATTGTATGTTAAATCTTTATTAAAGATCAAATAAACTGCGTGAAAATAGCGTTTACACTTTGCTCAAACAATTATTTAGCCCATGCAAAAACATTGGGTGATTCATTTCTGGAATTCCACTCAGACTTTAAGTTTGTTATAGGTTTAGTGGATGAGTATGATACCAATATGGATTATTCATTGTTTTCGACATTTGAAATTATTCCATTGGTTAAGTTGAAACTTCCAGAGCTAAATGATCTTGTGTTAAAATATAACATTATAGAACTAAACACCTCCGTTAAACCTTCATACTTTAAATATTTATTCGAAACAACAGGGGCAAACAATATCATTTATATCGATCCAGATATTCTGGTACTAAGTAGATTAGTGGAGGTGATAGATGCATTAGTTCACCATAATATTATTATAACACCTCATATTTTAACCCCTATTGACGACGAATTTGCTCCTACAGATTATCATACCATAAGAGGTGGGGTTTTTAATTTAGGTTTTATTGCTCTTTCTAATTATTCTAAAATTAATAATTTTTTAAACTGGTGGGAGAATAGGGTCATGAAATACGGGTTTGCCGACTTTTCGAAAAGTATGTTCTATGACCAGCTTTGGGTCAATTATGTACCTGTTTTTTACGATAACCATCTCATTTTAAAACACCCTGGCTATAATATGGCAAACTGGAATCTCCATGAGCGTCATTTAACATTAGTCAATGGAAAATACATTGTAAATGACAGATTTCCATTAAGATTTTTTCATTTCAGCAGCTATAATTATACAAATCCTGATGTAATATGCTCATACCAAACAAGATACGATTTCAATAGCAGAAAAGATCTTCTTGAATTGTTTAAAGATTATAGATTCCTGTTATTAAAAAATGATATCGAAAACATATCAAATCTCCAAATATTTTATTCAAATAAATTCAATCAAAAGAGCTCAAACGAAAAAAAAAATATCTTAAAAAAAATTATCAGACGTTTAGCCTTAGCACTTCAACCTTTTCTAGATAAGTAATGAATAAATTATGTGTTGTCGTTCCAATCCATAAAAAAACGCTTACCATTAATGAGCTTATTTCCCTTAAACAGTGCAAATATATCTTGTCAACATATGATGTATTCTTAGTTTTTCCTGAACAATTGGACGTTTCTGAATACCTGAAGATTTATCCTCAAATTCAATTAAAACCAGTAAATCGCAGTTGGCTTAGTAGTATTGAAGATTATAATAGGATGAAATGTTCACGTTCGTTTTACGAATTATTTAAAGAGTACGATTTTTTGCTAACGTACGAGTTAGACTCATTTATTTTCTCAATAGAATGGGAAAAAGCTAATGCTTTAAATTATGATTATATTGGTGCACCATGGTTCAAAAACAATCATGGAATATATACTGATAAGATTGTTGGGATCGGCAATTCAGGTTTTTCTATTAGAAATATTAAAAAATGTAGGGAGATATTGGCGTGGAGAGATAAAATTATGCCTTACTGGTCCCTATATAGCAAATTATATCTTCATAAAGTTTTAAGATTTACTTTGTTTTTAAAATTGTTAGACAACATATGGAATCATAAAGGGAAAAATGTATATTTTTTTTCTTTTTTAAGTGCTGATTTCATTCATGAAGATGTATACTGGTCTGTCATCGTTCCAAAGCTATTCAGATTTAAACTGGCAAAGCCTAATGATGCATTAAGGTTTAGTTTCGAAGTAAATCCTTCAATTCTTTTCGAAATGAATAACGCTCAGTTACCTATCGGTTGTCATGCCTGGGAAAAATATGATCTAGAGTTTTGGAGCCGATATATTCCAACTAAAGTTAATAATGATTATTCCCAGTAATGAATTTCCTTTTTATTTCCGAAATTTTACCAACTGATACTTATGCTAGTGAGATAGTTTTTTATAGACATTTTTCTGAACTTGTTAAAAAAGGTCACAGTGTACACATACTAACAGATCAAAATTCATATAATAATCGTAACAAAGATTTATCTTCTGAATTTTCGATCCATATTGTCCCCAATCGAAAATGGTTTTATCTGCCTTTTAAACCGTTTGGGATTCTCCAAAATATAAGATTCTATATTTACTATTTATTATACGTACGCTCGATATTAAGGAAATATAAAATCGATAAAATAATTGGTTATGTGCACGGTAATTTCCTTCTTGCATTCAGTGCTTTCATTAAAAAAAAAACACATCTTCAATTAATAAGTTTTTTACACGATGATCCAAATGAAATCAATCGTTCTGATTCAGATTCAATAGGCATTAATACAATTAAAATTTTATCCAAAAGCGACAAAGTACTTGTCGCATCTGACTCATTTAAAGAGAACTGGCCACAATTTAAAAATAAATTTTATTTGTTATATCCAATTCCAGGTTCATTTGATTGTACAGTACATTTGAAAAGTTCACCGACAAAAGTTGGATACTCAGGCACAATATATGACGAAATTATTTTTTCTTTGGATAAGTTAATAAGTATTTTAGAAACCTTAAAGATCGATTTTGACCTGATTGGTAACAATAACAAATCAGCCTATCTTCAAGAAAAATATAATAATGTCCAATGCATCCCGCTATTCCCAACCTCTAATGAATCAAACGAATACTTAATTAACAACTGCCGAACATGTGTTATTGCTTATCCTGAAAATATAGACCAGATGCCTTGGATTAGAACTTGTTTTCCGAGCAAGTTTATTCAATATTGCTTGTTGGGTATACCTTCAATTATAATTGCCCCAAAAAAATCCGCAATTGGGAAATGGTGTATAGAAAACAATTGGATTCTCTACTCCGAAAATTACGACAATAAAAACATTGAAAAGCTTATCTATCGGAGTCACATCGATCAAATGGTTTTTGATCAGGTCGAATACTTCAAAAACTCAATATTCAATCCGCTCAAATTACAAAGCGATTTTGAAGAACTGTTAATAAATTAAATCTTCAAACAATTGTAGGATTGGAAAAGGTTATCAAAATCTTTAAAAGAATAAAGGTCATTCAAATACTTATTAATCGCTTTTATCGATATCCAAGGTCCAACTGGAATAAAATAATGCGGTTTGGCGGCCCTAAAAAATATATGAAGATGTTGAGAAATAAACGACAGATGGTCAAGGCAAGTTATTCTTTACCTCCTATTGTCTCACAGGTAAACGGTTTTGAAATCTATTTCCTAACCGGACAGGAATACATCTATCAAACCTTATTCTGCGCTTATTCATTGTTGAGTGTAACTGATATAAGATTTCAGTTTATATTGGTAGACGATGGGAGCTTTCATGAGGCACTCGTAAATCGGATTTATCAACAAATGCCGGGTGTAAAACTGGTACTTAAAAATGAGATAATACAAAACCTTTTGCGAGACTTGCCCGAAGAGAAATATCCTTATCTTCATCACAAAAGAAAAGTTTATCCCCATATTAAAAAATTAACTGATATACATACACTACCTGAAAACAATTATAAGTTGGTTATAGATTCTGATATGCTCTTTTGGAACCATCCATCAGAAATGATCAGCTGGCTAAAAAATCCGGCTGGATGTATCTATATGTTGGACAAAGTTGAATCTTATGGCTTTAACAGGGATTTGATGGCATCACTTTGTGGCCACCAGATTCCCGAGCAGTTGAATGTAGGTGTATTTGGTATACAGTCAAATACCATTAACTGGGATGATTTAGAATATTGGAGTAAAACCCTTGAAGAAACAGAGCAGGAATCATACTTCTTAGAGCAGGCCCTCTCTGCAATGCTTATTGCTAATCAGAATCCAATTGTTTTGAATAAAAACGAATACATTGTTAATCCCACGGGGTTATTACCTTGTTCAGGTAAGGTTAAACTGCATCACTACGTAGACCTTTCAAAAAGTTACTATTTCAATACCGCATGGAAGAAATTCATTTAAACCCTATCCATCTATTCTGGATCGGACAAAAACTTTCACCCATTGAAATACTTTGCTGTAAATCTTGTTTACAGAATGGGATGACACCTATTTTATGGTGCTACGAGGATATTGAAGATGTTCCAAATGGCGTAATTATCAAAGATGCAAATGCCCTGATGACAAAAGAAACAGTAGATTATTATGTCCATAACCTTAAGTTACCTATCCCTAATATCAGCGATCTTTTCCGGTATCAATTGTTGCACCAGATTGGTGGAATTTATTCTGATACGGATATTATATTCACAGAAAATATATATAAGATCGATAAGGATGAGTTCTTCTGCTCAACCTTTGAGTATAATAAGGGGATTGAAGCTAATGGTTGTCTAATGAAATTAAACCAAGCTTCACAAGTTTCTTCATACCTCGTTAATGAAGCCCGCTTAAGATTAGATAAATTCATTACAAATGGCGGTGAAATTGATTACTGTGAATTCGGTCCCTTTATTGTCCAAAAATGTGCTGAAATTTTAAATGTAGAAATTTTAGATTACGATGTTGTAAATCCCATTTCCTGGCGTTGGGTGAACAAGATAATTGCATATAAAAAATTCGACAAAGTGTTTCACTTTAAATTAATCGTCAGAAAATTAATGCCTTTCCTATACGAGAGCAGGGGCTATTTCATCACAAAAAATACTAAAGCAATACATCTATGTCACGAAATGTGGAATACTTATCGCATTAATAAGTTTGAAAAGATGAACCTTTTATGCCTTTATGAAAAATTAAAAAAGAAATTTGATCATCAATAATGGGAATAGCACCATTAGTATCGGTTTGCATACCAGCATATAACGCCGAGAAATATATTGTAGCAGCATTGGATTCGCTTTCAAACCAAAGCTATAAAGACATAGAGGTAATTGTAGTAAATGATGGCTCAACCGATAAAACCTTAGATTTACTTAAGGCCTATCAGTGGGACAAACTGCATGTCATTAATCAAACAAATAACGGCCAGTGTGCTGCCGCAAATACAGCTTTTAAACTTTCTAAAGGAGAATATATTAAATTTTTGGATGCCGATGATTTGTTATCTGCCAACTTCATAGAGAATCAGGTAAAAGCACTAGAAGGGACTAAAGATACCATTGCTTCTAGTGCGTGGGGAAGGTTTTACAACGACGATATGAGTACATTTGCTTTAAATAAAGAAAGTGTTTGGCGTGATATGATTCCAATTGACTGGCTGGTAGAGTCGTTGGCGCAAGGACCAAATATGATGCAATGCGGATTATGGCTCATCCCGAGAAATATCCTTTCAAAATCAGGTCTTTGGGATGAACGCTTATCACTTATCAATGATTTTGATTTCTTTATAAGAGTTTTACTAACCAGTAAAAAAATTATGTTCACTGAAAATGCAATTTTATATTATCGTTCTGGCCTAAGTAATTCACTTTCCAATCAAAAAACAAATACAGCTTTAGAATCGGCTTTTTTATCAGCTAAACTGGGGGTAGAACATATAATAAGGTTCGAAAATTCGGATAGGACAAAACGTATTTGTGCTAATGTTCTAAAGTATTGGAGTTATCATTTTTACCCAAAGGCAATGATCCTCTACCAACAATCTAATCGATTGATTGATAGTCTTGGAGGTTCAGACTATAAATTTCCGGCAGGGGAAAAACCAAACTTCTGGTATCATTATTTGGCTGGAAGCCAACAAAGTGGATTAAATCCTGCCTAAAGATTTCATGAAAAAGAAATTAAAAATTGCTTTAATTGCCGATCCTGAACTTCCGGTACCTCCAACTTTGTACGGCGGTATAGAAAGGATTATATTTATGCTCATAGAAGGTTATATTTCTTTAGGCTATGAAGTGAGCTTGTTTGCTCATCCTGATTCTCAGACCGATGCAAAATTATTTGCTTACACGGGTAAAAAAAGTACCAATAAGGTAGATGTACTCAAAAACCTGGTATTGATTAATAGGGAATTATTTAGAAATCGATATGATGTTGTTCATAGTTTTGGGCGGTTAATTTATCTTTTTCCCCAACTACCGTTTAAACTGCCGAAGATTATGAGCTATCAACGAGAGCCAACCCAGTCTTCAATTAAAAATGCAATGAACTTTGCTAAACTAAACACCATGTTTTTTACAGGCTGTAGTGAATATATTAGCCGTCAAATTATGCCATATGCCCCCTCTTTGGCTATCTTTAATGGAGTTAACCTCTCATCTTATCATTTTCAAGAACATGTTTCTCAAGATGCCCCATTGGTATTTCTCGGCCGTATAGAGCCCATTAAAGGCCCTCATACCGCTATTGAGGTTGCGATAAGAACGGGAAAAAAACTAATTATTGCCGGCAATATTCCCGATGAGCATCAGCACTATTTTAAGGAGATAATCAAACCCAAACTTAATACTGAGATAAAGTATATAGGTGCAGTAAATGATGTCGAAAAAAATAAATTACTGGGTACAGCATTAGTTTTTTTAATGCCCATAGAATGGGATGAGCCTTTTGGGATAGTGATGGCAGAAGCAATGGCTTGTGGTACACCTGTAATTGGTTTCAACCGTGGGTCAGTGCCCGAAATCATCATAAATGGAAAAAATGGTTATCAGTGTACCAATTGTGACCAAATGATCGATTACGTAAAAAAAATACATGAGATTAGTAGAATGGATGTGAGAAAAGATGCAGAGCAAAGGTTTTCATCAGAAGTAATTATCCAGCAATATATTAACCTATATACAGATCGGATCAACCAAAATGGATAAGCAAGTAAATAAAAAAGTTACTGTTACCTGCGGTACTAAATTTCATTCTGATTATACTGCCTCTCAGTTACAGAAACATCATTTATTAGAAAAGGTTATTACATCCCACCCAAGTAAAAAATATCTTAACAGGGTTGCTATTCAAAAAAACAGGATTAAATTTTTAGCACCTATTTTTGTCCCTGCCTATCTTCTATCTAGGATTTTTTCTGGTTCCAATTTCCTAGTTAAATGGCTAGATAACCATATGCCGCTCTTGTTCGATAAGCTTGCGGCAAAAAATCTTAAAAAAAGCAGCATCATTTTAGCGTGGGCCTGGTCTGCGCTCGAGTCAATTAAAACCATAAAAAAAATGGGGGAATAGCCTTGGTAGAAGAATGTGGTTCCTGTAATAAGTATCAAAATAAACTGTTAGAGGAAGAATACAGAAGCCTGGGTTTAATCTTTAAGAACCCTACCCCCGATTTCATCGTTAAAAGACAGCTTGCTGAAGCAGAAATAGCTGATTATCTGCTCTGTCCTTCTGCACATGTAATCCGATCTTTTGTTAAAAACGGGATTGACGAATCAAAATGTGTCCTCATTCCATATGGGGTGAATAAAGGCTTATTTAAACCACAGTACCTCAATAAAGATGAATTTATTGTAATCTGTGTAGGAACTGTTGGAGTGAGAAAAGGTCATTTTTATTTGTTTGAGGCACTACAGCTATTAGAAAAACAGTATAAAATTAAATGTATTTTAGTGGGCAAAGTCGAAGATCAATTTTTGCCTTATTATAATCAGTATAAACATCTATTTACCCATTATGACTACATCCCTCATCAAGAGTTGATAAATTATTATAATAAAGCCTCCGTGTTTGTACTGCCCAGTTTAGACGAAGGCCTGGCTTTGGTACAATTGGAAGCAATGGCCTGTGGCCTCCCCATTATCAGTACTCCTAATGCAGGTGCCGATGCTATTATAGAAGATGGGAAGGAAGGTTTTATCGTTTCGATAAAAAATGAGCAGGCAATAGCCGACAAAATTGAAAATCTTTACCTTGATAGGCCTTTACTAAATGTAATGGCGAAGAATGCCATCGTCAGATCTGCGTTATTTACATGGGATCAATATGGCGAAAAGCTTGCTTACTTTATTAATTCACTATAATTTAATTTAGAGCGAGCTACCTCTTTTTTTAAAAGCCAACATGTATAATCAGGAAAACGGAAATATAAGAATTTGCCTAATTACCCCTGGTCATATCGCTACAAATCCGCGGCTAATGAAGGAGGCTGAGGCATTATTAGAGGCCGGTTATATGGTGCATGTAATTTTTACCCAGTATATGGATTATCTTTTAACAGATGATGAACAGCTCCTCTTAAAATATCCGAGCTTAACCTATAACCGCTTAAGTTGGGTGAAGAAAAAAAACTTACTCCGTATTTCTTCCGGTGTTATCCAAAAATTATCGCAAGGCTTACTCAAAGCATTTACCAAGTGTACGACATTACATAAAATAATGCTTAACAGGCACTACCTTTGGCAATATCGGCAGGCACTTAAAATAGAGGCAGACCTTTACATTGCGCACAACTCTGGTGCGTTGGCAATAGCCGCTGATGCAGCACGAAAGAAGAATGTCAGGTTTGGATTTGACGCCGAAGACTTCCATAGGGAGGAAGGACTTAGCAACGCGGAAAGAGAAAGTTTAGTACATATCGAAAACCAGTACATGCCTCTTGCCAGCCATTTAACCTCTGCGAGCACTTTAATCGGAAAAGCATACGAGAAAATATATTTAAAGAAATTTATAACAATCTTAAATGTTTTTCCGAAACAGCAATTCAAAAAGAAAACAGAGGAAAAACGCAGGGCACTCCAGCTCTTTTGGTTTTCACAAACTATTGGTACAGGTAGAGGTCTAGAAAATATTATAGAGGCCATATCGCTATTGGAAGATAAATCGCCCGTATTGCACCTTTTAGGAGATGTTAGCCTAAAAATGAAAGTGGAGATTGAACAGTTTCTCTTAAATAAAGGTTTAAAAAAAGAAAATCTGATTTTTTATGACCCTGTGTTTCCTGACAAAATATTTGAAATGGCCGCCAATTTTGATATTGGTATTGCAGCTGAACTTAGTGTTCCCTTAAATAGAAATATCTGTTTAACCAATAAAATCTTTACCTATATCCAGGCCGGATTGGCTGTAGCAGTAAGCGACACCTCCGCACAGGCAGATTTGTTTAGGCAACATCCCAACATGGGAGGTTTATATCAGAATAGCGATATACATTCTCTATCCAACCTACTAAAAAACTATCAACTTTTTCCCGAAATGCTGGTTAAAGCAAAGGAATATAACATTTGGTTAGGCGAAAACCTTTTCAACTGGGATTTAGAGAAGATTAAATTCCTTGATACTTTAAAGTCAAATCTTAAATTATGATTGAAGCACATGATACGATAGCTGTTATGGTATCAATAGGAAACCGCGAGCATTTAAGTTCATATACTTTTCCGCGACTCAGCGCATGGGCCGCCAAACATGGTTACAGCAGTATACTTTTAAAAAAACCTTACAACCCACTTGATAGACCGCCCCATTTCAATAAGCTACAGGTACATCAGATATTGCCTCAGTTTAAAAGGTATATTATTGTTGATGATGATTTGCTTTTCAGCGAAAGAGCGCCTGCGATGGAAGAGGTTCCGAGTGGATTTGTTGGTGCCTGCATGGATGCAGAACAACGGCATACAAATGCTGCACATGTAAAATGGACCGCAAACACCGGATTTTTGGTTTTCGATAAACAAGCTCAGCCACTTTTAGATCTTGCTTACGAAAAAGGCATATACCCCTACGGAGCGGAAGACGACAGTGACCATAAAATTTGGGGACCGTTCGACCAAGGAATATTAAATGATGTACTATTTACTAAAAATAAAATTTACAAACTCGATTCCAGATGGAACTACCAACCCATACTCGAATATTTTATAAATGGTAAGGGATGGGACAAATGGAAAAGCAACCGTTTATTTAGATTAAAGTATTATGTGAGCTTACTTCTACCTTTTGCAAACCAAAATAAAAAAAATATCAGGAATGCATATGGATTACATTTAATTAGAGGTCCATATCCATCATTTTTCTCGAAGATATTTAAATAATGAAATGCATAAAAAAAAAGTACTGATCATATCACCGTATTTTGCCCCCTCAAATGCAGCAGATATGCAAAGGGTAAGGATGAGCTTACCTTTTTACGAAGATTTTGGTTGGGAAGCAGAAGTAGTTGCTGTTAAGGAAAAATATACTGATGCTGTTTTCGATTATTTATTAAATCAGTCTATCCCTAAAAATATCAAGATCCATCATGTAGACGCACTTCCAAAAAACTGGACAATAAAAATCGGTTTGGGAAGTATTGCATTAAGATCTCTTTGGCATTATAGAAAGTATGTAGATAAGCTTCTAAAAAGTAAGCACTTTGATCTTATCTTCTTTTCGACTACCCAATTTCCTGTTTGTATTTTAGGGCCATATTGGAAGAAAAAATTCGGAATTCCCTTTATTATAGATATTCAAGATCCTTGGTTTACGAACTATTATGAAGATAAACCCAAGCACAAACGACCAAAAAAATATTGGTTTTCTTACAGGTTGGATAAGTACCTGGAACCAATCGCAATGAAATCTGTTGATGGGCTAATGTCCGTTTCAGATGCTTACCTTGACGATCTTACTACTAGGTATCCACATTTAAGGGATATCCCTTCGGCCACCATCACTTTCGGTGCTTTTAGAAAAGACCTGGAAATTGCTGAGAACTCTAAAGAACAGTTAAAGCCATCATACGATCTTAATCCCGAACATAAACACATTGTATATGTTGGCAGAGGAGGCTTTGATATGCAATGGGCGGTTATGCTTTTATTGAAAGGTTTTAAGATCGGCTTAAAAAAAGAAAATGACCTTTTTGAAAAAATAAGATTTCACTTTATCGGAACAAGTTATGCCCCACTGGGCAGTGGTACCAAAACATTATATAGTGTAGCAGAAAAATTAGGTGTGGGTAAATACGTAACCGAGCAGACTGACCGCATTTCTTTTTATGAAAGTATTTTTAATCTACAGTGTGCAGATGCACTATTCATCCCTGGACATAAAAAACCTGCTTACACGGCTTCTAAAATATATCCGTACATTCTGATCGAAAAACCTATTCTCGCAGTGTTTAACCCTGAGAGCAGTGCCTCATCTTCAATTATCGACTGCAAGGCAGGTTATGTAGCAGATATTCTGAACTTTAAATCGGCGGTTAGTACCATTTTTAATTTTCTAAGGGACGTTGCGAATAACAGTATGCAGAAGCCTAAAACAGATTGGAAAGAATTTGAAAAATACCGTGCCAAGGCAACAACTGAGAGACAATGCAACCTCTTTGATCAAATAGTCAATGAATAAAAAACTTGCCATTATTATTTCGCATCCTATACAGTATTACAGTCCTTTGTTTCAAAGGTTAGCAAAGCAATGTGATTTAAAGGTTTTTTACACACTTGGGAATTCAGATCAACATTTCGATATTGGTTTTCAACGAGATGTGAAATGGGATATTCCCCTCCTATCTGGCTATAATTATAGTTTTATTGATAACAGAGCTAAAAATCCCAGTCCCAACCATTTCACTGGCATTGTTAATCCAAACCTGATAAACGAGATACAAAGCTTCGCACCTCATGCAATATTGTTTTACGGATGGGCCTATTACAGCCACCTTAAGGCAATGATGTATTTTAAGAAAAAGATTCCGATCTGGTTCAGAGGCGATTCCAATTTAAGCGATAAACAATCGATGCTAAAAAAAACAGCGCGAAAAATGCTTTTAAATTGGGTATATAGTAAGGTAAATAAGGCTTTTTATGTAGGCACAGCAAATAAAGACTATTTTAAACACTTTGGCTTAAAGGAGAAAGAGCTGTTTTTTTGCCCTCACGCTGTAGACAATGATCGGTTTGGTAAAGACCGTAATAGCGAAGCGCTAACCTTAAGGACTAAACTGGAGATTGAAACTCATGATGTATTGATTCTTTTTGCAGGAAAATTAGAAGAGAAAAAAGATCCAGCATTATTGTTAAACGCTTTTCTTGAACTTAATATCTCAACAATGCACCTTTTATTTGTTGGCAATGGTCATTTAGAAGATTTTTTAAAAAAAACGGCCCAAAATGACCAAAACTTTAAACGAATACATTTTCTCGATTTTCAGAATCAAAGCTTTATGCCAGTAGTTTACCAAGCCTGTGATTTATTCTGTTTACCCTCTAAAGGACCCAATGAAACCTGGGGGCTATCGGTAAATGAGGCTATGGCTGCTAAAAAAGCAGTTTTAGTTTCAAATAAAGTAGGTTGTTGGCAAGATTTAGTGAAGGAAAATTACAACGGTTTTATATTTAAATCGGAAAAAATAGACGACCTCAAAGAGAAACTTCTTTTACTAAATGATAAAGAAAAACTAAAAAAACTAGGCCAAAATTCCTCAGAAATTATTGCATCCTGGTCTTTTGAAAAACAATCACAAAAATTTATCCAGCAACTTTATGCAAGTATCCGATAAAACATATACCAACGACGGTAACCTGGGCATTATTAAATTAATCAAAAAATCACCTGGTTTAATATTAGATTTAGGCTGTGGAGCAGGAGATAATGCACGATTATTGAAACAAAGTGGGCATACTGTTGATGGTATTACTATTTCATTAGATGAAATTAGACTTGCTGCTAAATACTGCAGACATACCTATAACTTCAACCTAGAAAGTGGGCTGCCAAGCGAAGTCAAAGAAAATGAGTATAGTTATATATTATGCTCACACGTTTTAGAACATATTGCATTTCCAGAAAAGCTTTTAGCTGATATCTATACCCTGGCTAAAAAAAATAAGGCAACCGTCCTCATCGCCTTACCCAATATTATGTATTACAAAACCAGGACTAAGCTTTTATTCGGTAAATTTGAATACGCGAATGATGGCATTATGGATTATACCCACTTACGGTGGTATACGACCAAATCGGCTAAACATCTATTCGAGAGTTATAATTTCAATATCAAGTTATCTACTGTAAACGGTTTACCTCCTTTATACAGTCTGATACGAAGAATTGGATTAAAAGCAATAAATTTCACCAATAATTTCCTATATCTATTGTCTCCAGATTTATTCGGCTCCGAACTTATCTTTGAATTGGAATGCAAATAATCCCGCAGATTTCTATCGTACTACCTGTTTATAATGGAATAGTCTATTTAGAAGAGACTATCTCTTCCATTTTAAACCAAACCATATCCAATTACGAAGTGCTTATTTGTGACGATGCCTCAACAGACGAAAGTTTTTTATATTTAAAACAACTAACGATTACCGATAATAGAGTAAAAATCTTTAAGAATGACCAAAATCTAGGCCTTTTTAAAACATTAAATAAGCTAATCAGGATTAGCAATGGGCCGCTGATCCATTTATGGGCACAGGACGATGTGATGATGCCTGATTGCCTTGAAAAATGTATCTCTTTTCATCAACTATACCCAGATCTTACCATGAGTTATCACAACGTGGAATATATTAATGAAAAAGGGATTATAAAGCCTTTTGAAAAAATCGATGGGACTCCAGCATTAATCGACACCAAACTTTATGCTAAAATCTCGTCAAAGTGGGGATGCATACCGGGAAATATTTCGAATGTAACCATAAACCGTAATCATGCTTATGCCGTTGGTCTGTTTAACGAACAATTAGTCTTAAGTGCCGATTTCGATTTATGGACTAAATTGGCGGCCCGGGGAAGTATCGGCAGAATTACAGAAAAACTAACTTATTTGCGCTTACATAGTGGCCAGCTTAGTAGAAGTTTTAAAAGTATAGCTTTAAGAATTGAAGAAGATATCCCTATCCAAAAGGCAATTGTTTCATTGCTCAGAAGTGACGAAAATGAATTTAAAAAAGCAAAACTTTTTTGGCGGTGGAAAACACAGCCTACCTACTTTAACGACTTGCTATATCTGCTGTTTGTTAAAGAATTTAGCGAAAGCTGGAAATTGGTTCATCTATTGAAAACTGAAACCAGTATTTTCGGGCTGTTATTAAGATGGATGATTGTTAGGGCACTTAGGGCAATCAAGCTAGATAATAAGTTTTACATTAATGTTTTAGACAGATAGATGGATAATTTTAAAGAAATAGGGAAAGCTGGGATTATATTAATGTTTTTATTGCTCATTTATGCTGCTACCAGCTACAATCCGCTAGCTACTAGTTGTGCTATACTATTGCCATTCCTCCTGTTTAAATTGCTATGGAAGGTCGATGAAAGTCCCTTTTTGTTTATGGCTTTCTGTCTACAATGGCTATCAGTTACCGTTAAAATATTCTATGCTAATTTTATGCAGCTGGATTTTACAGAAGTATTTGACAATTACAAGAACATTGAAAAAACCTATTATGTAAGTCTATTTGGAATTTTGTCGGTTACCGCAGGTATTCATTTCATTATTAAAAATTACAAAGTAGAAAAAACCAGCTATTCGGAGATTGCTTTAAGGTACGATTCAAGAAAACTGGTACCCGTGTACCTAATTGTTACGCTACTATACCCCTTTATACTGAACTACTCCTATTCAACGGGTGGGCTTCAGCAACCGATTACTAAACTTGCTGACTTTAAATGGATGATATTTTTCACTTTTATGATGAGTACCTTATTTACCAGGCAGTATAAATTATTTTTTCTAATTACAGGTCTGGAAATAGTCTTGAGCTTAACGGGGTTTTTCTCAAATTTCAAGGATTATTTTTTAGTTCTTTTTGGCGGCTTAGCAGTTGTATACTTTAAAAACCTAAACTTTAAACAAATACTTCCGTTAGCAGCCCTTGGCTTGATGTTTGTATATATGCTTATTATCTGGCAATATGTAAAGCCAGACTATCGTAATTATTTAAATGGGGGAACGGTATCACAAAACTCAATAAGAACAACTAGCGAATCACTATCCAAACTTAACGAACTGGTACAAAATGTTGATCAACGCAACATTGACGCTGGTTTGAAACAAACCATCGAACGCCTATCTTATATCGATTTTTTTTCTGCTACAATTGATTATGTACCTAGAGTGGTGCCTCATACTCATGGTCGCCTTTGGGGAGATGCTATTGGCCGGGTACTTCAGCCCCGGATTTTTTTCCCGAACAAACAAATAATTGATGATTCTGAAACAACCCGAAAATATTCAGGAATGCAGGTAGCCGGAACAGAACAAGGTACATCAATCAGTTTAGGTTACATGACGGAAAACTATATAGATTTCGGAATGCCAGGCATGTTCATTAGTTTATTTGTTTATGGCTTACTCATTGGTTTAGTTTATAAATACGTAATGACCAGCAGCCCTGATAAATTAATCGGTACTGCTATGATTATACCCTTATTTATCCTGATTTACCTGTTTGAGTCTGCATTGAATAAACTCATCGGTGGATTGTTGATGTACCTTCTGATCTATGAACTCATCCGTCGTTTTGCGCTTAAAAGATTTTTAAAACAAATTAAAATTTAAGTGAAAATCATCCACATCACAGCTTCCTACAAACCCGCTTACATTTATGGTGGCCCTATACAAAGCGTTGCCAAACTGTGCGAAGCATTGGTAGAGTTAACGGTTAGCGTTGAGGGGTTAGGGATTCATGAGGTACAGGTATTAACAACTACGGCAAATGGACAAAATGAACTGGATATACCTATAAACAAACCCGTTTTAGTTGATGGCGCATCCGTAACTTATTTTAAACGTTTAACTAAAGATCATAGTCATTTTTCGCCTAAACTTTTGTGGGAACTGAAAAAGATGCGCCAAACGCCAAACGCCAAACTCATTATCCACATTCATGCCTGGTGGAACCTGGTTTCGGTTTTAAGCTGCTGGATGGCCAAATGGTACAAAATACCGGTAGTACTTTCGCCCAGAGGAATGCTCACCACCTATACCCAAAATAACCGCAATTCATTCTCGAAAAAACTGTTGCATAACCTCATCGGGAAAAAACTGCTACAATATTGCCACATCCACGCTACCAGCGAACAGGAGAAACAGGATATACTTAAAATTGTTACGCCAAAAAGCATTACGGTAATCCCAAACCTGGTTAATATAAAGGAATCGCTTAACAGTTCTCAACTGGCCATTGACAATAACGATACAACAGTTTTCCACTTGATTTTCCTGTCGCGCATTGAAGAAAAAAAAGGACTTGAGCTGCTGTTTGACGCTTTATCCTTGCTGGATATTAACTGGCAACTGAGCATTGCAGGTTCGGGAAAGGAAGGTTATGTTGAAAGTTTAAAGCTAAAAGCGGAAAACCTTAAGCTAAACCCGCGTATTAATTGGATAGGGCAAGTTACTGACCAAGATAAGTATAACTTGATAGCCAAACACGATTTATTGGTACTAACGTCTTTTAACGAAAATTTTGCCAATGTAGTAATAGAAAGTTTAAGTGTAGGCACACCTGTTTTAATATCTGATCGAGTGGGTTTATCAGATTATGTGCGCGAACAGCAATTGGGCTGGGTATGCACATTGGAAGTGAGCGATATTAAAGAAAAATTAATAAACGCTTATCATGCCCAAAAAGTAAGAGAAAAGATGAAACAAGCTGCACCTGAAGTTATCAGGAGAGACTTTAACGATAAAGCTTTGGCTAAACGATACCTGGAGTTATATAGAAGATTGGCTTAATGAACCAGGAATTCAGCTTTATCATTCTAACTTTTAACGAAGAAGTTCATCTTCCCCGTTTGTTAGCCTCCATCAAAGATCTACAGGCCGATATCTTTATTTTGGATAGCGGAAGTAGTGATGAAACGTTAAACATTGCCGAAACATATGGTGCAGAAATAAAAAACAATGCCTTTATCAATCATCCCAAACAATGGGATTTTGCACTGAAAAATTTTAATATTAAAACACCTTGGACAATCGGACTGGATGCAGATCAGGTGATAACGCCAGAACTTTTCGATCAACTTCAAAAATTTAGGCACACAGATTTCGAAGGTATAAACGGAATTTATTTTAACCGGAAAAACTATTTCCAAGGCAGCTGGATCCGCTATGGGGGGTACTACCCTATTTATTTATTGAAAATGTTCAGAACCGGAATTGGTTATTCAGATTTAAATGAGAATATGGATCACCGCTTTATCGTACCAGGCAAAACCATCATCTGGAAGAAAGGGCACTTATTGGAAGAAAATCTTAAAGAGAATAATATCGATTTCTGGTTTAAAAAACATGAAAAATATAGCGACCTGATTGCCCAGGAAGAAATAGAGCGGATGCAAAAGCTACGGACCCAAACATTAAAACCAAGTATCTGGGGCAATCCTGATGAAAAAAAAGCCTGGTTAAAAAGACTTTGGTGGAAACTGCCACTGGGATTGCGCCCTTATTTGTACTATGGTTACCGCATGGTATTCCAATTCGGCATCCTCGATAATAAAATAGCCAGAAAATTTCATTATCTACAAGGGCTCTGGTTTAGAAAACTGGTAGATAGAAAAATTCTGGCCTTGCGAAAGCAAAATGAATAATGATCTATCCCCTTGCACCCATCATAGATTAATGATGCAGTCAATACACTATAACCACCACGCTTTAAATCAGAAAAACTTACCTTTGTACATCCGAATAAGATATGAACGAAATCCAGACCAAAGAAGCCAGAAAACAAGCAAATAAGAAAGCAATAAAATTTATAGTAGCGCTTTTTGTATTATATATCTTATTCAGTCAGGCAAACCTGTTTATGAACAGTGTAACTAGCCCGGGAGCAAAATATTATAATGCAACAATCAGTGCACATTTCAATTATATACAAGGCTTAAGAACAGCATTAATTGTTCCTGCGGTATGGATTATCAAAGCATTTGGCTTTTACGCCATCTATAACGAAACGGATGTAATGGTTGTAGCAGGGCCTTATCTCCGCATCAATTATTCATGTCTTGGCCTGGGGGTGATGAGTTTTTTAGCAGCCTTTGTACTGGCATTCCCTGCTCCATGGAAATCTACCTTTAAGATGCTGGCCACTGGGATTGTGACGATTTATATTTTAAATGTTTGCCGCATTGCTGGGTTAGGTGTTCTGCTTGGCCTCTTCGAATCGCAAAGGCAAAACTTTACTTACCACCACGAGATCTTTAACGTAATTGTATATATCTGCATATTTGTAATGTTATACCTCTGGATCAAGAAAAATACAAAAGAAGTTAACAAAACAAAAAACGAAGATACCGATCAACCTCAGCAAGATTAACTTTACCTTGAACAAGACACAACTAAATAAAAACTTTAACACAGGCAATTTCCACATTGGAGCCTCGGCTTTAAAACAGTTTTTATGGTATTTCACAGATGTGTTTTTCTTTAAAACTAAGCTTATTCCAATAAGTAGTATACTTGTTTTTTTGCTGAGGTTATTTGGGGCAAAAATTGGAAAAGAAGTTAGGATTAAGCCAGGTATATATGTTAAATACCCATGGAAACTCGTTATCGGCAATTATAGCTGGCTTGCAGACTGCTACATCGAGAACTTAGACTTTGTATATATAGGCGATAACTGCTGTATCTCGCAACAGGCCATGCTGATAACCGGAAATCATAATTACCGTAAAACAAGTTTCGATTTGTTTACTGCTCCCATTACACTTGAAGATGGCGCATGGATTGGGGCAGCAGCCAAGGTATGCCCGGGCATAAAGGTGCATAACCATGCCGTACTTACCATGGGCAGTGTAGCCACAAAGGCATTGGCTGCTTATGCAATTTATCAAGGCAACCCTGCAGTTAAAATTAAGGAGCGCGAAATTCGTTAAAAATGCCAGTTCCAATTATCATGCTTCATCATGTTAATGATTTTCCCGACCCGGGGATAGCTGATTGGAGCATTAATACTGAAAAGTTTAAACTGCTGCTTGATATTATTGAGCGGAAAGGGCTTAAAACCACTACCTTTGAAGAAATTGGAGAAAGAAATAGCGCTATACATCAAAAATCGGTCATACTGAGTTTTGACGACTGCCCGGCAACGCTTTTTGAATTTGCAGTTCCAGAATTACTCAAAAGGAATATGAAGGCCGTTTTTTCAATCCCAACTGCACAGATTGGTGGATATAATAGTTGGGATGTGGCCGAGCAGGGATTTTCAAAGATTGCTTTAATAACGGCAGCACAATTACAGTATCTAAGCAGCAGGGGCATGGAAATTGCAAGCCATGGCCAACATCATTTAAGGGCTAGCCAAATTAGTACTGAAAATTTTATAAAAGAGATTTCAGCTTCCAAAACAATTATTGAAACACTAATCGACAAAAAAGTACACACCTTTACCTTCCCTTATGGGGATGTACCCAAAAATTACAGACAGCTTTTAAGGCTTTCCGGTTACGGATATGGTCTTTCTATTTATCAGGCTAAAGAAAGTAATTTTGCCCTGCGCAGGATAGGCATACACCAATCGGATACCGCCAACTCCATTTCTTTTAAACTCAGCCAAAGCTATCAGCTCATGCGCGCGCTGTTTGACCCCCTCCTTTCACTTCAATTTTTTTTAAGGCTTAAAGCAGCCTATTTTCCATTTCTGTTTATTCAGGTTTATGATCTCTTCAATGGAAAGAAAATGATATCGCTGTTTTAGTTTCTGCCAAATTACCTCGTGGCCAATATAATCGCACATGGATATGATGAAATAGCCACCATTATTCAGGTTTTCATCGATACACTTTTGAATAATTGATAAAGGTCTGTTGAAATAATACAGGGTCTCGTTAAAAATGATTACATCAAACTTTCCTTCCAACTTCTGGTAGTCGAAATCTAACTGTTTAAAATTAGCCTCCGGAAATGAAGCTTTTGCTTTTCCAATTGCATTACCAGATATATCAATTCCCATATAATTTAATGGCTCTGCTGCCGCTTTAAGATAATGATAAAGTACCCCCTGGCCGCAGCCAACATCCAGAACACTGCCAAATGGCACTTTTTTAAATAGATTTACGATTGCCAGGTAATGGCCTTTTTCGGCTTCAGTGTAAAGATAATCCCAGTCGTTTCCATAAAACTGTTTTTCCCATATACTTTTGGGCACCCTGTTACCAAAGCCAAACCGAGATAAAACAAAGATGTAAATCTGATGTCTGATTTTATTTTTGACCTTATCAAAAAGCAGTTGCATATGTATACGCTAAGGATAGATGATTGACAGATAATTCCTTTGTGTAAAAGTAATTCTTTTACACAATCTTATCATTAAATGCATTTATTTTAAAATTCCCAATAAATTATTTTGCGGCCCAATCCTGCTTTTTAAATTACCAATTTTGTATTGGAGAAACCGGGAGTAGATCACAATTCAAAAATGCCGACACAATTAAATAAAAAAGTCTGCATATTTTTTAGATTTACAAAAACAAGCTATTATTGCTAGAACTGAAACTGATTACAATGAATGTCATCCTCGCTTCTACCTCTACGCTGTTCGGCGGTAATTACCTGGAATACCTAAAAGATGAACTGATTAAGCTCTTTGCCGGATTAGATGAAATTATATTTATCCCTTTTGCACGGCCTGGAGGTATTTCGCACGAAGAATATACAGGCAAAGCGCGGGATTTTTTCTCGAAGCTAAACATCAGGGTAAAAGGCCTGCACGAATTTAATGACCCCATTAGCGCTATCGATGCAGCCAAAGGATTTTTTACTGGCGGAGGCAATACCTTTCTTCTGGTAAAAACACTTCACGAACTGGGATTGATGGAGCAGCTAAGTGAAAACATCAAAAAAGGCAAACCTTATTTAGGCTGCAGCGCCGGGAGCAATATAGGTGGAATGAATATGAAAACCACCAATGACATGCCTATTGTGTATCCTTCCTCTTTTGAATGCATGGGCCTGGTTCCATTTAACCTTAATCCTCATTATCTCGACCCAAATCCGGAATTAAAACATAACGGAGAAACAAGGGAAACGAGAATTATGGAGTTTCTAACACAGAACAACATTAAGGTAATAGGCTTACGTGAAGGCAATTGGGTCAGGATATTAGATCACAAAATCACAACGGAAGGAAGTGAATACACCAGAATTTTTGAAGCGGGCAAAAACCCATATGAGTGCCCTCCAGGGAGTATGTTAGTGTAATTAATTTATTGAGGAACGATACAACGGTTTAAAAATAAAAGCGCAAATATCTACAAGTTATGATAAGTTTAGCATCATAAACCTGTAGATATTATTCTTTATTAAACGGAAGATTTATTATTAAGCTATAGCAGCGCTCTTTTTCCGAGAACGCAGGTATATCACCAATCCGCCAAAAGCCACAATTAATATTATGGGGATAATCAAGGTAGCCTGCAAAATTTCAGGGCCTGCCAGGTTTTTAGCGTTGGCAAGCGCCTGCCCTTGTGCAGAACCTTCAGGAGCTTTTAAATAAGCGCTAAGCGAGGCACCAGAAGGTAAGTGTTTAACGATCAGGTTATCATAAAAGCTACCCATAAACATCGTATAAATAGAAACAGCAAACATCCCTGCACCCCCATTAGGTTTAGGCCAAGGGCTCCCGATTTGGGAACATTTTCTGCCACAAAACCGATCATCGTTGGCCAGAAATAACAAACGCCTATACCAAAAATGATCGCAGCAAAGAAAACAGAATTTCCGGTAAAGGTGCTCAGCATGTAAAGCCCTGCTGCGGCAAATATTGCGGATAAGAGCAGTACACCCTGAGGAGCAAGGCGGTGAACTACAGGTTCGGCAAAACCCCGACCAATGACCATGATCCCTGTGGTAAGGGTAAGCAATAAAATAGCATTATCCGTTACGTTTTTAAGCAGTAAGCCTATCCATTGCCCGGTAAATAACTCGGTAATGGCAGTACCGAACATGCAAATGAACATAAAGATAAACAAAGGAGAAAGTACTGCTTTATACATATCTGAGCTCGAATAACCAGATGATACCCTTTCGGTAACCGGGAAATCCAACCTCGAGAACAGGTATCCGTAAATCAAAGTAGGAATAATCATCATGGCCACCTGCACTTTCCAGCCCAGTCCAAGCTGAACAAACAGGGTAACCAGCAAGGTACCGATTACAATGCCACCGGGAAACCATAAGTGAAAATGATTTAACCTGGTTGTTTTATTTTCTGGATATAAAGCGGCTACCAATGGGTTACAAGCAGCCTCTACAGTGCCATTTGCAATGCCGATGAGCAAGGTAGATAAAAACAGGCTCCAATAGCCCTGGGCAAAAATGGTAAGCACAATTCCAGCCAGGTGAAAAATAAAAGCCATTACCAGCAAGCGCTTCATACCAATTATATCGACTACAAAACCTCCAACAATGATGGCCAGTGGAAATCCCCAGAAGGCCGCAGCCGTAATGGTGCCCAATTGGGAAGTACTTAATTGAAAATCGATACCGAGCTGGTTCATTATACCGGCGCGGATGCCGAAAGAAAGGGAGGTAACTAGTAATGCAAGACAACTAGCCCAGAATAGTTTTGTGGTTTGAATGTTAAGCATCTGTTCAGATTTAGGTTATAATTTGTTTTAATTCGCAATAAGAAAAAGATTTTAACAACCAGGCTGGTTGTTCTTTAATAGCAATCCAGGCCGGTAGTTTCTTTAGACTTTTGGCTACAATCTTCAGACAGGAAATACGCCGGGCTTTAAACCAGGCTTCTAATTTAATGAGTTGGCACTCCTCCATTTTTCTGGAATATTTGGTTATTACACGCTACAAACGCAGTATTATGATTAGATTTTAATCATTAATCGCCATAATAATAAACAATTGAATCGATTAATGCAACCGATTGTGTAAACATTGTTCTTTTTGCTGATAAGATCTAACCCAATTTACAGGTGGATGAATATGGATGTTATTGAGCGATAAATTTGATTTTCTCCGTTTCATTCTATAAATTGGTGCAGAATCTTACCCAGTTCCGTTAACCATGATGAAAAGATATTTTTTTATTCTCTTTTTAGCAATCTCCTTTTCTGTACAGGCTCAATCTAATACTGCCAATTACAAATACATCATTGTGCCCGAGAAATTTAGCTTTCTCAAACAGGTTAATCAATATGGCTTAAATACCCTCACCAAGGCTTTTTTTGAGGAGAAGGGTTTTACGGTGTATTTTGATAATGCTGAAATACCTGAAGAAATTGCAACAGATAGATGTAAGGCACTGGTGGTAGAACTGCAGGAAAACAATAGCATGTTTGTGACCAATCTTACCCTTTTACTTAAAGATTGTAAGGGCGCTGTGGTGATAAAGAGCAAGGCAGGCAAAAGCAGGGAGAAGGAATATGAAACCTCTTACAACCTGGCATTGAAAGACGCTTTTACATCCTTTAACGATTTTAAATATGTAGCAGGCAGCCCTACCGTGGTTACCAGCACAGTGCCAGCCAATACAAACACGGAGACTAAAACAGCACCTACACCTGTTAATCAGCCAGTTGCAACCAAAACAGTACAACCAGAAGCACTATTATATGCACAGCCCATAAGCAATGGCTACCAACTGATAGATGCAACACCTAAAATTGTAATGACCTTACTAAAAACCTCTGTAGAAGATTGTTATATTTCGAACAATGGGAATGTAAACGGCATAGTTTTAAAAAAGAACGGAGCCTGGTTCTTCGAGTATTATAAAAACAATGCGCTTGTTTCTGAAAAACTATCGATTAAATTTTAGCCTGCCATAATCCTTAAGACAGCTCGGCAAGTATATGGGAAGATTTGCGATCGCGAGGCAACTGAATGCATCAATTTCGAACTAAAGGTTCATGGAAACTTTAGTTCGATTATTAATATTTGTTTAAAAATTCTCCGGCTGATATTTTTAACTCAAAGTAGTCGCCCTGTCCCGAAACTTCGCGATCAGGGTCTATTTACCAAGATGCTGATCATGTTTAGCAACAAGGCAATTGAAAACGCTATTTCTACTTGTAAAATAAATTCAGCTTGACGATAGCGTTAGAAAAAGGGAGCTACAACGAATCAAAATGCATAAATATTAATCGAACTCAGGAAGGATTAAGTAAAGGCAAACTAAAATAAAAAACAGATCCCTTCCCTATCTCGCTTTCTGCCCATATCTTCCCGCCATGCCGCTGAATTATCTCTGCAGATAGATAAAGTCCTATTCCAAAACCCGCAACGGTTGTCATTCGATTGCTTTCTACCCGGTAAAACCGTTCGAACAGTTTTGGAATGTCATTCTCATCTATTCCCATCCCATGGTCCGCTATCCGGAATACTGCTGTCTCACCTTCAGGATAACACTCAACAGTTATTTCACTATCTACAGGCGAATATTTCATCGCATTGCTGATTAGATTATTAATCACATGCCCAACTTTGTCTTTATCTACGTTCACAAAAAGACCTGGCTGAAATGCAAACTTTATATCGTGGCTGTTTACTGTTGCGATATACTCCTCAACCACTTCTTCAAGCAGCAAAGACATTTCTATAGGCTGAAAATCCATCAGCATTTTCCCTGACTCCAGGCGCGAAAGGTTTAGGAAACCATTGATCATACTGGTCATTTTATTCACCTGACGCTCAGCTCGCTGAAGCGCTTTATCTGCAAAATCGTTCTGATTGCTCTTGGCTTTCAATTGCATCACCTGAATATAACCTTTCATGGAAGTAAGCGGTGTTTTAAGTTCGTGGCTAACCATTGCAATAAAGTCATTCTTTCGCTGTTCGTCACGTTTTTGATCTGTTACATCCATCAAAACCGCGTAAATACTATCAAAATCGGCACCACTACTCCTTTTAGCCTTTCCAACTATCCTCACCCAGCGGTGCTCACTTGAAACAAGATTCCTGATGAGATAAGTATAATCTAATGGTTTTCTGAGATTGATACAATCCTTAAAAACCTGCTCGAAATCTGAAAGATGCTCGGCATCAACACATTCCATCACCATTTTCCAGTTAACCTCTTCCTCCAAAGGCAGACCGCAGAGTTCCCTGAATCTTTTTGATGCTTCTACACGTCCTGTTTTAATATCCAGGTTACAGCTGCCCAGCTCAGCTGCATCGAAAGCAGATTGTAGGTTATCTTCACTTTCCTTTAACGCGTGAAGCGCATTATTGAGCTGATTATTGATTTCTGTTTGGAGATCATTGACAGCTGCGAGCTCCTCGTTGGTCGCTTCCAGTTCTCGGGTTCTTTGCCTGACGATATTTTCAAGATTTTCATTGAGTTCATCCGCTGTTTTCCTCGTTGCTTCAAGTTCTTTGTTTCTGGTCTCTAAAAGCAACTGGTTTTTCTTCAACTCGCTCAGATCAGTAATAATAATACTTAGTGCGGTCCCCTCATCAAGATTAAGCACTTTTAAAGAAAGCTGAACGGGCAAAGGAATGCCTGCGCTGCTTATAATGTTGATTTCTGTTCTGGAATCCTTTTCCCAAGCAACGGCAATTATTTCTCTGATAATGGCCTGGTCTTCTTTTGAAAAAAACGTTAAAAAGTTTGACCCGATAACTTTTTCTAAGGGTAGCGATAAAAGTTTGGCCAACTGCGAATTGCAATACAATATCCGGGCAGATGCATCAAGGGTTAGTGCACTTTGGCTCATCTGTTCAATAAAGATGCGGTAAGTATGGTCTGCACTCTTCAGCGTAAAAAGCTGCCGACCATTTTCACCATCTACAATCAGGGCATCAACTTCTCCCGAGCGGATAGCATGAATAATATCGTTAGCTTCCTCTAGCTGGATGCGCAGTTCCTCATAGGCACGCTCGAGACTGATATGTTCATTTGTCTTCTGCATAACTTAATGGTTAATACCCAACCCTTTTAATACTTTCTCGCGATCCGAACAATCCCCAATCAGCTTTTTGGTAGGCATGGGTGATTTTTTGATCAGCATCGGAATGGCGGTAACATCCTCCTGCTGAACCAATAATGGCTGCTGATGCGCATCAATGATATCTAACTCGTATCTGCCGGCAATAAATTCTTCGCAGATTGCGCGGATGTTAACAATTGCCCTTGCGGAAACCGGTGATGCACCAGCAATGAAAAGCCTAAGCGAAAAAAATTCGACGCTTGGGTTACTATCTTGATGAGCTGGATTTCCTATTGACATATTTAATGATTAACCTTTGTGCGTATATCCAATCCCACCAATACCTTTTCTTCATTTGAGAGGTCGCCAATGATTTTGCGAACCGGTTCAGGAACTTTTTTCACCAATGTCGGAATCGCAAATATCTGATCACCCTCAGCCAGTTGTGGTTTTTCCAAAAGGTCGATTACCTCAATGCTATATTTCCCCTTCAGATGTTCTTCACAGAGCTTCTTCAGGTTTTCAAGCGCAGCTACCGATTTACTCGTTTTACCAGCTACGTATAGCCGGAGTTCGTATGCTTTTCCCACTATTTATTTCTTTTTTTATTTATATTTTTTTCTTTACTATCTGTATTTCCCCTTCGCATATCGGCAATCTTGCTCAGCGTTTCGCCCATAATCTGTTTTTTCAACGCTTCTTCTACATAAACTTTATTGAGTTCTTCTTCTGCAGACTCATATTCTGATTTTAAACTTTCAATCTTTGATTCTAAGATTTTCCGTTTACGTTCAAGCTCCCGGTCTTTGCGGCTAACTGCCTGGGCATGAATAACTTCACCAGTTTGCTCCAAAAGCATACGTGCTTCTCTTGCCGAACCAGTAAGCACACCATCCTCGGTAAGATATACATCCACCAGGTTTAGCCCCTGATCGGTAATCACAAATTCCCTGATCTGGTTGGAATGTTTCATGCCCCTGGATTTCATGATATATAATCCCCTGTTCCTTTCGCCGTTACTCTCAATATCTTTGATCAATAACCATGCATCAACAAGTGAAGATATACCCTCATCGGTCTGTTCGTTCACCATATTATTAAAGGTAAGTGCTGTAAACATTACCGTAATCTGCTCTGCCTGTAGAAAGTCGATAAGGCGTACAAGCATGGTTTTCACCTCACTTACTGATCCTATCGTTATCAGGTTGGTAATCGGATCGAGCACCACTACTGAGGGCTTAAATTTTTTGATCGCTTTGTGTATCGCCACCAGGTGCATCTCAAGGCCATATAAAGTAGGCCGCGAGGCATAAAATTCCAGGCAGCCCTCTGTTACATGTTTTTGAAGATCGATACCGATAGAACGCATATTCCTAATGATCTGCTTTGGAGACTCTTCGAATGCAAAAAAAAGACATTTTTCTCCATGTAAACAGGCAGAATTAGCGAATGTGGCCGTTATACTGGTCTTTCCCGTTCCGGCCGTACCCGAAACCAATATACTGCTCCCTTTAAAAAAGCCGGAATTTCCCAGCATTTTATCAAGCGCAGGAATACCTGAAGACAGATTTTTCGAAGAAACCTCATGATTCAGCATCAAAGAGGTAACCGGAAGCACAGAGATACCCTCATCGTCTATCAGAAAGGGATATTCATTCGTTCCGTGGAAAGATCCACGGTATTTTACAATCCGCAGCCTCCTGGTCGAAATCTGGTTGGTAATTCTATGATCAAGTAAAATCACACAGTCTGAAACATATTCTTCAAGCCCCTGGCGGGTGAGCCTATTTCCACCACGCTCTCCTGTTATGATTGCGGTAACACCCTTCGATTTTAGGAACTGAAAAAGTCTTCGGATTTCGGCCCGTAGCACAGCAGCATTGCGCAACCCCGAAAACAGGTTCTCGATCGTATCAAGCACCACTCTTTTTGCCCCTATACTATCTATTGCATAACCCAAACGAATAAAAAGTCCTTCCAAATCGTACTCCCCTGTTTCTTCTATTTCCGAGCGGTCGATGTGTACATAATCTAACTTTATCTTTTTATCCTTTTCCAACTGTTCCAGATCAAATCCAAGCGGAGCTACATTCGCTTTAAGTTCTTCGGCTTTTTCTTCAAAAGCCATAAATACTCCTGGCTCATTATAATACAATGCGCCTTTTACAATAAATTCTATGGAAAAAAGTGTTTTGCCACAACCTGCATCGCCACAAATAAGTGTAGGCCTTCCTGAAGGCAACCCACCCAGCGTGACTTCATCAAGTCCGGAAATACCAGTAAGTGTTTTAGGAATTGTACCAGATGAGTGCGCTTCCAGCTTCTTTTTTGATTTAGCCATTCACTTAAATTTTTAAAGATTAAATCCGTTAATTAATTATAACCTCCGATTAAGTTCTTTCCAAACAAACAGGGAACATTAAAAAATGTTTGCAACCAGACACATGTATCCTTGCTAAAAGTATTGTGCTCATCGTACAACCATCAGGCCTGGATATAACAACAGAGCATTAAATTAAGGAGAAAACAAAAAGGCATTGTCATCCTGAGCGATTAGCTTTTAACTGAAAAACAGTGGAGTTACAGTGACGATTAAGATAAATCGTCACCGCAACCGCAGCAATATTACTGACAAAGTTAAGTTCAAAGCATTTGGGTTAAGCTCATTCCAATAAAAATGAGTTCCTTTTCGCCCGATTTTTAAACCCGTTCGTCGAGAATTACACTGTGTTGGTATAATTACGGGTTTTCTGCTGCAACGTTTTGCCTGTAGTGGCGTCTTATCTACAAAACAATCACAAAATATTAATCAAAAATATAAACAACAGCATTATGAAAACCTCAATCAAAACCCTAACAAAATCAGTATTGGCAGCTATCGTTTTAAGTTCTGCTATTTTCTCAACAAGTGTAATGGCAGGTGAGAAACAGCCAATCAAAATGTCGGCACCTAAAAACATCAGCCAGGTTATTGTAAGTGGAAATGTAGAAATTACATTAATACAAGGAAAAAAAGAAAGCGTAAGCTACAACGATGATAACACTGGTGTAGTAAAAGTGATCCAGGATGGACATGCATTAAAAATCAGCTCTACAGATAAAAATACAGCTAAGATTACTGTTTATGTAAACAACATCTATAGGGTACAGGCATCTGAAAATGCCGTAGTAAAAACAGCAGGCAAATTGGATGCTAAATATCTTCAGTTATTCTTAAAAGGAAATGCGGTTGCCGAAATCGATTCAGATACAGAAAGTTTATATACTGTAATTGAAGACCGTGCAGATTTAAAATTAAGCGGCGCTACCGGAGAGCATATCTTGGTAATGGGAAGCACACCAAAATTGAATTTAGACAGATTTGCGGCAATGAAAACACAAGTGAGTTCGCCAGTAACTGGTACAGAACAAACTGCTTCATTAGCAAAATAAGTTAATCACAATATCGAAAAGGGGGCTGCAAATAATTTGCAGCCCCCTTTTTTGTTGCATTGACAACCAAGCGGTTAATATTTGAGAGCCTAAATATATTCCCCATCAAAATGTTTATTTCTTTTAACAAACAACAAATATTAAGCGCCTGTTTAAAATGATATCTTTTTTACTTACACAAAAGGCCGTATTAATAGGTTGTGATCCCATTCAAACTTGTCATGTTGTTCAAAGGACTCCTATGGAGAGCTTGTCGAAGCGCTTTAGGGAATTTAACCAGTTCCATCCACAGTCATGTAGTACCTGCGTTCTGATTAAAAAATGAATCCTAATGCCTATTTTTGAAAACCCATATTCCCATAAAGGATAATATTCAATACAGCTTAAGCTCAATGATAACACGAAATTCTTTTTACCCAGCTATCCGGAACGTTATATCTTTACTCTTTATCCTATTTTTTTCTGGCCATGTGTTTGCGCAAAAAGATAAACCTGCATATAAAGGTCAGGATGTATCTATTCTCGCCGATTCTGCTACGTTAACCAAGGGTGATTATCTCGCACACCTGGAAAAAGTATTTGAAACCGTTAATAAAGTTCCGGTAACTGTTGGTTCGTTTAAGAAACTTAAACCTATAGCAGCGCATTTAACTCAGGATGAAGCAGCATTGGCACTGCTTAAAAGTCGGTTAACACAGGGCGATAGGTCTCCAAATCTGCAAAACCTGCAGATGGACCAAACCCTGCTGGAAGAATTACAGCACAATAACAAAGATTGTTTATCAGACCTTGATGAGTATGAAAAGGAGCTACGTGCTTTAAAAACCGAAATCCTTAATCTTCGTAAAGATACCGTATTGATTAAATTGTTTACCGTTCCTGCGGTACAGGTTATGTTTAAAAGTGAATTTGCAGAGCTAAAGAAGAAACGTATAATGATGGATAGCCTGCTGAAAACGACTACCTTATCCATCAATAACCTACAGGCCAGAACTTCTTCTAACCTGATCAATATTAAAGAGCTCATGTACCTTACCGATAGCCAACTCGAGGCGGTAAGCATTAAAGCTTTTGGTAAAGAGCGCCGTTATTTATGGGAATCGGTAAACAAACGGGCCAATAGAAGCATGGGTTTCCGTAGGTTTATTAAAGGAGAGCAAGAAATATCTGGTTATTATTTTGTGTACACCAGGAGCAGCCGGTTGTTATTGCTTTTTACCTGCACCATATTTTTCTTTTGGGTGTTCTTCAATTTTAGAAGTGTAAAACAGCGGGGCCGTTTAGAAACACTTGATGGCTTTTCACTCATCAGTCCGCAGCCTTATTTAATTACCTTTATCATGCTCTTTGCATTGGCCCCAATATTCGACTTGAGGGCACCTGCACTTTACATAGAAGCGGTAGAGGTTATACTCGCCATTTTGCTTACTGTATTTTTCCGTAAAAAGCTAAACTCAAAGCTGTTTTACTATTGGTGCATCTTTGTAATACTCCTTCTTGCCCCGGTTTTCTTACGTCTTTTGGGTATGCCACCTAGATACCAGCGCTGGCTGCTTTTGTTCTTAACCACCAGTTCAGTTGCCTATGGCATTATGGTATGGAAAATACTCGATGAAAAAACCAAAAGATACAAAATGATCCTTACCACGGGTTTTATTTATGTTGGCTTTGCCATCATTGCCACCTTTTGTAATCTATTTGGCCGCTTTACCCTTACGCAGATTTTTTATTCAACCGGGGTAAGCTCCCTTTTAAATGCCATATCGCTAACCATCCTGGCCAAAGTATTGGTAGAAGCCTTTTTACTACAGATGAAAAGCAGCCGGATCCGTAAGGGATTTCCGGAGTATTTTGATTGGCAACCTGTAATTACCGGGCTTAAAAGGCTTACAGGTATTGGTGCTACCATCATCTGGTTTGTCATATTTACCACCAACCTGAATATTTTTAATGGGCTCTACGAATCGGTAATGGAAATTCTGACTGAAAAAAGAACTATAGGCAGTTTCTCCTTTACCTTTGGCGGCATTGTATTATTCTTGGGCATCATTTGGATTGCCAACTTTTTGCAGAAATATATTGCTTATTTCTTTGGCGATACAGGAGATGATAGTTTTGATGATAACAAAGGAGAGCGTTCGAAATTACTGGTCACCCGCTTGGTGTTATTAATTGGCGGCTTTTTAATCGCTGTTGCTGCCTCCGGGTTGCCAATCGATAAAATTACGGTTATCCTCGGTGCATTGGGTGTTGGAATTGGATTGGGCTTACAGAACATCGTAAGTAATTTTGTATCGGGTATTATCCTTATTTTTGATAAAACCATCCGCATAGGCGATATTGTAGAACTGAGTAATAAAAAAGGAAGGGTAAAAGAAATCGGTGTACGCTCCAGTACCTTACTTAGCGACGAAGGCGCTGAAATTATTATCCCCAACGGTTCCATTTTATCTAACAATATCATCAACTGGACATTGAGCAACAACCAGATGCGGGTAGATATTTCTTTATTGATTGCAAAACCCTTCAATTCTACCGAAGTGGTTGGTCTGATCAGGGAAATTATTGTAGAGAACAGTAACGTTTTTATCAGCAAAGAACCGATTATTATGATCAGTCCGGTGAGTAAACTGAACAGTACCATCAATATTTATTTCTGGTGCAAGGATATATCGAAAGCCGATCTGACACGGAGTATGATTAATGCGCAGATATTTGAGGTATTTGAGCAGAAGAACATAGAAATTTTATAACTGGAGATAACATGAATAAGTTTGTCCTTTCTGAAATAAACATCTATCCCATTAAATCACTGGGTGGAATACGGCTTGAAAAAGCACAGCTTGAAGAAAGGGGCCTCCAATACGACAGAAGATGGATGCTTGTTGACGAGGAAGGTACATTTATTACCCAACGGAAACATTTTGAACTGGCCCCGTTACAGGTAAATATTGCGGATGGTAAACTAAGCGTTTCTCATAAAACATTGCCTGGGCAAAACATATCCTTTTCTTTAGATGAAGATACCGGAGAACAGATTTCAGTTGTAATCTGGAATGACACTGCTACGGCACTTGAAGTAAATAAAACGGTAAGCCATTGGTTTTCTGATTTCCTGAAGTTTAAAGTTAGATTGGTAAAAATGCCTTTAACTGAAAAGAGATTGGTAGACCGGGATTATGCTTCGAATGATGAAATCGTGAGCTTTGCTGATGGATATCCTTGCCTGATCATAGGCCAGTCTTCGCTTAACGCACTGAATGAAAAGCTTGCAGAACCCATTCTTATGGACCGTTTCCGCCCAAATTTTGTTTTTACGGGAGGAGAGCCACATATTGAGGACGACTTTAAAGATTTCTACATTGGCGAAGTTTTATTTTCAGCCGTAAAACCATGTGCGAGGTGTGTACTCATTACAATTGACCAACAAACCGGCGAGAAAGGACAAGAACCGTTAAGAACATTGGCCAGCTATCGTACGGTAGGCAAAAAAATCATGTTCGGCCAGAACCTGCTCCATCAACAATTGGGCATTATCCGTGTTGGCGATGAGGTAAAGGTTGTAGACTGGAAAGACTGAGTATGTGGCCTACTATATATACAAATCCCCCTATTCGATTTCAAGAGCTTAATTGAACTGCAAGCATTATCTAATTGGTTAGAAGTTTAGTTTGGCTATTTAACAGAGATCTGAACAATGTCACTTTCAGAAGTATTCCCCGCAATTGATAAATTACAGGAGCATCTTCCAACGAAAGTCAGCGAAGGACCAATCTATCGGTTTCGAGTACAGGAAAAGTGGAAAAATCGAGTTGTTTCATCTGGTTACTTAAGGAAGAATTGATGCAGTCAAGATTATTGGCTAGCTGAAGATAACGATTTTTTCATGTGAATTAAAGCTTCCCGATCAGTGTAAGGCCAATACAACTAATACCACTTGGAGGTACTTGCTGGCAGGCAACATCGGCCGAAGTTAACCTAAATTAAACTCAAAATGAACCCTGGCTTTACCTTTTAGGTAATGAATGAGGTAAGGCCAGGGTAAAGAAGAGGTAACCCAGGGGTTAACCTGGGGTTAACTTGGTGTACAGAAAAGGTAAACAAAAGGTACAGAAAGGGTAAAGAATAGGTAGAGAAGGGTAAACAAGGGGGTAGAGAAAGGTAAACAAAACTCCGCTGCCAGCCATTTGCTAAAAAAATCATTAGCCCGGATTGATACATAGGCTAATGATTTAGCGATTTACAGATTGATACTGCTTATTGCTTTACCTGCACATTTATCTGGTAAAGCTTATCGTGCAAAGCTTTCATCTGCGCTTCCGAAAATTTGATATCTTTTCTATCATAGGTCATCAAACCGTTGGTTTCTACTTCAACATCGGTAGTCTGGGTATAAACACCTGCAGAAAGGCCTAGCGGGATTAATTCTGCCAAACGTTTCGTAAACTGGGCATACTTATTAAACAGATCGGTTTTGTTTTTAAAACTCTGGTAACCCCAGTTATTTTTCTGTTGCCACACGTGGCCGTCAATGGGCAGACCAAGCCCACCAAACTCGCCAAGCACAAGGGCATAATCTTTTCCAAAATAATCAGGATTCGGCATAGCCGGATGCGGGTAATTGTGCAGGTCGATAATATCGCCTACCGGATAAAAATTACCCCCGCTGGCCGTATTCACTAATCTTGAAGGATCTTTCTCTTTTGTCCATTTGGCAATTTCTACGGTTTTAAACTGCCCCAGGCTTCGTTGAAAGGTGTCCACACCACAATTGAAGGCACATTATAAAGTGCATCGATAATGGCATTCCACTCTTTTTTGTAATATCCTTCAGATTCGGCACTTCTGTTTTTATCTGATCCATGGTCTAAAATACCAGGGCGGTTTTCCCAACCGTTACCCAGGTCGCCGCTTGGCATATCCTGCCAAACCAGCATACCGGCTTTATCGCAGTAATAATACCAACGTGCGGGTTCTACTTTAATGTGTTTTCTGATCATGTTAAAACCCATTTCTTTGGTTTTATCTATATCGAACTTCAAAGCTGCATCTGTTGGCGCAGTATAAAGCCCATCTGGCCACCAGCCCTGATCTAAGGGACCATACTGAAAAACAAATTCATTGTTTAACAGCATGCGCTGAATACCGTTCTGATCTTTGCCGATTGAGGTTTTGCGCATGGCAAAATAACTTTTCACCTCATCAACCTTTTTATTTTTAGCAATCAGCTCAACTTTCAGGTCGTATAAAAATGGATTTTTAGGATTCCAAAGTTTCGGGTTCGCAATTTTTAAACTGATTGTGCCGGTTCCATCTCCCGTCTGTTCAGCCACTTTGGTTTTACCATCCCATGCCGAAACCTTAACCTGATCTCCTGTACCGGCAGCCGTTAAAAATGGGGTAACCGTTACGGTTTGCTCATCGATATCAGGCATTATTTTAATGTGATCGATATGTGCTTTATTTACCGCCTCGATCCATACGGTCTGCCAGATACCGGTTACCGGGGTATACCAGATACCTTCTGGTTTTTTAACCTGTTTTCCCCTTGGTTGAGGGCCCTCATCTGTCGGGTCCCAAACTTCTACGGTTAAAGTCTGGTTTCCACTCTTGTTTAAAAACGGCGTGATATTAAAACTGAAAGGATCGAAACCACCTTCATGTTTACCTACCGTTTTACCGTTAATGCTCACCGTACTTCTCCAGTCAACCGCACCAAAATGAAGCAAAATTTCTTTGCCTTTCATGTTTGCAGGTACAGTAAAGCTAGTTTTGTACCAGAGCAGGCTGTCTTTACCAACCGTTTTGCCAACACCCGAAAGTGAAGACTCTACCGCGAAAGGCACAAGGATTTTACCCTGGTTGATTGCAGGCTGTTGTGATTTTCCGGAGATGGCATAATCCCAAAGCCCGTTCAGGTTTTTCCAGTTACCGACACGCTCGAACTGTGGGCGTGGGTATTCAGGCCATACATTTTTAGGATTAAGGTCCTGGGCCCATGGTGAAGAGATTTTCCCTTTTACCATCGACCACGATTTGTCTTGCTGCTGCGCAGAAAGGGAAAGCGAGAGTCCAGCAGCGAGAAAAGGATGGATACTTTTTTGTTCATTGGTTTAAATTTGTGTGTTAAAGTTGGAGTTTGCTAGCACTATCAATTAGAGTCAGTTTGTCCAAAAGACTCCTTCGGAGAACTTGTCGAAGACCTGCGCTATAGAAAAACAAAAAAGGATTGTCCTTCGACAGGCTCAGGATGACATTTTTTTCATCAAATAATAGCACTAAGATTTTCCCTGGCCAGAATATGATTTATTTGTTGTTGAGTTTTTTAATCAGGTTAACCTCATCCATGCGGTACGGGGTACCATCAGGCTGAAAAATTTCGTGAAACCACTCAATCGGATCAGATCCATCGGCAAGCGGGGTATCCCAGGCATATTTGGTATTGGTTTTACCCGCAGCAAAACCCCAGTTAATGGCACCAACGTTTTCGTTCTTTAGCATCGGCAAAATATTGGAGAAACGGCTGTTACGCGATCGGGCCATATATTCGGTACAGATTAATGGCCGGCCACTGGCTTTTAACAGATCGATGGTTCTTTGGTGCCAATCTGGTGCCTCATAGTTATGGTAGGTTACAATATCTGAATTGGCCAACTGTATTTCATTAAGCTTTTCGAAACCCCAGCTCCACAATCCGATAGAAATAGGCTGATCGGGATTAACCGACCTTGCCCAATTTATGGTTTTGGTTAACAAAGGGATTGTGGCTTCTAACTTTCCGCTGTTTCCAGGTTCGTTGTATAAATCCCAAAGTAAAATTCTTTTATCGTGTGCAAAATGAGTAAGTACATCTTTCACATATTTTTCCAATTCAGGAAAATTGGCTTCTTCTTTAAAAGCCGGATCACCAGGATCTTGCAACCAGCCCGAATTGTGAACACCCGTTTTAGGCTCGGGCTGTTTACCAATTGCCGAAGTTTTATTCCAGCAATCGTCGAAAAAGACAAACATTGGTTTAATACCATGTTTTTGGGTAATGGTTAAAAACTGATCCATTCTCTTCTTAAAACCTTCTGGATCCTGGCTCCAGGCTTTACTGAACAAGAATACGCGCAGTGTATTAAAGCCAATTCCTTCTGCCCAACCCAGTTCTTTATCGATCAGATCGGGTGAAAAAGTATCGGCCTGCCACATTTCCAACTGGTTAATTGCATTGGAAGGAATATAGTTGGCACCTGTTAACCATTTATGCTCTTTATACCAGGCATTGGCTTTTTCTATTGACCAAACCTTTGCAGGTTCGGTGCTTTTTTTTGTTTTTTGTGCAAAGCCCATGCTGATGTTAAAGCTCAATACAGCAAGTAGCGCATAGTTTTTTAAATTCATATCGGTATATATCTGATTATTTTTTATTGTGGTTAGCGGGTGATGTTAAGCTCACCCCTGCTTTTACGGGCGTTCCAAAATTTGGTGTACCATCGGCATTCCAGCTAAACTTTTGTGCCCGGGGCGAGCGGAAACCTCCGCAGCCCTGGCCCGGTTTATCATTGGCGTGATATAGGATCCAGTCTTCTTTGCCATCCGGCGATTTAAAAAATGAGTTATGGCCCGGCGCATAAACCCCGTCTTTTGGCGATTGCTGAAAAACAGGTTGATCTGATTTTGTCCAGGAAGCAGGGTCGAGCAGATTGCTTTTAGCCGAAGCGGAAAGCATGCCCAAAGCGTAAAAATCTGTCCAACAGCCACTGGCCGAATAAATGACCATTATTTTATCGCCATGCAGCAAAAACTGAGGTCCTTCGTTTACATCAACATGCGCTCCTCCACCAAGGTCTCCGATTTTTTCCCAGCTAAATTTGGGTGTAGAAATCTTCACCCGTTTTCCCGCTACTGTCCAGGGGTTTTTAAGTTTGGCGATGAAAATTTCCTGCTTTCCGTTTTCATCTCCCTCCCATCCAGACCAGATCATATACAACTGACCTTTAAAATCGATCACATCGCCATCAATGGCCCATTTATCAGTCGGATCAGCAATTTTGCCTTTAAATACCCACTCACCTTTCATCGGATCGGCAGAAGCATTTTCTAAAACATACATGCGGTGGTTTTCGTTTCTTCCATCATCGGCGGCAAAGTAGGCGTACCATTTACCCCTTAAAAACATCACTTCTGGTGCCCAGATTTCTTTACTGTACAGGGTGCCTGCAGGCGCACGCCAAATGGTTTTGCGCTCCGCATCTTTTAAGCCGTCTAAAGTTTGGGTTTTCCAAAGATCTACCCGGTTTCCGGTGGTGTGGGTATAATAGTAATAACCATCTTTATAATAACTATAAGGATCGGCCCCAGATGGTAATAAAGGATTGGTAAATGTTTGTGCATGTAAACCTGCTACCAGTAACAGGCACAAAACGGCAAGCAGATATTTTATTTTCGAAGTAATCATTTTTAAAATCTTGTATTTTATATTTTTCAATAAGCGGTATTCGTTAATGTTTAAAAAAAGGAATTTCTTCTCTTAAATCCGCTCAATTTCATCTCAATATTTCCACAAATGCAATCAATTAATCTTTGCTGCACTTTGTATTAAAAACCGAAAACTTTCGGGGTCGATCTGCAAACGAAAATGCCCATTTTTGTCTTTTATAAAGGCCGCTTTGATTATAGCCGTAGCCCTTGGCGATACTTTGTGATTGGAATGATGGGTATGAAAAACATATTGTAATGCTCCTTTTTTATCGGTAAAAAAATCGCCGTGCCCGGTGCCGTTTATCTGCAATAATTTTTTACTGATAACCGGGTTGCCTGCATATTTTAACCATGGCCCCGTAGGCGAGGCTGAAGTAGCATAACCAACCGCGTAATCAGGATTTCTAAAATCATTTGCCGAATAAAAAAGATAGTACAGTTTTTCCTTTTTAATTACCGTTGGCCCTTCGGTTACCGGCCAATCTGTTTTTGCCGTATTTCCCAAGACTCAGTTCCTGCTAAACAAAACTTTGTTGTTCCGGGGATTACATCCGAAAAATCATCTTTCAGTTGTGCTACAAAAATCCGGTTGCCATGATCGAGTTTTACATGGTAGAGGTAGTTTTTTCCATCGGTATCGGTAAATACAAATGGATCAATCTGTTTCCCTGTACCAGATATTGCTTTTAATTCTTCCTGAACAAAAGGTCCTGCCGGGCCATTACTATGTGCAATGGCGATCTGCTCATCGGCCGTATAGGCCATAAAATAGGTTTTACCGCTTTTAAATACCTGTGGGGCCCAAAAACCCTTACTGCCAAAGGCATCGCCTTTTTTTAATGCAAAGCCCTTATTTTCTGATTTTTTGTTCCAGGTTTTAAGATCGCTTGACGAATAAACCAAAAAACCCTGATCGCTGCTGGTACCATACAAATAGTAAACGCCTTTATCTAAGAAAATCGTGGGATCGGCTAAATAAAGGGTATCGTTTAATTGCTTCGCAAACACGTTACCAATAGAAAATACGAAGAAGCTTAAAAAAAAGGCAACAAGATATTTCATTTAATAATGATTGATAAGGGTAAGGTAATGATAATTAGGATATTCAAAAGCATAACACGTCATCCTAAGGTCGTCATTGCGAGAAGGCTTTTTCAGCCGACGAAGCAATCTTTATAGCAGAATCACTAGCATGAAAGATTGCTTCGTCGTTCCTCCTCGCAATGACGACCCTTATATTAGAATCTGTCAATGGTGGCTTGATGAAGGTCTTGCTTAAATATATGATTAAAGCGTTTCGACAAGCTCTCCGTAGGAGTCCTTTGGACAACGT
The DNA here is from genome assembly GCF_014692875.1 of Pedobacter riviphilus. Taxonomy (NCBI): domain Bacteria; kingdom Pseudomonadati; phylum Bacteroidota; class Sphingobacteriia; order Sphingobacteriales; family Sphingobacteriaceae; genus Pedobacter; species Pedobacter riviphilus. The sequence continues at coordinate 503,879 of NZ_CP061171.1, read as the reverse complement.
GACAAATTCTATTAGATTTAAAACCTTCCTTTTTTTAAAAACTTATTTTAGCAACAGGTGTAAAAATCAGGTCGTCTACTCCTGCAATTTTAACCCCTATCCGGGCAAAAACATAATTTTGCGCTGGTACAATTGCAGGGATATTTACGCTCATACTTAAGTTATTGAGGTCGGCAATAGTTGCCCCGGTAAGCTGTTGTACCGCGATATTATTGCCCCCATCTACAAACTGAGTTTTATTGATATACAGTGATACACTTTCTATATCCTTTGCATTGGCATCTGTGATGATTTTTTCCAGTTTGCAGGATCCATTCACTTTTCCTGAAGCAGCCGTTAAACTAGCATTGCGGATCATATAATAAGGCATTACTTCTATATCCATTGCCTTGCTACCACTAATATTTACGGCTATGCTATCTTGTTTACCGGTGGCATTCTTTTTCCATAAAAATGGTCCTTGGTTTGGCGAGAAAACCAATTTATAATTCCCATCAAATAACTTGGCCGAATAACTACCATCCTGACTTACATTTACCTTTAGCGCGGCATAGTTACCAAAGCCCGATTGCCAAAGTTCGAAATTTACCTGCCCGTACTGCACATTGATTGCTTCGCCCTTATACACAATCCTTCCTGTAAAATCGGCCGCAGGTGCTTCGTAATTATCCTTTTTACAAGAGGAGCATAATACGGCTATAATTGCCCCTATGATGAAATAAAATCTATTTTTCATGTCTATAACTGATTATTGATTAGGGTTTCTGATAATTTTCGGGTTGCCATTAAGTACATCCTGCCCGATTGAAGAGTAATAATTGCCAATGCGGAAACGATGTGCGGCAGTAACACGACTGGGTTTAATCACTTTAAAAATATACTTCAGGTGATTGGCATTACCCGGGTTGTAGTATTTATATGGCCACAAACCAAACACCTGCGTACTGGTGCGTGTTGCGCTTCCGATATTGCTGGCATTGGTAAAATCGGCGGCTGACATGTTGTTGCCATTCCATACTTTATCGGCCAGTCTCCAGCGTTTCATATCCCAAAGTTGATGACCTTCGAAAGCAAATTCTACTTTTCGTTCGTGTACAATGCGGTCGAAGGTAATATTGGCCGGGCTTAATGCAGTGGTTAATCCCGCGCGGTCTCTTACCGGTTTGATATAATTGGCTGCTGTAGCGGCATCTCCTAATTCAAAAGCGGCTTCGGCAGCATTTAACAGAACCTCGGCATAACGGTAACGGATCCACCATACCTCGCTTCGGGTACCAATCTGGCCTGATCCTGTAGCCGGATCTAAATATTTACGCACATAAAAACCAGATTGTGCACTGAATTCAAGCCCATCAACAGGACCATCACCGCCCACTACCTGCACCGAACCTGGGTTACCGGGAAGTACATTGCTTTTACTCTGCGCAAAATTGTCGCCCGTTACAATTGTACCATTGGCTAGTTGATAACCCGCCCATATGTCAACCGTTTTACCTTTAAACTGTGTTCCAGGGAGAATTACCGTGCCGGCTAAACGCGCATCGCGATCGGCAAAAATATCGGTAATATTGGTATAATAAACCGGGTTTCCGCTGCCATCAATAGCAGCGAAAGAGGCATAGGTATTATCTAACTTTTCGAAAGACTGCACCAGATTTAATGAAGGGTTTAACCTGCCTCCCTGTGCTTCTTCGGCAGAAGAGCGCGGTTGGTTATCGATTGTAAAACCATGTACTTTATTGGTTTTCAATTTAAAATCTTTGGCAAATATTACCTCCGGATTGCTGCCTTTATCGGTAAAAAGGGCTGCAAAATTATCAGATAAATTTGGGTTCTTTTTGTAAAGCGAATATTTACCGCCATCGATAATTTCTTTTGCGGCATTTAGCGCTTTGGTAAAATAACCGTTAGCCATTGCAGCTGGGATGCCAACCTCTCCGCCCGGAAGGGTTAATTGGGCATTGCTATATTTTGCAATAGAACCTGCATAAAGTGCAGCTCTCGATTCCATAGCCAGGGCAGCAGCTTTTGTAGCCCTGCTCTGTATGGTTGCATTATCCGGAAGCACCGTTTTAATGGCTTCCAATTCGGCAATCACAAAATCATAAACTTCAGATTCTTTTGCCCTTGGGTATTGCAAATAACTTGGATCCCCACTATAATCATAAGCCAGTGGAACAGTAATCAAAGGAACACCGCCCATTCTTTTTACCATTTCGAAGTATACACCAGCCCTGATAAAACGTGCCTCAGCTAAAAAACGGTTGCGGTCTTCGGCTTTTAAAGCTGTCGCTTCCTGTCCACGCTTAATAAACAGGTTCAGATCGTTTACCAGCCTGTAAACGCCTATATCCCAGTATCTCCATGCATCGTATCCATACTCTAAATTCTGGTGGCGAAAATAATCTCCACTTGCTGAGGCAAAACCTTCATCAAAATCGGCAAATAACCACCACGATTCGATGCGTTGAAAATCAGGGAAACGATCGTACAGATCGCCAACCACGGTAAGCACCAGATTAGGGTCTTTCCACACAGCATCAATCGGCAGGGTACTGGTTGGTTGCTTATCCAAAAATTCGGAATCTTTTTTACACGACTGCGCAAAACTTAAACATGCAATGGCAGCGAATGCGTATATATATTTTTTCATTTGATTAGTCTTTTTCATGTTAAAGCGATAATTTAAGACCGATGTTAAAAAACTTGTTCTGCGGATATTGTAAGCCATTATCGTCGGCAATTTCAGGATCTACACCATAGTCTTTCAGGTTATCTATCGAGAACAGATTGTATCCGTTTACATATACCCTTGCGTTCTGGATCTTAATTTTTTCTGCCCATCTTTTTGGCAAGGTATAGCCAATCTCAAGTGTACGTGCCCTGAGGTACCTCACGTTGTGTAACCAAAAAGTCGAATTTCTGGTATTGTTACTATGATCGCGGTCGTTAAAACGGATTGCGGGATATTTACCCGCCACCCAGGGGCTGTTCAGGTTAAATGGATCGGTACGGTGCCAGCTGTCATCAGCAAAATTCTGCAATAAGGCTCCTCCGTTCTGGAATGCCCAGCGCTGTTCCCAGTTCTGGTTCCATGAATACATCGCTCCGCCAGAAAAATCTGCTGTAAAATCGAAGTTTTTATAAGAACCACCAATAGTAAATCCAAAACCTACATTTGGTTGCCCTGTTGTGGTATAACCTATCGGTCTTTCATCTAAACCATCAATAATCCCATCGCCATTCTGATCTTTGTAAATTAAATCGCCAGGCAATAAAGAACGGTTCCCTTTCCCATCAATATTCACTTTGTAGTTATTGATCTCATCGATACTCTGAAACTGACCGGTTACTTCATAACCCCAAAAAATATCGGCATATCTGTCGGTACCATTACTTCTGTAATTCTCCCATGAGTTGCCAAAACGTGGCTTATATCTTTCTAAAAGTTTCTTTCTGCTAATGGAAATGTTTCCGCCCACATTGTAATTAAACTCCCCTATTTTATCCCTATAGTTTAAAGAGAATTCACCTCCAAATTGCGCATCGCTCTCCAGGTTTTCAACATTTAAAGGATAACCCAGTTCGATAGGTACAATTACATCGTTTTTAATGGCCGGTAAACCAGAACGTTTTCTATAAAAATAATCTGCCGTTCCGGAAAGTTTATTGCCGAACATTGTAAAATCAAGGCCGATGTCGGTAATTTTGCTTTTAAACCAGCTCAGGTTATTGGTAATGGGGCCTTTATCCCTCGAAGTGGTAATATTCTTTCCATCCAATATCACACTGCCCTGATTGTAGTTATAACCCGGGATATAGGCAAAAGGATCGATACCCACATCATCATCCCCTAATACCCCATAAGAAGCACGAAGTTTCAGATCGTTTAAGATATTACTTTCGCCCAAAAGCGATTTCATAAATTTCTCTTGTGTAATTCTCCACCCAATTGATGCTGAAGGAAAATAACCCACGCGCCTGTCTGGCGCAAATTTCCAAGAAGCATCTCTACGACCGGAAAGCTCCAGGTAGTATTTATTGTCGTAGTTGTAATTTAGCCTTCCCACATAACCAATACGGGCCTGTTCTTCCTGTATATCAGCAAAATCCTGTCCGTCCATATCGGCAAACTGCAGCACGGGCAAAATATTAGTTTGTGGTACAGCGTGCTGAAAGGTATAAGTTCTAAAACGGTCTAAACGCTCGGCCACCAATACCCCGCCAACGGTATGTTTACCAAAAGTGCGGTTATAATTAGCCTGGAGCTGATAGGTATTGGTGTATACTTTTTCGTTTCTACGCTCTCTGTAAGGATTTGAACTGCCTACTTTTTCTTCATAAACACCAGTTTCCGGGTGATAGGTATATACATTATAGGTATACTCATGCCCATTGATTACGTTATCGGCAATGTAATAAGAATATAAACCTTTTATTTCCAAGCCTTTTATGGGCGTTTCGTAAGAGGCTGATAAATTGGTTTGCAAAACCCTCCAGTCTGATTTCCAGTATCCGGTTAAAGCTTTACTCTGTACGGCAAACTGCTCGGTATTGTGCCCAATATCGTTCGGGTAATTTGGATTGCCATTGGCATAAGCCTGTTCAGTTGGCCTGTTTCTCAATAGGGCAAAACGGGCAGCCCAGTAATCATCTCCACCTGGTACGCCTGGCTGATCGCGACTTTCGATACGACCATTAATCAGCATACCTACCTTAAAACGATCGGTTATTTTAGCTTCGATATTACTTTGGATATTGGTCCGGTTGAAATCGAATTCCCTTGCTGTGCCGTATACGCCTTTCTGATCTAAACGGGTAGCAGAAAAGTAATAGTTTACCCGGTCGCTTCCGCCCGAGGCACTTAAATTCACAGAAGTTTGTGGAGCGTTTGGCGCAATGATAATGTCTTTCCAGTTCTGGCTCTGATAACCATATTCTGTACCCGCTTTCCATTTATCCAACTCGGCCTGTGTAATATCTGTTCTTCCATTCTGGTTCATTTCTGCTGTGGCTTTACCTAACATCCATTGATAGGCATCAGTTGTTTCGGGAAACCGTACCCAGTTTTGCCAGCCGGTATAAGCATCAACACTAAAGGTATTACGCGTACTGTTTTTACCCCTTTTGGTGGTTACCAAAATTACACCGTTTGATGCCCTGCTGCCATAAATAGCAGCTGATGCATCTTTAAGCACGCTGATACTTTCGATATCGTTAGGTGAGATATTATTAAACTGCCCGGCATCTTGTTGAATACCATCGATCACATAAAGCGGATTACCCATGTTACGGATCTGGATATTGGCACTGGAGCCTGGTCTTCCATCAGGCATCCTGAAAGATACACCAGGTAACTTTCCGGCTAAACCAGTACTTACGGTAGAACCGCCATGCACTTTTTCAAGGTCTTTGCTGCTAATTGATGAAATGGCCCCTGTTATGGCCTCCTTTTTCTGCGTATTGTACCCCACTACAACAACTTCTGATAAATCGTTATTAGATGGCTTGAGTTTAACATTGATTTGCGTACGGCCGGCCAGTGCAACTTCCTGGTTGATATAGCCTACATAAATAAAGATCAGCGTAGCATTTTTATCGCTTACCTGAATTCTGAATTTTCCATCGCCATCTGTTGTTACTCCGGTGTTAGTACCTTTAACTTTAACACTGGCGCCAACAACTGTTTCTCCTTTTTCGTCGGTTACTGTTCCGGTAACAGCCGTTTGCTCCTGGGCACTAAGCTGAAAGGAAAGTAAGATTAGGGTGATGGAAGTAAAAATAACGGAGAGGACTTTGCGCTTCAAAAACATTTTTTGAAGCGGGCACCAATCCAGGCAGACAAAGCCACCATAAGAGAATAAACTTCTTTTCATATTAGGTTAGGGATTTGGTTAGTTAAAGAGGTAAATGGATTTAGTTCTATTTAATTCTTATCCAAAGATTCGGTTTTTAGCTTTTCAGAGGGATACGCATTTGTATCAATCTTTCTTCATTTTGTCTCGATTTGTATTGGAGGAGTCTGTTTAACCACAGCGGCTCAGAAACGTTGAATAGTTTGTCGTTTACAAACGATAAAATCGTTTATCTATTTAAGCACTCGTTAGGAAACGAGCCCAAGCAATTACGCGCAAAGTCTTAATGCAGTAGCTTTGCGTTAGGGATTGTAAGGGTTCAGTACCGATCCTTCATCGGTACCGGAGCGAAGCGCAGCCCTGCAAAGCCCGACCTTTGCGCAGCTTAGGTAACGCCCAGATTAGTCTGCAATTGGCAGTTGGCAGTTTCCAGTTCTATAAAAAAGAGTAACACTTAGATTAGCTTGCAATTGGCAATTGACAGTTTTCAGGCCTATAAAAACTGAGTTTCTGGCTAACGCTCGTTTCTAACGAGCGTTGAATAGTTTGTCGTTTACAAACGCAAACGATAAAATCGTTTATCTATTTAAGCACTCGTTAGGAAACGAGCGCAAGCAATTACGCGCAAAGTCTTAATGCAGTAGCTTCGCGTTAGGGATTGTAAGGGTTCAGTACCGATCCTTCATCGGTACCGGAGCGAAGCGCAGCCCTGCAAAGCCCGACCTTTGCGCAGCTTAGGGAACGCCCAGATTAGTCTGCAATTGGCAGTTGGCAGTTTCCAGTTCTATAAAAAAGAGTAACACTTAGATTAGTCTGCAATTGACAGTTGGCAGTTTCCAGTTCTATAAAAAAGAGTAACACTTAGATTAGTCTGCAATTGGCAGTTGGCAGTTTCCAGTTCTATAAAAAAGAGTAACACTTAGATTAGCTTGCAATTGGCAGTTGGCAGTTTCCAGTTCTATAAAAAAGAGTAACACTTAGATTAGCTTGCAATTGGCAATTGACAGTTTTCAGGCCTATAAAAACTGGGTTTCTTAAATCTTTAGGGCTTTCTCAAATAAAACTGAAATCTGTCTCAATCTTTCTACTTATCCTCTCAAATTTAAATTAACCCGAAAGCAAAGCATTTCTTTAATATATTTGATGTAACTGACCAAAATATCTTGAAAAAACTCTTCATCCTTTTATGCCTGTTGTTTTCGGTCCGCCAGCTTTGGGCGCAGCCTTATTATTTCAGGCATTATCAGGTAGAAAACGGACTTTCCAACAATACAGCATTTTGTAGTGTGCAGGATGGAAACGGCTTTATGTGGTTTGGCACAAAAGATGGCTTAAACCGCTTTGATGGTTATGCTTTTAAAACCTATCGCCACGACCCAGACCAGGCGGGCAGTTTAGGCAACGATTTAATTTATGCGCTCCACCACGATCAGGAACAAACACTTTGGGTAGGTACCAACAGCGGTGTATACCAATATAACCCTGCAAAAGAAAGCTTTGCCATTATTAAAGAAACCAAAGGGATGCGGATTATCGACCTGGCCAGCGATCAGCGCGGAAATTTATGGATCTTATCTTCATTCAAAATATATTTATATCAAAAGCGAACCAAGAAAATGCAGGCCTTTACCCATAATGCACCTTTCGATGCCTCGTTGGTAACGGTTTTAAAAGATGGTAGTGTATGGATCAGTACCGGAAAGGGAACACTGGAAAAATACAATCCCAAAGCAAATAATTTTGAGCAATTTAATATTAACGGCAAAAATGCCAAAACCGAATATGGCTGGGTATCGAGAATTGCAGAAACCGAAAACGGGAATTTACTGGTCGGCACTACCAATCAGGGCGTTAAACTCTTTAATCTGGTTACTTTAACATCAAAAAATATACTCCGGTTAAACGACGACCAAACGCCAATTTTTGTTCGGGATATCAAAAAAACAGGACCTCATGAATTTTGGATTGCCACCGAATCGGGCATTTACATCTATAATGATGAAAATGAGGTAATTATCCACCTCAAAAAACAATATAACAATGATTATTCTTTGAGCGACAATGCCGTTTATACCATCTGCCTTGACCGTGAAGGCGGGGTTTGGACAGGCACCTATTTCGGAGGTGTAAATTACTATTCCAGCCATACTTCGCTGTTTACCAAATACTTTCCGCAAAAAGGCACTAATTCGATTAGTGGAAGCGATGTAAGGGAAATTACCAGAGATGGTAAGGGAAATTTATGGATCGGTACGGAAGATGCGGGGCTGAACAAACTCGACGTAAAAACAGGTGTGTTTAAACATTTTTTACCCGACGGGAAGCCCGGAAGCATTGCCTATTCCAATATCCACGGTTTATTGGTTGATGGCAACAAACTCTGGATTGGCACTTTCGAACATGGATTGGACGTTTTAGACCTGAAAACAGAAAAGGTAATTAAACATTACCAGGCAGGTGTTGGAAATGCTTTACGCACCAACTTTATTGTTACTTTTTGTAAAACAAGATCGGGTGAAATTTTAGTAGGCACGATTAATGGGATTTACCGTTATAACCGCAAAAAAGATGATTTCGACCCGGTTGCGGGTCTGCCTTTTATTTTTTACGATTCGGTTATGGAAGATAGTAAGGGCAATATCTGGGCAGGGAGCTTTAACGATGGTTTATTTCAGTTTAACTTATCCAAACCAGGTTATGTGAACTACCGAAATATTCCGACAGATGCGAAAAGTTTAAGCCATAACACGGTAAATAGTGTTTTTGAAGATAGTAAACAGCACATTTGGGTAACCACAGATGGTGGTGGGCTTTGCAGCTTTAATCAGAAAACACATCAGTTTAAGCGTTACGGTATAAAAAATGGTTTCCCCAGCAATTACCTGTTCCGCATAGAAGAAGATGCGGCCAATAAATTCTGGATTAGCAGCACCAGGGGCCTTATCCATTTCGATCCCACTACAGGTTTAAGCAAAACCTATTCTAAAGCCAACGGATTACTTACCGATCAGTTTAATTACAGTTCTGCCTACCAGGATGAGAATGGCCGAACGTATTTTGGGAGCGTAAAAGGGCTGGTCAGCTTCAATCCGGCTAATTTAAAAGCAACATCTTACCAAACCCCTGTATTTTTAACCGGGTTTCAGGTCAATAGCTCAGAAATCGGTGCAAATGGGGCAGATTCTATTTCTGACAAATCTATCGTTTATGCCGATACCATCGAACTGAACTACAATCAATCTTCTTTTAGTATCGATTTTGCTGCCTTAAGTTATCTATCGCCCGAAATGACGGAGTATGCTTATAAAATGACCGGGCTTTATAAAAACTGGGAATATTTAAAAACCAACAGGAAGGTTTATTTTACCAAACTTGCTCCGGGCAGTTATACTTTTGAGGTAAAAGCTTTGGTTGAAGGAAGTAGTACCTGGAGCACCAAAAACGTTAAACTGCTGATCAAAATACATCCCCCTTTTTACCTCAGTCCGTTGGCTTATCTGCTTTATTTAATTGCTGCAGGCGGAATTGTTTTCTTTCTGGTACGGAGGTACCACCGAAAAATTGCGCTAAAAAACAGCAGGAGGATGGAAGTTTTTGAGCATGAAAAACAAAAAGAAATTTATCAGGCAAAAATCGAGTTTTTCACCAATGTTGCCCACGAAATCAGAACACCGCTCACCTTGATTATCGGACCGATGGAGAAACTGATTAAACAGGCCGATGCGGTACCGGCAATAGAAAAGAATTTACGGATTATGGGCCGAAACACCGATAGATTGCTCAAATTAACCAACCAATTATTGGATTTCAGAAAAACCGAAACCAGCGAATTTTCGTTAAACTTTGTAAAGGCCGATATTTCTGAAATATTAAAAGATGTATTTCTTCAGTTCCAACCTGCTGCAGAACAGCAAGACATTACCTATAACCTCCATTTACCTGAAAAAAAACTCCATGCTTATATTGACGTAGAGGCTTTTTACAAAATGATCAGCAATTTGGTAGACAATGCCATTAAATACGGAAAAAGCACCGTACAAATCAGCTTATTACTACAGCAGGGCGATAAGTTTGCCGTGATGGTAAAAAATGATGGGAACAGAATCCCTGTAGAAATTAAGGACAAGATATTTGAACCTTTTTTTAGGGGCAAAGAAACAGAAATAAAGGCAGGAACCGGAATAGGTTTATCGATTTCAAAATCGCTTGCGCAACTGCATAGCGGGGAGCTTTATTTAGATTTTAATGATGGTGATTTTAATATATTTGTATTAGAACTGCCTATCCATCAACTTATAGAATTTAACCTGAACGGAAAATGGAAGAAATTGTAGGCACGTTTACCATAAAAGATACTGAGGATATGGAAAGATCTGTGGTGTTATTGGTTGATGATAATGAAGATATCCTTGATTTCATTTCAGATGATCTGGAAGAAAAATACCATGTTCTACAGGCCCGGAACGGCATAGAAGCCTTAGAAATATTACAGCGTGAAATTGTTCAGCTCATTATTAGCGATGTAATGATGCCCGAAATGGACGGTTTCGAATTTTGTGCGAAAGTTAAATCGACCCTGGAGTTTAGCCACATCCCCGTTATCCTGCTTACTGCAAAAAATTCGTTGCAATCTAAAATTGAGGGTTTAGAGCTGGGTGCCGATGCCTATGTAGAAAAACCCTTTTCGCCAGAATTTCTCCAGGTACAGATTTCCAGTCTGATTAAAAACAGGAACAAGATTAAGGAATATTTCTCCAGTTCGCCCCTCCTTCACCTTAAAAGTATTGCTTATTCAAAGGCAGACGAACTGTTTTTAGAAAAATTGCAGGATACCATTAATAAAAATATCAGCGATCAAGCCCTGGATGTAGAACACCTGGCAGAAAAGATGAATATGAGCCGGCCAACCTTATACCGGAAAATCAAATCTATTTCGAACCTGAGTCCGAATGAACTGATTAATTTAACGAGACTAAAAAAAGCTGCTGAACTTTTAAATGAAGGGGCATTAAAGATCTATGAAATCTCAGAAATGGTTGGTTATAGCTCTCAATCGCACTTTGGAAGAAACTTTGCCAAGCAGTTCGGCATGTCGCCAACCGACTATGTAAATAGTAAAAATACGGATAAAAAAAAGCCTTAAAATCAAACAGTTAACTTTGTTATTCTCTTATTTATTTTGTAAATTGTTCTAACCAAAAATATAGAAGTTATGAACATGCTTAAGAAAATCCAAAACTGGGGCGATCACCATCACCCAAAATGGTTAGACTATTTTAGAATCTTATTAGGCCTCATTTTAATTTGGAAGGGCATTGATTTTTATATCAACATGCAGGCATTTAGCAACCTCATGCGGGGTGCCTTTTTAGGTACTGCCATCAGCATCAGTTTACTGGCACATTTAATTATCTTAATGCACATTATCGGCGGTATGGCCATTGCTTTGGGCACATATACCCGCTTGTTCTGCCTTATTAATTTACCGATACTGATTGGGGCGGTATTCTTTGTAAATATTTCTGGTGGTATTTTTAAACCCTATTCAGAATTTTGGTTTTCGGTCTCTGTACTCATCGGGCTCGTTTGTTTCGCAATCGAAGGAAATGGAATTTTATCGGTAGATCGCGAAAAAATTTACCCTGGAGAGGCCCTTTAGTGTAAACCTGAAAGCCAAGATCGTAGCCAAAATGGCTGTTTCTGGCCATTTATTTATTTTTTTGAAAGTTTTTACGCGTGCTAACTAAATGATTAGCAACGCTTAAAATATTTATGCAAATATTTGAATGGAAATCATTTGCAGATTTGCGCCAAGTTCGTACTTTTGCAGCGGAGAGCTGGCAGAGTGGTCGAATGCGGCAGTCTTGAAAACTGTTGACTGTAACAGGTCCGGGGTTCGAATCCCTCGCTCTCCGCAGAGCAATTTAAAGCCCAACATTGTTGGGCTTTACTATTTATAAAGATTTTGCATGAACTTTAGGTATTCTAAATCTCCCCTCATGCTATAAACGTTTTCCTAAAAAGAAATGGCACCAATGATTAACAATGCGTACACCCGTCATACTCATCGTACAATTGAAATAATTATAGTATAACCAAAAAAGATATTAAAATTGTTGCCGGGTCAAGAAAGTTTGCATAGATTTACATAGTTTAATGCCAATTATGTGATTAAAATCACATAATTGGCACTTAAGTTGTGAATTATGCAAATCAAAAGAAGTGTACAGAAAAAATTATCATCCTGGAAAACAGATCCAAACCGTAAACCACTGGTACTTCAAGGGGCAAGGCAAGTTGGTAAAACATGGCTATTGAAACATTTTGGTGCCGCCGAATTTGAGAATGTTGCGTATTTTAATTTTGAGGAACAGCCTGATCTAAAGCAATTTTTTGAAAACACCAAGGACATACAGCGCATTGTACAAAATCTATCCCTAGTCCATGGTTTGCCAATACTACCGCAGAAAACACTAATTATATTTGACGAGATACAAGAATGCAATGAAGCACTGAATACTTTAAAGTATTTCTATGAGAACGCGCCTGAATATGTGGTGGCTAGTGCAGGTTCACTACTTGGGGTTGCGATGTCAAAAGGCAATTCATTTCCGGTCGGGAAAGTTGATTTTTTACAGGTCAACCCGATCAGTTTTTCTGAATTTCTGTCTGCTGATGATCCTCAGCTTTTTGCTTATATAGAGAGTATAGATAGACTGGAGCCTATACCTGACATTTTTTTTAACCCATTGGTGGATAAATTAAAGAAATTTTTTATTTGTGGGGGAATGCCCGAAGCGGTAGTTACACTATTGGAACAACATGATGTAGAAAAAACACAGCAGGTACTGCAAAATATTGTAAATGCATACGCACTTGATTTTTCGAAATATGCAGAAAGTAAGGATGTACCTAAAATTAATCATCTTTGGGCTTCAATACCTTCACAACTGGCAAGGGATAATAAAAAATTTCTTTACCAGAGTGTAAGAACAGGTGCACGTTCAAGAGAATATGAAGATGCCTTACTTTGGCTTTCGCATGCCGGTCTGGTGCATAGGGTTTTTAAAATAAGCAAGCCAGGATTACCTATTTCTGCCTATGATGATCTTTCGGCATTTAAACTTTACTTGATTGATGTCGGTTTGTTACGTAGACTTTCACTACTAGACCCTATAGCTGTTAGAGAAGGGAATCGTTTATTTACAGAATTTAAGGGCGCACTGACCGAAAACTATATCTTACAGCACTTAATCAAAAATTTTGAAGTGCAACCTCGATACTGGACTTCTGGAAACCAGGCTGAAGTTGACTTTATTATTCAGATGAAAAATGAAATTATCCCCGTTGAGGTGAAATCTGATGAGAATGTACGTAGTAAAAGTCTTTCGATATATAATGGCCTTTATGAACCGCCAGTGCGAATAAGATATTCGCTAAAGAATCTGAAGAAAGATGATGGGTTAGTTAATATCCCCTTGTTTTTGGTCGACTACACAGAGAAATTACTTACACTTAATTAGCCGTCAATTTATAACCGACCCTTATTTCCATAGATATCTCTTATTATCCGTAAAAGTTCCCGCAAGTGTTCAAATGGACTCCCTCCTTCCCCGCATGAAGGGACTCCTTCAAAAACACCAGAGGGTTGCTCCAAAAAGAGCAGCCATTTTTCTTTGATTATCAGCAACTTACGAGCAAACTCTAAGTTGATCGAAGGTGCTCTAAAACTACCTTCCTTAAAGGTGAATCCTTGTTTGAACACCTGACTAAAAATAGCGTGTTTCTGTCCCAAACTGGAATCTTGAAAAATTTTAGGCATATTAAGCAGAAACTCTTCCTTCGGCTTAGTGTGCATTCGGCGTTTGCTCAGTCCAAGCATTTCCTGCACCCCGTAATATTGTGCTTCACTGACGATGCCTTCGTGAATGCCTTTTACCAGTTTCTCCGGCATATTCACACCAGGGACTGACGCGAACTAATCCCGCGTACAATGGATCGATTAGAATGCGGCGAACGGCCGAATTTCCACTATGCGGAAATCCTAGTTCTCTAACTTCTTTGGAGATCAGAAATTTTGGAACTCCCGAGAGAAAATCTCTGTAGATTTTTTCTATAATAGGTTGTTTGACTGGATCAATCTTTATGATCATTTTGCCTCCCTGCTCCTTATGATTGATATAGCTGTAAGGAGCTAGATTAATGTATCGTCCGGATTCCTGTGCATGACGGGAACTTACTTTTGCCCGTTTTCGGATAGTCAGCAATTCCTGGTTAGCAATTAAGTATTTAAAGGCCCTCAATAAGAAAACTGAAGGATCCTGCGTATCGATATCCAATGGTTCACTTGTAGCTATAACCTTTAATCCGTACCGCTTCTCAAGTGATTCGATCTTTTGGAGAGCCTCGGGTAAGTTCCGGCTAAAACGATCATGGCCAAATTACCAAAAACTAAAATTCCGATTTGAATAATGGATTGAGTTTATGGTAATCATTCTTAAAAAAACATGTTTTAAGAAGATATATAAAGGGCCATACCCAAAACAGCTTCAAGCCTGCTCGATTACTACACGGAATCGAAACTTATTAAGGTACAGTTATTGAAAAGTGCTATATTTATTTATGACTCGTAGAATATTAACGCTATTGCTTCTTATCTGCTTAACTCGTCCAGTTTCCGCTCAGCGTACATCCTGTGACTGTTCTGCTAACCTCAACGAAACCATCCGGAAAACGGAGCTTAATTATGCAGGCTTTCCTGCTAAAGTAAATTCAAAAACCAAAAAGGCCTATTCCCTTTTGGTACACGCACTCAAGATCAAATCCAGCCAGCAACAAAATACGGAGGATTGTTTCTACCTGATTAAACAATACGTCAGGTTTTTCAAAGACAAACACTTTTCCCTGAGTTACTATCCGAAAGAGGAAACTAAACGGGAACTCATGGACGTAGACAGGATCCTGAACACGGTTCAAGCCGGAAATGGAGATCCTCTTGAGGGCATCTGGATCAATTCCGACAGCTCGCTTCGACTTGTCATTAAAAAGTTTCCAAACCTTCAGTATAAGGCCATTGTGATCCAGTCGAAAGATTCCGGAAACGTCAAAGGTCAGGTATATTTTTCTTTAAAGCCGCATCACAAAGGTTTTCTGCTCGAGCAATATAATGTATTTGGCAGCACAGATATGTATGCACAACGAAGGGGCGGCTTGCTGCAATTGTGGGGTTTTGCACTCTTCGGAAAAATTTCAGGTACAGGCATGACTCCGGATGAGCGAAAAGAACTGGATACCTGGAAAAACAACAACAACGGGCTGGATTTCCGGCAGCTGGACCAGGAAACAAGCTATATCAAAATCCCCACTTTTTTTAATAATGACAGCCGGATTGAAAAGCTGGTGGCCGCCAATGACAAAACCATCAGGGCCAGCAGGTACCTGATCATCGACCTGCGTGGCAACGGGGGAGGCAATTCTGGCTGGAGCTTCTTATTGCCTTATGTAATGACGGGTCCAATCGACCAGGACAGCCCGAAATTGAGGATCTCTGCAGACAACATTAAACTAAAACGCGCGGAACTCGAACCTCTTGTTAAAAATCCCATGCCGAAAGAGATGCAGAAGTACTTCCCTGACAGTTATGTGAGTAAACTAAAAAGTATTTATGAGGAATTGGCTCATACCAAGGCCACTTTCATTGAGATCCCAGGCGTTCGCATCCCATTGGATTCGGTGTTGCGTAAGCCGGAAAGGGTTGCATTGATCACTGATGGACTCTGCGGAAGCTCAACCGAATTCTTCTTTAATTTGATGAAGCAGAGTGGAAAAACGAAAAGATATGGCGGCAACACGGTGGGAATGATGGATTACGAAGGACCGACAAGCCGGACGATGCTTCCCTGCGAACAGCTGGTTTTGATGATTCCTGTATCAAAAATGAGCTGGGCGGATACTCATCCTATTGATCAGAAAGGGTTTAGCCCGGACGTAAAGATCAGTCTGCCGGCAGCGGAATGGCTGAATTATGTCAAACAGGATTTAAAAACAAACATCCGGCAGTAGGGATCAGGCAGTCGGGGAAAGCCTCCTTATGGCCATTATTTCTTAACGAATCACAGCCAGATTTATTCATGAAAATCCACCCAATAGGGAAAGAACCACTTTCAGTGAAATCTCAAATTCATACGAACTGCCACTTTTGTGTGCAGAGTGTGTTGTCTCCTTATCCGAACCATTCATTTTTCGTTTAGGCACCTTTACTGGGTATTTCAGAAAAAATGGCCGCGCGTTTCGGATTTATGCTGACACCCTGTTTCATTTTAAGCTGATCACCCCATTTCAGGGCAAGCTGGCCGTTTTGATCTTCTGATCAAAGTTTTTCAATATATTCTTCCTCAATAACTTTTCAAATTGGCGTAAAATAAGAGGCTCTAGCGTAGCATCTCTATGGGAGGTAACCCAATATATATATGATTTCGTATAGTTCTGAATTGTATTTGCAATAGCTTTATAGTCTCCAATAGATGTTAAATTATTTATCCAGCACCAGTTTTCCTTCAAGCACTACATTTCTGAACCGCTGCTCTGATCCTGATCGGCTGTACCCCGAATTGATAAGCTCTATTAATATCTGCATTGCGGTTTGACCTTGTAAGGCCGGCGATTGTTCGATGGTGACCACAGGCCTGTGGTCCATAAAGCGGAGCACAGAAAGGTTTGAAAAACTTACAAAATCTATTGATTCTGCAGCGGCGATATTCTGCGCCCTAAGTTTCCGGATGGCATAGATGGCAACATAGTCGTTAAATGCAAGTACTGCACTAGGCCTTTCGGTCAATGCCAAAAGTTTATCCATCGCTTTTTCTGCACTGCTTTCTGTTAGGTCGCATTCTGTATACAAAGAAGGATCTAAAGAGATTTTTTCACCTTCCAGTGCCTTGATATAACCGTTTTTACGTTCCGTGCTCGAAAGCAGGCTTTCTGGCCCATTGATTATGCCTATCCGCCGATGCCCCTTTTTCAATAAAAAATCAACGGCTTGTTGAGTGGCCAGCTCGATATTGCAACATACTGAATGAATGCTAAAATAAGGTGGAACACGGTCGAAAAACACAACCGGAATGCCATTATCCTTAAGCTTGGAAAAGTGACCAAAAGTCTGCGTTTCTTTTGAAAGGGCTACCAATAGCCCATCTACCCGAAGATCAATCATTTTTTCTACCAAAGCAATCTCACGCGCTTCAACATTCATTGATTGTGCTACAAAAACTGCATAATTATTGGCCATTGCCATTTCCTCTATGGCGGTCATCGCGGTAGAAAAAAAGGTTTCAGAAAGGTCGGGAAGAATAAGTCCGATGGTAAATGTACGTCCAGAACGAAAAGAAAGAGCCGAGTGGTTTGGCCTGTAATTTACCTTCTTGGCTAATTTTTTCACTCTTTCCCTGGTCACCAGAGAAATGGTTGGATGATCGATCAAGGACCGTGAAACAGTGCTGATAGAAACACCAAGTAAATCAGCAATTTCCTTTAATGTTGCAGGTTTTGACTTCATATTATTTTATTTGAATGGTAAAACTGATTGTAAATTCCAGCATGCCTGATTGAATATTTTTATTTATTAATATTTCGTTTCATTTCAGCAAAGCATCCTTTAGGTTTTTTACCCAATTGTAACAGCTTAAATTCAGCTGCATACTATGGTAAGAAAGCTGCTGCATTTTATCGGGATAATAGTCATTAGAATAATCCACTTCGATTAAAAAATCATTCGTGAGCGCATAGCCACAACCAATGGTTATCCTGTTGCTTCCAAGCTTCGGCTGTCTAAACACATTGGGAGCCGTTTGGGTAAATACTTCTTCTGAAGCCACCATGTAAACTGCTCCCTTAACAATTTCTGTGGTATTTAGTGGCTTTACCATTTTCACCTGACTTCTTACCCGGTAACTTTCATCAAAGCCGCCTAAACTTCGTTTGTCTCGATGGTCCTCTAACCTCAATCGGGCCGACAAGGTAAAAGGGGTTTTTCTGAAGTAATAAACACCTTGGATTGCAGATCTGATTTCTGGAAGCCCTTCCTGTGCTGCAAGTTTAATTTCTGGATTATGGTTATAGCCCGTAAATACTGAAAATTTAGCTTTTGGGAGTGAATAATGAATCCAAACCCTGACATAAAGCTGTGCATTGGCATAAAAAGGATTGTTATTTCCGGGTACGCTCGTCCACACCTGCCCAATATTTATTTCATTGCTCCATTTGCCTTTTATCGGCGTTACGAACTGAAAATCGTTCCAAAACTGATTATAGGCAGTATGCTGTGCACAAAGATCAGCAGAAATTAAAATCAGCTTTAACAATAAAACAAATGTGAATATCCGTTTCATTTACCTCGATTTATGATTAATGCATTCATGCTCAAAATTTCCTTCATCGTATTAATCGGTGTTTTTTTATTTTATTAATGCAGAACACCCCCTTTATTTTTTTGAATAACCGTATTTAATCAGTCGATCATCCATGGAGACTGCCTCTATCTCTCTTTCAACTTATAAAGGCTTTTCTAAAATACTTAAAGCGTAGGCATATTGACTTTTGTGTTTTGCCGGATTAAATGATGGGAAAATTAACTCAACATTATTGCCCTGGTTTTTCCATTTTATAACATCTCCGGTTTCCAGCAGTTTAATCGTAGCTCCGGGTTTTAACTGCAGATCTTTTATAACAAAACGATTATCAGATGGCCACTTGGGTAAAATAGCAAATACCTCTTTGGTGTTTGGATTAGTGGTGAAGAAACATTCTTTTACCGCATAACCAGGATCAGGATCCACTGTTATTTTCAACATAAAATCGCCATTTTCTTTAAAATCGCCTTCGATTCTTTTTGGCTTATAATCTCTTTTTCCCTCACTCCATTGGCAGGTTCTGGTCCATTTGCGTGTACTGTAAATTGCGCGACCATTTATTTTAAGCCAATCGCCTATTTGCAGTAAACGCTCTTGCATAATAGGTGGAATTTTACCTGATGCATCCGGACCGATATTAAGCAACAAATTTCCGCCCCTACTCACCAAGTCGCTTAATAACAATACTAAAATCTGAGGGGAATTATAATCCCAGGCATCCTCCATTTTGTTGTAACTATAAGAAAACCCTATCCCCCTGCTTTCTTCAAAGTAATGATCACCGAACTCCATATCAGGCTGGTATTCTGGCGTATATACGCTACCATGGTTAAACCTTATCCCTTTTCCATAACGATCGTAGGTTACAATCTCTTTTTTTACCGCGCTTTCATTGTACAACCAACTCAAAAATTCGGTTGAATGCCAGGTGGTATCGCTATCGTTCCAATCTCCATCTGTCCAAAATACTGCAGGTTTATATCTTTCGATCATTTCTTTTGCCTGTGGAATGGCATACTCTACCGCAAATTTCTCCGGATTTGATTTATACAAGGGATTAAACCACTCGTACCACGAAAAATAAACGCCAGCTTTTACCGATGTTTTATGAAGGGCTTTAAACAAATCGCCCAAAAGATCTCTTTTAGGCCCTACCTCTGTTGCACTCCAGGGAAAACCCCATACCTGGCTGCTGTATTTGTTTGGCCACCAGCTAAAGCCATCATGGTGTTTAGCAACGGGTACTGCATATTTAGCTCCTGATTTTTCAATAAGCGTAGCCCATTCATCTGGATTAAAAAGCTCGGCTTTAAAATCTTTTGCCAGATCGTAATAGGTTTTATCGCCAAAAACATTCTTATGATAACGCGCTACATCTCCTTTAAAAGCTTTGTTTTCCAGCCAATTCTGGTACCATTCTGCATATTGCCCTTTTGGGGCGTACGCTGGTACCGAATAAACACCCCAGGTAATAAAGATCCCGAATTTAGCATCCTTAAACCATTCGGGTACAGGCCTTTTATCAAGGCTGGCCCAATTTGCCTCATATTGTGCATATACAGAAGCGGATAAAAACCATGTGATAAGAATGGAGATCCCTATACCTTTAACCAATTTTATCGCTTTCATACTTAATATATTCATGATCAAAACTTCCATTATCATACAGGTTAAGAAGAGAATAACCCGGAGCTGTTTGTTTATAAGCACTTTTACCATCATCTCCTGGCTCCCACCAAAAACCACTGGTTGCACCATTACACAAATAAGCTACATCATTGTACCAGACCTTATCAAGCAAATGAATATGACCGCTTAAGCAGAGTTTAATGTTCTTATTCTGATTAAACACTTCAATAAACTTCATAATATCGAGGTGGTTGTAACTCCCGCTAACCTTAAATGGCCCTCTAAAATCTGCTTTGTTATCTACAATGCCCGTACAGCTCAATAAGGGATAGTGTGACATAATGAGCGTAGGTTTATCCTGACTGTTCTTTTTTACATCTTCTACAAACCAGTTCCATTGTTCTTCATCCAGCATGCCCGGATTTGTTGGGTGGTTACTATCCAACATGATAAAATGCCAGCCATTTTGATCAAAACTGTAGTAGTTATGCTTCAATCCCAGCATCTTTAATACTCCGGCTTTACCGCCCAGCTCATCATCTTTGCCCTGCCACCACATGTCATGATTTCCTAACACGTGATACATAGGAATACCTTTAACCACTTGCACACTTTCATTCCAGCAGGCCCATTGCTGCTCTACGCGATCTTTGGTAATGTTATTATAATCTGCAGCATAAATAGAATCGCCACCATTAAGAATAAGGTCTACTTTATCCTTTTTAATCATTTCGAGGCATTTCTTAAAACGGGCAACAGCATTATGTTCTGGTCTGATATGTACATCAGTGATGTGCGCAATTTTTAAAAGCTTCTTTTTTTTAACCGGAGCAGCAATTGATGTATCTGCCACACTGCTCAAAGCGATTGTTCCTACTGTGGCTCCAAGTGTTTTAATTAAATCTCTTCTTTTCATTTGTGTGTTTAAATTTGCTTACCCTAAGTTTCTATCTGATATATAGGGCACAATCGGATAAATATAATCGTCTATATTTACGCCTAATTTCTCGGGCGATGAACCCACGAAAACAGTTTTTTTGCCTTTAATTGTAATTCTGTTTTTATGGTCAATCTCAATCATCGCCCAAATCGGATCTTTATAGGGCACGGTATATTTAATGTTTGGATGTGTTTTATCTACCTCTTCAGAGTAACGGCTTTCTTTATACTTATCGCCCAGCCATTGGTACGACGCACTGTTGATCTGTACATAATGAATGTTATTGATGTAATTGTAGTAATCCTGGTGATGATGACCACTGATCACCATCATTACTTTTTGCTTACCCGCTTTCTTGTTGGCCTGTTCAAGTGTATATCGCAACATTGTACCGTTTTCCAGTCCACCCGCATCATTATCTAAGCCCTGATGACAAAAAACCACTGTTTCTAAATCTGTTGATTCTAGATCTTTTCTAAGCCAATTGAGCTGTACGGGCGAAATAAAGCGGGCATAACCTTTGGGGCGGTCGGCACTTTCATTGTGCTCATTTCCATCCAGAATGATAAAATGGAAACCATTCACATCAAAAGAGTAGTATTTAGCTTTGGCATTCCAGAACGCAACTACCTGATCGCGCGTATATCCACCATCCGTATCATGATTACCGATTACATGGTATTTAGGGCCTTTAAACTGATTCCAAACATCCATAAGCGGAATATTTGCCTTTTTCGGAAAACAGAAATCGCCGCCCTGTATAATAAAATCGGGCTGCTCCCTGTTCATTTCATCAATAAAAGCGGATAAACGTGATATCCCATCGTGCATAATATCGTGGTGGAGATCGGTGATCATACCAATCCTGATTTTCTTTTTCGCGGGGCTTAATTCAGGAAACCGGGCAAAAAGCATGGTACCGCCTGCCAGTCCTGTTGTTTTTAAAAATTCTTTTCTGTCCATTTCTTATTTCTTTAATTGAAAACTGGTTATTACAGCTGCATGGTCTGAGGGAAACATCACAGGGTGATAGTCGATCACCCTCGATTCGATTGGATTGAGGCCTTTTCCTTTATAGTAAATAAAGTCGATACGATCTCTAACGCCATACTTGCTGGTGGTGGTTGCTGCTCTTACCCCCCAGGTTAAACCCGGATCGAGTAAAGGGTTTTTATGCAATTCTCTATAACTGTCCCTCAATCCGGCTTTGATCATTTCTTTACTTTCGGGCCATTCTACTTCTAGGTTAAAATGAATGGCCTTGGTTTCGGCAATCCAGTCTAAATGCGAGCCCATATTAAAATCGCCGCCCATAATAACAGGCAGGTTGTCTGTATTTTTAAGATAAGGATCGATGCCTTTTAGGATTTCCTTTATTTCTGCATGTCTGGTAAGTGCCTCATCCTGTACTAGCTGCTGTGGAGTTTCTTTCTTTTCTCTTATGCTTGCATCAACATCGGGCAAATAATTTAACCAGGTATTAAAATAGACAAGGTTTTTATCCTGACTCAACTTTAATTTTACACCACCAAAATTAGAAGGGTGAAATACCTTGATCGTCTCTGTTATGGGGTAACGGCTCATGATGGACAGGTTGGAACTGATCAAATAAAAATAATAGCCTAAAGAATCGGCAATGACCTCGCCCGAACCATAGGTTTCTATGAGTCCGATAACATCGGCATTTGTTGATTTCATGGTTTCAATCAAACGCTGCAGGCCAACGGCCTGGCCATAACGATGTCCGCCATGCCAAATATTCCACGACAGTACTTTTAAATGTAAAGGATCATAAGTTTCCTCTCTTGTTGTATTGGGGAAAAACTGTTCATACAAAGCGCTCACTTCCTTTGTATTTAAGGGCACATTCCAAACTTTTACCTCATCTATGTATCCATTAAAGGCATACCATTGTCCGTTAGATCCGTACTCCCACTTTTCGTCAGTACCGCCAACAACTGTTGCAAGCTTGGTTTCAAAGCTTTTAATGCCTGGTGTATTGTAAACGGCAACATTTTTTCCATCCAAAAACATCCATACTTCTTGTTTTTTACGGTCGACGGTAAAAACGATCTGATGCCATTTGCCATCGTTTATCTTTTGTCTTTCTGCAGTAGGCTTGTAATCATATCTTTTTTTGCCATCATTTAAAATTAGCGCCCAGGCACCATTTTCCTGTGTGTAGATCTGCCATCCGGCACTCGCCAGTTCGTCTGCATTTTTGTTTCCCATTACAGGTGTACCCATTTTTGCATTGGGTAATGTTTTAATCCATACTTGTACAGAAAATGAGGTACGCTCATTAAATTCGGGCAATGTGCCTTTACTCAATTTAACAGGCCTTCTTAAAACAGCGTTTGCAGAAAGATCAAGCGCGTTCCCGCTTAAGCCCTTTACATATTGCGATTGTTGCAGATCAACAACGTAGTAAGCACTATCTTTAGGTGTAATAACCTCTTCTACGTTATCGTCATCAAAATTCAGATCAAATACCGGCTTCTGGGCACTTGCCCGATTTTGACAAGCGAGTATAACGATTGCGAATAAAATTGCCTTTAATTTCATGCCCATGTTATTTCACAACAGATTCAATAACCTCACCGATAGGGTTTACTGAAGTGAAGTTAAAGCCCAATAAGCTGACGATTGTTTTAGCATACTGATCCTGGTAAATCTGTCCGTTATTCTTCACTTCGCCAAGTGGTTTTATTTTTGGTCCTAAAGCCATAAACCAGGTATCGTTAGAATGCGGAGTACCGGAACCATGACTTGTCCACTGTTTTCCTTCACCGCGGCCATGATCTGGCATTACAATTATTGTGGTGTTACCTTTATAAAATGGATCTTTCTGTATATAACTCCATAAACTGCCGATCATGGCATCAATGTTATGGGTAGCATCCAGGTAAAAATCATACTTACCTTCGTGGGCATGATCATCAGTATCGGCCAGATCAAGATATACCACTTTAGGGTGCTTGGCCATAATATATGATTTTGCTACAGCAAAAGTACTGGCATCCCAACGCTCACCGCTGCCCCATAACTGTGGTTCGTAATGCTGTGCTTCGTTAGCCAGTTTTTGCGCTTCAGTAAGGTTATTTCCTTTAACATCCTCGAATGGGTTATTTACCATTAATCCGTTTCTGTTGCGGTTAATAATTCTGGCTACGGCATCCCAGGATGCAAAAGCCACAACCTTGCCTTTATACCCTTTTTGCTGATCGATGAACTCGAGTATATTTTTATTCGGGTTATCGGGATAGTCGTTGGAGTTAACCTTAGGATCGGGATAACCTGTTAAATTTTCGTTTCTGCCCGGATAGGAAAACCAAAAAGTGTTTTTAACGTTAACCAAACTTCCTTCGTTGCGGTTACCATAAAGCTGCCCCTGTTTTGCTATTGTACCCCATACAAATGGCATGAGTTTAGTCCTCCGATCCTGCTCATTATCGGCCCAATATTTCTTGATCCGCTCGGTAGAATCTTGTGAGTTGTATTTCTTGCTTGCAATAAGCTGCTGTTCGGCCCCTTGAAATACCTCATGCCAGCGCAATCCATCTATTGAAATGATGATGATGTTTTCGGCTTTATTAGTGTTCTGCGCAATAGCAAAATGACTAACCAAACTAATTAATAAGAGTGCAATACCTTTTTTTTTCATGTTAATTTCTTTATCGATCGGATACGATCATTTTTACACAATTGTAAAGAGCCCCTCCCTAAGGAGGATGCTCTCAAACTAACCAGCAATTTTTTTTAAGGTTTATCTGCTTCCAATAAAACATTTTTGATTTTAAAAAGCTCCTTTCCATCTGTTAGTGGCGTAACCGCCAACTTATAAATAGCCTTCTGTGGTAGGTTAATCACACCTACAGCATGTTTGATAAAAGAAACAGGCTTGTCGGAATTTATCTCATTGCAAGTAGAGAGCGTTTTGAAATTAAACTCCCGACCATTCATTGTAACTTTTCCTTCCTGACCAGCGGAGGCTGAAGGGCAGACATAATCCAGATAAATTTTATAGTAGCCCGGTTCTAAAGCGCGGATAGTAAAAATTGTGCTGTCGGCTGGCGATTTCATTGCCCCTAATACTGTAACATGCTTCCAGTCTCCAAAATAATGGTTGTAAGTAAGTGTCTCTATCCTGGTTGCGCCTTTATGTTGCGCTGAAATTACAGGCAGTTCATTCGATTCGTAAGCAGCAGAAACCGTAATGGGCATACTGTTTTGATAATCTGGCGTTTTACCTGCATAACTAACCGTCAGCACCTCATCAGCAAGGCCTGTTACCGGCACATTAGGTAGCGTAACCTCCAGATCTTCTCCTGTTTGCCGCCATTTTAGTGCAACGCTACCAGCAAGAGTGCTTACACTGATTGCTTTTGGAGAAAAGCCCGGCACCAGTAATTTACCGTTATTAGGCCGTTGAAAAATATGTAGATACAATTTACCGGGTTTAGAGGTTGTAACTCCCCAGGGTTGCGCAGGGATGAAGCCGGCTATACTGGCATAAATGCTCTCGCCATTGACTTTCAGCCACCGGCCGACACTTTTTAGGCAGTCGATATTGGCCTGGGGGATTGAACCATCTCCATCGGGTCCAATATTGAGCATCAGGTTTCCTCCTTTTGAAGAAGCCGTAGCAATCAACCTGATAATATCTGACGATGTTTTAAAGTTTTGATCGTGTGCAATGTAGCCCCACGAGTCATTAAAGGTGTAAATGGCTTCCCAGGGTTTTGCAATAGGTTCTGCCGGCATTTCCGAGTCTCCAAAGTCCATATAATCTCCCAATCCCTGCCCCACACGACTGCTAAACAACGTTTGTGGTTGCAACTTATGCAAGTCGTCAACCAGGAATTGAGTTTCCTGCTTATTTAACCCTCCAGGCATGTCGAACCAAACCATCCCTAACTTACCATAATTGGTTAGCAATTCTTTAAGCTGCGGAATAGATTTTTCCTCATAATATTTATGGTAATCTTTAGATTGCTTAAAATCCCAGTCGTTTCCTCCGCCATTTGGCTCATGCCAATCCAAAAACTGGGAATAATAGAAGCCGAAAGGTAGTTTGGCATTGGCCGCTGCTCCCGAAAGTTCTTTCATCACGTCTTTTCCATAGGGACTCGCTTTTGTTATGCTGAAATCACTGACTTTTGAATCAAACATGGCGAAGCCTTCGTGGTGCTTAGCGGTTACGACCATGTAACGTGCACCCGAAGACTTAATTAAATCCACCCATTCGGTGGCATTAAATTTTAAAGGATTGAATTCCCCAGCCACCAATCCGTAATCTTTAGCGCTTATTTTTGCCTGATACATTAGCCATTCGCCGCTGCCATAATACCGCTTACTCTGCCATTCACCAGCCAGTTTCGAATAAAGCCCCCAATGGATAAAAATACCAAACTTCGCATCCTTAAACCATTTGAGGTTAGGATGTTCCTTTCCATTGGAACGACTGTCCCACATAGATGGCATGGTTTGCGAGTAAGCACAGTGGCAGAGCAACATGATAGCTGTTAGCAGCAGACTGTTTTTTTTATTATTATATTTTGCATTCATGATATCTAATATTTGGAACAGGCAAACCATCGTGACGTTTAGTTGTGATGGTGATCTATCTACCCCCAGTTCTTTGGCATCAATGTGCTCCGGATTGAATCCTTCTGCAATCTCCCCATCGGCCGGAATTGTATATTTAGTCATTGTCCAAGCTTCATCGGGATCGTCAAAGTTGAGTGTAAACACCATAATGAATGAACGTTCCATTGTGGCAGGAAAGGTAGCCCCCTCCATTCCGAGGGAGCTTATTCCTACTAAACTAACTAAAAATTTACTACGTTAAAGACGACATTACCACCCAGGGTTTTGAACAAGTTTTTTGTTCAACAATAACTCCGTTGTCGGAAGTGGAAACAAATAATTTTTATTTTCATTAAATGTTTTAACTACGCTGGGCGATGGTATGATATTGCCTGAATTTCCATTAGACAAAAACACATCGGTATTAATTATGGCGTATGTGACACCAGGCGTTGGGTTAGCCGGCTTAGCGGTAACAATAGCATAGTCTGGCGCTCCATCTAAGTTTAAATCATACACCCCTAACCCTGGGAAATAAACTCCTTTAAAAACTTCTGCCATTAAATTACCAACTTTCCAACGCATGAGATCAAGATAACGTAGATTCTCTGAAGCCATCTCTATACGGCGTTCTCTTCTAATCTCGAGCAGTACATTTCTCTGTGCCCCTAAAACATTAGGATATTGAGCAGCCAAAATAGGATCAAGACTTACACCCATACTCAGAGGTGGCATTCCAGCCCTTGCTCTAATCTTAGTTATGGTTAAATCAAGATCTGCCTGTGTGAGTTCCCCCAGTTCTGCCCTGGCTTCGGCATAAATCAGAAGCACTTCCGCATACCTGATAATTGGCGCATCATTATCTGATTGTCCATATATAACTTTAACAGGATCATCCTGATAAAATTTGATTTGTGCATAACCGGTCGGGTTAGCACCACCAATTTTTGGATTAGGGCTCACTTTTGGGCCGTTTATGTTTGATGCATTAAACCGTTTATAAAATGGATTTACACTCGTTTGCAATAACCTGGGATCGCGATTGGCAAATTCCTCCATGTAAGTCATTGTGGCATAGCCGGGTTGATCGGTAAAACGTGTGCCATCTTTCATCAAATAAGAATTGATTAATGACTTAGAATACCCCCATCCATATCCTCCATTGATATCGGCCGTTACAGAATGTCTGATATTCAGATCTGTCCTGTATTCTCTTGCAAGAATAACTTCGGAAACGGGTGCAGCATCCATTTGGAAAAGGTTATAGTAATCTACATCCGGATTTCCGGTTGAATACAAGGAATATTTGTTTTCATCCATAAGTGCCTTAGAAGCATTTTTGGCTTCAGTAAGAAATTTATTAGCATCTGCAAGTCCCCGGTATTTTCTCCATGTCCCTTCAAAAAGACAAATACGGGCTTTGAACGCCATTGCCACATAGGCATTAACGGTCCATGTTGGTGTAGATTTGCGAATGTTTGCAATTGCAAAATTAAGATCAGCCAACACAGAATCCATCACCAATGCCCTAGGGTCTCGTGGTTTATTAATTGCTTCTGTATCTTCACTGCCCAGCGTTTTAGAATACCAGGGCACATCGCCATACCTTGCCACCATATCATAGTAAAACCATGCCCTGAAAAAACGGGCTACACCCGCGTAATGATTTTTCGAAGCAACAGGGGCATCTGCCTTGCTGTAATTCTCCAGAAAATAATTGAGGTTACGTAGGTGCCCCCATGAAGTGGTTGAATTGGTTGACCACTTGGAATCCGTAGATGGCAAGAGATAAGCACCCGCTACTATCTTATTACCGGGTACGGTTTCCTGATTATCACTTTGGCCGTCTCCTTCGGCTACGGTTTCGGCACTTGGAAGATAAGCATAAAACCCATTCGAAAACAGTTCCAGATCTTTCTCAGTTTTAAAAAATGTTTGTGGCGCGATAGACGCAATTGGAAACCGGTCTAATTCTTTTTTACAACTCCAAATACTAACAATAGTTATTATTCCTATTATTAATAAAAATTTATTTTTGTACATAATTTTTAAGTTTAACAGGTTTGGTTTAGAAAGTTACATTTAGCCCGACCGAATACATTCTTTGAAAAGGGTAAGCTTTTCCGGTTCCCCAGGCGGAACTGGTTAAGGCTTCAGGATCCAATACCTTAAATTTAATTTTATTGATCTCAGCTATATTTTCTCCACTGAGATAAAACCTTACTTTCTTTACACCCAATTTGCTAATCAAACTAGTGGGTAAGGTGTAGCCTATTGTCATATTTTTTATACGCATATAGGCACCATTAAGCATATAACGGGTTTGAACCACGCCCATATCTCTCCATGCGTTAAGCCCAAAGTCACCAACTCTCCATCCGGCAAAACGTGGAAAATAAGCATCGGGGTTTTCAGGGCTCCACATATTATCTATTACGTGCTGATAAACCTGCTCCCAGGGTGCAAAATATTGGCCCAGAAATAGCCTGTTCTGTCCCCCGGCCAGTAATCTCTTTTCCCTACTCCTTGTAAAAAAGTACTGAAATCAAAACCTTTCCAGGCAAAAGAAGCGTTAAAACCAAAAGTATATCGAGGTGTATTATTGCCAATCACTTTTAGATCTCCATGATCAGCAAGGGTTTGTTTACCAATATCAATTTTACCATCCCCATTTAAATCCACATACTTAGGGTCGCCGGCATGAAAACCATAATATCCATCGACTGCCGACTGATTGGCGTGACTCGCTACATCAGCATCGCTTGTAAAAAAACCATCGCCAACAAAACCCCATATTTCACCTACTTTTTTACCCACATAATAATCGTTTATAAGGCCATTAGGGTTACTAAATTTAGTAATGGTGGTTTGGTTATCTGATAGGACAAGTCTGAAATTATAGGAGAAGGGTGAACTGGCGAGCGTGAATTTATCATTCCATGATATAGTGGCTTCCCATCCTTTAGTTCTCAAGTCGGCGGCATTGGTAAGTGGAGGTGTAGTACCCAATACAGCAGGTAGTTGCTGAGGTACTGTAAGCATATCTTTTACATCCCTTATGTAATACTCTAAGGTGAGTCCTAGCCTGCTCTTTAACATACTTAAATCAAGTCCCAAGTTTTTGGTATTTTGTTTTTCCCAGGTTAAACTTGGAGAAACTAAACCTGGGGCGTAAACAGCTGGTGGCTGGGTTCCTCCTAATATATTACTAATCTTCCCGCTGGAACGCAATGAGGCAATGTATGCATAATAGCCAACATCCTGGTTACCGAGTGAGCCATAGGAAACACGGAATTTCGCATCATCAATTACATTTTTCAACCCGGAGAAGAATCCTTCCTCAGAGATTCTCCATCCAGCTGATAGCGAAGGAAAATACCCCACCCGATCGTTAACCGGGAATCTTGAAGTAGCATCCATACGTCCGTTTAATTCTAACAGATATTTGTTGTCATAAGAATAATTTATCCTTGTAAACGCACTATTTAAAGCATATTCACCTCCATCGGCTCCGTATGTTGGGTTAGGGTCAGTCGCCAAAGACAATACAGGTGTAGCGGTGCTGATCAGGTTATTTCTCATAACACTATTCCATTCAAAACGGTACCGTTCGCTTCCAATACCTGTCATTATTTTAAAATAATGTTTCTTCGCAAATGTTTGCTCATATTCTACATAAGCATTAAAAACCTTCTGAGTATTCTGATCAGCGCGTGACCTGATGCCACTAACACCATCCTGTATATTCCGGGTTTGATCTGCGGTTTGATAAAAGATAGGGACATAATTGTCTTGAGCATTGACATTGACGTTTCTGAAAGTATAACTTGCAAAGCCACGAAGCTTATTTTTGAAGAAACTTAACTGAGCATCAAAAGTGGTTAAATTATCATTAGTGGTATTTTTACCACGCCCACCGTCATAAAGATAAGCCACACTATATGCATTTGGAGTCCATGTTCCGTTTGGGTTTTTTGGAATATTAAGTGATGGGTTTCTTCCGATGTCATGATAAACATCCCCCGTTCTGTTGTACCATTCCAAAAAGTGGGATAATTATTTATAACCTTGCCAATTTGTGTGGTATTACCAAATTTCAACCATTCTGTAGCTTTGAATTCTATCTTTCCCCGCATTGAATACCTCATCCATTCATCATTTTTTCCCTGCAGTATCCCTTGCTGATCAATATAACCTGTAGAAAAATTATATTTTACTTTATCGGACCCACCACTTACCGATAAATTATTATCAGTAGTTGGACTTGTTTTTCTATAGAATTCATCAAACCAATTCGTATTGCCAACATAAACATACTGGCTTGGATCAGATGGATTAACATAGTAAGGAGGCAGGCTTGGATCTTTTGAACGCGCATTGGCATAATCTATCATCTGCTGTGTGTAACCAGGCATATTGGTACCGTAATAGGAACTATAGCCTAAATTTCTATATTTCATAACAGTTGCGGGGTCGGTTACTACCTCAGGTAACTGGCTGATCTTCTTTACTGAATAGTTGGAAGAAAACTGAACCGAAACTCCTGTATTATATTTCCCTGATTTGGTTGTAATCAACACTACACCAAAAGCGGCACGCCCGCCATAAATTGCGGAAGAAGCGGCGTCTTTCAGTACCGTAATGCTTTCCACATCCTGTGGATTGAGGCGAATGGCTTCCGCAGGGCTGTTTAAAGGCATCCCATCAACCACGAATAAAGGTTCGCCACCATTAATAGATTCAAAACCTCTTATATTAAAATCAGGCGATTGCCCAAGTTTACCGCTCGAATTGGTAATATTTAAGTTTGGGATAACCCCTTGTAAGCCCTGGCCAATATTGGGAATAGGTCTGTCTTCCAGCACAGCGCCACTTACTGTTGATATGGCACCAGTTAAATTTACTTTTTTGGTAGAGCCATACCCTACAACTACGAATTCAGTCAATTCTGCTGCACTGTCTTCAAGCTGTATGGTTAGCGTGCTCTGCCCGTTTAATGAAACTTCTTTGGTTTTGTACCCCACAAAAGAAATCACCAGGATATCGGTCTTATCTGCAACAATCGAAAATTTTCCTTCCGTATTGGTGGTAGTAGCCTTTGTGGTTCCCTTCACTCTTACCGATGCTCCAGGAAGCGGAGCCCCCTTGCTATCTACTATTTTACCCTCAATATTAATAAAAACCATCAATGGATAACCCAGGATACTGCTTTGCTCATCAACCCTGTTCTTTATCACAATAGTCTTGCCTACAATGGCATAGCTAAGCGACTGGTCTTTAAAAACATCCTTCAACACCGCCTCGAGCGGTTTGTTTTTGACATCTAACGACACTTTATTGCCTTTTTTAAGCAATTCGGTCTGCACCCATAAATTGTAACCACTCTGCTTTTCAATTTTATCCAACACAAGTTGCAGCGACGCATTCTTTACATTTAAAGTAATGCTTTGCCCAAAACCTGCTGCATAGATATGAAGGCAGGTTATAAAACAGATCAGGGCTGTAAGTTTGATTCGCATGATAAATCTTCTTTTTTTATCTAGGTCTATCCCCACATACCAGGCAAAAAAAGCCTGGGCAATTCTGTTTGCCTGCCTATTTTTATAAATAGGTAGGTACGGAGTAAAAAAATCCATATTTTTGTTTGGTTTGGTTGTTTCGTAAAAAGTTAATCCATATTTTTTCTTTAAGATTTCAGCCTAAACTATTGCCGGATGTGGTCGAAACACAGTCCGGTTTTTTTGGCTTAATCCGGTTAAAGCTGCCTGGCAGTTTTAAGTTAAAGTCAATCTCTTACTATAATCCTCCTTCCTTCAATCGTAAAGTTTAAGCCTCCGGTTTTTAGTATTTCAAAAATTTGAGCGATGGGCGTATCCCGTGAAATCCGTCCGTGGAAGTGATAATCGGGAACCTGCCCTACAAATTCAACATCTACATCATACCACCTCGAAAGCTGGCGCATAATGGACGATAAACTGGTATCGTTAAATTGAAAAGAACCTTCTTTCCATGATATTATTTCTTCTATATCCGGATGTGTATTTAAACTCATAAGATGGCCGTTATTTATGGCCTGCTGACCGGGAATCAGCATCAGATCTGTATTGGTTTTTGCACCTGAATGAACTTTTACACTGCCTTCAACCAGAGTTGTTTTAATGTTACCTTCATTGGCGTAACTGTTAATATTAAAATGTGTACCCAATACCTCTACCATCTGATTTCCACTCATTACCCTGAATGGTTTAGACTTATCTTTTGCAACTTCAAAATAACCTTCACCCGTTAACACCACTTTTCTTTCCTTACCCGAAAAGGCAAGCGGAAACCTTAAAGATGAAGCTGCATTTAGCCAAACCTGTGTACCATCTGGTAATTTTACAAGGTATTGCCCACCTTTAGGTGTCTCAATAGTATTGTAATCATTGCTAGGATCTGAACTTTGATTTATTGGTCCACTAAACGTGTAACTCAATTGCCCGCTGGCAGTTTTAGAAATGCTGATTCCTGCCTGTTGGGCAACTTTTCCATTGCCTGCAGCATCAAGATCGATTTTGCGGCCATCAGCTAAAATTAAAAAAGCCTTGTTACCTCCAGGTGTGATATCAGCCATCAGCTGACGGTGCGCTTTCTTTTCTGGATTTAAATGAGTCAGATATACAATTGGGAGGCCTATCAGGAAAATAGAGGCTGCAATAGCCATGCAGACCCGTAAAATAAACTTGGTTTTAAAGACTGGCTTATTGGGATTTTTCGTTTCCTTTGGGAGCCTTTCCTCAATTTGGGCGTAAATTGATTCCCTTAATTCTTTTTTCTCGCTTTTACCTAAGCTTTCGGTATAACCTATTTTGCTGTCATATTGCGCATATAGCAGATCTAATTCCTCAATTTCCTGGGCTGAGGCTTTATTCTGGTAAACTTTTTCAATTAATTCTGTTATTCTCTGTTGATCCATAGCGACTGTAGTTATCTATAAGTCGCACTCCATTGGAAAAACCGCTATTGGAAATAATTTATTTTTTACTATTCTTTTAAGAAAGGTGTATTAGCCTGCATTATAGTTACGGAAGCCTGTTTTCATAATATCCATGGC
This sequence comes from Pedobacter riviphilus, assembly GCF_014692875.1. Lineage (NCBI taxonomy): Bacteria > Pseudomonadati > Bacteroidota > Sphingobacteriia > Sphingobacteriales > Sphingobacteriaceae > Pedobacter > Pedobacter riviphilus. The sequence continues at coordinate 470,366 of NZ_CP061171.1, read as the reverse complement.
CTTTCCAATATGCTTTTCAACGGTGCTGACAGAAATATCCAATTTTTCGGCAATAGATTTATTCGATAACTGCTCTATTCTGCTAAGCAAAAAAACCTCACGGCATTTCTGAGGGAGTTTTTCGGTAATCATGTTGATTTTCTCGGACAGTTCCTTGGCTTCCAGATTAGTCTCAGGAGTTTGGCAATGTGGAGCTGGCTGATGCAGCATGGTTGCTACATACCTGTCATGAACTGCCATGGAACGGAAGACGTCAAAAATCTTATACTTGAGTGCATTCTTGAGATAACCTTCGAGGGAAGACCGGACCTCAAGTTTCTCTTTTCTCAGAAAAAGATTTACAAAAATATCCTGAATCACCTCTTCAGCAATTTCGATATAACCAAGTCTTTTATACGCCATATCTAATAGCATATCCCAATACCTGTTATATAGTTCCTTGAATGCAAGACTATCCCCATTCCGTACCATATCCAGAAGTTCTGGATCGCTATAGCTGCTTGGATGATTTGAGTTCATGAGAAAAATCTAATATAAAACAATTGCATTTTGTATGCCTGACTATAACAAGCATCTCATAGATCAAATATAACAACATTAAACATTTGTTTAGTATTACTAAATTTTTATTTCTTTGTTAAATTAAATCTTGGGTCAGGCTTAATTTCATGATATAGCAAGTTAAAACCCTGCTATTATCAGCAAATATTTGGTTATATCAAATATACAAATACTAAACAAAGTTTAATAAAAAATTATTTTTTATTTTCAGCGTATGCATTTGGCAAACGACCGTCTCGGATTAAAAATTCGTCAAATGTTGCGTTGTAAACATCTTTCTGATGCCCTGAGCGTATATTTCACTAATAGTGCACTTAGAGGCCACACTATTTTTTCAATGCCTTAATTTCCTTCAAAAGCTCCATTTTTTGGCTAGGTAACTTAGCATTTTACCCACAATTTCCCCTTGCTTATTGATCAACATATAATGGGGAATATCCCCAATTTGAAACCTATCGTTAAGTAGTGCAAATTCATCTTTACTCAACAGGTAATGCTCACCTTTGAAGTCCTGTTGTTTAATTGTTTTGCTCCATGATTCTTCTGTACAGTTTACTCCGAGGTAAAGGAATACCACATCCATTCCATCAAGTTCCTTCTTTAGTTCATAGCTGGATGGCATTTGGCTCATGCATGGCCCACACCAGGGCGCCCAAAAATCCTCATATACGGCCTTGCCTTTATATTTTTCTACTAACTTCTCTAATAATGTATTTCATAGTTCATATTCTTAAATTTAAAATTTAAGAAAAATCTCCGTTCATTCTTAGTGCCAACACAATGACGAAAAACCTATACATGGCTTTTACAAGAAATATCGAACTAAAGAAACAGAAAAAAGCAGGTGTAAAAAGTCCGCTATGAAAATCGCGGTTAACTTTAATATTTCTTTGAGACCATAATATTTTACCTATCTGCCTCAGCAGAATTTAGACGTAACACTGATCAGCGGTCTTTTACCAACACAGACTCTTGTGGAAACATCTGCCTTTCTAGCCCGGGATCAAGGTTATAGATATCAGGATATACCTTCAACATGCCGTCAATAATTTCTGCAGTAAAATAGGTTATCTTGATGGGAATGGGATTCCGTAGGAAAAAATCTTTTTTTTCCAATTTTCGTGCTGATTTTTTCATCTCAGCAGATCTGCTGGAACGACCATCATGGACCAATAGCATCGACGCAAGTTTTTCCGCTCCCTCTACCCTGATGCATCCATGGCTGAAAGCCCGTTCCTCCTTTTTGAAGAGTTTTTGCTCAGGGGTATCGTGCAGATAGATATCGAAACGGTTAGGAAAACGAAAGACAACTTTCCCCATCGCGTTATCGCACCCGGGAGACTGCCTCATGGAGTAGCCGGCTGGGTTTGCTTTAATCAATTTTAAATTCGCTGGACTACCAATAACATAATTTCCTTTTTGATCATAGATGGCATAATGGTTATCCTCCAAAAAAGTGGGATTCTTTAATGCTTTGGGCAAAAGCTCCCTCGTAAAGATCTTTACCGGCACTTTCCATTCAGGGGCCGTAGTAAGGTATTGCACCTTACTTTCCAGTTGAGGGGAAGGACTGGTGGGTTTCCCTACAACTACCTTAAAAATTGTAACAGAATCGCCATTGTGCAGTGTTAACAGAAAGGAAGGAATATTGATCTGCAGATAATAAATGCTACCGGTGTCTACCCATCTCATCCTTTCCATATTAACTGCCATTTTCCTGGCTTCTCCCTCTGGGAACTCGTAACAATCGTCGATATACTGCCCCTTTACAAGGTGGAGATAACTTTGCAGATCCTTGTAACTTTTTAGCTCAGGCTGTGCCGTACCTATACTGACCATAAAATCGCGTGCGCTAAGGGAAGCGAACAACAAATTCTGGGCATAATCTTCTGTTGGGCTGTTTAGGGCGTACTTTGTCCTTACCGGGTTGAACTTCCCATAATGGAGGTGGTTGATCAGGGTGAGCATCGCATCGGTCATATAGATATCGAAATCCTCCCTGTCCATGCTGTAGCTCATCCCGGGGCTGGACACCAGTGGTTTAAGTCTGTTATAGGTCAGTTCATTGGGGTGAAAATCCTGGCGATTAAGTCCGAACTGCAGCACACAGTCTAAAAGGAGCATGGCGTGGTATACCGGGGTACGGACTGTATCGGGATAAACCCACGCCCGTTGAAAATTCATTCTCTTATAAAACCTGGCTACGGTTTCGGGATAGTTCAAACGGGACCCGAGCGCTAAAAGTTGCTTTTTGATCAGCATGGAATCTATCCTTTGAGCCGCGCGCTCATGTACCAATGGATATCCCTTAATGGAGGCTGACAGCAGAAACGCAAGGACCATACATACCCAGGAAATAAATAGATTTTTTTGTAAAAAAGATTTCTGATTTGTTTTCATGACCGGAATATTAAACATCATAAAATTGGACTATAAAAACTAGAACCGTGATGATTGTAATCACCTTGGCTAATGACATCTATCAGAAATTCGGTCTGATTTAATAGGTTGCCCAACAGCATCTATTGCCCCAACTCGAAGAGAAAAGAACTTATAATACTATGTTGAAGTGGAAAAAACTGGTATTAAAAAAAATACAGGTATGATGCATAAATTCCGTTTATCCTGCTGCTTAATTACAATAGTTTAGTTAGTTAGCAGTAGCAGGCTGCCTTTCAGGTTTTATTAGCGCTATTTTTATCGGCAGTCTATTGCATGGCCATAGGTACTGGTAGTTTTTGGGGATATAAAGGGAATGCCCAAATCGGCCGATCGCAAGATAAGTAAGGTACCCATAAAAAACATAAACCAGGGAATAAGCCTATTGGTATTAAAACGGATGTATTTCTTGAGGAAGATCCCCCTAACGAAATCATGAGCATCAGTGGGGTGGTACCCAATCCAAAAAGAAGCATAAAAGTAGCACCAGATTTAATACTACCCGTATTTAAAGCAGTTGCGAGTGCCAGATAAACCATCCCGCAGGGGATGATGCCATTCAGCATTCCGGCAAACAATCCCCACAATGGCAAATTAAATACTTTTCCCATTAATCTGCTTAGCGGATTAAGCACCCATGACTGGAACTTAGAAAACCTATTTCTATAGGCAGTATTAAACTGCAGTGCTGTAAATAAAATCAGTATAGAACCGATTAAGATGCTCAGCATTTTCTGATCGCTAAAAATGCGGATACTACTCCCTAAGGCACCCACCAACAAGCCTAATACAGTATACACGGCAATTCTGCCAAATTGGTACAACAAAAGCTGTAATCCGCTTTGAAAGAAATCCTGCTTTCTGAATGGCATACCCAGCATGATCGGTCCGCACATTATGGCGCAATGAAGGCTTCCGAAAAGCCCCATCAAAAATGCCAGTGGTAAAAAATCCATCATAGGGTGATGTTATTTTTAAACAGATAATCTTTTCCTGAGGAGTGCCACTGGAGGTTTAAAAACCACATTCCCCTGGGCATTTTAGTTTTATCAACCAGAATAAGATTCGCTATTCCTGAGGTATTTCCTTTTAGCTTAATATCGTCATCGCTATTGGCAGGCCGCATTAAAACAAGATTGTATTTCGCACTATCTTTTACCTGAATGATAATCTGAGTTTTTGTAATGGTAATTTTTGGTTTAGCGTGATCATTGAGTACATTCTGTTTGGCATTGTATTCCGCATTGTAATTGATTCCCTTTTCGTAATAATTTTCTTCGATCAACGCATCCCGCCCATGTAAATGGAACATATAAACGACCATCCCCACAATAAACATCATGAATGCAATCATTCCCAATACTATTTTTGTGCCCCAGTTCATATCTCTTATTTTTTAGTTTTGAATGAGTCGACCCTTCAACCATTCCCTAATTCAATCACTCAATCATTCTCTAATTCAATTCCTTCCGGCTGCGCGAAAAAACTTGTAGTTGCTGTGCTTAAAACTTTGCCGTTGGCAATAATTTCGAAAACGGCATCGGTTTTATATTTTTTAATGGCATTATTTTTCCTGATCAGAAAGAAAGTAAGGTGCACCGAACCTTCTTTTGGCAAAACATCAGCTTTTTGGATAAAATCAATTTCATCACTGTCATTTTGCGACCTAAACCTGAACTTTACTGCTTTATTGGTTTTGTTGATCAGCTCTGCATTATAAAGATTGCTCGTTTTATCTGCCCCCCTACTCTGGTATAAAGTACCGCTTGCTCTTAGTACGGTGGTCTGGATATCTTCTCTTTTATAAATCAGTGAAGAAAAAACTACCATTACCACAAACAGTACCGCTGCGTAACCGTAAGATTTTAAGCCAATTTTATAGGGTTTACGTTCGTTAATAAAATCCTGATTGAAGAAACCGATCAGGTTTTTGGGCTTGTTTATTTTAAGCATTACCTCGTTGCATGAATCGATACAGGCGGTACAGTTTACACACTCGAGCTGCGTACCTTCGCGGATATCAATTCCTGTTGGGCAAACCTGTACGCAAAGCCCACAATCAATACAATCTCCCGTTTTTAAAGCTGCATCCTGTTTTTGAAGATGGCCCCGCGGCTCGCCCCTGTTAAAATCGTAGGCGACCACCAGACTTTGATTATCCAACAGCACCCCTTGCAGCCTGCCATACGGACAGATTACCGTACACACCACTTCGCGTACATAGGTAAATACCCCATAGAATATAAATGTAAATAGCCAAATGGATACAAAGCCCGATACATGACCAGCAATTGGTTCAGTAATAATTTTATACAGTACTGCCGACCCAATCATATAAGCCAAAAAGGTATTTGCAATGGCAAAAGAAATCACCAGAAAAATAAAATGTTTGCTTATTTTTTTGAATATTTTCCCGGCGGTCCAGCCTGCTTCGTCTAGTTTCTTTTGTTTATTGGCATCGCCTTCAATCCAGTATTCGATTCTACGGAAAACCATTTCCATAAAGATTGTTTGCGGGCAAGCCCATCCGCACCATAGCCTACCCAAAATTACTGTAAAACATACAATGAACATGATAAAAATAAGCATCGCGAGCGCGAAAAGGTAAAAATCCTGCGGGGTAAAAATCAATCCGAAGAATACAAATTTTCTTTCTATAAAATTGAGGAGTACCAGTTGTTCTCCCTTAAATTTTAAAAACGGACAGGAAAACAAAAATAACAGCAGCACATAACTTACCCATTTCCGGTAGGTATACAGCCTACCAGATGGCTTTTTAGGATAGATAAAATTTCTGCCCCTGCCTTTATTTTCTTTTTTATTTTTTGGTAACATCGGTTTGGTTCACACTGTCGGTTGGTGTTTTCATCTCATTGCCTTTTAAATCTTTCGCTTCATATTTCTCACCCTGTGGTGCTTTGGCTCCTGCAGGATTACTTCCTTTTAGCGATAAGATAAAATTGGCAACAGCACTGATCTGTTTTGGATTTAAATTTTTCTCCCAACTGATCATACCTTTTTCGGGTACCCCATATTTTATGGTTTTGAAAACATTGTTTATGCCTCCACCATGCAACCAATAATCATCGGTTAAATTTGGCCCTATTATGCCCTGGCCTTTATCGCCATGGCAAACCACACAGTTAGTTGTAAAAACAGTTTTGCCCTCAGCCAGTACCATTGGCGTATTATCAACCTTAACCGAATTCTCATCAATGGTATTGGCCGATTTTTCGAGGTAGGCTGCTTTTTCTATCTTCGCTTTGGCCATTTCTTTTTCATATTCTGTATCCTGCAGATCTCCATAACCACCAATGTGGTAATAAAAAAGATAGGCTGCCGCGAAAATCATGGTTCCGAAAAAGAGGAAGTTAAACCAGGCTGGCACAGGGTTGTTCAGTTCTTTAATGCCATCGTAAGCATGATCGATGACCAGGTCTTTTTCTTCTTCAATGGGCCTTAAGCTTAAAAGTTTTGTCCAGATTGAGGGTTTAACCGGTTTTTGTTTTAACCAGGTATCGTAATCCAAAACCAGTTCTTTTACCGGTTTGGTGTACGGCTTAGGGTTTAACTGTTCCTGATACATTACCTTGAATGCATTTAACAGGGTTACTGAAACAAAAAGAAGCACAACTGCAAAAACCAGGAGGATTATAATCAGTATTTCAGACTGGTTTAGCCCCAAGCCTGCCTGAGCAGGTGTTAAGGTTTCTGCGGCTTTCTCATTCGCAGCAAAGGCTGTAATTGAGATGAACAGGCATAATAACAATAGTTTAATCTTCTTCATATGCAATAGGTTGATTGTCTTGAATAGGAAGCTGGCTCATTACTTCGATATGTTTTTTATTTAGTTTGAGCAGGTAAATACCCACGATTACAAAAAACACCATGAACATGAGCAGTGAGGTGATGAGGTATAATTCACCACCGGCTAAATCTTTTATCTGGTTAAACATATTTTATTGATTTGAAGGAATGGTTTCTTTATTTGCTTTGATATCGGTACCCAAACGTTGCAGGTAAGCAATAATGGCTACTATTTCCCTGTCGCTTTTAACCTTGATGTTATTCTGTTTTAGGTCGAGTGCAATCTTTTCGGCCTGAACTTTTAAATCATCGTTAGCGCGTTTATCATAACCTTCGGGATAAGGTACCCCCAGTATCTGCATGGCTTTGATCTTACTGGCTGTGGTGGTAATATCCAGTTTCTGCTCAATCAGCCACGGATATGGCGGCATAATGCTTCCCGGCGACATTGAAGTCGGATCGACCAGGTGATTGTAATGCCAGGCATCAGAATATTTCCCTCCTACGCGATGAAGATCGGGCCCTGTTCGTTTACTCCCCCATAAAAACGGGTGATCGTAAACAAACTCTCCGGCTTTACTATACTCTCCATATCGTTCAGTTTCTGAGCGGAAAGGTCGCACCGTTTGCGAATGGCAGTTTACGCAGCCTTCTCTGATGTATAAATCCCTGCCCTGAAGTTCGAGTGCCGAGTATGGTTTTACACTGGCAATGGTTGGCACGTTAGATTGAATGGTAAAAGTGGGCATCATTTCTACCATGCCCCCAATTAGGATGATGATGAGCGATAGCACCATGAATTTCATTGGCTTACGTTCCAGAACCCTATGCCAGGCTTTATCCGCCGAAGAAGTTTCGATAACAACTTTGCTTAATGGCATGGCCTCTGCAGGTTCATTGGCAAGCAATTTAGCCCCTAACATGGTTTTAGCCAGGTTATACGTCATTACAATTACCCCTGTTAAATACAATGTGCCTCCGATCGAACGTAAAATATGCATCGGGATTATCTGTAGCGTTGTCGCTAAAAAATTAGGGTATTTCAGTAAACCTTCGGGGGTAAATTCTTTCCACATCAGCCCCTGCGTAAAACCTGCCCAATACATCGGCACGGCATAAAAAAGGATGCCTAACGTACCTATCCAAAAATGGAAACCGGCTAGCTTTTTAGAATATAATTCTGTTTTGTAAATACGGGGGATTAGCCAGTACAACACACCGAAGGTTAAAAATCCATTCCAACCTAAAGCGCCAACATGCACGTGAGCCACAATCCAATCGGTAAAATGGGCAACACCGTTAATCTGTTTTAATGATAATAACGGACCTTCGAAGGTGGCCATACCATAAGCTGTAAGGGCAACCACCATAAATTTAAGCGTCACATCTTCCCTTACTTTATCCCAGGCGCCGCGCAAAGTTAATAAGCCATTAATCATACCGCCCCAGCTTGGTGCAATCAGCATAATCGAAAATGCAACACCTAATGATTGTGCCCAACCCGGTAGTGAAGTATAAAGTAAATGGTGAGGTCCTGCCCAGATGTAAATAAAAATGAGCGACCAAAAATGCAGGATACTTAATTTATAAGAGTAAACGGGTCTTCCGGCCATCTTTGGCAAGAAATAATACATCATGCCCAGATAAGGTGTGGTTAGAAAAAATGCCACCGCGTTATGCCCGTACCACCATTGTACCAATGCATCCTGTACACCGGCATATACGTAATAGCTTTTCATAAAAGAAATGGGCAGTTCGAAAGAGTTTACAATGTGCAATACTGCTATGGTAACAAATGTGGCAATGTAAAACCAGATGGCCACATATAAATGACGTTCTCTTCTTTTGAAAATGGTACCGAACATGTTTACGCCAAAAACCACCCATATGATGGTGATGGCGATATCTATTGGCCATTCGAGTTCGGCATATTCGTGCGAAGTGGTAAAGCCAAGCGGTAGCGTGATCACTGCCGATAAAATGATCAGCTGCCAGCCCCAAAAATGGATTTTGCTCAGCACATCACTAAACATCCGTGCTTTTAACAAGCGCTGAAGGGAATAATAAACACCCATAAAAATGGCATTGCCCACAAAGGCGAAAATTACGGCATTGGTGTGCAGCGGCCTGATGCGGCCAAATGTAGTGTACTGACTGCCCATGTTCAATGCGGGTTTGAAGAGCTGCATAGCTACAAGCAAACCAACAGTCATCCCGATTATTCCCCAAACCAGGGTGGCAATACCAAAGTTCCTGACAATCTTGTTATCGTAAGTAAATTTTTCTAACTGCATAATAGAAACAGAATTTTGTATGTTTTATATGCCAAAGGTATCTGGCAGTAGGCGGATAAAGGGTGATAACGGTTAACTAGAAAAGTGATCTTCTTCACTTTTTTCGGCAGCAGCTTCATCATCGAAGAGCATACGGATACCTGGAGTATGTACATCATCATTCTGACCGGTTTTATAGGCCCAGAAAAACGCTGCCAAAAAAATGAGTGCCATTAAAACGCTGCAGCCAACCAAAAAGTAAAGAATGTTCATATCAGTTTATTTTTACGGGCAAACCATCTGGTTGCCATGGTGGTAAAGGAGATAATGGTAACCGTACTAATCGGCATCAGTACTGCGGCCACCAAAGGATAAAGTGTACCCTGAACGGCAAAATAAATACCAATACAGTTATACGCGATGGCTATAGCGAAACTTGTTTTAATGATCTTCAGCCCATCCTTACTTAACTGGATAAAATCTGGCAGATAATTTAAGGCGCTGCCTTTGAGAATGGCATCACAACCGGGCGTAAAATTATTGATGTTATCCGTTAATGCGATTCCAAAATTACTTTGTTTTAGGGCTCCGGCATCGTTTAACCCATCGCCCAGCATCATTACTTTATTCCCACCCTGCTGAAGCTTTAAAACTGCATCGAGCTTTTGGTGAGGGCTTTGGCGAAACCTGATGGTTGTTTTTTCGGTGAATATTGTATCCAACATCCAACGGTCTTTATCGGTATCGCCTGATAAAACCAGCAGCTTGAATTTCGAAAGTTTTAAGATCAACTGCGCTAATCCTGAGCGCCACTGCTGTTTGATATCAAAACATCCTTTATAAACATGGTCAATCACAATATGCACGCCGCTTTCGCTAGCAGACTTTACTGCCATAGGCAGCATAGAAAGATGTCCGGCATAAATACTGTGGTTATTTATTTTAGCGGTCAAACCTTTTCCTACCACCTCTTTATAATCGCTGATTGAATAAAACCGATCAACATTTAAAGTTTTTAAGATATGCCTGCTCAAAGGATGGATAGAATTTCGCAAGAGGGAACCAACAATAATCTTTTCCTCGCCTGATATCGTTCCACTAAAACCGATCTCTGCATGTTCATTGCTGGTTAGGGTGCCTGTTTTATCGAAAATCAAGGTATCGCATTTGCTAAGTTCTTCAACGGCATCTGTATTTTTTACATAAAATCCTTTCTTATCAAAAACCGATAAAATTGCAGATAGTGTAAATGGGGTACTTAGGGCCAGTACGCAGGGACAGGCCACAATAATTACGGCGGTAAATGCCGCCCATGCTTTGTGGCTATCGTTCTGAAGCAACCAATACCCAGTAGCGGCAAATGCAATCAGGAAAACACCCAGACTAAAGTATTTGGCTACAGTATCATTAAAGTTCTGTTTTTCGGTATTGTTCTTATAATTATCGTTGTTCCATAAACCGGTTAAATAACTTTGTGAAACAGGTTTGATCACTTCAAGTTCTATCGCTTCGCTGGTTTGCCTGCCACCTGCATAAATAATTTCGCCCAGAACTTTATGTACAGGGTCTGATTCGCCGGTAACAAAACTCATATCCATCCAGGCCTCACCTTTCATTAAAATTGCATCTGCAGGAACCAGCTCACCGTTCCTGATCCACAGCCGGTCGCCGATCTTGATTTCGTTTATGGATACAGGCTTTTCTTTACCGTTTTGCAGGGTAGTTACCGCAATCGGGAAATAGGACCGATAATCGCGATCAAAAGAAATGTGATGGTAGGTGCGCTGTTTAAGCCATTTGCCCATTAAAAGCAAAAACACCAATCCTGTTAAGGTATCGGCAAAACCCGGGCCTGTACTGAAAAGGATTTCGAAAGCAGTGCGCAAGAAAAGTACCGCAATAATTAATGCTAAAGGGGTATCGAGGTTAATGTGCCTATGTTTAAGGCTTGTTATTGCTGAGGTAAAATAGTCGCGGCCACAATAAAAAGCTGCAGGAATAGCGAACGTAAGGTTTAGCCAGCCAAAAAGCGATTGAAATTGTTTCTCGAAACCCGATAAACCAAAATATTCCGGAAAGCTAAAGAGCATAACATTGCCCATTAAAAATCCGGCAACGGCTATTTTTAACACCAAAGCTTTATCTACCGAACTGCTGTGTTCCTGTACTACATCCTGCAGGCTGATCAAAGGTTCATAACCGATCTGGCCTAAAGTTTCCACCAACTGCCTTAACGAAATTTCGTCGTGATTGAAACTTATGGTAACCTGTTTTTTAAGGAAATCAATCCGTGAGCTGAATATAGCGGGGTTGATTTTATAGAGGTGTTCTAGCAACCAGATACATGAACTGCAGTGAATGGCCGGAATGTAAAATGTAATGATGCTCGAACTTTCATGTTTGTAATCGAGCAATTGATCAATAATTTTAGGCTCGTCCAGATATTCTAAATGAAGCTCATTTTTAAACTGTTGGCCCGGATTATTGTTGTACACATAGTAATTGCAAAGGTTATTCTCTGAGAGGATCTTGAAAACAGCCATGCAGCCTGCGCAGCAAAAATCTTTATCTCCTGCCTGGTATTTTATCGCGGGCAGATCTTCTCCACAATGATAGCAAAGGGCCTGTGTTGTGGTTTTATTTTGATCTTCCATTTTTAACCTGTACTTAAATTGATGAACTGAACATTTGGGTTTTGGGCTGCTTAAGCCATAGTTTCTCATCGAAAGCCATGCACACGTTTCTCAAAAAAGATTTCCCTTTCGTGGTAATCCTAATTTCTTTTTCGGTTACCCAGATCAGCTTATCGCGTAATAAGGGTAACAGCCTACCATATACTTGTTCTGGAATACCTTCGTTGTACATTGTATTTTCTCTGCACATGAGGTTAAGAATATGTTTCCTTACCCCGATGTCTTCACCTGTAAGGAAATGGCCTTTTTCCACAGGTAGTAAACCACGTTCGATTTTATCGAGATAATCTTCTACCGTTTTCGGATTTTGTGCAAAAGCTGTCCAGCTATCGCTGATAGAAGATACGCCAAGGCCGATAAGTAAATGGGTATGTTTATTGGTGTAGCCCATAAAATTGCGGTGCAGCTTCTGTTCAGTCATTGCCTAGAACAAAGAATCGCTGTTCAGTGCAAAATGGTCCATTCCCACATCTTTATATCCTGCGGCATCAAGCAATTGTCTACCCAATTGGTAAAGCGCAAATTTTTCGTCGCCCAGGGGAAGATCTTTTTCTGTATAATGTCTTTGGCCTGGTTTTAACCAGGGCACATGGGCATAACTGTAAAAAGCAATGCGGTTTGGCTTCATATCGATTACCGCTCTTATGGTATCAGCTAAGCCCGGAATTGTTTGTCCCGGAAGGCCGTAGATCAAATCAAAATTAACAGAGGTATAACCGATTTCTCTTGCTTTTGTGGTAATCTCAGCTACCTGTTGAGGCGTTTGAAAACGATTGATCAGGAACTGCACTTTAGGATCGAAATCCTGGATTCCCAGGCTTAATCTTTTGAAACCAAGGCTGTACAGAGTGGTTAAGTGTGCACTGGTGGTATTGGCTGGATGTGCCTCAAAAGAAAATTCTGCATCAGGAGCCAAACTTGAATTTTGCAGAATGCCATTGATCAGTAAGCCCAGGTTCTCTGCGCTGAAAAAAGTTGGTGTTCCGCCACCAAGGTGCAGTTCTTTTAGTTTGGGTTTCTCCCTGAGAACTTCCACATACATTTTCCATTCAGCAAGTACGGCCTTGATATATGGTATCTCTACACCATGGTTTTTGGTAATACGGGTATTGCAGGCACAGTAAGTACACAGGCTCTCGCAAAATGGAAGGTGGATATAAAGACTGATCCCCTCATCCTTACGGCTTTCGTAGATATTCGCAACATTGGCCAACCAGCCATTTGCATTGAATTTTTCGATGTCCCAGTAAGGCACAGTCGGATAGCTGGTATATCTGGGTGTGGGGACATTGTACTTTTTAAGTAGTGCAGATGCCTCCATTATTTCATCACTTTTACTTTAGAACACTCATTTTGACAGCAGCACGCGCTACCTACACATTTACCCGCAGCCCATTGATCAAGGTTTTTGATCACCTGTTCCATCCGCTGTTTAGCGTCGGCACCGCCGGATGCCAAAGGAACGTTTGCCACTTTGATCCCTGCAGAACCTGCAGCTTTTAAATCAAGATGATCTGTTTGGAATGATGAGGTTGCGATGTATTTTATACCCAGGGCTTTTAGCCCCAGAATCATCGCCTCGTTTAGTTCATCGTTGTTAAAAACCAGCAACGCTTCCTTTCCGGTTGCGAATGAAAGCGTATCAATAGTTAAACTATTGGCAATTATGGTAATGTCGTGTTTTTTATAATTGGCCAGTACCAACCATTCCTTTTCATCGGGTTTGATGTTGTAAGCTATAGCTTTCATATACAGAATTTATATATACAAAACTATGGTCCTGGGCAGGTGCTACAGGTGAGGATGCTTAGAGAAAAAAATGATTTTTATTACATTTATTAATTTGGCGTTTAGCGGCAATTAAGCGATTTAAACAACGAACAAGTAAATCGCCTAATGAGATTGCTTTACCGATAAATCGCCACAGGCTAGCGCACGCTTCCAAGCCCGCAATGAAGAATATGACGATGAACCATTGGCTAATTACCAGGGAGCCAATGATCAATAAATTAATTACATTTCTTCACACAACCGTTTGCGTTTATTCAAAAAAGGCTCAAAAACAAAGCTGTAAAACACTAAAATCAAATAGTTTAAAACAGTATTCAACAAAAATATTTTATTAAACCCATATTAAGACTGCTTACAACTACAAACTTTATAAAAGCTGTATTACCCAATAAAATGATGCCCTTTTCCCTTGGAAATATAGCTGTATTAAGCAAACGTTTGCGCTGAGAATCTTAATTTTTTATCAATTGTTAGTCGTTAACTTCAATTCTAGTTAGTGCAAAATATTCCTTGTTTTTTATTGCATTAATGTGTTTGGGTTCGATTGGCAACCATTTGTGATAATTATAAAACCGACAGTTGAAAATGAGGCTGGGTTAAGCAAAAAAACATCTGCATTACAGATTGGTAAAATGGGGTGAAACTTAATTATAAACAACCATATACTAACCAAAATGAAAAAAACAAGTTCGCTTGCCACAGGCCTGCTATTATTGCTCAGCTTGTATTCGTGTAAAAAAACAGAAAACCTCACGGAAACAGAGACATCAAAAATTAAAAACGCCATCGCAGTTACCGAAAGTTTGGGCGGTTCGTCCCTAAACGTCGGTTTAGGTGGCAATGCCTATACCGCTGGCACGGGTGGTTTAATTAATGATACTGGTTTACATAATTGGACATCAGCCAGCACGATTACCAGTGTATGGTTCCGTTTAGGACTTACAGGAAGTTTAACGGTAGCAGTAAAAGGCACCGTACCTTCAGGAAGCAGTAACATCAAGGTAACTATTAATGGTACCGTATTTAATAAAACCATTACCGGTACCACTGCCACCACAACTACCATTGGTACCGTAAATATTACAGCTGCTGGCTATGTACGGGTAGATATACAGGGCGTGAGTAAAACAGGCAGTTACTATGGCGACATTTCCGACCTGGTGATTAGCGGGCCTGCTGTGGCTTCCAATGTGCAATATGCCAATACCGTAGCCGATTATTATTGGTCGAGAAGAGGCCCATCGTGCCATTTAAATTACACCGTACCATCGGGCACAGAATGGTTTTACAGTGAGCTGAATGTGCCCAGCGGAGAAGACAAAATCGGTTCTTATTTCATGGCCGATGGTTTTAGCGGGGGTTACTTTGGCATGCAAGTTAACTCAGCTACAGAAAGAAGGGTTTTATTCTCGGTATGGGATCCATCAACCGGCAGCACTACTTTGGTAAGGAAGGGAAGTGATATCACCTCTAATGGATTCGGTGGGGAAGGCACGGGCGGACAATCTTATCTCTTATTTAACTGGGTAGCGGGTACTACCTATAAATTCTTATTGCGGGGCAAACCCGATGGTGCGGGCGGATCGGATTATACGGCCTGGTTTTACGCACCCGAGAATGGTACATGGAAGATCATAGCACAATGGAAACGTCCAAATACAACGGCATATTTAACAGGAATGTATTCGTTTATTGAGAACTTTAACCCAGACCAGGGCTACCTGCAAAGAAGTTGTAACTACGGTAATCAATGGTATAAAACCAGTAGTGGCAATTGGACAGAGGTTACCAATGCCAGTTTTAGCTACGATGCCACCGCATCAGCTGAGCAACGTATGGATTACCAGGGTGGTGTTACAGGTAATAGCTTTTATCTGAAAAATGGCGGTTTTTTTGCCACTTATACGGCTTACGGAACAGCTTTGAACAGAAGCGCTACTGGCATAGCCCCAAGCGTTAATTTAAGCACTTTACCATAAAAAAAAACTTATCCCGGGAAATATAAAGTATTACCCGGGATAAGTTTAGTTTGAAGTTGGCAGTGCGGAATCGATTAAGCACATTGCTGATCGAGATAACTTGCTGCAACTCCTTCAAGCCCAGCCCCGCAATGGCCAAGTGAACTAATGATTGCCTTACTGTTTAATGTTTTTGAGTTTTTCGATTGAGCGGATATTTATGGCATTGCCTGTTTTATCAATCAGTTTTTCATCTTTAAAATCAGCAAGCATTCGGCTTACGGTTTCGCTGGCTGTACCTACCAATGCAGCAAGATCATCGCGGGAAATCCGGATGGTACAGCTATCTTCAACACCATCACCAAATTTAACAGCTACTTGTAGCAATGCTTCTGCTACACGTTTTCGTACCGATGAATAGGCCAATTGAAGCATTTGCTTTCCTTTATCGCGTACATTTCCTGATAGCAAAGTGATAAATGTTTTGGATACGGCCTGGTGGTTGAGCAGGTACTCCATAAAATCGGCTTTGGGGATCTGTATAATGTCTGATTCGGTTAAGGTTGCTGCATTGTCTGTGTATACTTCGCCATTACACAAACTCTCATATCCAAAAAAATCGCCGTCATGATACAAGCTCGACGAAAGCTCCCTACCATCCTTAAAACGTTTGTACGTTTTTACCTGCCCCTTAACTACATAATAAAGATGGGTAGGTTCATCCCCTTCCACATAAATAATCTGCTTGTTGGCAATTGGCCTTAATTTGCCCTTTTTACGGAGCTCGTCCATTACCGTTTCGCTATTGCCCGATGGGGCATTAAAGCCAGCTGATTGTTGCTTCTTTTTAAACCTGCTTTCTATGGCCTTAAAGAGTTCTATATCATCAAACGGTTTGGTGAGGTAATCATCGGCACCCATTTCCATACCTTTTCGCATGTCTGCCCGCTCGGTTTTTGCGGTAATGAAAATAAAAGGAATATTTGCCGTTTTCTGGTTTTTGTTCAGTAGGTACAAAACCCCGTAACCATCCAGTTCTGGCATCATGATATCACAGAGGATTACATCAGGCAAATGGTTCAAAGCCATTTCTACCCCTAACTTACCATGTTTCGCGGTAAAAGTTTCATAACCGGCCAGATCCAGCACCTCAGCTGTACTTTCCCTGATGTCGTCATTATCTTCAATAATCAAAACTTTCTTGTTCATGGAGATTGCGTGTTTAATTGTAAATTATTTACCAAGTGCAAAGCTGAGCGTAAAAACTGTACCTGAATTTTGTTCGCTCTGACAGGCTACTGTACCATTCATCAGACCCACATATCTTTTTACAATGTTCAGACCTAAACCTGTGCCAGGGATATCGCCCGTATTATGCGCCCTGAAAAATGGTTCGAACAGATTGTGCTGGTCGACTTTTGGAATGCCAATACCATTATCTTTCACCTCTAAAATAAGCTCATCATTTTTTAAAATGGAATTGAACTGGATCAAAGTATCTGCACCGGAGTATTTTATCGAATTGGAAATCAGATTGATCACACAGTTTTTCAACAGGTTCGGATCGAGGTAAACTTCGGCGGTTGTACCTGTATGTTCGTAAATAATATGCTGGTTCTGTTTGGTCATCATCTGCATTTCTTCAGCTATTTCTTCAGCAAAGCTGATGATATTGAAAGACTGAGCGGACGCTTCTACTTTTCCGGCCTCGAGTTTTTCGAGCGAGAGGAAATCGTTTAATATTGTGGTAAGGTTATTAATCGAATTTTTGATTTTCAGTGTATGTTTTTCTACGCTGGCCACATCATGTTTGGAGGTATATTTATCGATCAAAGAAGCCGATAATTGTATCGAACTGAGTGGTGTTCTAAACTCATGCGAGGCCATAGACACAAACCTTGTTTTGAGCTGATTGAGTTCCTTCTCTTTCTGAAAAAGCGCCTGCATATTTTCTTTGGCCATTTCGAGCTCAGACACCAGCTTTACCAGATCGTGTGTACGTTCCTTAATCTTTACCTCTAATTTTTCGGTGTAGCTTTTGATCTGCTCTTCATTGGCCTTTTCTTTACTCAGATCGTGGATAAAACCAGTATAAATTTTACGGTCGCTAAATTTTATTTCGCTTACCCCAAGCCTAAAGGGAAAAACCGAGCCATCCTTACGTTTACCGGAAACTTCTCTCCCGGTTCCGATAATGTGTTTCTGCCCGGTATGTTCATATCTGGATAAGTAGCCATCATGACGTGAATGATCAGGCTCTGGCATCAAAACCGATACATTTTTGCCTACCAGTTCATCCCTTCCATAACCAAAAAGCTCAAGTGCAGCGGGGTTTAAATGTTCTATGAGTCCCTTATCATCAATGGTAATAATCCCATCAATGGCATTTTCAATAATTGCATCTAAAAATTTCGACCTATCCATGTAACACATCAGTATATCCTTGTAAATATAGAAAAGTTATTCCCGATCTTTTTCTCTTATTCAACAATCAATCCGTCCAGTTTGTCTTTCGACTTTGCCAACTGTTCGTATAATCCCTTTAACTCGCCCGATGCCTGATCGGCAACTTCACTGAATAGTTTTTTGTAGTAGTTAATCCCTTCGGCCAACTGTAGTTTGAATCCGTTTAACTGTTTTATTTTTTTATCGCTGAAATTTTGCAGCTGCTGTTTAATATCATTCTGCAGATAATCGATATAGAGGTTAAGTTCTTTGATAAAAACATGTGGCCTTTCCACTTGCGCCAGCAGGTTAATTTTTCCATAAATATGGCCAACCATTTCATCGAAAGAATATACATCAGAAAAATAGGCCAGGTTTGGCCCTGGGCAAATGGCTACTGCGGTACTTTCTTTTGGTTTAGCCATGTCATATTTCAGATAGGTAGCGGCGCACAAGCCCTCACAAAGGCAAACTTTTTCAGTAACCAGATTAAACTGTTTTTGGTATTCATCTGCTGATAGGCCAGCAGTTTTAAGGCTTTTGATTTTTAAGTGCTGATATTCGCGGGATGCCGTACAAATGGCTTGCTCAGTAAATTCGGTATTGTTGCAAAGGTATTTTTTGGTACACGGGCTTCCTGGCCTGCCCTTTTCAATTCTTTCAACTCGTTGCTTTTCTATACTGCTGTTTTTAAAATTATTAAACTGAATACCCAGCGGAGAAGCCCCGCTTAGATAAAAATCGCTTTCTGTTGAGCTGGCCAATTGCGCCAATGTTTCGGCATCAACATTAGTTACTTCTGGTACCAATAGAAATGGGCTTCCCCAGCCTGTGGCATCGAGATTATAATGTTTAAGGAGGAAATTGTGTTCCGCGGCGGTACCAATCCCACCCTGAACACTGATTCTCTGTTTGGGCCGTTTTTCTATTTGGATTCCCTTTTGCTCTACTGCAGATTGGTACATTTTAAAAAGCTCAGCAAGCATATCGTTTTTTTTGAGCTTAAATTCTTCCAAAATCGGCCCCAGTAAATATCCTTCTGTTGCAAATGCATGGCCACCACAGTTTAAGCCCGACTCAATCCTGAATTCTGAAACCCATAAACCCTTTTTCGCCAAAAATTTAGCCTGGATCAGTGCCGACCTGAAATCGCTTACTTTTAGGATGATTTTCTTTTTCAGCTTGCCATTTTCATCAGGAAAAAAGTCTTCAAAATTTTCCATATAGCTGTACAATTTCGGGTTCATACCAGCAGAGAGTACAACAGAGGCATTTAGTTTACTTTCGGCAAAACCACGGAGTGCGGCTAATGCATCGGTATTGGTATCACCCGAATATTCGCCATCAACATAATTCATTTTATCTACCTTGGCCATGATATTCACATCAATAGCGCCCATCTGCATCGCATTTTTTAAAAGCGCCTGGAAAGCCTGCTTGGTTTCACCTTCAGGATATTGCAACATCAGGTCATAACCATGCTTTAATTTAGCAGTATCGGGCAATAGTTCAAAATAACGGCAAATATCATTACCAATGGCAAAATCCTGTTGTTTCAGGGTTTTAAAATCTGAGGTTATGGTTTCCTGCAAAAAATCCAGGTCAGCTGTGATGCGTTTACTGCGGCTATCGGCCTCCCCTTTAGGTATGGCATGAAAGGAAATGGAGCGTTTCTGCGAGTGATAGGCACGCATGCGTTCGATGAGTTCGTCATCAACAACGGATAACACGGATGAAATACCGTACCTGGCAACTTTTAGTGGCGTATCAATGGAATAGCCGAGGCCCAACACGGGGATATGGAATGAATGTGGCATTGTATTTCGTTATGTAAATCTGGCTTTTATACAAAAGCCAAATGGTTTCGACAGCAAAACTATTGCAGTTGAGCCAGTCAGACCATGATGCCAGTCAAAACGAAAAGTGAGGGAGATCACTTTCCAACAATTTATAATACCAAACTTGGAAAGTATGATTTATTTATATTGCTAAAACCACTTATTCAGCACGATCGTTTATCTCGAATCTACCTGTTTTAAGGTGAAAGATAATTTTGAACACAATAACGTCTTCATCATAAACATCTGTTTTGCCTGTTCCATGCGATGGTTGCTCCGAAGGGGTATTGGTTAAAGGCATCATCCGGTGGATAATCCCCTGAAGCGCTCTTTGTTTTTCTGTAGCATCGGTTATTTCTTCAAATTTGCCCCAACACACCACACTCTTCCAGTTAAAGGTATCGCGGATCTGATCGGTTTGAAAGCATACCTGAGGGTTGCTTTTCATCATCCTGATTTTTTGCCCCGGAGCAGAATGAGCATAAACCGTGCTGTTATTGTATACATAATTGATAGGCACAATGTAACTTACCCCATGGGCATGGCAGGCCAAACGACCAATGTATTGTTCTTTAAGGAGCTTTTCTATCTCCTCATCTTCTAGTTTTCCTAACATCTTACAAGAATTAATGTTGAATATTTATAATTAATTAAGTACCTGAAATATCCAAAACAATCCGCCCCTCAATCTCACCCTTTTTCATTTGATCGAACACATTATTGATGTCTTCCAGTTTTGCTTTTTTAACCTGTGCCCTTACCTTTCCATCTACCGCAAATTCGATGGCTTCCTGCATATCCTTTCTTGTGCCTACAATAGAGCCTCTAATGGTTATCCTGTTAAGTACTGTATCAAATATGGGCAGATCAAAACTGCCCGGAGGTAGTCCGTTTAGAGATAAAGTACCTTTTCTACGTAATGCCGAAAGCCCTTGACTAAAAGCAACAGGTGTTACTGCCGTAACCAATACACCGTGCATGCCACCGGTTTGTTTTTTAAGAAATTCACCCGGGTCACGTTCTAGCGCATTAACAACAATGTCTGCCCCCAGTTTTCTGGCCATTTCCAGTTTATCGTTTGAAATATCAATCGCGGCAACCTGAAAGCCCATGGCCTTTGCATACTGAACCCCAAGATGGCCGAGCCCGCCAATGCCTGATATGGCTACCCACTCACCTGCTTTTGCATCAGTTTCTTTTAAACCTTTGTATACGGTAACCCCGGCACAGATAATGGGTGCCATTTCTGTAAAATTTACATGCGAAGGGAAATGGGCAACGTATCTCGAATCGGCAATTACATACTCTGCAAAACCTCCATCAACACTATAGCCTCCATTCTGCTGCTCATAGCATAACGTTTCCCAACCTGTTAAGCAAAATTCGCAACAGCCACAGGCGCTATATAACCATGGTACGCCAACCACATCTCCTTCTTTAACACTTTTAACATCATGTCCCATTGCAGCTACCAACCCAATGGCTTCGTGGCCTGGCACCAACGGCATTTTTGATTTTACAGGCCAATCTCCATTACAGGCATGCAAATCGGTGTGGCATACCCCACATGAAATTACCTTAACTAAAATCTCATATTGATGGAGCGGTCTAACCGGAAGTTCTTCTATGGCCAGAGGTCCTCCATATTCGTGGATAACCGCAGCTTTCATTGTTTTAGGATACATATATTTTGTTTTACAATAGATTATAATAATTGAATTTTATCTAGTGATGCGCTACTACATCGGAACGTTGTGTGATGGCGGTAAAACCAAAAGCGGGATCTGAATATGATCTGACATGTTTAGGGTATAACTGCCTTTAAGCAGCTGATGAAAAAAACTATGTTTTCGATGCACCATGGTCAGAATATCGATCTGTCCGTTTTCTACGATCCAATCTAAACCGTCCTTAATCCGTTCACTGTTTATATGTCTATAGTAAATATTTCTATAGTTAACCCGATCGGCAACCCGGTTTAAAAAATCTTCGGTTGTATGCTTATAGCCTTCTGGTTCTGATTTTGAATTACCGGTATGTGTAATGAGTATATCGGCATTAAAAGGTTTTGCAAATTCGGCAAGTGTACATAAAACGGAGACATCACTATGGCTAAAATCTGTGGCAAAAGCTATTTTTTTAGGTTTCTTAAAGCTATATCCCGCAGGTATAAGCAAAACAGGTATTTCCTGCTCGATAATTTTTCTGGCCACACTGCCCATAAGCGTTTTGGTTAACTTATCTGCACGGTTTAGTCCGGCCACAACGAGGTTCATTTTACATTCAGTAAAATATTTACCAACCTCTTTTTCAACCTCGCCACAAACCAATCGCCCAAACACTTCTGCTTTAAAACCAAGCTCATGATGGGCTTTTTTATATTTTTCTTCAACTTTTTCAACCAGTTTGCCCAAGGCTTTTTTAGCATCGTCTTCTATAAGCTTATATTCATCAAGCGGCCATACCAAAGATGCGGCAGCAGGAGAAAATTCAGGAACCTGAAAAACATTTAACAATTCTACCCTGGCACCAATACCATGGGCCAGATCAGTTGCATAATCGGCTGCGTTCTCTGCCGTTGCAGAGAAATCAACAGGGACCAGGATCTTTTTCATAATGGGTCTTTTTTGATAGGTATAAAGTTTGTAAAAAGCCCATGTTAAAAATATGAGTAGCGTCAGTTATTAAAATGATTTTCTCCCAACGTCTTCGCCTAAAAGCTTATTCTTTTATTTAAAGAAGAGAAAAATTAAATCATTAATTATCTTGTCGCTATGGATATAGTTCAAATGCTCATTAGCCCCTTAAATCAATGATTTAGTTTTTTTATTATAAAGCCTTCCAAAAGATTCATTACTTTTTTCTACAGTAAAATATTGCATTCTAATAATTCTTTATTCCTAAAAATATAGTAATTTCAATCGCAGGTCTATAAACTCAACGATATGATTTACAGCGACTACTTAAGGCATTATTTTAGAAATAACATCGTATATGTATTTTTTATACTGTTAATTCCCAAAAGCTTAGTTGCTCAAACCGATCCGGTATTTAAACCCATATCGGCAGATATCATCAAACTTCCGTCTAAAGTATTGGGTGAAGACCGGAAAATTTATATTTATGTACCGCCTGTGGATACTTTACGGCCCGCTAAGCGTTACCCTGTATTATATGTACTTGATGGGGATAATCATTTTAGCATGCTTGCAGAATATTGCCGTTACCTTAGTCGTTTGGACGTAAATGTAATGCCCGAGATGATTATAGTCGGCATCCCTAATACAAACCGCACAAGAGATCTTACGCCAACTCATAGTATTTTTGATTATGATGGAAAGCCTGATACCAGTTCAAATTCCAGGTTTAAGCCAAGTGGTGGCGGCAATAATTTTTTACAGTTTATTGGTAGTGAATTGATCCCTTATGTTGATGCTCACTACAAAACAGAAGCTTTTAAAATTTTTGCAGGACACTCATTCGGTGGCATCGCCACAATAAATTGCCTACTAACGCAACCAGATATGTTTGGTGCTTATGTAGCCATAAGCCCTTCATTTTGGTGGGATAAGGAATATTTACTTAAGCTCGCAGATAAAAAGCTAAAAAACAATCAGATTATAAATAAAATGGTCTTTTATAGTGATGCGAACGAAGGGGGCTCAGATAAATCAACCTTTCATAGAGATCTTTTAAAATTCGATTCTATAATAACCCAAAAGAAGATAACAGGTTTAGACTATAAATATGTTTATTATCCTGAAGAGATACATATGACGGAGCCGATAAAAGCCTATTATGATGCTTTACGATTTATTTACAAGCAATGGGATCTGCCACAGATGGATCCAAAATTATTGAACGCCACTGCTGTAAAGCAACATTACCGGCAACTATCTCAACGGTATGGGTATGCTGTTATACCAACAGAAGTAAATATTAACAACACTGCAATGTATTTAATAACCCAGCCCGGAGCACTTGATAATGCAATAGATTTACTTGAAATGAATACTCAAAACTATCCGGCATCGCCCACTGCTTTTAGCCAATTAGGCGATGCGTACCTAAAAAAGGGCGATCGTTTAAAAGCATCTACTTGCTACAAAAAGGCACTTGCATTAAACCCTGGTTCACAAAAAATAAAAGCTAAATTAACAGGAATTTCAGAAAAACAGTAGCCCTCCTTATTAAACTACTTCACAGTCCAATAGGGAGAGTCCGTTCTTGCAGTCAAAAGATAATCCTCAATCTGCTTAACAATATCAGGATGGCTTGCTGCTACATCATTTGTTTCGCCGATATCGGTCTTCAGATCATAGAGTTCCAATTTGTGGTGTCTTTTCACTCCTTTCCATCGCCCGTAACGTATCCCTTGTTCAAAACCCAGTTCAAAAAATTCCCAATATAAGAAACGGTTTTTTTTAGGTTTTTCACCTTTAATAGCCGGATAAATACTCAGCCCATCAGTTTTGAATCCCGTGGTTTTGCCGGCAATATCCGCAAAAGTTGGCATAATATCGGCAAAATAGCCAGGTACATTACTTATTTTGGGGGCATTTTTGAGAAATGGAGCCCATGCAATAAACGGGATCCTGATTCCCCCCTCATACATATCTCGTTTATATCCCTTTAATTTCCCGTTTGAATCAAAAAACTCTGAAACAGCCTTGAGTTGGCTTGTGGGTTCAGACCTGGGTCCATTGTCAGAGGCGAAAAAAACAATCGTATTTTTTGATAAGCCACTTTTAATCAAATAATCTTTAACCTTACCTACGGCCTGATCCATATAATAAACCATAGCGGCATAGGTTTTCATATCCTCGGGCCAGTTCATGTGCTTGTAAATGGCCTGGTCTGGTACATCAAGTGGAGAATGTGGGTTATTGAAATTCAGCATCAGGAAAAAAGGTTTCTTACCATCCTTTTGAGTTTCAAGATAAGCTAGCGCCTCATCAGTACACATATTGGTTTCATAGTAACCTCTTTTTTCATTGGTATTTGGTGCTACAGTTACGAGTTTTCCGTTTATATAACGGTGATCGGGCCAGTAGGTATTTGTGTAAGTAGAAGGAATATTAATCAGCCAACCCGAAAACTTGTCGAAGCCCCGCTGTAAAGGCGTAGCTAAAGAATCGTATCCATCAACGTGCCATTTCCCTACCAGTGAAGTATTATATCCGGCATCCTGTAATAAGTTTCCAATGGTATAATCATCTTTGGTCAGGTTAGCCCTGTACACAATATTTTTACCTTTTTTTCCAGCAATACCACCCTGTTCGGTGGCATTGCCCTAATGGTGGCATGCCCGGTATTGAGCCCTGTCAGGATCGAGCCCCGGGATGGCGAACAAACCGGAGCCCCTGCATAAAAATCGGTAAATTGTGTCCCTTCCTTTGCAAGTTTATCAATGTTGGGTGTTAGGATTTTTTGTTGTCCATAAACACCAACATCTCCATAACCCAAATCATCAGCCAAAATAAAAACTATATTAGGCTTTTGTCCAGGCGCCCGTTGTGCAAAAATTGCTGCGTTACAGGCTAGCAAAAAACCAATTATTAATAACTTCCTTCTCATTGCTTATTCTTTTGATTTTTAATCTCAATAAATACCCCTAATTGTAGCCGGGATTTTGAACATAAAGACCTGGTGCGGTCTGAATTTCTGCTGCCGGAACCGGGTAAATTACATAGTTTGGTACAATTTCGTTAATTTTTGTTATTGCATCGGCAGTTCTCCAGGCATTCATCTGCGAAACGGCCAAACCTTCCCTTACCAGATCGTTCCAACGGAGCCCTTCACCTAAAAATTCTCGCTGCCGTTCCTGCATAAGTATGGGTATGGTTACATTAGATAGTGCACCAACCCCGGCCCTGGCCCTCACCTTATTAACAATCGCATCAACATCTGCCTGAGTGCCGGGTGCACCATGTAGAATACATTCGGCCTTCATCAACAAGATATCGGTATAACGCAATACAATGAAATTAATTGGCCAATCTTTCCCTGACAAACCCTTTTTGGTCACATCGATATATTTTTTGATGAAAGGGCCAGCGGTATAAGTGGTAGCCACATTGAAAGGATAGCGGATATCTGTTCCACTTACCGTATTTGTAGTGTAGGAGGTCACTAAGCTTTTCGATACAGGAAACGTGCTTGCTCCATAACCATTTCCAAAGCTATTGGAAATACCATTACTGGTCCAGTAGGCTACTGGCACCAGGTGCGATGGGAAACCTGCGCCGTTTAAACTGGAAGCAAACTGGATATCAAATACCACTTCACTATTGTTTTCTTTTGCATACGAAAAAATCGATGCATAATCTGATATAAAACTATATGGGCTTCCGGTAATTATAGCTTCAAACAATGCCGCAGCCTTATCATATTCATTACTATTAATGCCAGGCCCATTAATACCATAGGTTGGTCCGGATTTGGTTAGATAAACCAAGCCCAAAAGTCCCTTTGCAGCATAAGAAGTAGGTCTTCCCAAATCAGGTCCAGTAAAAGTAGCAGGTAAATTAGCAGCTGCATACTGCAGATCGGACTCGATCAATGCATAAACATCAGCCACAGGACTACGCGGAATGCTTGCTACTTCAGCGGCACTCTTCACCGACGAGATTAATGGAACCTGCCCAAAAGTTCTTACTAATGAGAAATAATAGAAGGCCCTTAAGAAACGTACTTCTGCGGTGTACCGTGTCGCATTTGCACTAGTTAATACACTTCCTTTGGTTTCCAGTGCAGCCAAAACCGTATTGGCATTATAAATTCCATTGAAGTTGGCTTTCCAGGCGGTAGAAATAAATCCTGTGGTGGTAATACTTGGAGTGAAGTTGTTGATCCCATCCCAATCACGGTTACCATCGGAGGTTGCATTTATATTATCACTGCGCATTTCACTAAGGAACAACGCCTGACTCGGGTAATTGTTTAATTGCGAGTAGACCCCATTTACAGCCTGAAGAAAGTCGTTATTATTGGTGAAAAAGTTATCAGTTGCCAAACTTGACACTGGAGTTTGATTTAACTGTTTTTCGCAACTGCCCAATAACAGCAATAGCGAGAACAGTATTAAGTATATTTTCGTTTTCATCTTATATTGTTACTAAAAGCCAATATTTATACCTATTGAAGCTGTTTTACTCAGCGGCATCGAGCCGTAGTCACCAGAAATTGCATAACTGGCATCGCCGCTTACGTTTGTGTTCTGTGCCTCTGGATTTGCTCCTCCTTTATATTTATCATGAGAAAAATAATTTTCCAGCGACACAAATATCCTTGCCGAAGAAATTGCTGGGGTTTTAAATAATTTTTTAAGGTTATAACCCAGCGTGATGTTCTGTACCCGCAGAAAATCGGTAGAATACACCCAGTCGGAGGTTACATTTGGGTAGGTATAACCCGCGCCTAGTTTACCCCTTGGTGCATTTGGATCAGGATTGGAAGCTGACCAGTGATCTCTCCAAACTCCCAGAACGTTAGCTGTGGTGCTGCCCGAAAAGTCGATTGCCCGACCGAGATACGACAGTATAGAACCTCCATGCTGGCCGTACAGCTGTATTGCAAGGTCAAAGTTGTCATATTTAAATGTATTGGTCCAACCCCAGGTATACTTAGGAGCAGGTTGACCACCCACTACCCTATCAGCCGCACTGATTTTTCCATCTCCATTATTATCAACATATTTTGCATCGCCGGCTTTTTGCCCAGATACTTTTGCTACATTGGGATTGGCAATATCAGCAGCTGTCAGAATACCATCCGTTTTGGTAATATAATAACTGAATGCAGGAAGCCCTTCCCGCAACAGATAAGGTGCATTGCTGCCACTGTAAGCAGAAGCAATCTCAATATCTGCATGCGTTGGCCCCAGGTCTGTAACCGTATTTTTGTTAAATGCGATATTGGCGCTCATTGCCCAGGTAAAACGTGCTGTCTTTAGATTTACGGTATTCACGCCAAATTCGAGGCCTTTGTTTACTACTGCTCCAATGTTTTGCAAACTTGTACTGAAACCGCTTGCAGATAACACGGGCAGATTAAGTAAAAGATCACTGTTTTTTTTATGATAAGCATCAAAAGTGAAATTGATCCGGTTAGCGAGCAAACTCAAATCCAAGCCAAGATCATAAGTACTTGAAGTTTCCCATTTTAGTGCTTTATTGGCCAGTCCGGAAACTACCTGACCAGTGGCGGTTGTAGGCGTATTACCGCCGAAAACATAATTCGAATTTACGAGCGTACTGATTGCATTGTAATCGCCAATGTTATTATTACCAGATTTACCCCAGCTGAGTCTAAGTTTTAGCTCACTAATTGCTTTTACATCCTTTAAGAAAGACTCTTCTGAAATTTTCCACCCTGCAGATACCGAAGGAAAGGTTCCCCAGCGGTTCTCAGCACCAAATTTAGAAGAGGCATCTCTTCTAATGGTACCAGACAATAGATATCTATCTTTAAAAGCATACTGGAGCCTGCTATAATAAGAAAACAGTGTATTGTTAGCTGCGGTAGAAGTTCCGGTAGTTGTTACCCCTGCCGAATTGGCAATTGCATTACTTAATGTTTTGATAATATCGTTGGCAAAACCGCCGGCTGTAGCAAGCCTTACACCTTCAGCATGTACAATATTATAAGATACCCCTGCAATAGCCGAAATTTTATGAACACCAGCTATTGTAGTCGAGTAACTCAAAGTATTCTCATTTAAAAAATTTTGTTTCTTATTTACAATGTAAGCACCTGTTGAATAAAGTCCGGGATTGGTTAACAAGGCTGATGCAGCCCCCACGGTTACCTGATCTGATGTATACTGTGATGTATTTCTATCTACATTATCATAGTTTACACTCGATCTTAATGAGAGCCCTTAATAATCTGGTAATCTGCATACACTGAAGCCAGCAACCGCGAAGTTTTAA
Organism: Pedobacter riviphilus; assembly: GCF_014692875.1. Taxonomy (NCBI): domain Bacteria; kingdom Pseudomonadati; phylum Bacteroidota; class Sphingobacteriia; order Sphingobacteriales; family Sphingobacteriaceae; genus Pedobacter; species Pedobacter riviphilus. The sequence continues at coordinate 441,628 of NZ_CP061171.1, read as the reverse complement.
CATTATTTATGGCAGTTTCCAGATATGCGTATGGACTGATGAGTCTTGGACTTGCCCAGGTATAGGTACTGTTTCCATACGCACCAGTATTGAGTCCGGCCGAACTTTCTACAACAGGCACCATCTGTAGTGCATTCATCAGCTGGTTATCCTTTCCTTCAGCAGGTGGTGCATTATTAATTGAATATGATGGAGCGAGATTAATGCCGAACTTTAACTTTTTACCCGCATTGGCCTCAACATTTGCCCTCAATCCGTAGTTTTTAAAATTAGAATTGAGCAGTGTTCCATTTTGATTCAGGTAATTACCTGAGATAAAATAAGTGACATTTTCGGTACCTCCACTTGCTGAGGCTTCATAATTTTGATAAGGTGCTTGTGTAAAAACGGCGTCCTGCCAGTCTACGTAATCAAGTCCGGGATGTCCGGCCTGCGCCCATCTTGGATCAGTCATATATGAGGTATTGATCGTTCCGGCAGCAAGTCCAAGCACCGCAGCCCTTTCAGCATTGGTCTGGCTAGCGGTTCTGCCCGTACCCGAAGCTACCCAGGCCGAGTTGGCAAGTTCTGTTGCCTGTGCAACCCATTCATCAGCACTCAGCATATCAACCTTTCGTGATACGGAACTGATTCCTGCTTTTGCATTTGCACTAATTTTGGGCCTTCCTGAAACACCCTTCTTTGTAGTAATAATCACAACGCCATTAGCAGCGCGCGAACCATAAATAGCTCCTGCGGCTGCATCTTTTAATACCTGTACACTTTCAATATCGTTAGGATTAAGATTATCGAGGGGACTGTTTGAGATGCCTCCTGCAGCATTTTGACCGGCAATATCCAAAGGAAAGCCATCTAAAACATAAAGCGGTTCGTTGCCAGCAGTGATTGATCCTGCTCCTCGTACCTGAATACTCAATCCTGCTCCGGGTATACCACTTTGTTGCCTCACCTGCACACCTGCCATTTGTCCAATTAATGCCTGTTCAACCCTCGAAATCGGTTTTTCATCAACAGCCTTGGCATTAAATGTAGCCACAGAACCCAATACATCACTTTTCTTTTGCGTTCCGTAACCTACCACAAGTACTTCTTCCAGCTTACTTTGGTCTGGATCAAGTTTTATAGAAAGCACCTCTCCTTTGTAAAGTATTTCTTGTGTTTTATATCCCACATAGGTAAAAATTAAAGTGGGCTGGCTCTGTTCGGTAACGATCTGAAATTCGCCACCAGGGTTTGTAGATACTACCTGGGCTGTTCCTTTAAGCCTGACACTTACGCCGGGCAGGGGAAGATTTTTTTCATCTGTTACCCTTCCTTTTACCGTGGTTAATCTTGTAGGGACAGCATTAAGTATTTTCGGTTCCGCCATTATGGCTACGCCAGAAAGAGTATGATGATTGAGGTGGTGGTGTTTGTCTTTATTTTTTGCAGAAGCTTCTAAAATGGAGGAAATCAGAAAGATTCCGGTTAAGCCTGTGAGCAAAAATGTTTTCGATAAAGCTGCGATATGAGAATCCTTCCAGGACTTTCCGCTTATTTTCATAATTATATTGGTTTATGTCAATCATGAAATTACAATGGGTTATTTCCACTTATTATGAAAAATTCCGTGTAGAATTCATAAATTTAACATGATCATTAAATAAATTGACCGGATGCAACGCCAATTGATCTCCGGTTAAATGGTCGAAATCTGGGGAGGATGCAGAAATGCATTTCCCCTTATTGTATTCAGTAAGTATCTCCTGTTTTGTATGCTCCTTTCTTAATAGAATTTTTATCTCATTTTATTTACATGTTAATATTGAATAAGAGTTTGTCTGCAATTTAGATAGGACTGTATCTGGGATATTGAGATAGGAGTTAAGAAGAGGAATGAAGGTTTTAACAAGCATAAAGCATATATAATCTATAGTATTAGTAGTCAAAATTATATTATCTTGGCATGTCCCACAAATTTTTAACAAAAATTACGGTTTTCATAATTTTTTGACTTCCGGCAACGATGGCATAATAATTTATTGGAACAAAAATTATCCAATTCATAAAACAATTTGCTTTATTGAATATCAAATTTGAAATGTCCGTTGTTTTAACAAATGTAAATATTGTCATCCTGAGCTTGTCGAAGCACCTCTTTTAAATGTCTTAAAAGCATTCTGATATTTCTAAGATCAGTACAGATTGAGTGCAGCGTGACAAATTAGATCTGAAATACAAATATAATGCAGCGTCATTTTTCTTAAAATAGAACTAGACCTCGTGACCGATATTGCATTGAAAGCTGTTGGTTTTTAGCAACAGTAAATTTTATTATTTCTATTTTCTCTGTTTGGAAAGTGATTCACATTGTACACTTTTCTAAAATTCAGGCTTCCGATCCCCGATCAAGAAAGTTAGAAATTGGCAAAAAACAAAATAGCTTACAACTATTAATAACTTCGTACCCGAGTCGGCATCTTTTTTGTTACAAAGTGTGTATGAAAAGGAATGATATAATCAGTGCGCTCTTAGGTATGTTGATTATGGCCATCACTTACTGGCTGCTATTTTATAAGTTCTCCTCTCCCAAAGAGCGTAAAGAAGTGAGAATATCCTCCTCAGCACCACGTTTTAAAAACTTAGAATAAATACCCCTTACCATTCTTAATCCAAAGAAAATCTTAAATTTTATTTGAGCGTAAAATGGATTTTGAAAAAAATATCTATAAATCCTATAGTTATTATAGTCTTTTTAAGAAAAGTTTTTATATTTGTCCAAACATGTTGAGTAATATTAAAGCTTACTAAAAATATGATGCCAGATCTATTTATTTTTTCTATGCGCGTGTATCTTTCCTGTTGTTGCTAATACGGCAGCGCTCATTACCTCTTTTCTATAAAACAATACTGGCCTAAGGCTAACTGTAGAAGTGTAGCCTTTTTTTAAACAACTTACAAAATGAAATAGCGTCTATCATAAAAAACAAAACCGACAGGGAAGCCCTGCCGGATATTATTTGATAACCAGCGTAACGCCAATCACTTCTGGTTACCAAGTTTTACTAACAATTCAAATCATTAAATAAAACTGTATAAATATATGGAAAAATCTATCCATAGAAAAAAAATTGCCGTCAGGCTGATGACATTTCTTGCCATTGCTATGCTTACTAAAAATGCGAAGGCGCAGCAGGAAAACACCCCGATTATTAACTCCACCTTAATCGGATCAGTAAAAGATTCGATAACTAAACAGCCTATAGGCAATGTGGTTTTAGCCATAAAAGGAACTACGCATGCCGTAACCAGCGCACCTGATGGAAGCTTTTCATTTCGTACGGGGCAAAAATTCCCTTATACCCTTATTGTAAGTTTTATCGGTTACCAAACCAAAGAGATTTTGGTGGATGGAAGTCCGATTACCATTTTATTGGCAGAAAAAGCAAGCAGCCTGAATGATGTTGTGGTAATGGGCTATGGCAGCCAGAAAAAAAGCGACGTTACCGGATCGGTAGCTTCGGTTTCTAAAAATTTACTGGCACAGCCCGCAGCAAGTTTTGATAATATGCTTCAGGGTGGTGTTTCCGGTATCGGCGTAACACAAAACTCCGGGCAACCAGGCGGCACAGCTACGGTGAGGATTAGAGGTGGGAATTCCATCTCCTTTGGAAATGCACCACTCTACGTTATAGATGGTTTTATTGTATACAACAATAACGACAATGTTAACGTTGGTTCCATTGGCACCAGCTCAAATGCCCTATCTACTATCAATCCAAGCGATATTGAATCAGTAGAAGTATTAAAAGATGCCTCTGCAACCGCCATTTACGGATCGAGAGGAGCCAATGGTATAATTATCATCACAACAAAAAAAGGAAAGAAAGGTGTAAATAATGTAAATTATAACGGTTATTATGGCACGCAGCGGGTAGCCAGAAAATTGAATTTATTAAATGGCAGCCAGTGGGCGGCATTAATAAACGACATTAACACGAGTGATGGTGTTCCAAAAACCTATACCGATGCGCAGATCGCTGCGTTTGGCATAGGCTCAGACTGGCAAGGCTCGGCATTAAGTAACGCATCAATTCTTAATCAAGAACTTTCCGTTTCGGGCGGAGATGAAAAATCGAGATATTTAATTTCCGGCAATTATTTTAAGCAGGATGGTGTAATCATCAATTCGGGTTATGAAAGGTATTCGGCCAGGATAAATTATGAGAAAGACATTTCTGAAAAATTTAAGGTTACCGCTAATTTTTTCGGGAGCAGATCAATAGAAAACAAGCTAGCAGGAAGCGCCTACAACAGCATTAACTTTAGCAATGCTTATGCGAATTTAATTCTTACTGCTCCTATTGCCCAGATTAAAAATGCCGATGGCAGTTATAATACCAGTAACCCTTTAAATGCTACGCCAACCAATCCGCTGCAAGATATAGCAGCCACTACAAACCAAAATACCCTAAACCGCATATTGGGTAATGCCGCTGCAGAATATAAAATTTTAAAAGAACTGACGTTAAAAGTGACTGCCGGAGTAGATATCCTGAATACGAATCAGCAATACTACGCCCCCTCCTTCACCGCTTCGCCAGCTGGGGCATCAACCGGCTACGCTACCAAAGGTTATGCTGCACTCGGTTCGGGCAATGCACTGAGCTGGCTGAATGAAAATACCCTGACGTATAACCATACTTTCGATGATAAACATTTCCTTAATGCGCTTGTCGGTTATAGTACACAATACGAAAATGGTAAATCTTTTACCACATCTGCACAACAGTTTCCGAACGATTTAACCACCTTTGATAATTTATCATATGCGGGCATTGCCAACCTGCCCAGCTCTGCTGCACATAGCTCGAGCCTGAATTCTGTTTTGGCACGTGTTAATTATTCATATCTGCACCGCTACAATATTACTCTATCTGAAAGAGCCGATGGTTCTTCCAAACTGGGTAAAGAAAACAAATGGGGATTCTTTTCTTCTGTCGGCGTTTCGTGGAATGTAAACGACGAGGAATTTTTCAAGTCATTGCAAAATGTAGTGAACAACTTTAAAATTCGCTTAAGTGCAGGGCAAACAGGAAATTCGGAAATCCCGCCCTACAGTTCACTTTCTTCATTATCACCCAGTAATTATTATCTGGGCGGCAAATTGGTTACCGGAATATCGCCCATACAGATTGCGAACCCCGACCTAAAATGGGAAACCACCACCCAATATAATGCTGGTCTGGATTTGGGATTTTTAAACAACCGCATTTCTGTTACTTTCGATGTTTACAGCAAAAAAACCACCGATTTATTACTTAATGTGCCATTGCCTTTATATACGGGTTATGCCAGTGCTTTAAAAAACATCGGAAGTGTATCTAACCGTGGTATTGAGTTTTCTATAAATACCGAGAATATAAAAACACCTGGTTTTAACTGGAAGAGCACATTAATTTTTAGTGCCAATCGTAATAAGGTGTTAAGCCTGGGCGAAAATGTAAAAAGTTTCTTCCCTGTGGCTCCAACCGGACAGGTATCGCCTGTAATTGTTCAGGTGGGTTTACCTGTGGGCACATTTTGGGGTTATAATACCAACGGGCTTTTAACCAGTGCCGATCTTAGCAATGGCACCCCGTTATTGGGCGGTGTACCGCAACAGGCTGGCGATACGAAATATGTAGATACCAACCAGGACGGGGTTATAACCACAACCGACAAACATAACCTTGGCAGTGCGCAGCCAAAGTTTACCGGCAGTTTAAGCAATACTTTTAATTATAAGGGTTTAGACCTGTCGATATTCTTTCAAGGTTCTTACGGCAACAGAGTATTCAATTTATTACAGCAGAGCTTAGAGCGGCCAACGCTTACCCAAAATGCATCGGCCACGCTTTTAGACCGTTGGACACCCCAAAATCAAGGCGCTGTTGTTCCCCGTGTAACCAATTCGCCAGTACCACAGGTAACCGACCGCCTGATAGAAGATGCTTCGTACCTAAAGCTTAAAAACGTCTCACTAGGCTACACCTTTAAAACTGAATGGGCAAATAAGATCAAGTTAAAAAATTTAAGGTTTTATATATCTGCCCAAAATCTGTTCACCATTACAAAATATACCGGTCTCGATCCTGAAGTGAATTTTTACGATAACGATAATACGAAACAGGGAATAGACTTTGGGACTTACCCGGCCACAAGAACCTTTTTGGCAGGTTTATCCATCACCCTATAATTATAATGTACAAATGAAAAGAATAATCACTAAACCCATAATCTGGTTATTAGCAGTCATAATAATTACATCAGCGGCCTGCAAAAAACTCGAAGAAAACCCAAGTTCAGTTATTGTAAGTTCGCAATTTTTCAAAACACAATCTGATGCCATATCCTCAGTTAATGCAGTTTATAGTTCTTTGAACAGTGATCCGAACGGCGATTTCCCCTTGTATGGCCGCCAGCTCAATTTATTAGTCGAAAATGCAAGCGATAACCAGATTTTTAGCCCGAGCAACACCAACCCCGATGTAAGGGCACTTGGCGTATCAACCTACATCCCTTCTAACAGCAGGATACAAAAAGTTTGGCAACAGCTGTATTATGGCATCAATAAGGCGAATATCGCAATTGATAATATTCCTAATGTTACAACCGATACCCTTTTAAAAAACAGGCTGGTACGCGAAGCCAAATTTGTAAGGGGTCTGCTTTACTTTAACCTGGTGAGGTTATACGGCGATGTACCATTGATATTGCACGAGCCTAAAAGTGTAAACATTGAAGATTTATTGGTTAAGAGAACTGCTACCTCAACAGTATACCAGCAGATTATTGCCGACCTGACTGAGGCCACCAACTTACCAAAAAGTTATGGCAGTGCAGATTTAGGCAGGGCCACATCAGGCGCAGCGCATTCGCTGCTGGCAAAGGTATATGTTACGCAAAAACTATGGCCAAATGCACTTGCCCAGCTCAACACCGTAATTAATGGTGGTTATGGTTATGCCTTATTCGCCAATTATAAGGATGTTTTTCAAAAAGCCACAAAAAACGGCATCGAACATATATTTTCTGTACAATTCGAAAGCAATCTTGGGGCGAAAAATGTGGTACAAAACCTTAGTCAGAGTTTTACCTCATTTAATACCGGAACCTTCCCTATTGATGTGCCCGCCAATAAAAGTGTTTACGCGCTTTTTTCTGCGGCCGATACCAGGCGCGAAACCACCTTCTACGATTCGGTTTATAACGCAGCAACTGGCAAGTATGTGGTTTTTAAAAATGCCTATACACCCTATTTTAACAAATTTGTTGATTATACGCTGACACCCTTAAATACCCAGGCCCAGAGCGGGATAAACTATCCGGTAATCAGGTATGCAGATATATTGTTGCTTTATGCCGAAGTAGTAAACAATATCAGTGGGCCAACTGCCGAAGCCTACAATGCCATTAACAAAGTAAGGACAAGGGCAAAAATTGCAGATTTAACACCTGGTTTATCTACAGATGCATTTAGAGACTCGGTTTTCCTGGAGCGCAGAAAAGAATTTATCCAGGAGGGGCATAGATGGTTCGATCTGGTACGGCAGGGCGGAAATATTTATGTAGATGCACTCAAAAAAATTCCAGAAAAATCGGCTGTGTCCTTAAAAAATATCTTGTTCCCTATTCCACAGACCGAAAGAGAACTCAATACGCTGCTTACCCAAAATCCGGGATATAATTAATTATTCATTTATAAAACTAAAGAAAAAATGACAGCATCAGACTTTAACATCTTAGGCAAAAAGATATTGGTGGGCATCATTGTAACGCTGATCCCCTTTATCATCATTGTTGGTGGTCTTTACCTTACCCAGCGTTTATTGGGCGATGAACCAGCAACCCAGATTATTCACAAAAACTAAATCATGAACCATGAAAATCGAAGAAAAAACCCGGCAAAAAATCATTAGAAATGCGGTATTGAGCCTCTTTATCTATGTGTTGCCCATTGTCTTAATGTTTGCCACCTTTTACATTACCGGCGAGAGGCCCTGGCTAAAACAACAGCATAAAGCTGAAAAAACCAAATCTGTAAACCCTAAAAATTCATCAAACAATGGAACCAGTGATTAATTTTATCAAAAGCGTAATCGAAAACCTGAATGGTTTCGGTTTCCCCTTTTTAGTATTCTTTCTTGGCGTACTCGAATTCTCTTTTGGATTGTATAAAGGCAAGTGGCCGAAAAACGAACGTTTTGTTGATATTGCCTGCTTTACCCTGCCAAGATTGGTCATCAGACCTGTTGTGGCCTATTACGGTTTAAAGTTTTTACCGGCCGTACTACCAGGTTTAAAAAACACCTTTGAGTGGGTACCTTTCTTTTGGGGCTGTATTATTATAGCCATTGCCGATGACCTTACGCAGTATTGGTACCATAGGCTGCACCACGAAATTCCTTGGTTATGGCGTTTTCACCGTACGCACCACTCAGCACCGTATATGGGCATGGCCATGGCCAGCAGACAGAATGCCATTTATACCCTGTTTTTTTCGCAAACTTACCTTACCACAGCGTTGGTGTATTTAGGACTAGGCATACCTGCCATTGTGGTAAGGGAATTAAAGGTACCATCACCACCCTGGCGCACTCGAGCATTCCGTGGGATAAACCTTTCTATAAATACAAAATCCTGCACCCCTTGGCCTGGGTATTGGAAAGAACAATTTCTACACCTGCTACCCACCATGCGCATCATGCAGCGACAACAGATGATGGCGTGGGTTATTACAAGGGTAACTTTGGCAATATGTTTTTCTTATGGGATATTATTTTTGGGACAGCTTTAATTAGCAGAAAATACCCTAAGGCTTATGGCATTTCACATTATGAAGGCGACCAATGGTATGCACAGCTATTGTGGCCAATATTCAAATCGAAAGTGGCCGGTAGCGAACTGGCAAAAGATGGCCCGGTTGTGAGGTTAGATGAACCAACTCCTGCATCTCCCATTCAGAATAAATCAAACGAAGATTTTGAAGAAGAGGAGTTTTATTACCAGCCAAGCCCAACACTGGCTAAAAATTAATACCAAAGAGGCTGTATCATAAATCTAAAATTGTCATCCTGAGCTTGTCGAAGGACCTTTTTAAAGGCGTTTCGACAGGCTCAACGTGACAAATAGAACGAAATTATATATTATGATACAGCCTTTTAATTTTAGATTATATTTTAACCTATATTCTGCAAAAACAAGTTTAAATCGTCTTCTTTCCCCAAACCCAGCTTTTGTTTAATCCGATAACGGCTCATACGCACACTTTTGGCTTCGATATGCATCAGCTGGGCAATTTTTTTAGTATCCATCTTCAAATGGAGGTAAGCGCAGAGCTTCAGATCGAGTGCCGTAAGTTTTTGTTGTGCCCGTTGATTTAACAGAGAGAAAAACTCTGGATGTACCTGTTGGATCTGAAATTTGGCTTCTTCGAAATCGTTATCCAATAGCAATTCTTCATTCCAGATTTTATTGATGTTGAACTGGTGGTTATCACTAAGTTTTTCCTTAATCTGGAACAGCATTTCTTTTTTATGCTCGAGCTGTAACTGGCTGGCCATTACTTCTTTCTGCAATTGTTGCTGCTGGCTTTCCAATAGCAGCTGCTCGGCCTTTAACCTGGCCTGCTCCTCTTTTTCGAATTTCATCTGCAGTTCGGCATCCTGTTTTTCTAAATGCAATTGCTTCTCGCGCTGTAAGGAGTACCTTAGCCTGAAGTGGTAAGAGCGGAACATAAATATAAGCCCTAAAATGGAGGCTATTGCAATACCGAAATATAGATATTTTTGTTGCTGTGCGTATTTTTCGCTTTGTTTTAATAACTTAACCTCACTGTTTTTTTTTTCAGCTTCATACTGAACCTCCAGTTTTTGAGCATTTAATGTCCGTTTTTCATCAAAAAGTTTGTTGCCATATTCCGTTGCTTTTTTCTGAAATTCAAGTGCTTTTACATAATTTCCATTCTGCTCATAAAAATTAGAAAGTGCAGTTACCACATTAATCAAGGTATAATAATAAGGCACTTTCTTACCTATCATTACATTATAGGCTTCTTGCAGGTAACCTTCCGCCATTACTAGATTTTTATCTCTCCTGGCGTATTCGCTCAGAATCCCCAAACTACTCGCCCTTATTTCTTCGCCGTTTATTGCACCTTTCATCACTTCGTTGGCCATACTGGCGTAACGGATAGCATTGTTTTTTGCTTCCTGATCGGTATCCGCGAAATACCTCAGGTAATAATCGGCACTGTTGATACAGGCAATACCATAAGTTTTTCGCGCAACATATTTCGGATGCTGGATGTAAAGGTTTTGGGCCTTGTTCAAATAATAGATGATGCTATCGCGGAACACTTCTTTTTTAGTACCGGCATAATTATAATCGGCAGCAACAGATAAAGCGATATAACAATTGCTCAACAGGTTATAATCAGTGGTTTTTAAAGCATTTTGGGTAGCTGCCCAGGCATACTTGTTCACATTTTTAACATCATCCCAACGTGAGTTGATCATATAGAGTTGGTAATATATTTTGGCGCTGAGATAAGGGTCGGATACTTTTTCCAACGACTTCAGTGCAAGCCGACAATATTTGGTAATCTGCTCCGAATTATCAATCGCATTATAAAATAATGCCTGCGCATAATAAGCATAGGCCATTGCAACGGGCTGTCGCGATTGCTGCGCAAGGAGTAACGTGGTATCGCTAGCTTTTTTTGATAAAACAAACTCTTTGGTCGTGGCATATACACTTGTCTGTATTGTCCTGGCTTTTACAGCCTCTGTTAAATTTTTAAATTTTAAAGCTAAAGCTGCGCTCAGTTGAGCCTTTCGTATCGCTGCTTTATAATCGCCATTAATTCTACTTCGCTCCGCAAGCTGCGTTAGTAATGCCGGTTTATCTTTATCGCTTAACTTTTCAAGTGCAGTACTATCCAATAAAGTTTGCGCATAGGTTATAAAACAACAGATGCAAATGCCGATTAAGAGAAATATCTTTTTAAAATGTTGATGCTTCATACCGTAAAATTAGCATAAAGATTGAAGTCGCGACAATATTGTAGACGAAAACAAAAAACAACAAAACACACAAAACACTAATAATCAATACATTAAAAATACCTGTAGATGTATTGTAGACGTTTTATTAAAACATTGTAGATGCTCTGTAGGTGGCCAATTCTTTTAGATAATGATGATTAACTCCAAATTTGACTCAAATAATTTTCAATCTAAAAAACAGAAATCATGGACAACAAAACACTTTCAATCATTTCTTACATCACCCTTATTGGTTGGTTAGTAGCCTATTTTACTGGAAAAGATAAAGCCGATGCTTTGCTTAAATATCATTTAAGGCAATCACTAGGTCTTGCCATTGTAAGTATTATTTTCAATATAGCCTTTACCATCATTGCCAGTATAGTACCTAGTTTATCCTTTTTAGGATTTGTGGGTTATGCATTTATCATTCTTTGGATTATAGGCATCATCAATGCGGCTAATGGTGCATTAAAACCTATTCCGCTGATCGGTAAAATGTTTGAAGACAAGTCTTCATTTGTTGGTAAATACTAAAAAGAAGTTTATGCGCCTCAACATCAAAAATGTCATGTTAATGGTGATGGTTTTTACCATCACCGCATGCAACTTTATGGTAAATACCCTGACGAATATTTCGACCAGGCAGCCCTAAACACGAATGACATATCGCGCTTCGGCACATACTATTTCGAAGGTTACCAGAAATATCTTAAAAACGTATCTGGTCCAGGTAAAGTTACTAGCTGCGAAGAATACCTGAAAAATTCGATTGCCAGAGCTGAAAAGAACTTGGAGAAGGTAAAAAAACTACAGCCAACTCCAGAAACAAAACCCATGCTTGATGCATCAATAACATTGTACAAATATGTTTTAACGAGCTATAAAGCCGAGCACCTTAAAATAGCTAAAATGATCGATAATCATGAGCCGGAGCAGGAAATTAACAAGGCCTTAACAGAACTGGATACCAGCCAGTACGATGTATTTATAGAGAAGTACAGTACGCTTTGGAAACTTGCAGAAACATATGCCAAGGATAATAAAATTGAAGTAAAAAAAATGCCTTTTTAGTAGATCCATCATTCACCCTACCGTTAACTGTACTTTAAAAAAGAAAAATGATGTGGAGTGACAGATACAACTATTACAGCATTAAAAGCGACCTGCAGCACAAAAAGAAGGCAGAAACCGGAAGCGTAATGGATGTGCTGTTACAGACCGGAAATTTTGTGAAGCAAGATCATCAAAGCCTATGTAATGCCGATCATTTCCCGTGGACGAGCATCACATTGGTTGAAGCAAAAGAAGGAAATTTTTCTTCATCTAAAAGGCAAACAGGCTTTATTAATTTGATTGATATTATTTGTAGCAAAGAAAAAAATATAGATCAGCAGTTATACCTTAAAACTTTTTTAGCAATAGCCGAAAAATTAAACTGGAATTTATACCTGGAAGCCGATGATGAAGGAAATGAAAATATAATCATTGAACGTATGCGCTAACTCCATCATCAGGTAGTTGCTTCATTTAAGTAATCAAACACTCTGATTAAAATTACCCGGGAGAAACACAAAGAGAACTTCGATAAATGGTTTGGACAGTACTTTAATGAGGCTAAAAGAAGTATCGATATTAAAATATATCGAATTCATTTTCAAATAATTAAAACAACATGCAAACATTTAAATATTTCGAACAAGAAGGTAATACTTATAAATTAAAGGTGCAAAAAGGACTATTTTATACCATAACTTTGGGCTGTATTGCTGCCATCATCGCTCTACTGATATATAGCACCAGCAAGGCGACATTTTTATACGTTGCCTTCTTTGCCTTTGTAGGTGTACTGGGTATCTTGCGTACAACAGGTGTTATTGCTTTTGACAACCAAAGCCGTGAAATACAGCGTAAACGTTTTTTCTTCAGTGCTCCTGTAAGCTATAGTTTTGATGATTTTGACCATTTTCTCATCTCGAAACAAAAAAGTTATTTTATTACCGTGAGTATCCAGGCCATTATGGTAATGAGAAAGGACAATAAAACCAGACATATTTTACTGGCACAAACTTTATTTACAGCAAAACCCCTTCAAAAACTTAGCGAAGAAATAAGTACGATAATGGGCTTGCCACAAACTTAAAAATATACAGCTATGGCATTTAACAGGCCTGCTCCCTTCACCTGGCTGTAGGCCAACCCTAAATACCTAAAAACAGGAGAAATTATAAAACATGGCAGCATATCATTTAAAAATAGAAAACGGCAAACTCAGCTTTCAGCCTGAGCGTGATTACAAAGGCAAGATTTTATTTTTTGCACTCCTGGCAGCAGGAATATTTGTAGTTACGCCCATGTTCGATCTCAACTATAATACGTATTGGGGCATAATGGCCATAGGTTTTGTATCGGCACTTACGGCGGTTTACGATTTTATCTTTCATTTTAACGCTACCTATATTTTCGATCAATACACCAGGCAGGTATACAAAAAAATCCCTGGTTTATTTACCCGTAAAATTATGGCTTTCGAAGATGTACATATCCTTCATGTACAAGAAGATGGCCTGTTGCATTACGCTTTATCGCACAAACAGAATAAATATGGTAAAAGCTTCGCCATTAGCCAGCCATTTGGCACCAACCGCAAAAGCCAGATCAGGCAAGAAGTATTTGAAACAGAAGTGTTAAAGGAAATTGAAAGAATGATACATCTCAGCGTACAATAAATTAGAAATCTCAAACATACAATTAAATAAAAGATAAAAAGATTCACGATCTAACCTAAAAAACATGAGAGGATTTTCGATATTCTGGATCATTTACATGTTGTTTTTCGCTATTCCGTTCCCCATGTTGATCTATTACAACACTAAAGACGACAGCGTATCCAACCTGATGGGCGAGAATCCCTGGTATCCGCTCTCCATGCTTGCTATATCCGTACTCCTTTGGGCTATATTATTAATCGGTTATTACCAGAAATGGGTGATCCGCACCTTTTCGATTAAACGTAATATAGAAAAACTTAAAATTACCGGCGAACCCCGGGAGGCCAAAATACTGGAGTCATCAAAAATATATAAAAGAGGCGCGGCTTACGATACCTACGAACTTATCTTACGGTTTAAAAACCTGAGGGGAAGTACAATTATGCATAAAACCACTGTAAATGATGCAAAACCTTATGAACGCCGTTACGAAACAGGTAAAACAGTTGGCATTCTGTTAGATAAAGAGGTAAACAAAGTTCCTTATTTTATTTTTGCCACTACAGAAGTAAGCATTAAAAAAATGATCATATTTCTTACCAACCTGGCCTGGCTAATCTTTACCTCCATTGTTGTTGGGTATTATGTTTATTCTTATCATTTAGAAAGCAGAGGCATGGGCTGGCGTTTTATGGGTATTAGCCATCCTTTATTAACTTGCGCCTTTATGCTGCTTGTTTACCGTGTTTTCGGCACTTTTATCGCTCATAAGTTTACCAGCAAACCCAGTCAATTGTACCTGATCAAATTTAAAGGTACGCATACTACTGCCCGGGTGCTCAAAGTCAGCCAAAGCGGAACTTATATCAACGAGCAACCAATGATCAATTTTGAACTCGAATTTACCGATGATTTTAATCACAAGCACCGGGCAAACATTAAAAAGGTAGTAGATCTACTTGATCTGGACAGCGTTAGGCAGGAATACTATTCTATTTTTTACCTCAAAGAAGATCCGCAAAAAATTGCTTTTGAAAAAGACCTGAACGAACTTAAAGGAGAATTCTGATGAAGAACTTAAACAATATTTTCTGTCTGGTGATGATGTGCTTCTTCCTTTGCCTTGGTTGTAAACAGATTACCAAAAGTGTAGATGAAACCTTTCATCCTAATGATTCTTTAGTTAAAAAATATGATCAGGAAAAAGGCCTTCGAGAAAATGGAGGGTATAAAGGCGATACAAAAACATCTACCACAACAACCTTACAGCAACAGCAGGAAAAAACTATAGTTATAAATGGCGATACAGTTAATACACCCGAAATACAGGAAAAGGCAAAAGATCTTTTTCATGATATTGAATTGCTAAAACAAAAGCAAACACCAGCAAACAGTAAGGAAATCCAAAAAAGGGTAAATGAATTTTTAAAGGAAATGAACTTGCCACAAACCGGGGCAAAAAATATTGATGCAGAAAAACCAGCAATAAAAGCCAGAAAAGGAATACTACGTGCCGCTGAGCTGGAAAGCGCAGAGGAAAAACTAAGAAAACTGCCAAAGTACCGCAACAAAGAAATTGTAGTTTATGAGTCTGTCCATTTTTATGAAGATGGCTCCATTAACCTGTCATTACAGCATCCCGAAAACCCTAAATATGTAGATGCCTACCAGTACAAAGATGGTTCCTGGTCTGAGCAAAAGCCAGTACTGGCCCGAAACATCGAACGCAGAACATTTCCATTGAGTAAAATAAATTTCGCAGCTGCACAAAAAGTGATACAAATCTATAACGAAAAGGCAGCTGAGATTGAAGGTGCAAAGCCTACCACCACGGCCTACATTTCTATTTGGGATAATGGTATGCGCTGGTTTCCATCAAGCATTAACGGCAGTCGTGAGCGCTACGACCTGCAATTCAATAACAACGGTACGCTAAAAAGCTTTAGGCAAGAATGAGAACAATATTGTTTATACTTTTAATAACATCAGCCATTTTCAAAATTCAGAATGAATTACAAAGCTGCTATTACCTAACCAAACTCATTGCCTTTCTTAAATCTACATCGTTATTGCGTACCACATCTTCGGGTTTGTAGTTTACAACATAATCGGGCATAATACCTCGCCCTTTAACTGGATTTTTAGCCATCGAAATTACGCGCATCCATGGAAAATCGACCACAATTTTAGTATTGGGCAAGGTTAAATGCTGAAGAGTTACCCCATTGCAGCCTTCTTCTGCTCCTGCGGTTTCTCTTCCGATAAATTTTATGCCTTTCCGCTGGGCCTTTAAAGCAGCAGTAAGTAGTGCTCCTGATGAAAAGGTAGCACCATCGATTAAAACAAGGAGCTTCCCATTAAAATGATCTTTTTTTGCCAATTGAAAAGGACCATAAATCTGGCCGAACGCCGGTGTGGCTTCAATACGATACCAATCGCCGGTTTTGCTGCTCGTTTTATAGCCTTGAATAAAACCCTGCGTTATGGTACTATCAAAATATTTTGCAAAACGGTTGTTGGCAAGGTCGGAAACTCTTGATTTCACTTCTTTTACCACATTAAAAGGTCCATCGGCAAGATAAGACAGCAATTGTGTAGCCACCCTGATATCGCCACCTGTATTATGCCTTAAATCCAGTATCAGGTTTTTAATTCCTTTTTGTTTGATTGCCGCGAAAGCCTTTTTATAGACAAGGGTATCTGCATAAGCAAATGGAGTTGCCGAAAACCATGCTGTAGATGATGAATTGAAAAACCTCAGTCTAGCATCAGAAATACCTTTAACAACAGTCCAGTTGGCAAAATTATCAACGGGCTTTAATGTTAGATCTGTTGTTACTGCCCCGCTTTCTGCAGGTTTCACATTTATGTTTTTTATGCCCCCATTAACGGTGTGTAGTTTTATCTGATAGGGACCTTTCCAATGGTAACATTTATTACAGGCATCTTCAAAACCATCATATTCGCTTAAAAATAATTCTTTAAATGTTTCGCCATAACCATCTCCACAATACAGGCCATAACCCCGATTAATTATTGCTGAAACGGGTATGCCATTTATATTCATAATTTCATCACCCGTATGAAGCTCCGCAGTTTGATGTGCAGTTATCCAGGCATGATGATTTCTAACCAGCACCTTAAAAGGAAGATGCGAGGCCGTATCATTAATAGAAGGTTTATATCCTTCAGCATGCTTTAACTGCGTGTGCCCACACCTCAACTCACACATAAAAGGATAAATCTGATCAATAAACTGACTTTCGGTAAGCGGCGATTTAATTGAGGCATAAGTACTATCGTAAGCTTTTTGCAAATCTGCAGGAGAAGTATAAAATCCATAACCGGGATGCAGTTCCTTAATCGCCGACCACAAAACGGAAAGATCATCATGCATACTTTTTACGCTAAGCATGTTTTTGCCAGAGGTTTCAATAACTATATTACTTCTTTTATTTGAAGTGCTGCCTCCACAACCGAAGGCAAAGGCCATTAGAAAGAAAACAAAGATTTTCACAATATGCGTTTTCATTGCAGGATGATTATTTAAATGCAATATACCTGAAGTTAAATAGGAACTGAAATTTTTATCGAGTCCTACCTAATTTGTTGATCTAAAGAACAATTCTAAATAGCAGACGCAGCTTAGCTTAACATATACTTTAATTTCCGGAAACATAGCCCATGTAATTTTGCCTCAAACGGAAAACAAAAATTATGAATAAAACA
This sequence comes from Pedobacter riviphilus, assembly GCF_014692875.1. NCBI lineage: Bacteria > Pseudomonadati > Bacteroidota > Sphingobacteriia > Sphingobacteriales > Sphingobacteriaceae > Pedobacter > Pedobacter riviphilus. Next base: position 424,122 of record NZ_CP061171.1, on the reverse strand, counting down.
TTATTAAAGCAAAAGGCATTAGCCCTTGCTGTTGCCGCATTCGTTACTTCGGCAGTTGTGATCAGTGCCTGTAAAAAGAATAATGAGGCAGAAAACCCAGAGACCAGTCCCATTACACTTAAAGATTACTCGGTAAACCCTTCATTGGTAAAAACCATGCCTGGTTTCGAAAGCCTGAATATTACCACACTGATCAGCTCAGACGACGTACTGGCAGAATCACCAAATTTTATCTTTGGTGCACAACCTGACGGAGCAGGAATTATCAAAAATCCAGCTGGCGAAGGTTTTATTATGATTAATAACCATGAAATTCTTCAATCAGTATCAAGAGTATACTTAGATAAAAATTTCAAACCTGTAAAAGGAGAATATATTGTAGATTCTGATGGCGGCATGACCCGTTTATGTTCTGCTACAATGGCAACACCAGAAGAACATGGCTTTTCTAAACCAGTTTTCTTAACTGCCGGAGAAAGTGGTGCAGAATCAATGATCCACGCCATCGATCCCCTTGCGGCAGCAGATAAAAAGAACAAACAGAGAACTGTTAGTGCATTAGGCAGATGGAGCGCTGAAAATGCAGTGCCACTCCCTAAAGCATCATATGCTGGCAAAACCGTTATCATGATTGGTGAGGATGAAACCGATGGACAATTGGCCATGTACGTATCTAACACTCAAGGTGACCTGGAAAACGGCAAGTTATATGTGATGAAACGCAGCAATAACGATCCGATTGAAACCAACATGGACAAAGGACAAAGCTATGATGTGGAATTTGTGGAGCTTGACAATGTAAAAAGCAGTACAGGTGCACAGTTACAGCAACAAACAATTGATAAAAAAGCTTTAATGCTAGCCCGCGTAGAAGATATCGATTACAGAAAAGGCAGTGCAGCAAACGGACGGGAAGTATATTTTACTGCAACTGGTGTTAGCCAGGGCGATAAACTTACGCCAGTAAGTGGAAAAACCATGTGGGGCCGCGTATATAAACTGGTATTGGATGCAAACAATCCATTAAAAGGTAAATTAGAAGTTGCCGTTGACGGAAATGACAACCCTGGAAAAAGTATTGTAAATCCAGATAACCTTTGCGTAACCGAAAACTATGTGTACATCCAGGAAGATGGAGATTCGTTCTACAAAAACAACGACCATGATGGAACCATCTGGCAATTTGCAATGGCTTCAAAATCGTTAAAACCGATGTTACAAATGAACCACCGCAGAACAGATGCCACTTTTAACGCTAAATACAACCCATCAAACAATGTACAATTAAGTAGCTGGGAATATGGCGCGATGTACGATATCTCTGCACTGACTGGTATCCCTGATACATTCATAGTTAACTTACACCCACACACCTGGACAAGCGATAAATACAAAAATGCTGATGGTGGTACAACAAGATTGGTAAATAATAACGAAGGTGGACAAGTCGTAATCGTTCGCGGCGTTTCTAAATAACCTATTTTATTTCTTTATCCCTTTCGGCAAACGCTGGAAGGATTTTTCTGTTTTATTTCAACTCCTACCCAAGCATGCCTAGCCTTAAAAAAATTGTCTTTTTTATTGTACTGATTACCCTTACTACTCTGTTATCCATTTTCTGTAAAACGGAAAACAGATCAAATGCAGAACTGGTAAAAGCCGATTTTGACCGACAGCTTGTTGAATTTCAGAACATTATTGACCAAAAATTATCGATAGCCGTTCAAAACAGGGATGAAAAAGCAATTAAACAATCTTTTCTACAGGCGAGAATAAAATACAAACAGCTGGAGTATTATATCGAATATTTTTTCCCTTCAACTTCTGTACTGCTTAATGGTGCACCAATTGATGAAATTGAACTGGGTGAAAATCTCATTGAAAATCCAACAGGCTTTCAGGTAATGGAAGAAATTATCTATGAAGACCCAACGACAGAAAACCGAAAAGAATTAGGAAATGAGGTAAAAAAAATGCGGCTCAACCTGCAACGTGTTAGCCGTTTTAATGAACAGTACCAGATTACCGATGCACAATTATTTGACGCTATCCGTTTAGAAATTTTCAGGATTACCAGTTTAGGCATTACTGGTTTTGATACCCCAAACGCCTTACAATCAATACCCGAAACGGTTTCGGCATTACAGGGAATAGCAAACGTACTGGCAAAGTATGAAAACAATGCGTCAGATAAACTGGTACCTTCAGCGATAAGCTACCTAGATAAAAATGCCGATTTTGATCATTTCGATCGTTTGACTTTTATAACTGAATATCTTGATCCGATCAGCAAGCACATCAATTTACTTCGTTTAGAAAAAAAAATACCAACTGCCACCAGCGGCAGCGCACTTCGTGACGATGCAACAAGTATGTTCCAAGTAAACGCTTTTAACGTAAACAAATTTGTAGGCAACAGTACTTTATTTATCAACGATGATAAAATTGCACTTGGAAAAATCTTGTTCAATGATGCGGTACTTTCTAATGGAAATAACCGCAGCTGCGCCAGCTGCCATCAGCAATCACTCGCCTTTACCGATGGCTTAAGCAAAGCAGCAGGAATTTCAAAAGGACAATCGCTACTCAGGAATACACCAACTTTAACTTATGCTGGTTTGCAGCGCGGATTCTTTTATGATTTAAAAGCAGGAACCCTGGAAGATCAGGCGCTTGATGTGGTTCATCATAAACAGGAAATGAACGGTTCATTAACACAGGCTGCAACGAGAATCAATTCATCAAAAAATTACCTAACCTTATTTCAAAAAGCTTATCAGGATAAAACCACGAAAGCTGATCCATGGAAAATCCAGCATGCATTGGCATCTTATATCCGTTCGTTATCTCCGTTTAACTCCCGATTTGACCGCTACATGCAGGGAGATAAAAAACAGTTAAATCAAGAAGAAAAAGAAGGTTTTAATCTTTTTATGGGAAAAGCCAAGTGTGGAAGCTGTCATTTTGCGCCCTTATTTAATGGTACCCAGGCACCTCTCTTTATTAAAAGTGAAGCAGAAGTTTTAGGTGTACCTGCTACTACAGATACCTTAAAACCAAAAATAGATCCCGATCTAGGCCGATATGCCCTTTATGCTTACCCACAGTATAAACATGCATTTAAAACTTCAACCGTAAGAAATATCACCAAAACAGGTCCATACATGCACAATGGTGTTTATAAAACCTTAGAACAGGTGATGGATTTTTATAACCAAGGAGGTGGCGCTGGCATTGGGATCAATATTGAAAACCAGACTTTATCTGCTGATAAGCTGAACTTAAGCAAGCTGGAGATCAAACAGATTATTGCATTTTTAGGCACACTGGAAGATCGCCCCTAAAATAGTCCTCTTTGCATCGAGGAGGGAAATCGTCAGCAATGACGACTTTTCTTTTAGAATACATCAATGATAGTTCATCTCAGGATCTTATTGTCAGACAGATATTACGCCTTACAACAAATCCTTCAGCACAACCCAAACGTTTTCAGCCAGGATCTTATCTCCTTCGGCAGTTGGGTGTATACCATCGGCTTGGTTCAACCTGGGAACACCACCAACCTTATCCAATAAAAAAGGGATCAGGGCCATTCGGTTTTTCTTTGCCAGATCAGGAAACATATTTTTAAAATCGGCAGCATATTTTGCGCCCATATTGGGCGGAACCTGCATACCAGCCAATACCATTTTAGCATCAGGGTATTTAGCCTTTACCCGATCAATAATCGCCTGAAGGTTTTTAACCGTTTGCGACACAGACAACCCACGCAATCCATCATTAGCACCAAGTTCAAGTACAAAAATATCCACGCGCTGTTTAAGCAGCCAATCAATCCGCCCTTTTCCGCCAGCAGAAGTTTCGCCGCTTAAACCACCATTAATTACTTTGTAAGGCATTTGTAAAGAATCGATCCGATTTTGGATCAATGCCGGGTAAGCTTCCGTTGGATCGAGTCCGTAACCTGCGGTTAAACTGGTACCAAAAAAGAGGATATTCTTTTGCTCAGTAGGTACGGTAGCCGTTTTTTGGTCAGTCGAATCTAAAGTTTTATCGGTATTGCTTTTATTTTCGCGGTTTCCGCAGCTCAGTAGTACAAGGCTCAAAACAAATAGTCCCATTAATCGTTTTCGTAACATATCTAATTAATCTATATCTAATTATTGTTTAAACCATTATCTTAACAGGCAGTGCCTAGTTATGTTTGGCCACAATCTATACGCAAACCCTAAAAATTCAGCTATTGGAAAGCATATTGAACATCCGAAATGTAAGCAAAATTTACCAAAGTGCCGGACGGGAACTCACCGTTTTGGATAACATTAATTTTTCGATAGGAGCTGGCTCAACTGTGGCCATAACAGGTCCTTCGGGAAGCGGAAAAACAACCTTACTTGGTTTATGTGCCGGATTGGACAGGGCCAGTAGCGGAACGGTTGAACTGAATGGTATTGCCTTAGAGAAATTGAATGAAGATGAAAGAGCAGCAATCAGAAATCAATATGTGGGTTTCATTTTTCAGAACTTTCAACTGTTGCCCACTTTAACTGCACTCGAAAATGTAATGGTACCTTTAGAATTAAGGGGAGCAAAAAACATCCGTGCCCATGCATTAGAGCTGCTGGATAAAGTTGGCCTTGCCGACCGTTCGCATCACTATCCAGTACAACTATCAGGTGGCGAACAGCAACGCGTTTCACTGGCAAGGGCATTTTCGAATCAACCGGCAATTCTTTTTGCAGATGAACCTACCGGAAACCTTGATGCAGAAACCAGCGAAAAAGTGATCAAATTGCTTTTTGATTTAAACAAAGATGCCGGAACCACATTGATTATTGTAACACACGATCTTGAATTGGCTGCCAGAACAGCTAGGAGCATTAAAATTAAAGGCGGCGTAATCATTTCAGACGAAAACCCTACTTATGCCTAATAGCCTCCCAAAACAATCTATTAAGTTTTCGTGGCTGTTTAAAATGGCCTGGCGCGATAGCAGGAAAAACCGTGCACGTTTATTGCTCTTTGTTTCGGCTATTGTTTTGGGTATTGCGGCTCTTGTTGCAGTTTACTCGTTTAAAGATAACCTGCAAAAGGATATTGATGCGCAGGCAAAAGAGCTTACAGGAGCCGATCTGGTGTTAGATAGCCGGAAAGGTGTAAGCAAAGCGATGCAAAAAATGCTCGATACACTTGGCGATGAACGATCGCAGGAGAAAACCTTTGCTTCGATGATCTATTTCCAGAAAGGTGGAGGCAGCCGTTTGGTACAAATGAAAGCATTAGAGGGAAATTATCCATATTACGGTACGATAGAAACCATTCCGCTAACCGCAGCAAAACACTTTCAATCGGGAAGAAATGCCTTGGTAGATCAAACCCTGATGCTGCAGTTTAATGCAAAAGTTGGCGATTCGGTAAAAATCGGCGATCTCAATTTCAACATACTGGGCACTTTAACAAAAGCTCCTGGCCAAACGGGTATTGGTGCAAGTATTGCCCCTACGGTTTATATTCCACTACAAACCCTCGATAAAACCAATCTGATTAAAACCGGAAGCCGGATTAATAACAAATTTTATTTCAGGTATAACGATCCATCCAAAATAGATGAATGGGTAAAAAAGCAGGACAGCAAATTAGAAAAAGAAGGTTTTGATGCCGATACGGTTGAATCGAGAAAAGAACAGACCGGAAGATCGTTCAAAGATGTAAATCGTTTTCTGGCTTTATCTGGGTTTATTGCTTTGCTATTAGGTTGTGTTGGTGTTGGTAGCGCTATCCATGTGTACATCCAGGAGAAATTAAGTGCGATTGCCACGCTGAGGTGTTTAGGATTAAAATCCCGTCATGCCTTTTTAATCTACCTTATCCAGGTCTTTTTTATTGGCTTAATCGCTGCTGTTTTAGGGGCAGCTTTAGGCACAGGTATACAATTTTTGCTTCCATTGGTATTGAAAGATTTTCTACCAATTGAGATTACCATGCAGGTTTCGTGGCCCGCCGTTGGCCAGGGTATTTTATTGGGTTTGATCATCTCGGTCCTCTTTGCCCTTCCATCACTTCTATCTGTTAGAAGGATTTCGCCATTAAATGCCATCCGGATATCTTTCGAAAAAGCAGCAGGAAAAAGAGATCCGCTAACCTGGCTGGTGTATCTGCTTATGGCAATCTTTATTACAGCTTTTACGCACTTGCAGATGAAAACATGGATTCAAACGCTGGCTTTTACCGCAAGTATTGCCATCGCTTTTGTGCTGTTGATCATACTGTCTAAACTATTGATGTTCCTGGTAAGAAAACTCTTACCTAATTCGTCACCTTATTTATGGCGACAGGGCTTTGCCAACCTTTACCGGCCGAATAACCAAACCTTAATGCTTACCGTTTCTATAGGTTTATCAACCGCATTTATCTGCACCCTGTTTTTTGTTCAGGGGATATTAATGAGTCGCGTTACACTTTCATCAGGCGCCAATCAGCCCAATATGGTGATGTTCGATATCCAGAATACACAAAAAGAAGGATTGGACAGTTTAACTAAAGCTTTCAAATTGCCATTAATGAACCAGGTGCCCGTAGTTACCATGCGCATTGAAGAAATTAACGGAAAGAAAGCCAGTGCAGATACCAGTAACAGAAGGGCCTATCGCAATGAGATCAGGGCTACTTATCAGGATACCTTAACCGCGGCAGAGAAAATTACATCAGGTAAATGGATCGGAAAAATAAAACCCAACGAAACGGTTTATATTTCACTGGACCAGCGTTATGCCCAGCAGATTCATGTTGAGCTGAATGATAAAATCCTTTTTAATGTGCAGGGTATGATGATCCCCACGGTTGTTGGAAGTTTAAGGGAAGTAAACTGGAGCAGGATGCAGACCAATTTCAGGGTAGTTTTTCCGGCAGGGGTGTTAGAAGAAGCGCCACAGTTTCATGTACTGATGACTAAGGTACCATCGGGCGAAGTTTCAGCTCGTTTCCAGGGAGAAGTGGTGCAAAAATTTCCAAATGTATCGGTCATCGATTTAGATTTGGTATTAAAACTCTTAGATGAGCTGTTAAACAAAATCGGTTTTGTGATTCAGTTTATGGCTGGCTTTAGTATGGTAACCGGTTGGATTGTTTTAATATCTTCGGTATTAACCAGTAAAAACCAGCGGATAAAAGAAAGTATTTTATTGCGGACTATGGGTGCCAGTAGAAAACAGATTTTAGCAATAAATGCGATTGAATATTTCTTCTTAGGTGCTTTTGCCGCAGGCGCCGGATTAATTTTAGCCATAAGCGGAAGCTGGGCATTGGCTAAATTCACTTTCGATGCGGCCTTTGTGCCTCCACTTGTACCAACCTTATTGCTGTTTGGTTCAATTGTAGCACTTGTAGTAATTACGGGTGTGTTAAGTACGAGAAGTATTTTGAACCAACCACCGCTGAAGATTTTAAGGACTGAAAGTTAAGCGAGTCCAGTTGACAGTTTCAGCGTTCAATTGGCAATTTGTACATAACTGAAAACTATTAACCGCCAACTGAAAACTGTTTATACAGCTTTTGGCAAATTATAATACTTTTACATCATGATCAGATTAAACAACGATACCCCAAGCGACGTTCTTCAGGAGGTGAAAATTGGCGATATGGTAACCGATACCTTCAGCAAAACAGGCCTGGTAGAAAATATAGAGATTAGTGATGACGGCCTGTACCGGGTTTACGAATTTAATCTCGTTACCGGAAGGACCATTACCGTTAAAAAGTAAATTACCCTAAACCCTAACCAAATGTCATTATTGATTCTACTTTTCGGTATCCTGTTGCTTTTCGTGCTGATCTTGAAAAAGATTAACCCAATGATTGCCCTGATTGCTGTGGCAATTATTACAGGTCTTTTATTAGGCATGCCCGCTACTAAAGTGATGACTTCCATCAGCAATGGGATAGGCAGCACGCTGGGCAGTATGGTAATGGTTTTGGCGCTTGGCGCGATGATGGGCAAATTGATTGAAGATAGCGGATCGGCAAAAAAGATCGTTTTCATATTGATTGGCGCTTTTGGTAAAAAGAACATCCAATGGGCTGTGCTGTTAACTGGTTTATTGGTGGGGATTCCTTTATTTTACAATGCTGGTTTTGTGGTTTTAATCCCTTTGGTTTTTGCCATTTCAGCCACAACAGGATTATCAAAATTATACATCGGCATCCCGATGGCCACAGCCCTTTCGGTAACACATGGTTTTTTACCCCCTCACCCCGGTCCTGTTGCACTCGCTGGTATTTTCCATGCCGATATTGGTAAAACATTAATTTACGGCTTAACTTTAAGCATACCTATTGCGGTTATTGCCGGAATCTATTTCCCACGATTGATTCTCAAACGTGATCAATCGGTAACGGTTCAGCACTTCAGTATCAACGAAGAAGAGAACCTTCCTTCTGCTTCAAAAAGTTTTATTACCGCATTGTTGCCCGTATTCTTAATTATCGCCGGAACGATAGGAAGCAGTTTTAAAATAGATTACATTGGTAAACCGCTGTTTATATTTTTAGCCGATCCTACTGCTGCCTTATTAATTTCGGTTATTATTGCGCTGGCACTTCAAAAAACTTCCATTACAAAAGCAATGGAATCGTGTGCCGAAGGGGTTAAAAGCATCGCCATGATTATCCTTATTATTGCAGCTGGTGGTGCCTTTAAACAGATTTTGATTGATAGTGGTATGGGCGAAACGGTGAAACAGCTTACTGGCGGTCTAAATTTATCGCCATTATTACTCGCCTGGTTAATTACCGCATCACTTAGGGTAACCCTGGGATCGGCAACGGTGTCCGCACTAACCGCTTCGGGTATGGTACTCCCTTTAATTGGGGCCGGAGCACCCGCAGAGTTAATGGTACTATCGGTCGGCGCCGGAAGTTTAATGTTTTCGCACGTAAACGATACAGGTTTCTGGATGTTTAAAGAATACTTTAACCTGAGCCTGAAAGAAACTTTTAGCACCTGGACTATGATGGAAAGTTTGGTTTCTGTTTTAGGGCTTGTTGGAGTGCTGCTGCTTAACCAGTTTGTATAGGAAAATGAGTTGCCAACTTTTAATAGCCAAGGCGCTAGGAAGTTGACAACGCTTTCACCTATCGGTCGGTGTCTCACCGACCGAAACCCAATCAGCATACACAATCAGCATACACAAAATAATAGTAGAATAATAGTTATCTTATTGGTCGGTGAGACACCAACCAATAGAAATAGAAAAAATATATTCCGCCCCAGTTAGGATGAAGACCAATTGATAAGATTTTTTTGGAAAGCAATTGTAGAAGCTTTTAGGTTAAAACAGTCCCACTCCCGCTTCTGCCAATTAGAAGGAATTGGCATCCCGCTCCGATCGGGTTTAGTGATCTTAAACAGTGCTACTATCCAGGGTAAAATAAACCCGACCGACAGCGTTATCCTGTCCTTCACAGGATTAAGCAAAGGGCGGGACTGGATGACCAGAAGCACCACAGGCACTGCTTTCCAAAAAAATGGTCAACGCTATATCCCTCCATTTCGCTATGCTCCAGCCAGGATGAACGAATTGTTCCGTTAATTTTTCACCCTGTTCTTTTCTGCATCCGCACCAGAAGATTCGTGTTTTGCTGGCGAAGAAAATGCCTTCCCAAAACGATAGCTATAGCTCAAAACAAAATTCCTCGAATCTTGCTTGTTTGTCCAGCTGGCTTCGGTAGCTGCGAGATTATTAATTACGCCATTAAATATCCGGTTTCTGAAAATATCATTTGCCGTTAATTTCAAAGTACTTTTTGCAGAGAGTTTTTTCTGTACAGCTGCGCCAAACTCATGCACCGAACCCAGTAAAAACTGAACATTAGAAAGTTTACTCTGATAGCTCATGTTTATTTCTGCATTCCATGTCGGACTGATTTTAAACTGCACATTGGGGTTTGTTCTAAAATAACTGCCATTGGTAACCAAAAAACCAGTATAAAAATCTGTTTTTGAAACTATTTTACCAAACTCCATATAGGCATTTAATTTTGCCCATTTTGTAAGATCGATCTCCGCATTTACCGAAACATTGGCCACCCTTGTTTTGCCCACATTTGCAGGTCTGCTGTAATAGGTGCCATTTAAAATTTCGATGGTTTCGTTCACTTCGTCCCTCACCCAGCTGTAGCTAAATGTGGTGGTAATCTTATTTTTAAAAATATGCGATAGTTCTATACTCTGTGTAAAAGAAGGCTTTAAAAAAGGATTACCGACATAATAGGTAAACTTATCCAACGGAGAAAAGAACGGATTAAGGTCCTGATAATATGGCCGGTCGATTCTTCTTCCGTAATTTAGTCCCAGTTGGTTGTTCCCAGCAGTATCCAGCTTATAATAGAAATAAAGCGTTGGGAACAAACTGTTATAGGTTCTTTTAAAACTCGAATCGGGTTTGATCAGATTGCCCAACTGATGCCCATTAGAAACCGTGTTTTCATACCTCAAACCAGCCTGAAGCGAAAACCGCTTTCCTTCCCGGCTCATATTCAGGTAAACCGCATTGATATTCTCCTCATATAAAAAGTGATTGCTCTTTTCATAATCAGCACTCGTTTTTCCATTTGCCGTATTAAAGTAATCGGCAATGTTATCGGTTTTGGTATAAGCGGTTTTAACGCCCGCATCCAGCTTCCACTTATTTTCAAGTGGATGCGAATAATCCATTTTAGCGGTGTAGATATCAATATTTGAAGGCAGGTTACCTGTTAAAATATCTTGGTATTTTAATGTTCCGCTAGGGAGATAACTAAAGTTGTAATAAGTTTGATCGGTTTGATTCCGGTAAAGCAGGTAATCAGCATCGAAGGTTAATTCTCGTCCTGCCTGCTTAAATTTGTGCCTGTAATTTAAATTTACGCCCGCATTCTGATATTTAATCTGATCGATATTTTCAGCCCTGATAACCGAATCTAACTGCATTGACGCATTAGACAAATTACTGGTATTGTTGTTTACCTGTTTAGAAATCCGGTTCATTCCGGTAAGCACTACGCCCCAGGTTGTGCGGTCAGATGCATAATAATCAAGCCCTGTTTTTAAATTAAAAGTGTTGCCATGCCTGCGGAAATAAGAATTCTGATTAAAGTAGGATTTCGCACTACCATCATCATTTTTATATTTACGGTTCAGATCGAGATCGGTAAAACTATTATTGAGGTTATAACTCAGGTTTCCAAAAATGTTGATCTTATCCTTTCGGTAATTAAAGTTGAAACTATTGTTCGAGCGACTTAATTCGCCCTGGTTTAAACTCAGATTAATCCCACCATTAAACCCAGCGGTTTTGGTTTTCTTGGTTTTGATGTTAATTACACCTCCATTTCCTGCAGCATCGTATTTAGCAGGCGGATTGGTCATTAGTTCAATCTGATCAAGCGAAGAGGAAGGCAACGAACGCAGGTAATTTTCCAAATCGGCCCCCGATAAATAAGTTGGTTTATCATCAATAAAGATAGTCACCCCATTTTTGCCTTTTAATGAAATTGCCCCGTTCTGATCTACGTTCACCCCAGGCGATTTACTCAGCACATCCAGTGCGGTTGTACCTGCATTCGAAATCAAAGCATCAACATTGACAACAGTACGGTCTATTTTCCGCTCTACAAAAGCTTTCTGTCCCGAAATATTCACTTCCTTTAAATTGGTTGCTCCAGCTTTAATCTTGATATCTGGCAATGCGATAACAGCATGGCTGGCAGTTAGCACCAAAGTATCGGTTTGATATATTGGCGATCCGACCACCGATATTTTAATCAAATATTTTCCATAACCGAGCTTATCAAAACTGAACATTCCATCATTTTCAGTAAAGCTTGTTTTAACCAATGCCAAATCTTTAAGGAGTGCAACTGTTGCAAATTCTATATTTTTTCCTTCGGCATCCAATACACGACCATAAATTCTGGATTGTGGGGTTTGGGCTTGAGCAAAAGTAAGGGCAATATTTATCCATAAGGCTAAAAAAGCCATGATCTTAAATTTCATGATGTGAATTGGATTAGCGCTTTTAGAACTTAGTTTTTGTTGTTTTCAATCAGGAAGTTATACATCAGCGAATGCTTATCGTTTTTCAAAAACCGTTGTTTGTACTTTTTCTGAACATCTGCATTTTGTTTTACACCGTTTACAATCAGCTCATCTTTATTGAGCTTGTACGATAGTTTATTGGTACTGCTAATGATACCGTCTTTCATCAACTCCTGATTAATTTCGTTGGTATAATCATGTCCGTCTCCATTGGTTACGGTTTTCGAAGTAACGGTACGCTGTACACCTGTTCGGGTACTTGTTCTTTGGTTGTATACAGGGGGCGTAGGCGGAGTTGGTGGTACTGCTGGAACTGCTGGAATTGCCGGCATGGCAGGGACCGCAGGAACCGCAACTGATGCCCTTGGCGCTCTAGGTGGGCGTGGCGGACGTGGTGCTCTTGGTACACGGTTTCCTCTACCCTCTTTATCATCCTGTGCCCATTTATCAGCGTCCTTTGTCCACTTGGCATCTTCTTTTGCCCATTTGGCGTCTTCCTCGGCCAATTTAGCATCCTCTTTTGCAAGTTTCTCGTCTGCTATCCTAAGTTTTTCGTCAGCAATTCTGGCTTTAGCATCTTCTTTCCGCATGCGCTCGTCTGCTACGGCCTTTCTAGCATCGTCTTTTCTGGCTTGCTGATCAGCAATTCTCGCTTTTACATCATCTGCTGTTTCATTGCGTTTAATTTTCTCATTTTCTGCCAACTGTTTCAATTGACGGTCCATTTTCGAATTGATTTCCCTTTCCAATTGATCGCCAGGTTTCCCTTCAACAGGTTTAGTTTTTTTTGCTGTATCCTGTAAAACTTGTATTGAGGTGGATATTTCTTTTCCGGTAACTGTTTTTGCACGGTCAACGCTTTTAAAAGCAGCACTGCAAACCACTACCGATACCAGGGCGATGGTTAATATAGTCTTTTCCATTTTGTTTAAAGTTGAATTGGTGTTGAATAACATCCTGCTTGCTCTATGCAGCAGGCTACCCTTCTTACCCGTTATGGCCATAGCATAAGCAGGTGCACGCTGCTTAAATTCCTGGCACACAATGAGGGCCTGAACGTAGTTTTTGCGATCGCTTACACAGGCAATGGCCAAATCATCGCAGCAATGTTCGCGTTCTGTTTTTATTAATTGTGATACCCAAAGTACCGCTGGGTTAAAGAAGAAAACGATTTCGATAAAACTTTGTAATAGGTTCACCAGGTAATCTTTACGCTTAATGTGGGCCAGTTCGTGAGAAAGAATCGCCTCAACCTCGGCATCTGACAGGCCGCTAAGCAAACCTAATGGAACCAGAATTAAGGGTTTAAAATGACCCACAACCATTGGCGCCTGCGCAATACCCGACTGCACCATTTTAACCGGTTGACTTAAACCTAATTTTTCAGCCAGCATAGCTAACTTTTCATCCCATTTTTTACCCGCAGCATAGGTTTTATGCTTACGTAAATGATATACACCATTTAAACCTACCATTAACTGAATGCTCTTTCCACATATAATTAAAAACCAGATCAGTACAATCTGATAAGCATACGCATTCCATAAAGAAAGAATTTTGTTCAATCCCGAATACATATCGTGTTGCACATTTGTAATTACGGGCTGATTGGTAACCCCACTAGAGAGATTGATTACAACCTGATCAGCCGCGGCGCCTATAGGCTTTTGCAGTTCTTTGTAAAAAGTGAAGAATATGGCCACAACGAACAACATCAAACAAATGGTGAGTAGATTATAGCGTGTTGAAGCACTTGCTTTTCGGGTAGTAAACATAACCAAACCAGCAAGCAAGGCTAATATTACCCCAAGCCATAGCGAGTGGAATAAAGTAGCACCGAGGGCATGAAGCCAATTTTCGGGTAAAAGGTTAATTAACTTAAGTTCCATCATTGTGGTTCTTTAGAATCTGTTATTATTAATTATTCCATGCTATCCAATAGCCGCTTTATCTCTTCTATCTCCTGTTTAGAGGTTTTCTCATTGCCCAAAAGCTGCATCATTAACTGCGAAGCAGATCCTTTATATAGGGTATTTACAAAACGGTCTAACAACTGGACTTTGGTTTTCTCTTCAGCTTCAACAGGAATATAAATGTGTTTCATTTGGCTTTCATCACGTTTTAATATTCCTTTCTCGGCTAAGATCTGCATCTGCTTTAAAGTTGAGGTATAATTCACCTCGCGCTGCTCGTTCAATTTATCGTTTACAAACCGAACTGTAGATGGACCAAACTCCCATAACACCTGAAGAATTTCTAATTCAGCTTTAGTAGGTTCAGGCAGATTATTTTCAGTTTGATTACTTTTCACATCCTAAAGGTACGATGATTTTCGTACGATACAAATATTATGTTCATTATTTTTTACAAAAATAACTAAAGTACTGATTTTTAATTAATTAAAAATTATTCATTATTTAAAGCCTAGAGAGGCAGACATTGAATCTTTAGAATCAAGCAATTTTATTAATCCAACCAGATCTAACAAGTATAAGCAACTTTCGAATGGGATATGGCTTTGACAACAATCATTAATCGCATTAATTCTTATCAATGAAAATAAGGGAATGCTTAAGCAAATTTGAGAATCAAAATCTATCCTATGTCGCATATTTCCGTTTGCTCTTACCTTACGCAATCTATTTATAATTAAGATGGCAGATAAAACGAACAATATTTCAACCTTGTTTATTACCTACCTGATATTAACAACCGTTTTCCTTGTGCTATTGATCGGCTTTGGAGAAGATTATTTTTTTGCTAGTTTTAATATTGAAATCTTTACCCTTTACGATTTTGGCGACCTGGCCTCCTCACAGAGAGGATTAAGCTATTTGGAAAAATCAGCTCTTTTAGTCCTTTTGCCTTTAATTATCACAATATCCTTTATTGTGCACTCCTGGATCTGCGATACTTCTACCATAAGTCGTACAAGAAACGCCGCTTTTGTCATCGGTCTATTGCCATTCGCATTTTTACCTGCGCTGATCAATTTCCAAGAAATGAAAATGTCTATTTTATTAATCTGCATCTCACTTACGCTTTTGCTTTGCCTTTGGATTGTTCTTTTTCACATCAGGATGTTCCAGTTTAGTTACCTATCTTTCCATTTATTCGCAAGCTGCTGTCTTTTAACCATATTCACTTCAATTAACCGGATCGATGTTGATATTCGGCATTGTTTGAACAACACAAAAAAAGATAGCACTTTCGAAAAATTAGATTCGGTTACCATAAACAGTCCGGTTATTTTTGTAGGCAGTACCTCGTCCTTTAATCTTTACTACTCACCTACACAGCACAGAAGCATCATTGTGCCAAAAAATAATTAAGAATCGTTTTAAACAATCAAGTTATTTAACTTTATATTTAAATAGATTAAATTTAAATAATTACATATGATACATATGCAGCTGTACACATTCCATATAAATAATAATACTAAATCGCTTTACCTAAATAGCCCCTAAAAAAACACTAAATGTTCCATTATTGACCACAATCAACAATCAATTTGACAATTATCAATCTAGTTATGCGTATTTATGCTCATTTTTATTGGATATTTGTCTATTAATCCCTATAAAAACCTTTAATAAATGCCTTTTTTAAAAATGCTTGTTAAAAAACTGTATCATTTTTTTAACAAAGCCTGTAGCATTATCTACACTTCTGTCAAGATAATTTTTCCACCCACCGACTGAAGTTTTTTGCTATCTCTATTATTTCCAATTGTCTATCTTCTTTCTCGCAGACCTTAATTTAGTCTATCGAAAAGCTTTAAATAACGTAACAAAAAGGTCCAGAAATCAGGTTTAACACCTGTTTTGCCAATCTAAAGGAAACTATTGCCTTCAGGATTAAACATAAAATTTAAATGGAGGGATCTAAAATCTTGATTATACTTGAGGATTTCGATCTAAGGATAAAAATCACCGAAATACTAACAATCGGGAAATACAATGTAAAATTAACAAATAGCGGTAAGCAAGCAATCGACATTATCAGAAAAAGTCCGGTAGATGTAATTATTTCGGAGGTAAATGTAGCTGAAATGGACGGAATTGGGGTATTGCGTGTTGTTAATAAATTTATGGAAACTGCGGGTATCAGTTTTATTATGATATTGAACAATCAGGATTACGACCTTGCCCGCAGAGTGATGGAATTGGGCGCAGATGGCTACCTCATGGCTCCTTTTGATGATGGCGAGCTGCTTAATCATGTTGAGGTAAAGCTCAGAAAAAAAAGGCTTCAACATGAATTATTTTTAAACCGGCATACTCAATTAAAGAATGTCTATAAAAGTGGAGATGAATTATCCTGGTTAAGATCAAGGTTTGAAGGTTGTTTGCCAAGATCTTTTAAAAAAAACCAGGTTCTTTATTATAGGGGAGAAAGGAGATCGCTCGGATTACATTACATTTTATCGGGAAAGATAAAAACCTATGTCGCTGATTCAGCCGGCAACATATTTATCACCGGCATTTATGGCCCGCACGAATATTTCGGCCTGCAGGGCGCACTATTAGGTTCTGAAAATAAGGAAATTGCAGAAGCCATCGATACTGTTGAAATACTGACCATCCCTTACACCGATTTCCAGAATTTAATTACAGACTACCCAGACATATTCAGCTTTTTTGCTAAAGCTCTTGTTCATAGCCTGAATAACCGTGATGAAAAGCTACTGAATATCGCCTATTACTCTGTAAGGAAGAGGATAGCAAAGGCAATTATTGAACTGACTAAACTAAACCACGAGTCTGCAGAGAATAATAGATTTATACTTCCCAGATACGATTTGGCATGCTTGATAGGCATTGCAACAGAAACACTGAGTAGGGTGCTTGGAGATTTCACAAGAGAGGGCTTAATTGAAAAAGACGGAAATAACATTATTATACTGGATATGAACGCTTTGAAAACAATGAAAAATTAGCATACTTTATCTGGAATATCCACTTGGAAACTTATCGTTTTGCCCACATCACCGCCTAGTTTTAGCGATGAGTAAGATCAAGATACGTCTTGATCAAAATCAGAGGAAAATTAATTTTTAATACAGAATTTAGTTGTAGCCGATCTTAAGTAAGATTAGCATAATACCAAAAACGATCGTCGCGCAAAAAAACTAAATCGATTTATTTACGTGCAAAGATGTTCCAAAGCTGATGCTTGGGGTAGATGAATTAGTTTTCAACTGGTCTTACCCCATAGCACCTTGCAGTGCCGTTAAAACCTATGAAGGAGAAAGAGCCGATGATTGGTAACTGACAAGAAATTATACCCTTTTAATTCGGGTGAGGATTTGAGTCTTTGAGCATGATCAGTTTGTAGATGCGATTTACCCGATAAAAAACAAATCAATATGTTAACCACAAAACTTAATTAAATCAATATGGAAGTAGGCTACATCAAATATTTTTTAAAGATATTTCTTCCATTGTTAGATCGGAAGAAAGATAGAGCAGCTATTCGCTTTATGTACAGACATACAGCTTTTCTCTGCATTCGCAAAGGAAAAACGCTTTTTAAGCCAAACAGCTCAACTGCTAACGGTAACATTATAATTGTAGCAGATGGCCTGGTTAATGGCTATTTAGTGAATGAAGAGGCCGAGCAGACCAATATATGGTTGGGCCCGAAAGGTAGCGTATATATCCCGAATGGTTTTAAACAAACAGATGGTAACTTCAATCTTTTTGCCATACAGGATACTATTGTTTTTTTGATAGACCAAACTGAGCTGGAGGAAGGCTGTGCATGGTACCCTGTTCTTGATTCATTATTTAATGATTATCTTCTCCAAACTGCCATATCTGATGTAAACAATAGAAATATCTTATTTAGACTGCAGAATACTGAAAACAGAATATCGCTATTTAAACGTATTTATCCTGGACTATTTGACCAGATCCCCACTGACCTGCTTCTCTCTTATCTTGATATTGATTTAAGCTTAACACCTAAGCAAAACTTGCAAATAAATAATGTATATAGCATAGATATAGAGGCTAATTTTTAAGATCAAAGATTAAAAAAAGTAATTTCTCTGTTGGACAATCACAAAAATGCTGTTGAATACTGCAGGATATAAACCGCATCTATTCAACAGTGCGTCTAATTAAAAATATCGTCATTCATTAAGCATAATATCTCCTGATGGTATTTTCAACCTATTTCTGTCCCTATCGATCTGAAACTTGACCAGAGAATAGTACCAGATTAACCCTGGTTGTTTTATTGGGCGGAATACTTTTCTTGGTACAAAGTGGAATACAAGATCGACCTGATTATCATATCTTTAAAGATGAAGAAAATGACTTCATCCCTTTCGATGGTATTTTTTGGCGACTTAAAAATATAGCAACTTACCTCATTTCACACGGTATACATGAAACTTTGTAATATCCCATAAATAACCATAGAAAGCCAAAATCTCCTATGGTTATCAACTTTAGTATTAAAATTAAAAAGGATCGCTTTATCCTTTAAGCTGTTTAACTACTGCAATAATATCCTCTTCTCCATATTTTGAGGCTGCCGCTTCGAAAGTATCCCGTGCTGTTTTAGCCAATGGCGATGAAATACCTTCTTCTTTTGCTAGGTTCAAATCTTTTACAATATGTTTAAGGGCGAAAGCAGCTTTGTAATTATCCGCAATAATAGCATCACCTTTAATTTTGGTAAAAATATTGCCAATGGCTGCATTATTAATCAATTCTAATAAATCTTCGGTTCTAATCCCTTGTTCATTAGCAAACAGAACAGTTTCGGCCAAGCCCTGTGCGTACAAGGCCAAAAGTGAATTGATAGCCAGCTTTGCACTATTCCCTGCACCATTTCCACCAACAAGTTTGGCCAGTTTTCCCATTTTTTCGAGGATAGGTTTTACCTGGTTAAAAGCAGATTCTTCACCTCCAACCATAATCACCAACTGACCGGTTTCTGCTTGCTTCACACTTCCTGAAACTGGCGCATCTAAATAAAAATTTCCTTTTGCTTTGCACAACATGGCCATTTCCTTTGAAATTGAAGGAGAAACCGTGCTCATATTCACGATAATCTTGCCCGAAGTTTCTACACTAAAAAGCCCTTCTTCTCCTTTAAAAATCTGATCAATTGCGGCATCATCAGATACCATAATGATTATTACATCAGTGGTTACAATCAGCTCTTTAGGTGTTTTAGCAATTGATGCGCCCATTTCTTTCAGCGAAACTTCTTTATCCTTGCTCCTGTTGTAAACCGTAACCGCATAACCTCCTTTTATCAATTGTTCTGCCATCGGGATTCCCATATTCCCTAACCCGATCCAGCCTATTTTTGTTGTATTCATTTCGTCGTTTTTATGATAAACAAATGTGCCAAAGAAAAAGCTGAAATTCTTAAACGCTACGTAAAAATGATACGATGAAATAATTATTTGAGTGAGCTACTTAAAAATACTAATTTTTTTAGTAAATTAGCGCTATATTAATTAATTACCAAACCATATGGCCAGCCTGCTTAAAGATTTATATTCACCTTCTTTTTATGATAGATTAACGCATGCGTTGACTGTTACCATACCGGGTTTCGAAAAAGAGATATTTATTAAAAAGATTTTCACACCCGAATTTAAATCGAAAGAGCTAAAAGAACGGATGAAGCACACCTCAAAGGTATTACACAATTTTTTACCTGAAGATTATCCTCAAACGATTGTGCTCATTAAAAAAACAATTGCACAATTAAGGATTCAGGGTATTGGGGAAGATGGCCTGGCTTATATGTTTTTACCTGATTATATCGAAACCTATGGCATTGATGATTTAGAAGGTTCAGTTGAAGCGCTCGAATTTGTTACGCAATTTGTAAGCTGCGAATTTGCCGTTCGTCCTTTTATTTTAAAATACGGAAATGAGATGATTTTAAAGATGCAAAAATGGTCGCTGCACGAAAACCATAAAGTGAGAAGGCTCGCCAGCGAAGGCAGCCGTCCACGATTACCTTGGGCCATGGGTATTCCATTTCTGAAAAAAGACCCGACATCCATTTTACCGATACTGGAAAATCTTAAAACAGATCCATCAGAATATGTAAGGCGGAGCGTTGCCAATAGCTTGAACGATATTGCTAAAGATCATCCCCATGTTGTTTTAAATATAGCTAAAAACTGGTCGGGCTTGGGGGCCGAAACAGATGCTATTATTAAACATGGTTGCCGTACGCTACTTAAACAAGGCCATGCCGATATCCTTAAACATTATGGATTAGACGATGCAGGAATTTTATTAAAAGATTTCAAAATCTTAAATCCTCAGATCAAAATTGGCGAAAGTCTGGAGTTTTCGTTTTCTATCCTTAATGAAAATCCTTTCGAACAAAAGGTGAGATTGGAATATGCTATTTACTATAAAAAGCAAAATGGACAGAACACTAAAAAGGTGTATAAGATTTCTGAGCGGATTTATCCTGCAGGTGCAACGATAAACATTCTCCGAAAACAAAAATTCGTACTGATTACTACACGTAAATTTCATCTGGGCAACCATCAGATTTCGATAATTATTAACGGTGCCGAAAAAGACATTTCACAGTTTGAATTAACGGCTTAGTTTAGATTTTAATTCATCGAGTAAGGCGATCTGCTTTTCGTTAATGTATGTAATGGCATCGCTGTAAGTAAACCAATCAGCTTTATCTATCTCTGCAAAACTTTGCTTTTTACCCGAGCGGGGTGGCCATTCCATTTCGAAAGTATTACTAACAACTGCTGAAGGATCAAGATCTCCTTCCACAGCCCAACACAGTACTTTTTTTCCTCCTTTTTGTACAACAGGCGTTAATTCAATGAAATTTCCGGTTAAGCTTTCGCCGGTCTCTTCTTTAAATTCGCGGATCGCAGCCGTTAAAGCTTCCTCACCTTCGTTCAATTCTCCTTTTGGCACTGTCCAAAAGCCAAGATCTTTTTTGGCAAAGAACGGCCCGCCCGGATGAACAAGAAAAAATTCCACCTGCAGATCTTTTCTTCTGAAAAGCAATATTCCGGCACTTTGTTTCATAAGGGTAAGGTATGCATTTGGAATTGAAAAGGAATTGAGTTTGTCTTAACATCTTTCGGCAAAGATCCTGAAACAAGTTCAGGATGACGATAGTCTATTTGAATTTACCATGTCTGATCTCGCGTTACGTCATGCCGAACTTGTTTCAGCATCTGTTTTGCAACACGAGCTCTTGATTACGTTCACTAACACAAAACTGTTTAGAATGATGATATGTAAAATAGATCTACAGTTTGTTGCTATAAAAAAGCAGCCAGTTTTTTAAGTCCTGGCTGCTTTATATCATCTGGTATGAGGAGTTTTTGTTGGAGACGTTTTTACAACAATCCGTACAAACCGTGGGCGTAGTTCCTTAATGAAGATGAAACCGTTTTCATCTTATCAGGAGATGGGCCTTTTACCTTATAGGCTTCCGGATGAAGTTCTAAAGGCTGTTCGTTAACTTGTTCTAATGTGCTTTTATTGCTTAATGTAGCATGCTGTTCTTCGCTTAATTTTAAAGGTGCCATGATCTTGAAATTTATACTAGAACAACAGGGTTATCTGGAATAAGTTTGCCGTTTTTTGTAATTTTTTAAAATTATTTCCCAAGACTCGAAATCCAGTTTTCGGTAGCCGAAATTTTAACCGGTACGGCCGAAGCAACGATTTTCAACACCTCTCCGCCATTAACTTCCTCTTGTGTGAGCTTATAGTTCTTTTTGTAAGGCTCCATTACAGAGAGCGCAAACCCTTGTTCTTAAACCCGATTGCAGCAAACACGGAGTGCAACGCAGTAAAGCGGAACTACAAGCTGCCAAAAATTACAGCACAGTCACTTTCAAAAAACAATGCATAAAAAAGCCGCCCCAAATGTTAAGCTGGGGCGGCTCTGAATAATTCTATCTAATTATTTAATATTAACTGGAACAGAAATTTTATCCCATTCTAAAGCAAAGCCACTTTTGGTAATTTTGTAAACCAAACGTTCTTGTGTAGCTTTTAACGCTTTGGTTTTAACATCAACACGCAAAGCATCTTTAGCTTCTTCGTATTTGTAAGCACCCCATTGTTTTGGTTCTTTGTTAAAGATAGCTGTCCAGATTCCGCTTTCTTTAGGGATTAAAAAGAAGCTGTATTTTCCAGCTGCCAAAGCTTTTCCTTCAACTACAATATCTTTATCGGTTTCGAAAGTAGTAGCCTCGTTTGCACCTGCACGCCACACTTTATCAAAAGCTTCTAAACCGCCCCAGATTTTACGCCCTTTTACTGCAGGACTGCTGTAGTTGATGGTAATGGTTGCACCCTTAACTTTTCCTGTTGTTGTGGCCGCAGGACTTGGCTTAGGCTGCGCATCTTGTGCCATTGCACTTACAGAAATGGTAATCGCCGTAAATAGCAATGTAATAGATTTAATCATCGTTTTCATAGTATTATATTTATCTGTTTTTGTTGTTTTTAATTTTACGAATTTATAGCTTTCGGTTGATAAAAACTATAATTCTAGTATCTAAAAAAATGTGCAAAACTTCACTGTTTTTTTGAATTCATTTCTCACCTATAGGCCAAACCACTTTATTTCCTCCTTCCAACGAATCTGATTACCGAGCCCTGTCCATTATGAAACAAACCTTCTTTCAGTTCAATTTCCCTTTCTTCCAGCACCAGAATCTCATAATTTTCGAAATCAGCTCTTATTTCTTCGATTGAGAATAACATATCGATTTCTTTTGGTCCTCCAACTTTTTCGTTTTTGGCAAGATAATCAAGATGTTTCTTACTAAAAGCTTCGAAAATAAGCAAACCGCCCTTGCGTAAATAATTGCTCAGTGTTTTGTGGTAAGTTGATTTAATTGCCGATGGGAAGTGTGCATAAATTAAGGCAATGGCATCAAACTGTTCAGTTTTATAATCCAGCTCCTGGAGCTCGCCCACCTGGTAATCAATACTAACGTTATTGTTTTCTGCGAGTTGAAGTGCTTTGTTTTTTCCTTCAATACTGATATCAAAGGCCGAAACCTTCCAACCGAGTTTAGCGGCAAAAACAGCATTTCGGCCTTCTCCTTCTGCCGGAAAAAGTATTGTTCCGGTCTCGAGCTGTATCAACTGCTCTTTTAAATAGTTATTCGGCTGTTCGCCATAAGCAAACTCATCGGTACTGTATCGGTCATTCCACCTATCAACCCAGGCTTCGTTCATATTTAGCGTTATCTATTTTGTCGAAAATAAAGGTATTAAATTTTAGGCTTGCACTCGGAGAGCAAATATCTGCTGCAAGTAAAAATTAAGTTTAGCTGTCGACTGCGATTTTTGGGTTAGAAAACAACAGGCCCATTACCGAGAACATAATTACTGCTGCTGCGCCGATTACATTGAGCCAAAGGAATGAAACAATATCGAACTCATATACAGCGACAACGGCAATTTCGGATAAGATAGCCGCAATAAATACGATAGGTCCGTTTATCTTTTTAAAATAAAATGCCACCAGGAAAATACCTAGGATTGGCCCATAAAAAAGCGAGCCCAGTACATTAACAGCTTCAATTAACGAACCCATCTGTGTGGCAAACATGGCAACAGCTATCGAAAAAATGCCCCAGGCCAAAGTGTGTAAACGGCTGTATTTTAGTTCGGTTTCATCGTCTACCTCTTTTTTACCAAAAATGAGGTGTACATCTTTTAACGAACATGCAGCCAACGAATTCAGCGCTGCAGAAATAGAACCCCAGCTAGCCAAAAAGATGACGGCGAAAAGCAGGCCGATCATCCCGACCGGAAGGGTATTCTTTACGAAGTATAAAAAGATATAATTGGTATCGGTTTTCTCCGCATTGTAATTCGATTTGTTGATGGCCTCTTCTACCCTGCCGTGCAGTTCTTTCACCTGCTTTTGGGTCGATTTAAAGTTTTCTATCGAAGAATTTAAAGATGGTAATTGCTTTTCCTTTTCTACCAGAATACGTTTTGATTGCTGGTTAAATTTCTGCGCTAAAGCATCGTGTTCTTTTTCGAAAGCTGCCGCTTGTTGAGGCTGAGTTTCTTTTAAATATTGATAGGAGCGTTCATTGAAATAAATCGGCGCCGGCTTTAATGAGAAGAAAGCAAACAACAATGCACCGATCAACAGGATAGCGAACTGCATCGGGATCTTAACCAGTCCATTCAACAGTAATCCCATTTTAGCATTGGTATTGTCTTTCGCGGTAATGTATCTTCCCACCTGGCTCTGATCGGTCCCGAAGTAAGAAAGTGCAAGGAAAAAGCCTCCGATTAAACCACTCCAGATATTATATTTATCTTTCCAATCGAATCCGGTGGTAATTACATTTAATTTACCCGATTTCCCGGCCAGGTAAAGTGCATCTTTAAATCCGATTCCATTAGGCATATTTTGCACCAAAAGATATCCGGCAAAGGCCATTGTCCCTAAAATGATCAAAAACTGCAGTTTTTGTGTATGCGCAATTGCTTTTGCACCACCAACATAAGTATAAATCAATAAGATTCCTCCTGTAAGGATATTGGTTAAATAAATATTCCAGTTTAAAACGCTTGAGAGGATAATACTTGGGGCATAAATGCTAATGCCGGTTGATAATCCCCGCGAGAACAGAAATAACAATGAAGTTAAAACCCTTGTTTTTTTATCGAAACGGTTCTCTAAGTATTCGTAGGCCGTATATACATTCAACTTTTGAAAAATCGGTATGAAAGTAATGCAAATAACAATCATTGCCAGCGGCAAACCAAAATAATACTGCACGAAGCGCATGCCATCTGTATAAGCCTGCCCAGGCGCTGACAAAAAAGTTATGGCACTGGCCTGCGTAGCCATAATCCCCAATAACACAATGTACCAGGGCATTTTATTATCGGCCTTTAAATAGGAAGCATTGCTTTTTTGCCCGCGACCAATAAAAACGCCGTAAGCTACAACAGCAAGCAAGGTGAATATCAATACTGCCCAATCGATATTACTCATGACCAGAATTTAGTAAACAGATAATAAAATACAATCTGGAACAGTAGCGCCAAAGCGAGCAAAATATACCAGGTATTCCAGTTTTTGAATCGATTTTTCATCACTTTCCAGCTGATAAAAAGTTAAAGAACAACCTGGCTGCACCAACGTTTCCGGCAGGCAGTTGCCTGAAAAATGCCAAAGGGGTGTAAATGAAGTTCCCTTTGCCATATTTAGCATAAAGCGTTGATCCTTGAAGCGGCTCTTCATCTGTATCGTGCATTTCGAAAAGCGGTTCGTATTTGGCATCCCATTTATCTGGAAAATAAGCGCCACGCTCCTGTACCCAGCCTTTAAAATCCTCAGTGGTAATTTTATTTGGATAGTTTAACAGCTTATGTTCAGGTTTCAAAAACTTAACCTCGGCATTTTCTTCGGTTACCCTTTTACCACTGATGCTAAAGGGATAAATACCGAAATCCTGAAGTGCCATATCCTGTGTGGTATTGTACTGCATTACAATGGTTCCACCGTTTTCTACATAACTACGCAAAGCAGTTTGCCAGTTTTTAATTCTTTTCTCGGTATTAATTACCCTTACTCCGGTTACCACAGCATCGTAACTTGCCAGTTTTGCCGGATTTAAGATATCCGCTTCTGTGAGTACATCAACCTGTAAACCTGCCTGCCTTAAAAACTCGGGAATTAAATCTCCGGCTCCTTCAATATACCCAACTTTTTTCGCCAATACTTTTACATCTCCCTTAATCAACCACGTTGCGGCCGGAACAAAATACTGTAGGGTTGGCAAATGAGGGTACTGAATTAATACCTGTCCTTTTGAATATTCATTCGCTTCTGAAGAAAAAACTGCTTCGAGTTTATTCTGGTTGCTTTTTATTTTGGCAAGATCTTCAACCGGAATCAGAAAATCTTTAGTGGTAATCGTATTCTCGGCAAGGTTAATTCCCTGAAAAGTTTTAATTACCTGGTTACCGATCTTGAAACTCACTTTACCGTAATTAATGTTCTTATTGGCCTTTAAGCGAAGGCTAACATTTAAAGCTTCTTTTTCTTTTGCGAAATAAACAGGTTCACTAAAACTTAAATCAAGTGGGGGAATAATCCTCAATGTTTCTACAACATCACCTTTAACAGGATCTAATTTTTTATACGATAAAGGCAATTTGATCTCAAATTTTTCCGATTCGATTTTTAATGATAATAGCACATTAACAGGCGATTGCATTTCTGGAAGCCCGATTAAAGTATCGTTAGCTACACTGAATGTAGCCGCATCTTTTGCAGGCTTGGCTAACCAGTAAGGCTCAGTAGGTGCAGCATCTGCAGGAATTTGGATTTTACGTTCAAGGGTTATCAGCGAATCGTTGGTAAGCTTTCTATTTAAATTATCTGTTTGGTTTAACCAATTCACACTTTCTACCGTTACTGGAGTAGCCGATCTTGAAATTAAGTTTAAACGAAAATTATAACTGCTGCCTGCAATCGCTTCAGGTTGATTGGTAACCACCTCGCCCATAAAACCTATACAGCTTAAAATGATGTTATCGATTGCGGCAAGTTTATCTTTCCTCAACGCTACATCCTGCAATTCTGCGATTTTCTTCCTTAACATCAACAGCCCATGCAGGCTTTTATCAGGTTGATTGTAATTAAATGATAACAATATAATATCAATCAGTTCATCAATATCGCCTATACCTTTATCCGACCAGTTGACACTTAATCCGTCAAAAAGAGTTCTTTTGGCAGGATCGCCCAAAACATTGGTAAAATACTCGGAACGTACACCGGCTACCGATTGTGTTCCTGCCCCCTGACTTTTATGCAAGCTCCTGCTTAATCCGGCTAATTCACCATACCCCATTCCCAACTGGGCATCATACTGTCCAACGGTAACCTTTAATTGATTTTCGGCTGTTGTATTAACAGTACCAAACCTAAAGGTGTTCCATAACAATCTTTTTGGCTGCCAAACAGAAACGTACTTAAGCTGATTAGGAAACATATTTTTATCGGCAGCAGCCTTAAAGGCCTTCTCGGCAACAACTGCAGAAGCCGCATGTTGCCCATGCCCCGCAGCAGCAGTTGGCGGAAAACGGCAGATAATCACATCAGGTCTGAATTTTCTGATCACCCAAACCACATCGGCTGTAATACTATCAGCATCCCACTGTTTAAAAGTATCGCTGGTATTCTTAGAAAAGCCGAAATCAATCGCCCTGGTAAAAAATTGTTGTGCGCCATCTAATCTACGGGCTTCCAGGAGTTCGTGTGTCCTGATCAAGCCCAATGCTGCACCTTGTTCGGTACCCAAAAGGTTTTGCCCGCCATCTCCCCTGGTAAGCGATAAATAAGCTGTTTCTACATTCTGATCGTTAATTAACCAAGAAAGTAAACCAGTATTTTCATCATCGGGATGGGCCGCCAAATATAAAACCTTAGGCAGGTGTTTCAATGTTTTAAGCTCTCTATAAATCTCCGAAGATTTTGCAGGGCGAACTTGTTGCGCCGAACAGAACATTACCGGTAAACATAGCGTGAATATGGCAGTTAATCTTTTGAACATACTATTTGTTTTGCGAAATTCAAATATGCTCAAAAAGCTTTTACTTTAGTGCCTCCGAAACGAAAAAGGTACAAAAAATGGCGTTTCTCCGATTTACAATATCTTAAAAACAGATTCGAGCAAATGGATGTAGAGCGTTATTCCTTCTTCAATTTCTTCAATCAGTACAAACTCATCTGCAGTATGCGACCTGGCTGATTCTCCAGGTCCCATTTTTACAGAAGGCATGGTCAGCCAACCCTGACCGGAACTGGTAGGGGAAACATAGGTTTTTCTGCCAAGTGCCATTCCGGCCACTACCAGCGGATGTAACACATCGATGTTGGAAGGATGAAGCACATTAGGGCGAACGTTAAAACTGCTTAAAGTATGGTTGATGATGACATTTAAGATCTCGCGCGGGGTATAATTGTGATCGAAACGGATATCGACCGTAAAATGGCATTCGCCCGGTACAATATTGTGTTGCAAACCTGCATTTATTTCTGTAACGGTCATTTTTACCGGAGCAGGTAAATCGTCTTCAATCGGAAACTGAAAATGTGAAAACCAATCAATATCCTTAATGGCTTTGTAAATGGCATTGTCACCTTCTTCACGTGCGGCATGTCCTGATCGGCCTTTGGCTACACAATCAATTACCATCGAACCTTTTTCGGCTATAGCCATTTGCATACCTGTTGGCTCGCCTACTATTGCAAAAGAAATGGGTTTGAGGTCGTCCAGAATACTTCTGATGCCGTTTAAACCCGAATTTTCTTCTTCGCCAGTGGCTGCCAAACATAAATTGAAAGCGAGATCAGTCGATTCGTAAAAATAAATAAAGGTAGAGATTAGCGATACCAGCGAAGCACCTGCATCGTTACTGCCCAAGCCATGTATTTTTTCATCATAAATTATGGCATGGAAAGGATCTAATGTATACTGCTCATTCGGTTTTACAGTATCGTGGTGCGAGTTAAGCAGAATAGTCGGTTTTGCATGGTCGAAATACTTATTGTAGCACCATACATTATTGTTTTTGCGAATGGTAGTAATGCCATGTTTAGCCAAATGCAATTCTATTTTATTTGCAGTGCCCTGTTCTGAACCACTAAAAGATGGTATGGCAATTAAAGCAGACAAAAGTTCTATCGCTTCATTGTATAAGTGGTTTAAATCAGGATGACTGACTAGTTGTTTTTCTACAGTATTCATAACGGTTTATTAAATGCTTTTAAGGTTTAGGTTTTGTTTCAATTGTAGGGTATTTTCTGCACTGGCGATAATTTGATCGATATGTTCGGGACTGAACAACATGGCTGTGCATAAACAGTTACTTTTATTTTTACTTTCGAGGATAGCATAGTTAACACAGCTTTTGCAACCTTCCCAAAAGGCATTATCCTGGGTAATTTGTGCAAAGGTTACGGGCTCGAACCCTAGTTGACTATTCATTTTCATAATGGCTGCGCCAGAGGTAATGCTGAATATTTTGGCTTCGGGGTACAAGCGACGGGAGAGACTGAAAATCCGGTTTTTAATGCTTTTGGCAACACCGGAATTTCTAAATTTAGGTGCAACAATTAATCCTGAATTGGAAATAAAGGTGTTTTCCTGCCAGCTTTCGAAATAAGAAAACCCAACCCATTCGCCAGCCGCAGTTACTGCGATAACGGCTTTCCCGGCATTCATTTTTTCGACAATTGAAGTCGGCGTTCTTTTCGCAATTCCTGAACCCCTTAACAATGCGGAACTTTGTGTTTCTGCTACAATTTCATCTGCATACTTTGCATCTGCGTTGGTTGCTACCCTGACAAAAATTATTGAATTGTTCATTTTAATAAAATTTCATAACTGCCAGTCATCAAAAGCAATACCCATGTAGTAAAAAAAAACAATAAAATACTGATTATCAACATAAAAACTTAAAAACAACAGATAACATCATGGTAAGCATAAACAAAATCGTACCGTTTTGAAAGGCTTCTTTCCATATTGAAAAGCTATTTTTATCTCCTGTTTGATTGGTTGGGTTTCGAGCTAAAGCCGGAAGGACTGAATTATCACAATCGTTAATTATTCGGTATATTTATTGTTAATATTGCAGCATAAATTTTACCTATGAATGGGATGGTCCTCATCATCGATGATGAAAAGAAAATC
This sequence comes from Pedobacter riviphilus, assembly GCF_014692875.1. Lineage (NCBI taxonomy): Bacteria > Pseudomonadati > Bacteroidota > Sphingobacteriia > Sphingobacteriales > Sphingobacteriaceae > Pedobacter > Pedobacter riviphilus. Next base: position 394,321 of record NZ_CP061171.1, on the reverse strand, counting down.
AGCAGTTTACTTTCCAGAATTATAGAACTCGAAGGTTTTAAAACCTTACAGGCAGGTACTGGGAAAGAAGGCCTTAAATTAATTAGAAACAATGATGTGAGTATTGTTATCAGTGATGTAAAATTGCCTGATGTAAATGGCGTTGCACTGGTTAAAGATATTAAAGCGATAAAATCTTATATAGAAATTATAAACCTTACTGCTTACGGTACCATTTCTGATGGCGTTTTGGCTATTAAGAATGGGGCATTCGATTACCTCGTAAAAGGCGATGATAACGAGAAGATTATTCCGCTTTTGTACAAGGCGATGGATAAATCAAATCTGCAGCGCAGGGTTTCCGACCTGGAAAACAAAATCGCTAAAAAACATAGCTTCGAAACCATTATTGGTCAATCAAAATCGTTGATGGAAGCGATTGATCTAGCTAAAAAAGTGAGCGCAACAGACACTACCGTTTTGTTACTGGGCGAAACAGGAACCGGAAAGGAAGTTTTCGCTCAATCTATCCATTACGAAAGCCCGAGGGCTGCAAAGCCTTTTGTTGCCTTAAATTGCAGCGGTTTTAGTCCAGATTTATTAGAAAGCGAATTATTTGGATACAAAGCTGGGGCTTTTACGGGTGCCAATAAAGACAAAAAAGGATTATTGGAAGAAGCCAACGGTGGCACATTATTACTGGATGAAATCGGTGAGATGAACCTCGATTTGCAGGCAAAATTATTACGTGTACTTGAAAGCCAGACATTTATCAAAGTGGGTGATACCCAAACGCAACAAGTAAACGTTCGGATTTTAGCCGCTACCAATAAAGATTTAAAAGCCGATGCCTCATCCGGAAAATTCCGATCCGATCTCTATTACCGGCTGTCGGTTTTTACCATCACCTTACCTCCGCTCCGTGAACGTAAAGCCGACATCCCTGCACTGGCTAAATACTACCTGAAAGAATTTGCCGATAAGGTAAATCGATCAACACCAAAAATGGATGATAAAATCTTATCCATATTGAGCAGTCACAGTTGGAAAGGAAATATCCGTGAGTTAAAAAACGTAATCGAGCGTTTGGTTATTTTAGCAGATGGCGATGCGCTAAGTGCAACTGCCCTCCCACCCGAATTCTTTGAGTTTACACCAATAGAAAACGATTATAACCTGCAACAAATTGAAAAACAGCACATACAAAAGGTACTTATTCATACCAAAGGGAACAAAACTGAAACTTCGAGGTTATTGGGAATCGGTTTGACCACACTTTACCGGAAGATAGAAGAGTATCAGATTAGGGAGGTTTAAAGAACGGGAGATGAGTCGGACGTCAGGAGTCCAAAGTTGGATGACCAGGCGTCGAATATGATATTCCCCTTTAAATACTCTTAGATTCCTTAGGTGGTAAAAAAGTCTGGGCGGCCTTTAGCGCACTGGCAGATGTGACCATATAGCAAAGTACAATGTTTAAGTTTAGCGTTCTGCAACGTTTAAAGGTCTCTGAATCAAAGAACATATCATGATTACTTTTTTCATCCGTCTCAAATCTCAGATCTCGTACCTAACCTCTTAAACTTCAAACCTAATCCACTTATCGCCCTCATGCCCAAAAATAAATGAGCCTGGGTGTAACATCTCAGCAATATCTTCGATTAGGGAAACGGCATTTTCGGCAGTTCTCTCGCGTTCTACGTCGTCGTTCAATAAAATAATACGGTTGTTTTTTACGGCTGGCCAGTCGGCATCCAATACCGAAGGTACTTCACGCATCAAATCAGTAAGCGTTTTACCTGGCTGATAATAAATGATGAAAACAGCATTTAAAGTATCTGTTTCCAACATGCCGCCTGCCAATGCGATTTCTTCTGATAAAAGATAACCTGGATAATTACCGGTATCTAAGCAAGCCACAGGCATTTTATCCATAAATTTAATTTTGTGCTCTACTAAATCTAAACGTTCCTGTAATTCTTCCTGTTTAGCCGCATTGAGGCCAATAAATAAATCGTTTAAAAAAGACATCTGCATTAAATTTATTAATTTGTGCAAAAATAACATTCCTGATCGCATGAGAGGCTCATTTAAGTATATATTTTGGTTTTTTTGTGTAAGCTTATTCTTTTCATGTAAGGAGAATGCTGATCATCAGGACAAAAAAGTCTTCAATATCAACCTCGATCAGGGTTTAACCTCTATTGATCCGGCATTTGCGCGCAATCAGAATGCGATCTGGATGACCAACCAGATTTTTAATGGTTTGGTACAGATCGATTCATCCTTGAAAACCACCCCCTGCATTGCCAAAAGCTGGCAGGTTTCGAAAGATGCACTTACGTATACTTTTAACCTGCGTAATGATGTTTATTTTCATGATGATCCGATTTTTAAAAACGGAAAGGGCAGAAAAGTAATTGCAAGCGATTTTGCATATAGTTTTTATCGTTTAATCGATCCAAAGATAGCCTCCTCAGGCGGATGGATTTTTAGTGATAAAGTGAAGGATAAGCATAATTTTATCGCATTAAATGATTCTACTTTCCAGATCAAACTGGTACGTCCTTTTCCACCGTTTATGAGTTTGCTTACCACACAATATTGTTCTGTTGTACCCAAAGAAGTGGTAGAACATTACGGTAAGGATTTTAGGAGCCACCCCATTGGAACTGGCCCGTTTAGATTTAAATACTGGAAAGAAGGTGAAATATTAGTGCTTTTAAAAAATGAGCATTATTTTGAAAAAGATGCCAAAGGGATGGCCCTACCCTACCTTGATGCCGTAAAAGCCAGCTTCATCACCGATAAACAGAGTGGCTTTATGAGTTTCCTGAAAAAGGATCTGGATTTCTATTATAATGTTGACGGTAGTTACCGTGATGATATTCTAACCAAAAGCGGAAAAATGACCTCAAAATACAAAGGAAAATTTACATTAACCAAAAGCCCATACCTGTGTACGGAGTACGTAGGTATATTGGTTGATACCAATCTTTTGATTGTGAAGAAATCGCCATTGCGCTTAAAAAAAATCAGGCAGGCCATTAATTATGCTATAGACCGTGACCGATTAATTAAATACTTAAGGAATGGTATTGGCGTAGCTGCAACATCTGGTTTCATTCCTAAAGGTATGCCTGGTTTTGATAGTTTGGCTGTTCGGGGGTATGCCTATAACCCAAAACTTGCTGCCAAGCTTTTAGCGGAAGCTGGTTTCCCAGAAGGAAAAGGTATGGGAGAGGTAACCCTAAATACAACCACAACTTATAAAGATCTGATCGAATTTATTCAGGGTGAACTTACTGCTGTAGGTATTAAAACTAAAATTGATGTAAGTCCAAGTGCTAGCCTTAGGGATTTAATGTCGAAAAACAATGTAAATTTTTTCCGTGGTTCCTGGCTGGCCGATTATGGCGATGGAGAGAATTTCCTTTCTATGTTTTACTCCAAAAATAAAGTCCCTTACGGACCAAATTATACGGCTTTTTACAACAAGGAGTTTGATCAGCTGTTCGAAAAAAGCTATTATGAAACCGATAACGAAAAACGCTTTGAGTTGTACCGAAAAATGGATCAGATGGTAATGGATTATGCCCCGGTTGTTCCGCTGTTCTACGATCAGTCTGTAGTGATGCTACAGAACAATATTAGCGGATATTCGTTCAACCCATTGAGTCTGATGATTTTAAAGCGAATAAAGAAAAACTAAAAAAGCCTCCCGATTTTGATCAAGAGGCCTGAACTATATATTTAGATTGGGTTTTATTGTTGAACGCCGCCCATACCTCCTTGTTGCTGATCTTGCTTTACATCGTCGTTTTTGATCTTTTTCTTCTCCGTAAATTTAAGCTTACCGAAAGAATAACTAAAGTTCACGCCAAAAGAGCGTAGTGGATAGTAGATATCGGTTTTTTGATAAGTTGTTGCAGTTGTATTAATCGTTTTGATATTTAAATCACGGTTAAATGGATTTAAGGTATTAAATCCTATTGATCCTTTTTTCTTCAATACTTCTTTTTTGATAGAAGCGCCATAAAAGATCATTGCATCGGTTTTACCCTGAAAAGTTCTGCGAGGAGAGTTTACCACGCCAAACAGCTCAAAATTCCAGCCTTTACCAAAACCGTAAGCAGATCTGGCAAAAAGATTATAATTTGCAAATGTACCTGAGCTTTGGTTTGTTAATTCGTTATTTACTTCATAAGTATTTAAGCCGATATTTGCCATTAATGTCCATTTTGGTTTTGGATTATAAGAGCCGAAAACATTGAAACCAAAAGTTTCTGCTGTACCAATATTCCGGTAAGTAGTAAGTACCTTATCAACATTATCTTCATTAATTTCTCTAATAAAACTTTCTATAATGTTACCTGTGCGACGGTAAAAAACTGAAGCATTGATTACCGATCCTTTAATAAAAGTAGAGTAACCTAATTCTATATTATCACTTAACTCAGGGGCCAAGTTAGGATTACCTTCTGAAGGGCTGAAAGGATTACTGTTATTACGGAAAGGATTTAAATAAAATAAACTTGGCCGCTGCACCCTACGGTTATAGCTTATTTTTAAAGTTGAATTGCCTTTTAAAGTTTGAGAAATAATTACGCTTGGAAAAAGATTAAAATAATCATTTTTAATTGGTAGCGAACCAGCAAAAACACCAGTGATGTCAGTATACTCTGCTCTTAAGCCGCCTTTAACCTTTATTTTTTTTGTTAAATCAAATCCCAAAACACCATAAGCTGATGCTACGTCCTGATTATAATCGAAATCCTGCGCAACCTCATCGTTATTACTCGTTATGTTTCTGAAAATACCTTTTATCCCTGTTTCTAAAGTTGTCTTTTTAGTAATGGGGAGTACATAATCTGTTTGTATGGTGTACTCATTGTTTTTTCCAAGGTTGCTTCTTATGTCTGGAAAATCTCCAACATTTGGTATCCTTAAAATATTATTATAATCGGTAGTATTTCTTCCTTGTGATAACTGTCCAGAAATACTGAATTCCTCACCTTCTTTTTTACTTGTTTTTTTATAATCAACATTCCAATCCATATTTGAAAAGGCCATATCCATATCTGAGATATTTTTTTGGGCTACCTGATTGATCAAGATATCTGATTCACCAGGCCCACCGTTAGAAAAACGGTTAAATTTAATGTTGGTACTCAGGTTATTATAAGCGTTAAAATCGTAATCCAAGCCCAAGCTACCATTATAGCCACTCCTACTCCATTTAGAGTAACCATCTTGATAAATATTTGTGGTTGGTGTGATGTTATTCATAATTACCCTCGAATTCTGTGCATAAGCCAGATTTGTTCCCAAACTTGTGTTTACACTTAATCTACCCGTTTTTGCAGTTAAGTTAAACGCACCGTTGTTCTGACGTGTACCTGCAGAAGCATTTACCGAACCACTTACGCCTTGTGCATTGGATTTTTTAGTAATAATATTGATGATACCACCCGAACCTTCTGCATCATATTTGGCAGATGGACTGGTAATGACCTCAACACTCTTAATCTGCTCTGCAGGTATCATTTTCAATGCATCAGCAACGCTGCTGGCCATGGTACCGGAAGGCTTACCGTTAATTAATACACGAACGGCGCCACCCCGCAACTGTACGTTGCCATTAATATCAACCGATAACATCGGCACCTTACGCATTACATCTGTTGCATCGCCACCGGCGTTTGTACCATCAGCCTCTGCATTATATACCATCCTATCAATTTTATTTTCGATAACTGCTTTGGTTCCCTGAACCTGAACATCGGCCAAAGTATTTTCGCTTGATGAAATGTAAATCGTACCTATATTATTATCGGGTTTTGATGGCGTGGTGGTAACCAAAACCGATTTTGTTTTGTACCCCATAAAACCGATCATTAGCTTATATGAATCGGGCGATACATTTTGTAAGGTTAATTTTCCTTTTTCGTCAGTTACACCACCATTTACAGATTTATTATCTTTTGCGTTAATCAACGATACAGTGGCATAATCAATAGGTTTTTTAGTTAATGAATCGAGTATAGTGGCCGTGATACGTCCGGTAACAGTAGTTTTTTTTTGCCCTCCACCAAAGCCACCACTCGGAAACTGGGCATGTGCGGTAAAAAATATTCCAAGAATTAAAGTTAATAATAAAAGTTTTTTCATGTTAAGAGTTAGTCTTTTGTAATTAGTCTACGCAAATTGCATTTTGTTACAATTATAACCTATACTTTTTACCCTAACTCTTCTAATTAGTCGGCAAACACTACGCTTTCATCGGTAAAAGGAATTATGGATGACAGTAGTTTCCTTATTGCTCTTTGATCACACTCGGGGTTACTCATAAAAATGAATGTTTCAAGAAGCAGAGTATATTTTTAATTAGAAAAGAAGGACAAATGATAAAGCGTTATCCGCGGTTTCAGTGCTTCCGTAGCGAAAAAAGCTATGGCCAGTTTAGTGAACCAAACAGGAAAAACCAATGGCCTGTGAGGACACAGACCATGGAATAAATCCCGAACATTCGGGATAGTATGACGGAGCACTTAGCGCTAAGCGTTAGTCTTCCTTTAAACTTTTCTGATTTTGATAATACGCATCCAGTGCAATACCTTCATTACCGGGTAAGTTGGATCAAATTCCCACCATTTGGTAGCAAAGTTAGGACTGTTTGGTTTTTTATGGTGGTTGTTCTGAAAAAGCTCGCCCATCAACAAGAAATCCCAAGGCAATGAGTTTTTGCTATGATCATCATTATCATGGTTAGAATAGCCATATTTATGACCACACCAGTTTACAATTGCTCCATGTAAAGGTCCCATTAAAAAGTGAATTGGTAACAATAAAAACATCCACCAGTGGTTGGCAAAAGCAACATAAAAGCCAATATAAAACAGCCCGCATGCAATTCTCCAAGCCCATGAATTTCCAATCTTATCAACAATCGGCCATTCGGGGTAATTCCCCTGAAAAGCTGGTTCTGGCTGTATTTTAAATTGCAGATAATTCATGTACATGTTCTTTGTTGCAATCATCATCCCAAAAACATCCTTAAAAAAATGCGGTGAGTGCGGATCTTTCTCTGTGTCACTATAAGCATGGTGCATCCGGTGCAAAATGGCATAAGCCCTCGGGTTTAAAAATGATGAACCTTGCGAGATCAGCAATATCAGGTAGAAAAACCGCTCCCAAAAAAGCTCCATTTTAAACATCTTGTGTGAAGAGTAACGGTGAAGGAAAAAGGTTTGGCTAAAGAGGGATAAAAACCAATGGCAAAGAAAAAAAATGAGGATGATCATGTATGGGTGTGTATGCTATATATAAACGTATTTTGAAAGCGTTTAGTTTTAAGGTGTAAAAAACTACTCCGGCTTAAACGTTCAGATAAAAAGAATCCTGTTCCAATGTATAGAACAGGATTCCATTTTTCAATTATTTTATTATCTACCGAAATCGTCTTGAACACGTACGATATCGCTTTCATCTGATGGGTTTGAAGCATCGGTATGTTGCCATATTTCCGCTACAACGCCCCAGTCTTCTAAACCAATTAAACGGTGGCGTTCGCCTTGTTGCAATTTGATCTGATCTTTCGGCGCGTATTTTTTTACTTCTCCTTCTTCATCAGTTTGGCTGGTTTTGATACCAACGGTACCAGTAACCACTTGCCAGATTTCAGCTCTGCGGTGGTGATATTGCCACGAAAGACGTGTATTGGGCGCAACGATTAAAATTTTCGGGCTTAATTTACCGCCAATTTTAAGGTCTTCAACATTTAATCCATCAAAATAAGTATCGGCAAATTGTTGCGCCTGCGACTCATCTATCACAAAGAAACCACCCCAAGGGCGGGTTTCATCGCGGTTTACTACATTAAAACCTTCAATTTTTAAACGTTGTGCTACGCTTTCGAATATTTCTTTTTTGTCGTTTGTCATTGATAAAATATGAGTTCTTCTAATGATTATCGAGGTTCACAGGCTTTAATTAATCTCCTGTATGGTTCTATAATTTGCTGCAAAAATAAGCCTAATAAATTAAAAAAGCCATTTTGTGCTTTTTATTTTTTTAAGCTCAATTTACGAGTTACCGTAAAATCTGCCTATACAATAGTTAAAGGCTATAAAATTGCCAATAAACCTCTTTTAGCAAGCCCGACACCTCGTTTTGCATTAGTATGCTCCCGAGCGACATCGAAGGATCTCTATTCAGTTGTGCTTCAGCCGAAACGATGATAAAAAACGGATACCTCATATCGGGCATCCGTTTTTTTATCGTTGGTGTGATACCAACCACTAGAAATGTTGTTGTTAATAACCTGGATTTGGAGTCAGATTAGGGTTATTTTTGATTTCTGAAGTAGGAACGGGGAACAATAAATGTTTGGTTTGCAAAGGCTGGTTTACACTTTTATTAACGTGGCCAACAAAATTATCAAAACCATTGGTACTTTCGTTGTACACTTTACGCAACCTCACCATATCGAACCAGATAATGCCCTCGTAACACAGCTCATGCCAGCGTTCCCTCCATACGGCTTCTTCAAACTGTGTTTGGCTTAGGCCTGCAAGATCAGCCAATTGAGCCCTTTTTCGCACTGCATTTACCGCAGCATAGGCAGCAATATTCGGGCTTCCATCGGCCCTGTTCTGTGCTTCGGCATAAATTAATAAGGTTTCTACATAACGGATCTGTGGGATATTCAGATCACTCCTGCTGGTACCTTCTACCCCTAACGTTCCATTGGCAACCACATCGAAGTGTTTGAAAACATAAGGCTTGCCACGGTTAATCAACGGCATTTTAAATCCATCGGTATAATAGTCTGTAAAGAAATAACCTTCTCTGTTTTTAGCTCTTAAATCTCCTGCTTCGTAAGAACCATAAAAACTTGCAGTTGGGATAGAAGTTCCAATTCCATCAATTTTAGAAACCAAAGGCTGGTGCAATGGCAGGTACGATGACTGCAAAGGGTTACCAGATCCGGCAGCATCATTGTACTGGATTCCGAATAAATGCTCCATTTTATTATCGTTCTTTGCATCGTGCAGGGCGCCGTAACTTGAAAATAAGCCAAGCGATGTAGGATTCCCGGTTGAATAATCGATTACCTCTTTGGCCTTATCTGCAGCTAGTTTATAATAAGCTGCTCCTTTGTTAAGGGGTTGTCCGGCCATGGTTAAATATACTTTTGCCAGTTCAGTTTTAATTGCCGCTGTAGAAATACGTCCGCTTGCATCCATAAAAGGCAAACCCGCTGCTTCTGCAGCAACCAGATCGTCAACAATCTGTTTGTAAACCTGTTCTTGTGGTGTACGGGAAGGAGAAAAATTGGGATCATTTGGGCTGGTAATCGGTTTTGTAATCAAAGGTACATCGCCCCACAAACGTACCAGGTAAAAATAGGCCCAGGCCCTAATGAAAGCAGCCTCTCCTAAAATTCTTTTTTTCTGTGCATTGTCCATCGGGTTAATGCTTGGAACTTTATCCAATACCAGGTTGGTTTGCGCAATTACTTTATAAAATCCGTTCCAGGTTTGGTTAACATGAAGGTTTGTTCCATCATAAATTAGTGCATACAAATTGTTCAGATCGGAGTTTTGTGCTGTTTCGGTAGATTGTATCCCAGTTGGGGCATCAAACATCTGCCAGTTGTTGGAATAAATACCAGCACCGTTTCCAATAAACCTGATCTCTGCATAAACAGCAGCAATACCTGCTTCTGCATGCTCTGGTAAAGTATAAAAACTATTGGGTGAAAGATTGGTGGGATCTGTTTCATCTAAAAACTTCTTACATCCCGAATTCCCGATTATAGCACCGCTTAGCAACAACAAAGCAGCGATATTTTTTATGTTTATTTTCATTTTGATATCCTTTCTTTAGTTAATGTTTATAATCCAATGTTTAAACCCACCATGAAAGTAGTAGGCTTTGGATAATCGAAAAATGTTTGCCCCTGTGCAAATGCATTTCCATAAGTAGTTACCTCAGGGTCGTTACCGGTATACTTGGTGGCCAGGAAGAAATTCTGAACAGATGCATAAACACGGAGTTTGCTCAAGCGCAATTTTTCGACAAGTGTTTTATCAAAAGTATAGCCCAGTAAAAGGTTTTTTCCACGGATGAAAGAACCGTCTTCTAACCAGTGGGTATCTACGTTGGTTACATAACCGGCAGACTGATCCCTGATTGCAGCAATCGGCGTATTTTGGTTCTGGGGAGTCCAGGCATTTAATACACTGGCGAAACTATTGGCCTGTACCTGTCTGTCTTCTCCCGAGTGATGGGTCATATTCAATACATCGTTACCATAAGAATATTGAAGTTCTACAATCAGCTCTAAGTTTTTATATCGGAATGAGTTACCAAACGATCCCCAACCTTTCGGTGTTCCGTTACCAATAATCTGGCGGTCGGCATCTGTAATGGCGTGGTCGCCGTTTACATCTAAATATTTGATATCGCCCGGAAGCAAAGTTTTACCACCGCGATAACTTACATATTTAGCTGCTTCTGCTCTTTCGGCCTCGCTCCAGGTGCCTAAACGCACCAGGCCCCAGAATGACCCTACAGGCTCACCAACTCTGATAATACCTGTTTGATTGGTGAAATTTGGATTACCCACACCAAAAATATCATCAGGCGTTGCCAAAGAAAGCACCTTATTTCGGTTAAGAGAGATATTAAAGCTGGTTTTCCAAGTAAAATCGTCGGTTTGTACGTTCACCGTATTGATGCCTAAATCTAAACCTTTGTTCTGCATAGACCCTATATTTTTTCTGATCACCGCATATCCTGTGGTACGTGGCACCGGGGCATCCAGTAACATATCGGTTGTTTTTCGATAATAAAGGTCGGCCTCTAAATTAATTCGGTTGTTAAATAAACCCAATTCTAAACCCGCATCAACCTGTGCTGTTTTTTCCCAAACCAGATCTGGATTGGCCAAACGGCCGATACCAATACCGGTTACCTTACTATCATTGATAATAGCTGAGTTATTAACCAATGTAGCTAACGACTGATAGGCAGGAAGTTCTGAATTACCACTTAAACCATAACTGGTTCTTAGTTTTAAGTTAGAGATGGTTTTGTTGCCTTTAAGGAAATCTTCATCTGAGGCTTTCCAGGCCAGTGCTGCCGAAGGGAAAAATGCAAATTTATGGTTCTCACCGAATTTGGATGATCCGTCTACCCTACCTGTAAAAGTAACCAGGTATTTATCTTTAAAGGCATAGTTTAACCTTCCAAAATAAGAGTTAAAAGCTGATCTGTTGCGACTAGAGCCCACCGTAATCGATTTACTTCCGGAGCCCATATTATTGTTTCCGTAAAAATCGGTTACAAAATTCTCGGCATGGCTGGTATTGCTAAAGAAATTGGTGGCCTGCCAAGAGATACCCAATAAAGCATTAATGGCATGCGATTCTGCAAAACGTTTGTTATAGGTTAAATAGTTTTCTAATGACCAAAAGGTTTCCTTATCATTGGTTACATTGGCTGTTCCATTCTGCCCGTCAGAAATACCGTACAATTGTTTGGCGTTGTACTCGTTAATGTTGCGGCTCACAATATTGGCCCCTAACTGGGTGCGGAATTCTAAATCTTTACTAAAGCTAATGGTAGAATAAATACTTCCTAAAGCCGTTTGGGTAACCATTCCATATTTTTGATCAGTTAAGATATGCACCGGATTGGAGCCTCCTTCTGCCCATGGAATCAGTTTATTGTCGCCCCACTTGCCATCTGCCAGTTTAATGGGCAGAAAAGGGAATGCTTCGGTAATCATACGGACTGAATTTAAGCCGCCTGTTCCCTGATCAACAATGTTTTCGTTCTGGTTATTATAACTCAAATTACCGCCTACCTTTAACCATGGTTTAATTTTGCTGTCGAAATTAAATCTGCCCGAATAACGTTTTAGATAAGAGTTTAGCAAAAGACCCTCGTCGTCGCGATAACCCGCAAAAACACCATAAGTGCTATTTTCGTTTCCACCTGTAAAACCCAGCTGGTGATTTTGCGAAAGTTTGTTCTGTGTAGATTCTTTCAACCAATCGGTGTTATATAATGGGTTTCCATTGCTATCGAAAAATTGAGGCAAAGCGATCCTTGCTGCTTTAGGAACAGGGGTTGAAGCATAGTTACCTGCGGCCCAACCTACCGGATCGTACACCTTGATGTTATCGTAAGCCAGATCCTGCACTTTAACATACTCAAAGGCATCAAGCATCTTAACATGGTGGGCGGCCAGCGTATTTACACCAAAATCTGCGTCATAAGTAATGCGTTGAGCATTTGCTGTTCCTTTTTTAGTAGTGATTAAAATTACACCATTTGCACCTCTTGCACCATATATGGCTGTAGAAGATGCATCCTTTAATACCTCTACCGAAGCGATATCGCTTGGATTAATGTAATCGATGGCGTTACTGTTCTGTGTTTGAGATCCTACTGGCAAAGCCACCCCATCTACCACATAAAGTGGATTGTTACTCGTGTTGATGGAACTAAAACCCCTGATTTTGATGTTTGTCTGCCCACCAGGCCTACCCGAGTTGGTATTTACCTGTACACCAGAAATACGGCCAGCTAATGCCTGATTTAGCGATGAAGACGGACGTTCCTGAAGTTCGCTGGCTTTTACCACACCAACGGAGCCGGTAAGATCTGTCTTTTTCACTGATCCATAACCAATTACCACTACTTCGTCTAACTTATTGGCTTCGGCAGGTATCATTTTAACGCTTACGTTAGCTTCGTTGCCTACTGTAATATCTTTATTTTGATAGCCCACATACGAAAAGCGGATCACATCATTCGGGTTCGCCTCGATACTGAACTTACCAGTTTCATCAGTTACAGCAGTTTTACCTGAAGAAATGTTTTTGATGCCAACGCCTGGAATTGGCATGTTTTTTTCGTCTAATACGGTTCCTGTAATTACTTTTCGGTTTTGAATATGCACTAAAGGCATATTTAGCTCGGAAAACCCCTCGGATTTTTCAGCAACCAGATTCATCGAAAAAGCAGGGCTGTTGAGCAAAAAAAGCACAGAAAGCCCTGAAATCTTTAATAGATTGATTTTCATCGGTTTTAGGTTTAGAAATGGTTAGTTAATAATATATAATTCAGCCGCTAACAGCTAAAACGTTTTATCAATTGTTCAATAAAAAACAATCGAAGGCAAATAATCATTTTTAATCAGAAGGGCTTCGAGTTAAAAGCAATTGTGTGCTGGGAGATCGCATTTTTAAACGGGTTAAAAACTACACACAAATAAACTACACAGACATACATTATCCCATAGGACATAAATATACCTAAGCTCATCATCATATTCGGTTGTTGATAAATCGATTTATCAATTCAATATTAAATATTTTATCACAAAATCAAGAATATTATTTTGATAATTAGAAATACGTTATCGTATAAATCCGATTACAGTATGATTACTTTTACAGGTGCTAATTTTTTTGAATAAATGCTCTATGTAAATCAGGAAATGGCTTGCCCCAAATTCATTATGCCTCACCTATTTAAGTCTATTTTTAATAATTAGATAAAAAAATTTAGTTTTTTTCAAAAAAAAGCTCATCAGGCTTTCCTATAGATAATATTGATCAGTACAGATATTATCAATGTTGCATGGCGGACTATTGCCTATAAAAACGAGAAAGCCCATATTTCTATGAGGCCAATTATTTTGTCTTATTCGCATCCACCAATAAGACCAAACCAAACAAACTAATGAAACTAAAAGACAAATAAGTTTGAGAATTGTTTTAACAAATAAAAAAATCTTTCAATATTTTTTTATTTAGGTTATTTCAGAAAAAATAAATGCCGCTTAACTACCATTCTCAATCGCGTTCAAGGTAAAAAACAGGCCATTTTCTAAAAAGAATACAGTGTCTTGTACTGAATTACCCTTAAAAAACTGTAAAGCGAAATCTGTATCGTACCATGCCGAAAACATCGGTAACAAAAAGGCACCGAAATTTCCGGTGCCTTTAAATGTTGTGTTCTATTTCTGATTAATTTAAATCAAAACGATCTGCATTCATTATTTTATTCCAGGCGGCCACAAAGTCTTTTACAAATTTACCTTGCGCATCAGAACTTGCGTACACCTCTGCAATTGCCCTTAATTCTGAATTGGAACCGAAAACAAGATCGGCACGGGTTGCTGTCCATTTTGGCTGACCAGTTGAGCGGCTGCTTCCAATATATAGTTCTTTATCTTCAGCAACGGCTTTCCATGCCGTTTCCATATCTAATAAATTAATGAAAAAATCATTGGTAAGCTGACCCGGTTTTGTAGTCAAGATCCCGTTTTTAGAACCGTCGAAATTGGTATCCAGTGCACGTAAACCACCTACCAACACCGTTAATTCGGGTGCAGTTAAAGTAAGCAACTGGGCTTTATCGATCAGGAATTCTTCTGTAGGAACTGTAGATTTAGATTTACGGTAATTACGGAAGCCGTCTGCAAGTGGCTCTAAATAACCAAAAGATTCTACATCGGTTTGCTCTTGTGAGGCATCCATCCGACCTGGTGCAAAAGGCACTGTAACTGAATGGCCAGCAGCAGCAGCCGCTTTTTCTACCGCAGCAGCACCTGCCAATACAATTAAATCGGCCAGTGAAACTTTTTTGCCTTCAGCTTGTGCACCATTAAATTCTTTTTGGATTCCTTCTAATACGCCCAATACTTTTTGCAATTGTGGAGGATTGTTAACCGCCCAGTCTTTTTGCGGAGCCAAACGGATCCGTGCACCATTGGCACCCCCACGTTTATCGGAACCACGGAAAGTAGAGGCAGAAGCCCAAGCGGTAGAAACCAGTTCGGATACACTCAATCCTGAAGCCAATACTTTTGCCTTTAATGCGGCAACATCACTTTCGTTGATTAATACATGATTAACCGCGGGTATCGGATCTTGCCAAAGCAATTCTTCCTGTGGTACATCTGGCCCCAGGTAACGCGCTACAGGTCCCATATCGCGATGGGTTAGTTTAAACCATGCTCTTGCAAACGCATCAGCAAACTGATCAGGGTTTTCTAAGAAACGTCTTGATATTTTTTCATACGCCGGATCGAATCTTAAAGAAAGATCGGTGGTTAGCATGGTTGGCAGGTGTTTTTTTGATCCATCAAATGCATCAGGAATAATAGCTTCTGCATTGACTGCTTTCCACTGATGTGCGCCGGCAGGACTTTTCGATAATTCCCATTCAAATCCAAAAAGGTTTTCGAAAAAATTATTGCTCCATTGCGTCGGTGTGGTGGTCCAGATTACTTCTAATCCACTGGTAATCGCATCAGCACCTTTACCAGAACCATAACTGTTGTTCCATCCTAAACCCTGGCTTTCTATACCAGCAGCTTCAGGCTCTTTGCCTACATGGTCTGCTGAAGCAGCACCGTGGGTTTTGCCAAAGGTATGTCCACCGGCAATTAATGCTACCGTTTCTTCATCATCCATCGCCATGCGACCAAAAGTATCGCGGATATCTTTTGCGGCAAGAATTGGGTCTGGGTTTCCATCTGGTCCCTCTGGGTTTACATATATTAATCCCATCTGCACTGCTGCAAGTGGTTTTTCTAAATTACGCGAATGTACGTCTCCATCTGCATCATCGTCTGTAACCACCACCCCATGCGCTTTTTCTGCTCCTTCAGAGCCGTGTCCATAACGAAGATCGCCACCCAACCAGGTCGTTTCCGAACCCCAATATACAGATTCGTCAGCTTCCCAAACATCTTCACGTCCACCGGCAAAACCAAAGGTTTTAAAACCCATGGATTCTAAGGCAATATTACCTGTTAGGATCATTAAATCTGCCCACGAAATTTTGCGTCCGTATTTTTGTTTAATTGGCCAAAGTAATCTGCGGGCTTTATCGAGGCTCACGTTATCTGGCCAGCTATTAAGGGGTGCAAAACGTTGTAATCCGGCACCAGCACCACCACGGCCATCGCCCACTCTATAGGTTCCGGCACTGTGCCATGCCATTCGGATAAATAAGCCTCCGTAGTGACCAAAATCTGCAGGCCACCAATCTTGCGAATCGGTCATCAGTGCATGAAGGTCTGCTTTTAGCGCTGCCAAATCTAAACTTTTAAAAGCTTCAGCATAACTGAATTCACCATCCATTGGGTTAGATAAGTTAGAATGCTGACGCAAAATACTCAACTTTAACTGCTTTGGCCACCAATCGCCATTTCTGGTACCACCACCAGCTACATTACTCTTCATGCTGCCATTATGAAACGGGCATTTGCTGATATCATTCGATTCTTTTTCCATTATGTATAATATTTGTTAGTAAAAATCTGATCCGTTATTATGGGTTAACCAGATGATTATAAATTTAGAGAATTGAAATAACTAATCACAATCATTTAATTCTATAATGGAATAGTTAGAATCTATTACTACGTTGTATCAGCGATTTAGGTGGATGGCAGCCTATGTGGCCGCAAAAATTTAACTTGATGTTAATCTTAAAATAAAATCCTGCTGTAAATTGATTAAATTTTTGAAGGCATTATAAAAATATCATGAGCGCTTTTTCAAACAGCCTGATATTGGAAAGAAAATGAATAAAAATTTGATCGGTTGTAATAAAGCCTTCAAAAAAAAACGCCCAACTACACTTATATGGGCGTAGTTGGACGTTAATTACGTAACCTTCTGAAATTAGATTACTCTGTGGAGCCGAAGGGAGTCGAACCCTTGTCCAGTTGTGAGATAAATTATACCTTCTACATGCTTATTTTTCAGTTGATTTTCGGGAAATAAACGGGCTGAAAACCGACCTTATTTAAATCCTTAGATACTTTATCTCACTTTAAGTCGTATCTCCTTAAAGCCAGCTTTGTTGTTTCGATGCCCCAGATTCTAACCCAACAATGCAGCAGTTAGAGGGACAAAAGCTAAGCTAGTTCTAAACTAGGCAGCTAAGGCGTAAGTATTTTCGCCAACTAAAATGTGATCGTTCACTTTAAGTGCTCTCCGAACAACGCACTGCATGCTAACATAACTTTCGCCACCCCGTCAAATCCAAGAACGGCCCCAGAGAAAGTGATCCTGGCAAAAAATACCAGACCACAAATATACGAAAAACTGTGTTAAATAACAATTTTACCTCATTTGCCCATAAAAAGGGAATGTAGCAGACCAAGACCGGCATATCATAATTCTAATTTACCAGACGATATTTATGGTATTTTATAATCATCTGGTGGTTGACCCCCTAATAATGAAATGCGCCGGGACGGTTACTTTTTGGACAGCCCTCTCCTCTAAAGGCTTGTTGAGCAAGCTGAGCAGCACCCCGATGGATTGCCGCGCAAGTTCAGATATAGGCTGGGCGACTGCGGTTATGGTGGGCTCGTAAAAATCGAAAACCTGATGATCATCAAATGCAATAATACCCATTTTACCAGGGATATGATATCCAAGCTGATTAATCGCCTTTATGCCACTAAAAGTAAGATAATTGGTAGCAAAGTAAACTGCATCGACCCTTTTATTCTGCTTGAGGAACTTAACAAGCTGTTTAACTGTTTGGGCAGGATCATTTCCATAGGGTACTTTTTCTATAATAACTTCCAACTCGTGTTCGGCCATTGCCTTGGTATAGCCCAGTTTCCTTTCTTCCATCTGGCTCTGGTTACTATCCAGTGTAATAAATGCAATATGGGCAAAAGCGTTTTCTGCCAGGTATTTGGAAGCATTATAGCTGGCTTTAAAATTATCGAGGATTACATAACTCGATTCAACATCAAGATAATACCTATCGAACAGTACAACCGGAGATCCTTCGTCAATAAGCGCCTGTATTTCTTTTTCCATCCCGGGCGGAGGCGTTATGATGTAACCATCTACATTGCGGTCTCTGAAAAGCTGGATGAGCTCCCTGGTTTTATCCGGATCGTTATCAGTGCTACAATAGAAAATCTTATACCCGCTCTGGTAGGCAATTTCCTCTATATGATAGGCCATCTGTGCAAAAAAATAATCGGATATTTTTTCCACCATCAGGCCAATAATCATGGTTTTACCAGTGCTCAGGCTTTGAGCCAGGCGGCTTGGTTTATATCCGTTCTCATCGATGTACTGAAGTACCTTTTCGGTCAAAGCCAAACTGATCCGTTTCTCTTTAGCCTTGCCATTGATAATGAAGGAAATTGTAGACTTTGAAATATTAAGGGCAGTTGCTACATCGCCTATAGAAATCTTTTTTGCCATTACCGGAAATTAGATAAAGTGACCGATCAGTTAATTATCGAAAATGTCCTTTGAACCGGGACAGCCGATTGGACCTGCTTCGCGGGACTATTACATCCATATTGCCATGCGACCAGCGTAACTTTTAACGGCAACTTACTTCTGGGCGGGATGCCTGTAAAATAAAGTATACCATCTACAATTTCTGCAGGCCCTTCCTTTACAAAATACTGTAAGGGCAATCCAGCGTCAGAATGGGCAATCAGTTTCAAGGATTTCACAGATTTTTTCTGGTCAGGGATTTCTGGGAAAATAATTTGCTGTGGCATCCCTTTCAGATTGGTAAGGGGAATCTTCATATTTGCCTGTTGTACTGATGAGCGATATTTAGCATCGCCTTTCTGACTGGCCATTAGCCAGATATCATTGCTCCGCTTGGTGTTATTAAATCCCATTCGGTAAAAAGACAACTGAAATGTGGAGTCATTGATTTTCTTGACCGGCCCGCAGATCCTGGAAATCACAATTTTCTCTTCGGGACGATAGCGCACATCAATCTGATGGGTTGTGGTATCGGTATTTATTGCCGAAACATGAAAGGTAATCCCATCTGCAAGAGGATGAAAAAGCGGCCTGAAACCAGCAGATCCTGCAGGAGACAAGAGTTTACCCTGTTGAGTGAATCCGATTGAGCGTTTTATTTTTGCCCGCGCAGCCCGATACAGATCCTCGGTTACCTTTGCCATCTGCGCATCAAATACCCATCCGGCCTCAGCTTTGTTTCCCTGATAATCATGATAGGGTGCTGAAACGGCATTTGGCAATTCGTTTCTCCTCCATCTATCCACCAGCCATCCTTTTTGAGGCTTAACAGCAGAAAGTATCGGAAAAGTATGTAAAGGTGTTTTTTGGGGAAGCCGGGTTTTTACTGCTTTAGAGATAAACAGATTAAGGTAGTTAATCAGTTCATCAGAATAGTCAAAGTGACCATGGCCTGCATCACAAAGTAATGCAATGGGTGTATTGGGGTTATCTTTTCTATATTTCATTGCCGGGCTAATCCGTCCTTCAATCCATTCATCTTCCCCCATCACAAAAAGCCCGGGGATACCGTTTAAATTTCTTTCGCCCCAATCAGGATTGGGTTTACCGCTCCCGGTCATATTGGTTAATGGTGCATCGCCATGAATAGATAACACGGCAATTGTACGATCGGGATTAAAAGCAGCAAAATTCCAGGGATAGCTTGCCGCAGCAGAGTGCCCAATGGGGATAACCGGAGCAAATGCGAGTTCCTCATAACCAGATAGGTCTGCAAGGTTTTTCATTGTTCCGAAAAAAACTGCCGAGGAGCTGAGGTTAAAAACCATATCAACCGACGGCGTCATCCAGATTTCGGCAAGACCAAGCGCAGAAAGATTTTTTCTAAAAGCACTATGCTCCAATATTCCTTCTTCAAGCATATTGTGCTGGCCAATAACCACCCCTCTTACTTGTTTACAATCAGGCGGTATCCATAAAAATGCCGTCGGCTTTTCTCCTGTTTCGGAAGAAATATTACCCTGCACGGAAACAGACCATTGCCATTCTGCAGCAAAAATGTTTTGGCATAGCAATAAAAAAGTAAAGCAGATAAAAATTATTCTGTACATATCACTTTAGATCAGTGTATTATCAGGTTCGAACGTTATTTTAGGTTATTAATTTGCTATCCAGATTACTATAGGTGGGGCAGGGAAAAGAAAAGTGTCCCGAAACCTGCGTTGTCGGCATTAAATCCTGCCCCTTCGGGTCTCAATTCATCTGCTGCCCGTTTTGTATAGCGGTATTGATCTGCAGGTATACCCTTTACGCGGAAAGCATAATGGTTGTATACCTGTTCAAAGATCGAGCGCAGCTTTCCTCTTCCATTGATGGATATCTTATCGGCAGGAAATCTGCCACTGATATCGTTATAAGGCTCAAAAGGCACATCTTCTCCTAGATTATACCGGGCTGTATACTCAAACCCTTTGAGCAACCTGTTCTGCGCAAAACTGTACATATCCATCCCTTGATTCCACCCAATTTCGCACATTTCTGCCAGATGGCCGATTCCAAGCATACAGTGTGGCTGATCACGCCCACTCTCCTGACACTGGCCATCTTCATTTACGACATAATGCAGCAGGCTACCATTTCCAGGGCCCTTATAATAGAAATCAACTGCACGGTCGAACATTTCATGGTCATCATTAAAAACGGCAATAGCCATCATACCTTTCATACAGGCCAGATCCCAGTTACCGTGGGCCCAAAGCGCAAAATACTGGATGGGAGGATAAAACACCTCTCTGAACATCACTTTACATTTTTCGATGTCGTCCTGTTTCCATTTAGGGTAGGTAGCCCGCATGATCTCTGCGGCACTGGCCATCTTAAAAACATTCAGTCCTGCCCCTAACTCTACATCTGTTCCATCAAAAACTTTAAAAGTATCAGACCAGGCATTTATTATTTTTATGGCGGTTTTAGCATGGGCTTCATCGCCAGTAATATTCCACATTATTGCATTTTGATAAGCGGCACAAACATCTTTTTCTAGGTTTCCTATATTTTTACCGGCACCAATCAATAAGCTACGTTCTACATGCTGAACGGCATGAGGTTCGCAGGAAGCGCTTGACCACGGGTGCGATTTGAATTTCTCAAAAGCACTCTTCCACGGTTCCCTGCCTATGGCCACCATATCTTTCATCCGCTGAAGATCACTAATTGAATGCAACAGGCCAGGATGGGTAAAAGGTTTTGGATGGTATGCAACTGGCACCCCCAGTTTCAGTACTTGCCCATGCGTATCTACTATAAAGAGAAAAAAGACGATAAGGGTTAACATCCAATTAGTGTGACGGATTAACCTACTACAAACATTTAAATTATGCATGCTCAATATTTTAAAATAATTTTATTCTTTGTTTAAGGCCCTGCCCTGGATAAAAAGGGCCCGGAGGCCTTACTGAAGTGCCCGCCATATTCAGGAAATCCCTATTAATCGTTATCTTTTTTCCATCAGGATATTCTATGTATTGCTTACTCAGCGCAAAAAAACCTAAAAAGTTAGCTGTTAATGCCGGAATCTTTATTGGCCTTAATGCTTCTTTTTTCCATAATAATGCTACACCTTTCTGATGATGTTCCAGGCGGAAGGATAAACTATTTTTGGCTTTTGTGCTATTCTCATCGGCCCAGCTTAGCGGCAGCGCTCCATCTGCATAAAGATTAAAATCTGCCTCACACCCCGTTGACTTAGCTATGCCTGCCCCCTTGCCGACAAAAAGATTCCCGTACCATCTGTGGTCTATATTTAGCGCAGGGATTGTCTGTTTGATGACCAGGCTATGCGGCAAGAAATTGGATGTTGATACTGGCATACCAGGTTGTCGGCCATTGAGAAAACTACAGTTATAGAACAGGTTCTGAACAAAAACATTTGCCTCAGATGCCTCCATTTTTACGCCATCAACCTTTTTATCTGCGGTATCTGTCATTGCAAGTATATTGTTGTCAAATAGAGTTGGTCCGTGGTTTTTAAACAGGTATAACAGTCCGGCATTACTATCTGAAATAATATTCCTTGATAAACGGGCGCCCTGAAAAATCGGCCCTAAAAATACACCATAACCATTTTTTCCATAAACCCTACGGATCAGGTTATGCGTAAGGGTAGCATCAACCGCCATGGCCAACCGGATACCTGCAGATTCATCACCTGTATAACCACCATCCTGGTTGATGTTCTCTATCAGATTATCTTCTATAATGCTCGATGTACCTCCAATTAATCCAAAAATACCTGCCTGCCCACAATTAAAAATATGGTTTTTGCTAATCTTGTGATGTCCAACAGACGCCAGATCCGTATAATCGTTAAATTCTGGCCTGCCCGCGTTAACATCTGTATAAACATGCCCTGGTGTGCCTATAGAAATACCCACACCATGGCATTCACTAATAGAACAATCTATTATGCTCCAGTATTTTCCATTTTTGGTATCTATTGCGCCAGGCTGTTCTGCATAAATAGAGGCATAACCATTGGCTATCTGGCTGATGGCAATTCCCTCGATGTTAATATAATCTACACCGGGCCCGGCACTAATTCCGATATTCCTAACCGAAAGCTCCGTTAGCCCTACATTGGGATCTAATGCACCGAAATTGGCCCAAATTACCGCTTTCCCGTCTTCAAGGGTTTTAGTCCAGCGCAGTGCCTTACTGCATTCCTGAAGGGTAGTTACATTCACCAGTTTCTTACTGTTAAAAAAGAGCATCATCCTGGTCTGGGGAGTATCCAGCACACATTTCCAAAGTTTGTTTTTATCCTTTACCCATCCTGTTTTCCGATCGGAGCCTTTGATCATCACTTTTGCGCGGTTCAATGCTTGCAGTGTAATCCTTTTACCTGTTGAACTTCCACCGCGCTCAAACACCACCGATTCACGGTAAACGCCTGCTGAAACGAGTATTTTGTCTCCAGGCATGGCCTTTGAAACAGCATAACTGATCGTTCTGAAAGGTTTAGCTGCCGAACCTTCTGCCTTATCGCTGCCTGATACGGAAACATAAATACTTTTAAGGGGAACTGGAGCCGGGACATATTCAGTAGTTTTGTCCGTAAATTGCATCAGTAAGGGAAAAATCAGAAATAAGAAAATTTTACTCATCAATGTTTATAGGGCTTCTTTTATGTTAATGAAATATCCGACAGGATAAAAGATTTTGGATTCCACAGAATAATGACACCTGGTTGCTCATGGGATACTCTAGATATCCGAAAATTGTTTGTCGGAGAATTTCCCGGTTATGTGAATTGCTTATCTGGCCAGCCAAACTTAATTAAACAAAACCGGTTTAGCAAAATGAACTTCTTTTTCGATCTTAATGCGCACGCTATTAGCGATCGTTGTAAGATTGCTTCGTGCCTCGCAAGGACGACCTCTCTATAGATATCTATCAATCTTAGCCTGGTCGAGAAAAACAAAATATTTGTATTGTAAACTTATTTGCTGCCAAGGTAAAGTAGGTCGCCAAAGCCCGGTTGGTCCCGATCATAATCTTCAGCACCCGTTTTTGCGATTACCTGCTGGGTAAACGGCATTGAAAGCCCCTTTCTGCGTACATAATGGTTATAAACCATTTGGTAAATAGGGATAAATCTACCCCTTCCGGCAGTAGAAATTTGCGTCCATTCACTATATTTTCCGGTAATATCCTTCCAGGTTTTAAAAGGAACCTCGTTGCCAAGGTTATAGCTGGCGGTATATTCAAATCCTTTTAATAGTCGGTTATCAAGCGCACCATAAAGGTCATTGCCCTGTTTCCATGCAATTTCGCAAACAGTGGCCATTGCCCCGATACCTAACTGGGAATGGCTCTGATCTCTACCACTTTCCTGTATCTGTCCGCTTTTCCCATCTACGTAGTTGGCTATAGTTCCGTTATCGTTAGCATGAAGGTAAAAACGTACCGCCTTATCATACATTTTCTGATTATCAAGATAGATTGCAGCCGAGAGGTAAAATTTGGTTACAATTGGGCCCCAGTTTCCATTGGTATAGGCAGGGCTTGCATAAAATTGCTCACACACCGGTAAAAAGATTCCAGTTACCATGCGGGCTATCTGTTCAAGCTTTTTTGGATCAACAGTTTTAAAATCGTATTTCAGGATTTCCAGAACATTGACAATCTTGATTCCTTCCAAACCCACCAACAATGGAGCATCATTGGTAGCCGGAATTCGCTGCAGGGAATCTGCATAGCTCAGCAAAATGGCAATGGCTCTTTCGGCATGTTTCTGATCGTGGGTAGCTACCCACATAAGGCTATTAAGATAAGCCGCACTAAAGTCTGCTTCCATACGGCTCTTGGTGTTCCCAAATTCTCCATCTCTGGATATTACCTTAAATGGCCCTTTCATCTTATAATCTGAACTGGCCAGAGGATTGTCTTTTAGTAGTTGAAATGATGCGTAACCGGCCGAGTTTTTATCCTGAGCGGTATGGTGTATTCTTAGTAGATCTGAGCTTGAAAACAAAATACCAGGATGTATAAATTTCTTCTGTGCAAATGAAACGGAGCTTAAAAAAAACAGGAAATAGACAATTAAATAAAGAGACTGCAATTTTTTCATTGTTATGAATTAATGGGATTTTGAAATATACGTTATACGACACGAAAAATATAAGACCATACTCACACTGTAATACCTAAGATATAAATATACGCTATAGAGTATCGCTTACTTATCCTTTTGTCGATAAGTCACCCATCTGCTACAAATGGACTAAGTCCATTTGTAGCAGATGGGAACAAAAACAAATCTTAGTCGTATATTAAAATAAATTGAGCATAAAGATCGCCTTAAACAAAGAAAAAAATGCAATCATAGATAGATAAGATATATGTCCACACGATATACTTATCCGGGAAAGACGAAAGTAAAATGGATGCTATTTTTCTATGCTGGTCTCCTTATTTAAAGAGCACTGTTTCTCCAGTTTTTACGTTGATACGCCATGGTTTAGGTTCAGGGAGTTTGAGTTTACCATCGCCAATCTCCAGAGGCATCCAAAGGTAGCGGGAATCCCATTGGGTACGGGGTTTCCATTTGTCGGCCACAAAGATTACTGCGGTTGATTTTGTACCCACAACCTTAAGCATAAAGGTAGATTGTGAGCCATAAGTATTGGTTTCAGGTGGAGCAATATCTTCAAACTCAGACCATGGGCCTTCCAGGGATTTAGCAGTTGCATACTTATTGGGGTTTGGATTCCAACTGGTGAGTGCCGATCCAATTGCATAATAAAGCCCATTATATTTTACCACGGCTCCACCTTCCAATGGTGCTTTAATGATACAGATATCTTTTTCAACATCCAGATAATCTTCAGAAAGTTTTGCAATGTGGAAGCCTTTAACCGGCCTGTCTTCAAAAATAAGATATGCAGATCCGTCATCATCTATAAATTGGCCAATATCACGGCTTACCTGACCTAAGGGACGGAATGTGCGGATAAACCTATATGGCCCAGTCGGAGAATTGCCAATAGCTACACCTACCCGCGCATACTTGTAATTACCTACTTCGCCCTTAACCTGCCCATCTATATGCATATACATAATGTATTTTCCAGTTTTGAGGTTATGGTAAACTTTTGGGCGTTCCAGTACCCATTTTTTTCCAAGGCTATCGGGATCGGTCATTTTAAATACATCTCCCCTGAATTTCCAATTCATCAGATCTTTTGAAGAATAACAGCTTACGTACCTGTAATTGGAATCCAACCCCTGGCGACGCTCTTCTCCATACCAGTAATAGGTATCCTTTACCTTAGTAATCCCTCCACCGTGCGCCTGGATATGATTTCCCTTATCATCTGGCCAAAGTTCGCCCGGAAAGATTGCTTTTCGCTGCTGTGCCATACCTGTTGCCGTGTATAACAATGCAAACAGGGCAAAGACAAATCTGAGCAGGCATCTGCCTGCATGGTTTATTTTCATTTTATGTGGTTTCATTCTTTTAACAGAACGGGTGCATAACATCGGAACAGGTTTCTACCGTAATACTTGGTAACTGCCCTGAAATACAGATGTTGTCAAGGATGGCAATGCTTTTTTGTTTTCTCCTTAACTTAAGGACATTAGGCTATGCTTGGTTAAGCTGCATAAACGGATGAAAGGTCTGAGACCTGCCTAAGCGCTTGTACTGCACGGTAAACATGATTTATAACGGATTGATAACGTATTTTAAGGATATCGGCAATCTGTGGATAGCTAAGATCATCATAAAAACGCATGGTAAGTATTTCACGCTGTTTAGCAGGGAGCGTATTAAGTGCCACTACCATTTGCTGTTTCATCAGCGAATCTGATTCATTAGATACCATAATATCCTCTGCTGAAAATACTAAGCTTGGAGCGGGCATTAAGGTTAACTTAGTTTCACGGTGTTTGGTTAAACGGATATGATTAAGTACGATCGACCTGGCAGACCTGTAAAAGTAAGCTTCCACATTTCTGATTGCTCCGATTTTTTCTTTGTTCTCCCAAAATTTAATAAAAAGATCCTGTAACAGATCGTTTACCAGATCATCATCATCTAACATCCTGGAGGTAAAAACGAAAAGTTTTGGATAAAGTTTTGCATGCAATTGCTCGTAATCTCGCTCATTCCCCACAAGTGTACCTTCCCATAATGCAATTAATTTCTCAGTCATCATAACATATCAATATTTGGTTGATACGAAGATGGTACGTGCTAGAAAAAATGATGGGTATAAATTCGTAAAATAGGAGTGTATTTTCGCCAAACCGCTTTAGCAAGGCCAAAAAAGCCATTTTATGTTCCTAAATCAATTAAACAGTCTATTTCATTTTATACCTTTTATTGAAAGTCTTGCGGTGTTTCCGGATAAACGCTGAAGGGGTGGTTCCAAAAAGTTTTGAGAACTGTTTGCCAAAATATTTGGCGTCATTAAATCCCGAACGGAAAGCCACCTCGGTTACATTATTGTCAGAGTTGATCATCAGCTCTGCAGCTTTCCTCAAACGGATAAAGCGGATGAAGGAATTCACCGATTGGCCGGAAATGCTTTTCACACGCTTATATAAATTAGAGTGGCTCATCCCTATCTCATCGGCAAGTGCCTTAATGCCGAAGTCAGAATCTGTAAGGTGGTTTTCAACAACTAAGATACAGGTATCCAAAAATTTCTTATACTCTTCGGATACGACCACAGCATTGCTCTGCAGCGTGATTTCGTTATAAAAGTAATTTTGAAGATTATTCCGGTTTCGAAGCAGATTGGCCACCCTGGCAATCAGGTATTCGCGTTCAAAGGGTTTGTTGATATAATCATCAGCACCACCGTGAACACTTTTCAGCTTCACTTCCTGAGATGAACTTGCGGTTAACAGAATAACAGGGATATAAGAAAGCGTAGGATTGGATTTGATCATCTGACAGAATTCTATCCCATCTATCCCTTGCATCTTAAAATCTGTAATAATCAGGTCTGGAAGTTTTTCTGCTGCGAACTGAAGCCCTTGTTCGCCATTCTCGGCCTGATAAACAGTGTACAGGTTGGAGAAAAGACCAGAAATGTATTCCCGGATATCTCTTTCATCATCAACAACCAGAATAGACTGCCGATCGCTAACCAGGTTTACATCCAGACTGATATTATTTTGTTCAGCAGACTCGGGCAATGCGCTGGTATACATTTCATTAAAAAGGGCTTCAGAACTTTCCTGTTCTTCTTCCATAACATGGCCAACAAGATGCGCTTTTCCCTTCAAGAAACAGACATTGAATATACTTCCGCCTTCGGCCCTGTTTTTATAAGAAATACGCCCAGAATGTGCTTCCATAAACTGTTTAGCCAGGTAGAGCCCGATCCCAAATCCAGATTTATGGTTCCCGTCTGTCCGTTCCGCCTGATAAAAACGATCAAAAATCTTTTCTCCTGCTGTGAGGGGAATCCCTGACCCTGAATCCTGGACAGTAATCAAAAGACTTTGATCCTCTTCGGTTAACCTTACCACTATTTCACCACCATTTGGCGTATATTTCAATGCATTAGAAATCAGGTTAAACAGCACAATTTCGATCTTTATCCTATCGGCATATACTTCCTTATTTACTGCAGAATTTTCAAACCTATAATCGATGAGCTTGGCTGAGGCCTGTTGAACGAAGCAATAAAAAACCTCCCTGGATAATTTTTCAAGATCAAGTTTAGCCGCTGTGATGTTCTCAAAACCTTCTTCTGCTTTTCTAAAAAGCAGCAACTGATCTACCAGTGACAGCATCCTTTTGGCATTACGCTGGATCATGCTGAGCGCTGCATTTCCATTACCTTCCACGTTTCCGTTTTTGATCAGGTCATTAATTGGATTGATGATCAGAGAAAGTGGGGAACGGAATTCATGAGAAATATTGGTAAAGAATGACATGCGCTTCTCTGCAAGTGCCTTTTCCTGCTCATTAATCAGTCGCTCCTTTTCATGCGCTAAACGCTCCATTTTATGCTGGGCTACCTCCGTATCATATTCTGCTTTCTTCCTTTGGGATTCGAGGTTCGCAATCTGAACTTCATACTTTAAACGGGTCTGCGCAGACCTATATCGAAGATATACATAGATAAGTGATGAGATAATAGCTATATAGCCCAAGTAAGCCCACCATGTTCTGTACCATGGCGGAAGAACCTTAATTTTCAGGATAATTTCATTGTGCCCCCATACCCCTTCCGCATTGGTACTTCTAACCCTAAATGTATAGTTACCTTCGGAAATATGCGTATAAGTTGCTTTTCTGTCTTTCCCCGAATTTGTCCAGCCCCTGTCCCAGCCATCCATAAAATATTTATAGGAAATCTTTTCTGGGGATGAAAATTCGAGTGCGGTAAAAGAAAAGGAAAATACGGCCTGATCATAGGGGACCTCTATTTCCTTAATGGTAATATTATCTTCATCAACAATCAGTTTCAGGTTCTCTTCCAGCGGCATATTGTTAATGGTTATTCCGGTAAGAAACAGGCTTGGCATCTGGCTGTGTGGCATAATTTCCTGTGGATCGAAAAGACTAAACCCTTTTATGCCCCCAAAAGCGATTTCCCCGGTGCTGAGTTTGATGCCCGCATTGATCTGGAACTGATTGCTCTGCAACCCATCACTCTGGTAAAAACTTCTGAAAGTACCTTTAGCAAGGTTATAACATGATACCCCGAAATAGGTACTCATCCATAGATTTCCCTGATTATCGGGAATGAGGCTCAGTACCGAATTATTACAAAGGCCATTAGCAGTAGTTAACCTTGAAACTATTTTTCTTTTAAAAGGATTAAAAACAATGAGCCCACCACCTTCTGTTCCTATCCAGAGCAATCCTTTTTTGTCTTCAAATATCACCCTAACGGTATAACCAAGATCATAAAACCTGTGGTTCTTCCCTTTTTTATCAACTTCGATCAGCTGATCGAGATTGCCGGCCCAAATGTGTCCATCCCGGGTCTGCATCATGGTAAACAGGTCACCCAGTTTTTGTCGAAAAGTTCAAACTTATCCAAACTGGGATTAAAGCGATAAAGTCCGCCAAGAAGACTTCCACGCCTGAGGGTTCCTGCCCAGATATCATGGTCTCTATCTTCAAATACCGTAAAAGCAACCTTACTTTCTACTCCTGTCTGCGGATCTACGATCTTATACCTAGTAAATTTCTTTGTATTCGGATCGAAACGGTTAGCTCCTTCTGTAAAAGTCCCGATCCAGATGTTTCCATCATTGTCAGAGACCATTGATGAAATAAAATTACTGGATATAGTATTAGGGTCTGAAGTGTGTTTATAATTGGTAAATTGGTTTAACTTCCTGTCCCAGATACTAAGTCCCGTACCATCCGTGCCGATATAAAGTTTTCCATCTTTTGGCGCTAAAAATGATGATATGGAGTTTCCGGGGATAGAATTTCCCTGCGGATTATGCGCCCAGGTATGGAATATTTTTTTTACAGGATCGAGAATGGTTACTCCGCCAGAATATGTCCCAATCCATTTTCTATCGTTTTTATCGATAAATATAGCGTATATCTGCTCACCGCTCAAGCTGTTATTAATTTCATTATCCAGCACCTGCACCCTTCCACTTGCCGGATCATAACAGAATACTCCTTCTCCATATGTTCCCAGATAGAGCATATTATGCTTATCTGTTGTAATGCTTGAAATTGCTTTGCCCGGTAGTTTAATTCCACTGCCTGGAACAGCTGTATTTTCCCTTTTTACCGGATCATAGTGGTATAAACCATTGTTAGTACCAATATACACCTGTCCGCTACTTACCCCCAAAGAAAGCGCAAGCACAATATCTGCATTAGCCAGCACCAGTGCACCAACTTTGGGATCAACATAATAAAGGCCAAGGTTTTGTACAAATGCCCATTCTCTTCCCTTATCATCAAGCCTCACCGATTGCACACCATAAGAAAAAGTGCGCTTTCCATTTATAAGAAGGGGGATTTGCTCACCCACGGTTTTACCTCTCTTAAACCGTAGCAGTCCAATTCCTTCGGTAGCCACAAGCATGGTGTGGTTTGTACCGGGAACAAGATCTCTGATTACATTTGTAATGGGTAAATCTGTTCCTTCTACAGATCCATGCCATGAACCTTCTGTAAAAATGCCTTTTTTATCGTCGTAAATACTTAATCCCTTCCTGGTACCTATCCATATATTATTGTCTGCATCACTGTTAATTGCATGTATAATATTATGGATCAGAGAAGTTTTATTGCCAATCTCATTTCGGAATACTTTGAACCCATATCCATCATAACGGTTAAGGCCATCTCTGCTACCGAACCAGAAAAATCCTTTTCTGTCCTGGTAAACACAGCGGATATAATTATTGGATAGCCCATCTTCTATTTCCAGATGACGTACGCTGATCGAGTCTCGCTCTGAGGCCACACTCATACCGGCATATAGTAAAAGAAAAATCAGCAGTATTCTTCGCACAGTTTTGGGTTATTGGCTACTAAAATAATGAAACATTATAATAGTAGGACATATTTAAGCTTAATTCATACTCTGTCGATTTCTCTTCTCAAACGCTGTTTAATCCATTGATAAAACCCAGTTTTCTCAAAAATTTTAAAGAATAAAAACCCAGCCACCATTGGGTAACCAGGTTAATATAGAACTAAAACTAAAAAATTATCATCCGGGACTTTAGATCAGCGCTGGGTTTAAGGCCAACTCCTGTGTTAAGATGGGATGCTGAAAATTGTTTACCTGGTTACCCTAAAAAATCTGGCAGCAAAAAGAAAGATCACTACATAACAGATAATGGGCAGATAATAAGCATGGGCAACATCTACATTGGCTATCTTACCCATAAAATAAGGCATTACCGCTCCGCCAACCACCCCCATAGAAATATACGAGGAAGCTTGTTGCGTATGTGAACCAAGATTTTTCAGGCCGAGACTAAAAATGGTAGGGAACATAATACTAAAGAAAAAATTGATACTTAGCAGTGCGCAATACGATGTCCAGCCCCAGCTTTGGGCTACAATAAGACAGGCAACAATACTACAAATGGCGAATGCTGCAAGGATCTTATTCGGGGCTATAAATTTCATCAGGTAAGTCCCAACGAATCTTCCGAGCGCCATCATTACCATAAACAATACCATAAAGTTTCCGGCCTTCTCATCAGAAAAGCCCATCTTCTCATGTCCATAATTTATAAAATAACTCCAAGTACCCGCCTGTGCAGCTACATTAAAAAACTGAGCCGCTACTGCCCAAACAAAGTGCCTGTTCTGAAAAAGGCTTTTTCCAGGAGCAATATCGATATTCTGTGCTGCTATGGGTTCATCAGAAATGTGGTGCGGATCGATCAGATCGGGAATGCGGATAAAGAAAAAAGCCACCGCAACGATCAAAATAAATCCTCCGAGTCCTGCGTAAAGCAATTTTACCGAATCGAGGGAATTTTCGTGTCCTCCGGAAGTTGCTCGAAGTAAAAAGAATGTTCCTATCGCCGGGCCAATTATTGCACCTATTGCATTGAAAGACTGAGAGAAGTTTACCCTTCTATCACTGGTACGCTGATCGCCCAGTGAGGCCGCAAAGGGATGTGCAACAGTCTCCAATGTTGCCATTCCGCAGCCAAGAATAAATAATGCTATCCTAAAAAAACCAAAACTTTCTGCATTTGCAGCTGGTACAAAAAGAAAAGTACCCAGCGCAAAAAGCCCGAGCCCCAATATTACACCGGCTTTATAACCAAAGCGCTTCAGAAATATCCCAGCAGGAATGCTCATGATAAAATAGGCACCAAATACGGAAAACTGGATTAGTCCAGACTGTGCTTTTGATACGTTAAGTACATTCTGAAAATGTTTATTGAGCACATCGCTCATGGAGTGTGCCACTCCCATAACATAAATAGGGAAGTAACCAGGATAAAAGTTAAAAGGAATTTCTTTTCTGTAAAAGCAGGTTTGTTGTTCATTTTGATGTGGTTGTAATCCTTTATATCATTATTTTTTATGGAGCCAGATTGCAGCACCTCCTGAAGCCTGGAGATCCAGTTTCAGGATAGATTTTGAATCAACTGTTATGTCTTTTATCCCCACTTTAGTGGCAGTGGCAACAGTGTTGTCATCGTTATAAATCCGGGCAACAAATTTTTGTCCCTTCGGAAGAAAATCGAACTTCAATTCTACCTTACGGGCCTCGTTATTGGTAATACTACCTAAAAACCATTCCTCGCCACTGCGCCTTGCTGTTGTAACGTACTCACCAGGGCTTCCCGACAAAACCTTTGTTTCATCCCAGGTAACAGGAATCTTGTCCCAGAATTCAAGCTCGGGTTCGCCTTTATAAAGGGCTGGTTTATCATACCAATATAAAGTCTGGATGGGGCTGAAATAAATGGCAGCCAAAGCAAGCTGATGTGCGTGAGTAGTCTTAATCCGATTATTAAAATAACAGATGGTATAATCTGCAGCTCCTGCAATATACCTGGTAAACGGCATTACGGTATTACTGGTGGCATCGGGCATTTCTTCATTTCCCCTTATTCCTTCTGCTGTCATTAAATTGGGCCAGGTGCGTTGCTCGCCCGTTGGGCGCCAATCATCGTGAATGTTAACCATTATCTGGTTCTGTGCTGCCTGTTGTATGGCTTTTTCTACCCATGTTGTCCAACGGTGTGAGCCTGATTGCACAAAGCCAAACTTAACCCCTGCAACACCCCATTTTTTGTAGATTGAAAAAAGGCTATCACTCTGCATCAAGAGCGCCTGTTGGTTAACATATAACCACACCCCTATTCCGTTTTCTTTTCCGTATTTAATAATTGCAGGTAGGTCGAAATCGCTGATGGCCACTTTTGATGCATCTGAACTGAAACTGAAGGCGGGGCCATACCATTTCCAGTCGAACAGGACATACTGCAGGTTGCGTTTTTTTGCAAAATCGATATTCTCTAGTGCATCTTTTGTAGTTTGCGTCATCACGCGCATAATCTTACCTGGTTTTATCCAGCTTTGATCTTTTATTTTAGATGATTCATTGAGGTTTAAGATCAGATCTGTTCCTTCAGCGATGCCTGCTGCACTTTCGGCAACCATTACCGATCTCCAGGGGCTTGCTACTGGAGAAATCAGATCTACAGGGGTAAACATAGAGGTAACTATTGTATTTTTTTCCTTCAGTTTAAATTTTGTTCTGGAATAATCTACCATCTGGGCCTCTAACAAAGATACAAACAGACCATTTTTCAGTTCAAGAGTCAGTGGTCGTTCGGCTTCTGCATCCCAATTTTCTAGTGCCACCTTATTATATGGTGCCTGTGCCCAGTTTGCCTTCCAGGCTGATGTACCTTCTTCAAACTTAAATTCAGTATTTTCAGACATGATCCGGTAATAGGTTCCCTTAACATTTTCTGGGAAGAAAAAGCGGAATGCTACACCCTGGTTATAGGCCCTGAATTCGATATTCATTTCGTATATCGGATTATCATCCTTCACCGTTTTAATCACCAAACTGTTGTAATGATCACGGATAAATTTCCTTTCGCCATAAACAGGAGTCCAGGTGGTATCTTTTTGCATGCGCACTGAATTCTTTATCTCGAGATTCTCAAACCATTTTTGATGGGTATCTACTGGAAGTGCCATTGCACTTTCTGACAGGTGATTATCAAGCTCCAGATCAAGTTTCGACTCTAGAATAACATTTTTTCCTTTATAAGACAATTGATAAAAAAATGTTTTTTTATAATCTGCTGATTCTTTTTGATAAAAACGGACCATAAGAGACCTGTCAGGAGAATAAAGTATCTGTTCTGAACCAGGATTGATATTTTGCGCTGATGCCCTAAAAAATGTAATAAAGAAAAATAGTGTAAGAAAAGTATATTGGTAAAATTTCATAAAATGTTAGACGTATTGGGGCATTTGTTTTAAAAATCAGATGCGGTTATCAACAAGACAACCCTAATAAACGGGTAAAAAATATAGTACTGGAAAACTTCGTTATCCGCTAAATCAATTAAATATTGTTATCCTTTGGCTCCAGGGGATGTTCAGCTTCTCCATCTCTAAAAATTCTTGTCGCAATGCGATTCCAATGCTTTCGGATATCTTCATCTGAAACTAACTTTCGCTTAAAGTTGAAAGGCAGATGCTCTTTATCAGTTTTTTCTGGCAGATTTTCGTTTTTCATATTGTTATGACACAGCGTAGTGTTTTTAATACTCTATTAATCGATAAAACCGAATAATTTAAAAAAGTATCCAAAACAAAGAGAATTTTCATCCTGTCAAAGGGACTTCTACGGATGACCTATTGAATGTCCCATATTAATAGTCTTAATGTGTTTCGATACTTCGTAAAACTCAGTACAGGCCGAGTTAAACACGACAGCATCAGAGGTAAAATTGTCTTTATGATACACCCTCTTCCGCTATACTTATTATTCTTGCCGATTAGGATCAGTTTTTGATCGATTTAAGTTGCCCCCTGATTATGCCTGTTGGGTATTTTTGGGTACAAAGCACATAATAACAACTTCCGTTAAGTAATACAGGTATTTCTGTTGGGCTTAGCTCGGCATATCCGCCAAGCCCAAGGTTAACCGAGCCTGATGCATTACTGTTGGAAAAAGTTACTGTTTTGATCAGCGTGCCGTTAGTTCCTGTTGCTGCAGGCCCATAAAATTTTACCGAAGTGATTACATCAGCAGGAGCACCCGTAAAAATATTGCTCCAGGTTAGGGTAAAGGTTAGCACATTTGCTTGTTC
The DNA here is from genome assembly GCF_014692875.1 of Pedobacter riviphilus. Lineage (NCBI taxonomy): Bacteria > Pseudomonadati > Bacteroidota > Sphingobacteriia > Sphingobacteriales > Sphingobacteriaceae > Pedobacter > Pedobacter riviphilus. The sequence continues at coordinate 359,237 of NZ_CP061171.1, read as the reverse complement.
ATCGTACCAGCCATTAAAACTTCCTGTAGCATTAACACCTGTAGCGGGTACCATTTGCGTTCCATCTGCAGCGCCGGTAACAGTATAAGTTGCCCCGGTTAAGGATTTCAGTTCTTTTCCTTTTGTACAGCCTGTAAATATGACGACTGCACATAAAACCAGAATTTTAAATATGTTGTTTTTCATCATTTTTATATTCTTAGTGATTATTAGGTTAATATCCTGGGTTTTGTTTCATCGAAGGTGCTTTAGTTAATTCTGCCTGTGGGATTGGAAAGAAATACATGTTATCCCTGAAAACATTTTTCCTCACTACAATTGTACGGTAGCTGTAACTTCCGTTACTTGCCCTGGTAATTTCCATCCCATGAAGATCCTGGTTGAGTACCTGAGGTGCGGTTTTCCATCTTCGCACGTCCCAGAAACGGTGTTCTTCAAGGGCAAGTTCTACCTGACGCTCGCGTTGTAAAAATGTTCTCATTTCTGCCTGTGTCATGCTGGCTTTCATTCCATACATGCCATCGGTACCTGCTGCGATACCTGCACGGTCTCTTATATCCTTTAGCCAGGTGTAAATTTGTGAAGATGGCCCACTAAATTCGTTATTGGCTTCAGCGGCGTTCAATAACACTTCGGCATAGCGAATCAGAATTCTTGGCCGGTTTAATTCTACCCCACCGTTAGCCACATTATTGGCGAGCATTTTATAGGCAAAATAACCTGTACTTGTACCTGTTGCAGTATAAATCCCATCAGTTCTTGCGCCAGAGATGGATGCATCATTCGTAGGTGAAGAGGGTATATCTCCGGTGTAAGTCCATACCGGCTGATCTGTTGCTTTACCATTCAAAAAGCGCAGCCCTCCGTTATAAGTAATGGTGGCATAAAAACGGGGATCGCGGTTGAGATACATATTATTTCCAGTACCCGGATATCCTGAGGCAGGATCGTCAATTGCTTTTCCATTAGCCATTCCAAAAGCATCTACAAGTTCCTGTAAGGGAAAACAACTGGGCGTACTCTGATATCTTGTGCCCCTTGTTGCCGGATTGGCAAGCGTTTCCCTGATCATATTATTTTGAGTGGTGGTTGCGGGTAAAAAAGAAAAAACAGCCTCTGAATTTGGTGTAGCAGCGGTAAGCCCATTGAGAAACTGATTATAGAAAAATGGCGTAACCCTACGAAACAAAGTATATTGCCCCAGGTTAATTACCGCTTGTGCTGCATCGGCGGCAAGTTTCCAACGGTTAGGATCGGTATTCCCCAATGAAACCAGCCGTGCAGGATCGTCGCCCCTTGATACATTTACCAAAGGACTTGCCGCATATAAAAGTAAGCGGGCCTTTAGTGCCAGAGCGGCTCCCTTGGTAGCCCTGCCATAGTCGGCCGGATTACCTGTAGCCGCCACAAAATCAACAGGCAGCAGGCTTGCAGCAGCATCGCACTCTGATATAATGTAGTTCAAGCACTCCTCGTAAGTATTACGTGGCAAATCAATCGCATCTCCATCGCTAAAAATGGTGTTACCTATTAATGGGAAGCCTCCATAAGTTTTCAGCATAGTTGCATAATACCACGCCCTTAAAAACCGCATTTGCCCCTCCAGAAGTTTTTTGGTATTGGCGGTCATGGGGATACGCAATTGGTTTTTAAGAAAAATATTAACCGCCCGCACCTGTTGCCAGGTAATTGTCCAGATCTCGGCAGTTACGTTGCTTGGATTTATTGCCCCACCGGCCCAATAGGTTTCCTGTTCGGTTGGGGCATTTGCCGACTGTACTTCATCACTTGCAGCATCAACACCACCTCTTCCCCACCTATTTGGCTCCCATGAATAACTTAGATTGCTATACCTGCTGTTTACATAGTTCCAACTGTTTAAACTATCCGTAAAAACGGTATTTTCATCTATCTGACTCAATTTTTTTTGGTCGAGAAAGCCTGATTTCCTGCATGCGCTCAAACCAGCAATAAGCATAGCTGTAAACATTAACCTAGATCCAGATCCAATCATTAGGCTTAAACAACCCGCACTTATATTTTTATACACTAAAATTGTCTTTTTCATTTTTCTCTCCTTTAAAATTAAAAACCTACCTGCAGTCCAAAAGTATAGTTCGTTGTAATTGGGTATGCTGTGCCGGCGTTACTGCCCTGGGCAATTTCCGGATCAACCTGAAACTTACCCGTATCTCTGATGGTAAAGAGATTATAACCTGCCGTGTAGATTCTGCAATTCTGAATAAAATGCGTTTTATCTATCCACTTTTTAGGCAGCTGAAATCCTAGTTCGAGCGATTTCAGACGGACATAACTTCCGGGAGTAAGGCTAAAATCGGATATGGTTTGCCAGGTCCTGTTATTAATATTGTTATTAAAACCAATTCTAGGAAAAATAGCGTTATCAGGATTATTTGGGCTCCAACTTTGGAGATGCAGCGGCTGTGGCACACCATTAAAAATATCAGTCCCTTCGGCAAAAACGTTAATGGCATAACCCCATGCTCCCTGTACCAGGGCACGCAGTGAGAAATTCTTATAGTTTAACCCCAGGTTTATTCCATAAGTATAGGTTGGAATATTAGGCTGCGACAGGAAAGTCTGGTCGGCAGCGGTGATAAAGCCGTCGCCATTCAGGTCGGCATATTTCATATCGCCCGGCTGGATGGTACTCCATAAAGGGTAAGCCACCCCAGATCTAACCGATCCGTTTGCATCAAAATCTGAAGCTTGATAAAAGCCAATAAACTGGTAACCCTTAGTTAAACCAATCTGTCTTCCGGTTTGTGCCAAATAAGGATAATCGGGCGCCTCACTGATATAAATGATCTTATTTTTAAAGTGCGAAAGATTACCACCAATTGAATAGGAAACTGCCGCGATCTTGTCGCGGTAGTTCAGTTCTACCTCAAATCCTTTGTTATCGGATATTCCAACATTTCTTCTTGGCACGGCCTGACCAATTATTGCAGATATTGCCCCTTGGTTAATTAGCTGATCGTACCGATATTCATAAAAATAATCTGCAGACATGGTGAGTTTCCCGGCAAACATATTGATATCGACTCCGACATCTGTTTTTCTCGATTTTTCCCAGGTTACATCAGCATTTACCAATGCACCTTCGGTTGCACCGTTTCCAAAAATCGTTCCTGACCCGGGCAGTGTATAGGCTATTGAAGTAAGTACTGTAGGGTAACCAAAGTCGCTTCCGGTAAGCCCATAAGATCCCCTGAACTTAAAAAGATCAATAAAAGGGAACAGTTTTTTAAAGAATTTTTCCTCCCCCAAATTCCAGAAGCCAGAAATTGATGGGAAAAAGCCATAACGTTGTTCTTTTCTAAACAAATCGTTACCATTTCGTGCAACATCAAATTCAATACCATAGGTCTGCCTAAAATTGTAGCCTAACCTACCAGAAATCCCCTGAAGTTTACCGGAACATTTCCACCGTTAATGGTGCTGATATCATTTACCAGTGCCAGCGCATAAACCCTGTGGATACCAAAATTGTGGTCGTAATTTAGTGATAACTGACTGTTTACAGAATTATTGAAGACATCGTTTCCAACATTTTGTGTAAAAACCGGAAATCGGTTATTGCCTTTGCTGCTGTAAGTGTTATTTGCTGAGTTATAGTAAAAAGCCGGGAGCGTTGCCGGATCGCGCTGTAGATTGCGGTGTTCGTTAATGTTGCTGGCATAAGATACATTTAATTTTGCTTCCAGGCCCTGGGCAATGAAATCGAGTTTTTGGTTGGCACCAGCTACAATATTAAAATTGTTATTGTAATTACGTTTATATCCGCTGTTGGCGAGCCGGCTTATGGGGTTAACATATCCATTTCCCCAGCTTTGGTTTGCATAGCCATAGGTTCCGTTAGGATTAACGATGGGCATACTAAATGCCGAAAGGTTTCTGAAAGAAATTAATTCCTTAAATAAGCCGGCCGCATCAATCGGTCCATTAGGATTATTAATAGTTTCAAAACGCCCGTTTAAATCAAACCTGATATTGAGGGTTTTGGTTGGTGTGATATCTAAATTGGATCTAAAATTTATCCGGTTATAGAAATAATTGGGTTCAACACCGTCATCATCTGGATTTGTAGGTGTAAAATCGCGTAATAACCCGTTCTGCTTAAAGTAACCAAAGGATGTAAAATATTTCACTTTGCTGTTTCCGCCACGGATATCGACATTGTAGTTGCTCTGCGTTGAGCTGTTTTTTAACAATTCGTTTTGCCAGTTCACGTTGGGATGTCCGTAAGGATCCGATCCATCTTTAAACATTTTCAAATCGGCAGCAGTCCATGGCAGCGTAAGCGGTGAGGCTAGTTTATAACTGTCGTTAATGTAAGCTTCGTTTTGCAAAACTGCAGTTGCATAAGCATCCAAATAGTTGGGATACTGAATTACCTGGTTTACACCAAATTGTGTGGAAACGTTAATGGAAGGTTTAGAAATCATGCCCCGTTTGGTTGTAATTACCATGGCACCATTTGCCCCCCTTACACCATATATTGCTGTAGTGGATGCATCTTTCAGGATCGTAATGGTTTCAATCTCATTGGGATCAAGCTGGGCAACCTGTGCATAAGTATATTGAATGTCATCAACAATAATGAGTGGCTGGTTATCATTGTTCATTGAATTTACCCCACGGATAAAAAATTCGGCTGCATCTGATCCTGGTTGCCCGCTACGCTGAATCGCCGTAAAACCGGGCAAACGCCCTGCCAGTGTATTCTGAATGCTCGAGGTAGGGATGTTTTCGATCTCGGCTGCTTTGATTGAGCTCACTGCACCTGGGTTGGTAATTCTTTTCTGTGTACTGTAACCTACAACTACCACATCATCAAGCCCTTTGGTATCAGGCTTCATTTTTACGGCCATTTTTTTCTCTGCATCGGCTTGCAGGGTAAGGGTGATGTAACTTACCATGGTAAAACGGATCGCATTATTAACTGATTTTAAGGTAATTACAAAATCTCCGTTTTCATCGCTAATTGCTCCGTTACGCAGATTTCCCTCTTCTGAAACGGTAACGCCAGGCAAAGCTATATTTTTTTCATCCACAATATGCCCTCTTATTGTCCTTACCTGAGCATATACCCTTGTGGACGTAAAAGCAAGTAGGAACAAACAAATTATCTTTATAAATTTCATAACTAATATTTGTTGTTATCGATTAGTAGTTGGGGTTTTGAGCAATATTTGGATTAGCCAATATCTCGTTATTTGCAATTGGCAAAAGGTACATGTTATTGGCATTGAAGAAAGGAGTAGCCACCGTAATTGGCGTGTAGGTTAAAGAACCATCTGCATTCTTAACGATGCTAACACCATGCAGCGAACCCGTTCCATATACTTCTTTGGCAATCTTCCATCTGCGGATATCGTAAAAGCGCCTTTCTTCAAAAGCAAACTCCAAACGGCATTCATTCTGAATCAGGCCTCTCATCTGCTCTTTACTCAACCCTGTAGGGGCTGCAAAAGGATTTAAACCGGCTCGTTGTCTTACCGCGTTAACGGCTGCATAAACAGTTGCATCAGGCCCTGCAAATTCGTTTTGTGCTTCGGCATAGTTTAGCAAAATATCAGCATATCTGATGAGGCAAAAAGTTGATAGGCCGGATGGGTGATACATGGTTGGTGTAAAGGCTGTATTGTTATCATCCTGTGCCAGAAATTTCTTTTGGTAATAACCGGTTTGCGTTTGTACACCGCCAGCAATATTGGTATTATTCGGTTTGTCTAAGCCACCCTCATAAGTTTGTACAGGTCTTCTGAGCCAGGTAGCTCCGTTGTAGAATACGGTTTGAGAAAGCCTTGGATCGCGGTTTGCATACGGATTGGCCAGATTATAACCTGAAGTTGGATCGGCTATAGCCTTGCCATTTGCCATCGGAAAAGCATCTACCAGCTCTTGTGTTGGGCTTACAATGCCACCACTTACCACATTACCCACGGTATAACCAACAGGTGAGGCCTGGTTGCCCCAAGTAATCTGGTAGCTTGCTCCGTAACGCATAAAAACAAATTCTTTGTTTACATGGGTCGTATTCAGAACGTAGCGGTTAGGCTCTAATGCAAACATATTGAGGTCCATGATCGCTTTCATGGCATCTGCCGCTGCTTTCCATCTGTTGGCATCGAAACTTGGGTATCCGGTAAAATCAAGCGCGGGAGTAGCTGAAGGATTAAAAAGTGGACTTGCAGCAAGCAACAATACCTTAGCTTTGATGGCCATAGCGATAGTTGGGCGCATACGACCGGCATCGTTATCAGTACCCTCTGCTACCCCATTGCCGCTGCCGCGGTTTGCCAATGAGGCATCGGGCCTTAATTGATCCTTTACGGCATCTAACTCTGATACAATGTAATCTACACAGGCGGCAAAACTGCTGCGTTTTAACTGTAGTAAGGCAGGATCATCAGGGTTGTAAACTTTTTCACCCAGCAACGGAACACCGCCATAACGCCTGATCATTTCATAATAGAAATACGCCCTTAAAGTGCGTACCTCAGCCACAAGCCACTTGGGTAATGTCGGGTCGCTCCAGGGCACACGTTTATAATTATTCAGGAAAATGTTGGCCCTGCGTATTGCGCTATAACAGTTTGCCCAGTTATCATCGAAAGTATTAATCGAATTGTATCCACCGTTAATCACGTTCCAAACAGCATTGGCCCTGTTACTCGGCACACCATCTCCCGCAGCACAATCCAGTTCCATTCCATTCAAACGTATAAAACCATTGGGTAGCTGGGAGTATATCTTAATAACCCAAGCTTGCGCATTGGTTCCTGTTGCATCATACTGGTCCCATATGTCGCTTTCTTTATTTATATTCAGCGGATGATCTTCAAGAACTTTTTTACATGATATAGATAAAACCATGAAAAAGGCAAGCGAAAGATTGATAACTAATTTTTTCATATCGTTTTTAATTAAAACTTAGCGTTGATTCCAAAATTGAAAACCTTTAACATTGGATAGGTTGGGTTTAGTGACTCAGGATCAACGTCATTCCTGAATTTAGATAGCGGCGACCACGTTAATAGGTTTAGCCCGTTGCTAAAGAACCTGATCGAAGGAACACCAATCTTTTTGGAGAGATATGCCGGGATAGTGTACCCGATTTCGACATTTTTAAGCCGAACAAAACTGGTATTCTGAAGCCAATAGCTAGATACCTCCTGATTATTGGCATTTGCACCTAACCATAAACGCGGCTGATTAGCAGTAGCTGCTGTTCCGGGTGTCCAACGCCCCAGATTAAACTCAAAAGCATTTGCCGCACCGCCATTGCCAAAACCATTATAGAAATCGCCATATTGTGCTGTTGGCCCTCCCAATGCGGTTTGGCGATTCATTACGCCCTGTAACAGTGCACTAAAATCGAAGCCTTTAAAATTAAAACCAATTGTGGCACCGTAGTAAACGGTCGGTTTTCCGCTGCCAATAGGCCCCTTGTCTAAATCATTGATTATTCCATCGCCATTCCTGTCCAGATAACGGATATCGCCAGGCCTTAACGAAGATTTTGGAGTTGCCGCAAGTACAGCCGTTGCCGGATCGTTAATTTCAGCAAGGCTCTGGAAAAGGCCCATTGCGGTATAACCATACATGATACCCACCTGCTGACCTGTTTGGCGCTGGTAGTCGTAATTCCGGGTAATTTCATCCATGTAAATAACTTTCGATTGAACAAGCGAGAAATTACCTGAAACAAAAAAGTTAAAATTGCTGATGTTATCCTGATAAGTGAGGGAAATATCAGTTCCTTTATAATTGTAGATATATAAGTTTTTATTGGGATAGGCCGCACCGAGTATGTTGGTTTTTATGCCCGGAGCACCTACTAAATCATAAAACCTGTTGTTAAAATATTCGGCGCTAATGGTTAATTTATTATTCCAAAAACCCAGATCGAGTGCGATATTGGTCTTTTTTGCCTTTTCAGCTGCAAGATCGGGATTGGCAAGGCTATTTTCTCCGGTACTGCGGGTAACACCCACACCAGTATTTCCAAAATAATACCCATCTCCATTATTGGTGTTGGTAGCCGGTGTCCAATACGTTTGGATATAGGTGTAATAGCCAGCATTTGCCTGTCCGGTTTGCCCATAGGTACCACGGATTTTAAGATTGCTTACCCATTTTAAATTGTTTTTTACAAATTCTTCATTGTGGATATTCCAACCCATTCCCAAAGCCCAGTAAGGTGCCCAGCGATTGGCAGGCGCAAACCAGTTGTAACCGGCATAGCTACCTGCCGCTTCAAAAAGATACTTCTGATCATAATTGTATTGGAACCTGGCTGCATAATCGGTATAAATTTCCGGAAGTGTACCCGTATCGAACTGCATGGTGCTCTGTTCGTTTCTCAAAACAAGGGCCGATAGGTTGTGCTTTTCAAAACTATGCTCGTACCCCAGATCGGCTTCGGTATAAATAACCCTGCTGCGTACACCTGGTGTTCCTGTTGTACCTTGCTCTGTAATAGTGCCTACAGCGGTATAAGAATTGTCTGGATTAAGTTGAAAAGATGCAAAGTTCTTTGACCGATCGGTTTTATAAAGTGTCGAATTATTGTACGAACCCTGGATTTTAGCATATAGTCCCGGCAAGAACACATCAAGGCGCTGAGTTAGCTGAAGATCGACTGAAACATCCCTCGAATCCTGAAACTGATACCCACGTTGCAAAATCTGTCCGTAAAGATTTTGATTTTGGTTATAAGTACTGGTACCACCAAGCGTACCATTTGGGTTAAATACAGGATAGGCATTGTTTGGAGTAGCAGCAAGACTCGAAAAAACCGTGGCAGTTGTGCCCCCAGGCTGATTATTTTTGGCAATCCTTCCGAAAAGATTGAGCTGCATTACTGTGGTTTTGGTTAGATCTACCCCCAGGTTGCTCCTTACAATATACCTATCAAGCTGTGCATTGGTATTGTAAGTGTTTAATGAATCGTTGGTATTAAATAAACCTGTCTCCTTTAAATTATCCAGATCTACAAAATAACGAAACCCCTTACCGCTACCCTGTACATTGAAATTGTATCTGTTGATATACGATTGCTTCCGCAGCACAGTATTATACCAATCCACGTTGGGATGACGGAAAGGATCAGTCTGGTTTTGGTAGAGTGCTATATCTCCAGCAGAATAAGAAGGTGTTAACGTTACGCCGGCTGGAGCGTCGTTCTGTTTGGCTTCATTATAAAGCATTGCATAAGTTGCTGCATCAAGCGACTTTGGAAGGGTAATTGGTCTTTCAATACCGCCCTGCACAGAGAACGAAATACGCGGTGCTCCTTTATCTCCCTTTTTAGTCGTAATCGCTATAATCCCATTTGAGGAGCGCATGCCAAACATTACTGTAGCCAGTGCATCTTTGTAAACTGAAACCGATTCGATCTGATCAGGGTCTATAGAAATATAGGGTCGCTGCACACCATCAATTAGCACAATGTTATTACCAAGAGCAGAACGCACATTATAGTTCAAGCCATTTCCATCAAGGCCTGGGCCACCGCTGGTAAAACCGATGTTCAGACCAGCAATCCTTCCGGGCAGCGCCTGAAGAAATTGCGAGGCTGGAGTTGTTGTTAATTGGTTGGTATTAACAGTAACCGCAGACTGAAGCTGGTTTTCTTTTAACTGACGTCCGTGCAGCACCTCAACCGAAGCCCTGTCAACTGCCAAAGAATCCTTTGGGTCTATCCCGATAACATCTTTTGAAGGAAGGTAACGTCCGGCAAGCTGTATAATTGATCTTTTTCTTCCTGTAAATACCCTTTCGAGTATATAAAAATCAGGGTGTTCAAATTTAAGCTTATCACCAATGGCACCATGTACAGCAAAATATCCGTTGATGGTGGAATATACGGTAACTCCACCCGCAGTATTCGAAATCCGTACATCTTTTAAAGGTTTGCCGTTATTATCTACAACAGTCCCTTTCAGTGAGTCCAAAACGATCTTGACTGTATCGCTATGAAGTTGAGTAAATCCATTTGCGCCGAAGGCATAAGCATGAAAGATTAGAAAAACAAAACTTAGTGCAAGGATTCTCCTATCTAAAATGTATTTTTTTATCATAAAATGATATCTTAATTGGTTAGCATAAAAGTAGTGCGGACGACTAGGTCCTCTTACTTGTAATGGGTGTACCTAAATGATGGGGATTCAAAAAACGCGCTGCATAGAAACAGTGTTTAATCTTATATTTTTTTTGATTTGGCCAGATATAGGGTACAACAGTTTATAGACACGGTTGACTTTATTTGATACTCATTTATAGGGAAGAAAATTGAATAAACCCGTGGTAAGTTTAAAACATATAAGGTACATTCTATCCAGAACGTACCTCATTAACCAAATATAAAATCTGATATGCAGATTTATATCTTTATAGCGGCTTCGAGAATTAAAGAATATTCTGCCTTTTTTATTTCAGATCATTATTTTATTGAAGAAATAACTCATCCTGTTTATGGTAATAACCGAACCTGGATAATTTTTATAAAAATATTGTGGGTGGGACTGTTGAATTAAGTCTCGGTATTCTGACAGTTCCAGACACATAAATCGACTAAAACTAAATATGAAAAAGAGACAGTCAGAAATTAAATCAGACGTCCCGCCCAGCAATATTCCGTTGAGTGCGTTATACCAGTTATTATTACACTAAAGATTACTTTAGCCTATTTCCTTTTTGAAGTTTTTTCAATCTCAGCAGCGCCTCCATGTAATAGTAATCGGCGTATATAATTGAGGTATCTATTTCTGATCCATTAGGCTTATGACCTGTTGAATGCAGTAAAAAGGCTGTATTTTTATTCCTACTTTGGTATGCTACTGAAGAAAGCGAGGTGAGCATAAGTTCGGCAGCCTTCCTGTATTTTTGCGATTTTGCCTTGTTATTAACAAATGTAGAAAGCTCTAAAAGACCTGAGGCGACTACTGCTGCTGCAGATGCATCTTTTGGCGCATTAGGAATAGAAGGATCATTAAAATCCCAATAAGGAATTCCATCAGTTGGCAATTTGGCTAGATAAACATCGCTTACTTTTTGGGCAAATTCAAGAAATGCACGATTACCCGTCTCGCGGAAACACATGGTATATCCATAAATAGCCCACGATTGGCCACGTGCCCACATGGAGTCGTCAGCATATCCCTGGTGGGTTACTCCTTTAATTTTTTTCCCAGTTTCACGGTCATAGATTACTGCGTGGTATGCAGAATAATCAGGTCTGAAATGATTTTTCATAGTAATGTTGGCGTGAGAAAAAGCAATATCATATAATCTTTTCCCTCCCCATTCTTAGCTGCCCAAAAAAGCATTTCCAGATTGATCATATTATCAATAATGGTATTATGCTGTGGCCATTGCATTCCGGCAACCTCCCGCGGCCATGAAAGGATAGTACCCACCTTCGGGTTAAACAAGGTAGCCAACGTATCGGCTGTTTTGAGTATAATCTTTTTATATTCAGGATTTTTGGTGAGCCTGTAACCGTTCCCATAACTATTAAAGATCTGGAAACCCAGGTCATGATCGAAAGCCGGCTGCTGAGAAAGCGGTATAAGTTCTGAGGAAAAAGCCTTTGCTTTCGACAAAAAGACGTTTGATCGGGTTGCCTCGTAACTATACCACAATATGCCGGGCCAAAAACCACTGCACCAGTCTTTATACCCTACAAATTTCCATTTGGATGAACCCGGAACAATACTCCTTGGAATATTGTTGCCCTGCTGAGGAATAACTTTTAAAGTCTTTTTTACCTGTTCAGCACAGTAAGCCAGCTCTCTTGCCGCATTAAGCTGAGCAAAAGCAACTTTGCCTGAAAAAAACAGTAAGGTAATGATAGCAAAAGCTAAATATTTCGGATTGTGCATATATTACCTAGACAACAAAAAAAGAAAAACATACTCATTAAATTTAAACTAGCTGTAAAAGATTTTCCGGTATGATGCCGAAAGTGCCTCAACCTCTTAAATGAGATGAAGTAAAAAACGTAAACAGTATGTTATGAAGCCAAAGTTACTGCTGCATGCGAGTAAGCAGCACCAAGCATTGCAGCGTCTTCCCATAATCCAGTTATTCTCAATTCAGCCTGAATTCCCTGCTGACGGAGTGCATTCTGGGTCTTGTTCAGAAACAAAGCATGCGCTTTGGCAATATTTCCTCCAATAATGACCACTTCTGCATTGTGCGTTACAATAAATGAGAAAAGAAAATCTGCAAGGCTTCTGGCAAAATCGTTAAATAGCACAGGTATTAAAGGATCATTATCATATAAATCGACAAGAGATTTTGTATCCTTTACTTGCTTACCGGAGAGTTCTTCATAGCGTTTCACGAACCACCTGGTAGAAATATAGTCCTCTGCTATCCCGTTCTTAAATAAACTCACCCCGAGGTTTGCATCTGTGGTTTTCCCAGCAATACTTACGGCAGATCCCAGTCCGGTACCCAATGTGATGCCTATAGCCCTATCGAATCCCAAAGCATTACCCCCGTTAACTTCTCCATGCAGAAAAGCTTCTGCATCATTTCTAAAAATAATATTCTCGGGTAGCAGCCCCAGCTGCTCAATTAAAACGCCTTTTATATCCACAAGGTACAGCGATTCGTATTTGTTCATGTTCTTGATCAGCGATATCCCATTTGCGTAATCGAAGGGGCCTGGCATGGCAATCCCAAGTAGAATCTCGTCTGTGGAATGGTTTCCGATAATATTTTTAAGCAAGCTGATCCATGTGGCCAATATATCTTCTTTTGTGCCATGCGTATTCACATGACTGCGTACACGGGAGTGGTTTAAAACTGAATTTGACTGAAAATCAATAATTGCAGCTGTAATGTGTGAGCCACCGATATCAACACCTATCATAAGCGGCTTTGTTTTTCTATTCATTAGTTGAAGTATTTTTTATAACACTATCCATGCCCTATTGGCATATCTACCATATGAATAAAGACATAAAAACCGCTGTTCTATACTCTTCCAGATTTTATTTCTTAACCCTAAATCATTAATTCAGCATTGGCAATTGCACCCAAAAATTGGTAAAAGCTGGTGTACCTTTATAGATTGGATTGTTGTTGAAACTGGAAAAGTACCGACATACAGACAACTATAAGACTTATCCTCAAGGTAAAAAAGAATCTACTTCATCCATTCTGGAAAGAAAACGTAAAAAATTTCTAAAGACCACCATCTTTTTGTCTCTAAATTCCTGGCGTTCGTCGATCAGCTTTCGGGGCTGGTATAAAGCTGCGATTTGCGCTGAAACGTTTCCTGCAATTGCACGTCTTAATATCAGAAAATCAATAAAATATTATAAAAATTAAAACTTAAGCATATGAAAACTTTATTCAAAACATTATTCGCATCATCTTTGGCATTGGTATTATCTACTTCATCAGTATTATCAGCTCATGCGGCTGAAACCACCAAACCTGTTCACGCTTCAAAAGCATTACACTTCAAACGCATCAAAGTAAATGGAAATGTAGAGCTGACCATTATACAGGGAAAACGTACAGGCATCAGTTATGCAGATGAAAACACTGGCAAAGTAAAGGTAATGCAGAACGGAGATGGTTTAGAAATTACAGCTTTGGATAATAGCACTGCGAAACTTACCGTTTATGTAAATGATATTTACCGCATCCATGCAATGGATAATGCGAAAGTGAAAACACAGGGTAAAATCAATACGCAATACCTGCAGGTTTTTCTAAGCGGAAATGCATCGTTAGACTTAAATTCACAAACTGAAGGGTTGTATACTGTGATTGAAGATCACGCTGATTTAACCTTAAGTGGCTCAACTGGCGACCATATGCTGGTAATGGGCAAAGAGCAAAAGCTAACTATGGACAAATTTGTTGCCGCTAACACAAAAACCAGCTTAACTACTGAAAATGCACTAGCCTCTCTTAGTAAATAAAAAAGAATTATATTTTTGGTTCAGGCGGTCTGTTTACGGGCCGCCTTTTTTGTTTGCCACGAAAGCCAAACATTCGGCATAATTAAGAAGTATTTGTCCCTGCAAAAGGTTTGCTAAATAGTCATACGCATACTTAAACATTTCTGCTATAAAACTAAACAATCTGAGCAATCCTCAATGGATACATCAATTATCTTTAGGAAAATCCGCTTAACACTTCATATAGTAGAAGAAAAGGAGTACTAAACAACTTAATTAACCAAATATTATGAAATTCAAATTTATTATAATTGCTTTAGGAGCAAGCCTTAGCTATGGCGTATGCCAAGCTCAAAACAACCTGGAGACGATTAAAGAAGACTTTAAACCTTCTGCAACGAATCAGCCCGGCCAACAATTTCCGCAGGTTAATTCGCAAGGCTACGCCCGATTCCGCATCAAAGCACCTCAGTCAGACAGTATCAGGGTAAGCCTCGGTCTTGGGGGACAGGGAGGAACCAAGCTCACCAAAGCGGCTGACGGATTTTTTACCGGTACCACTACCGGTGCAATGGATGAGGGCTTCCACTATTATCATCTAACCATTGATGGTGGAATATTTAATGACCCCGGTGCTATGAACTATTTTGGCTCATCGAGATGGGAAAGCGGTATTGAAATCCCAGCTAAGGATGAAGATTTTTATGCCAATAAAAATGTAGCTCATGGAAATGTGCAGCAAATACTTTTTCCTTCAAAGAGTACCAATTCTTCGCGCAGGGCATACGTTTACACTCCGCCAGGCTATGGCAAAGATAAACAACGTTTTCCGGTATTGTATCTACAACATGGATGGGGCGAAGACGAAACTGCCTGGAGTAATCAGGGCCGGGCGAACCTGATTATGGACAACCTGATTGCAGAAGGGAAAAGTAAGCCATTTATCATCGTTATGACCTACGGAATGACGAATGAAACCAAATGGGGACACATGAAAGATTTTAAGATCGATGGTTTTCAAACCTTATTAACCGAAGAACTCATCCCGTATATTGACGCTAACTTTTCAACTATAACAACCGCAAACGGTCGTGCTATGGCAGGACTGTCGATGGGCGGTATGGAAACGCATACCATTACGCTTAACAAACCGGAACTCTTTGGCTATTATGCGCTACTGAGTGGCGGTACCTTCACCCCTCCGAGCTGAAAGACAAAGCAAAACCGCGATTAATCTTTATTAGCTGTGGAAGCAAAGAACGTCCTGAAGGCGTAAAAAGTGCTGTTACCGCATTAAAAGAAGCGGGCTACAATGCAGTTTCTTATGTTTCGGAAAATACTGGGCACGAATTTCAGACCTGGCGCCGGAGCCTGCGTGAACTTGCTCCGCTATTATTTAAATAGATGTAGGTAATCCTAGCAATCAGGCTGATTGCTATAAACTTGAGTTCGATTATTTTTCAAATACAAAAATGTTTTCAATTGCCTTGTAGCTACTTCGTGGTCAGCATCTTTCCTGATGAATTAACGGCGTAGCTTTCCGCTGCGCTACAAGTCAGGGTGATGACCAGAAAATAAAAATTTTCAATAAAACATCTTCAGAACAGATTATTAATCGAACTCAGTTTATCAAAAAAATGGCTTTACTCCAGCGCAAAGCTCCCTTCTTCAGTTCGCCATGACGAAGTTAAGGCCCAAAATCCACGTTAAGTTATCTTGAATAACTATCTGATAATTTCATTTTCAATTGGCCCGAGGTAACTAGTTGGAAGTTCTCCTTTGTATATTATTATTTTCTCTAACACTACTGCCGGATCAACCATCCATATTTTTATGGTATGCCTTCCAGATACTTTAAGGAAATGTGAAGAAGTAAGCGTTCTTGCATTATCCTTAACTGCGTTTGCCCAGCTTGCATCAGATCCTGAGGCACTGGGCTTGGCTATAATGGTCAGGATTTGAGGGCCACGCCATCTACAGAGATTCCAACCCTTAAACCTTCCGGGGAAAAATTTACAGTCGGCCCCACCACCAGATCAATTTTAACTTCACCGTTTTCAGCAAAGAAAACAGGATATGCTAATGTTGGCGTACCAGGCTTATTAAGCGAAGTTGAAGTGACAGGAAAAATCGACATACCCGAACTTCCTCTTCCATAACCTGGTATAGCTTCCCAGCTTACACCATTCCTGCTTACCTGCTTACTTGCCTGGAAAGCCTCAAATGAAATTGGCGCACCTAAACTTGCGAAGGTTCCTTTTGCTGCTGCCAACTGCTTAGCTGTTGCCTTGTTGGCTTCAACTTTTATCACTACCAGGGTCGAGTCATCAGATATCTGGATTTTACCCTGATGTTTTCCACTGCTGAGTTTAGTCCAGTCAATATCCACAAATACCTTATAATCATTTGTTCCGGGAACACTTTCTTTTTTCAAACGAATCCAGTTATCAGATTTCAGTTTGAAATTGATGGGAGCGGATCCCTTTGCAAAAACTTCAAAGTAGGACTGAAATTTATTTAAAGATTCAAATTTCGGAAGCGTAGGCCCCGGAACATTCGATGTTGATGGCCAGCTAGCGGATGAACCATCAACTGCTACTCCAAAGCCTGATTTTGAAGGCACCTGAATTTCATCTGTTTTGGGCATGATATTTTTCTTTGGATCATTCCAGCTTGTGTAACCAATCCTTACCTGGTCCATCATATGATTCCACTTACCGCCTGCCATTTTAAGGTTATATTCATCACTAAGCTGCTGATCCTGTTTAAAAAGATCAAGAGCAAGGTTATGCTGAAGATTGGTAGCAGCCCTTCCCTGTTTAAAATACAGCCTGTTTTTACCAACGGCAATATATAAATCCGTAACTGTTTTCATCGCCTGGATTGGATAGCGTACCAATTGATAGAACGCATCTTTGTACTGCTGTGGCAGCTTGTTATTCACCTGCGCTGCCCTGTTACTTAGTGTGCTCCACTCCATGGCTACGCGCTGTGCTTCACTGAAGTTTATCAAGCTAAAAGTTTCTGGCCCCAGCAGTTCGGGTTTGCGCCTGGTGGTATATTTGGAGTACAAGCGTACCAAATCTGCAATTTCTTTCGCCTGGCCAGATCCAAATTCACGTGTTGCCCACTGCAGGAGAAAACCAGCCAGCTTTTCCCGGTCCATCGCTTTAGGATTCCATGCCATCCGTAAAAAAAACTCTATTGGAATTTCTATTGGTTTCAGATCACCAACATTCACCACCCAAATACGGTCGGCGCCATAATTATAGGCCAAATTCATCTGTTCCCAAACTTTTGGCAGCGAAGTGGTATTCAGCCATTTATAATTTCTTGGTGCGCCAACATAATCAAAATGATAATATATCCCAGATCCTCCGCTCCGATTGCGTTCTTGGGTGGTGGGCAAATGCCGTAAGTTGCCCCAGTTATCATCTGCCCACAGCAGGGTAATGTCATCAGGAACTTTCATTCCGAAATCGTAATAGTCTTTTACCTCTTTGTATAAAGCCCAGAGCTGTGGTATCTTTTCTACAGGCTTTTCCATATTTTCGGAAAGAATTTTACGCTGATTAGCGATAATATTTTCCAGCAGTCTCACATTGGATGCCATATCTCCACCTTCAACCATGGGTTCATCTCCATCTCCCCGCATGCCCATGGTTACCAGGCTTTCGTAGTTTTTGTTTCTTTTAATTCCCTCCTGCCAGAAAGCATTTAGTTCCTGGGGGTTTGTTGCGTAATTCCAGGCACCCACTCCGTGTTTTTTCCATTCCTGTTGCGCACGGATCATCGGTTCATGATGCGAGGTGCCCATTACAATGCCATATTCATCGGCGAGACGTGGATTTTCGGTATCATCTTCATTAAATGCATTGCCCCACATGGCTGGCCAAAGGTAATTGCCCCGCAGGCGAAGCAGCAGCTCAAACATATGTGTATACATTTTACTATTCATCCCGCCAAACTTTTCCTTAGCCCATCCAGTCATTGCGGGGGCTTCATCATTAATGAATATTCCACGGTATTTCACTTCCGGTTCTCCTGAACTGTAATTTCCGGAAACAGCAAATGCACTTTTCCGGGTTTTGGGTGGAACATCAGCCCACCAATACCACGGAGACACCCCTAACTGCTCCGATAGTTCGTATACGCCGTATATTGTTCCCCTTTTGTCGCTTCCTGCAATAACCAATGCCTGGTCAACTCCAGGAAATGGTTTTTTAACGGTCGATATTAAGAAGCTCTCCCACTTGCCATAAAGGCTTGATTTGTTGAGCTTTCCGGAACTGATCAGCTGATCGATAAGTTTGCTTTTGCCCAGGGTTCCGATCAGAATAATAGCCTTCTCCAAAGGCTTAATGCTTTTCAATTCTGGCTTTACGCCTGATACGCTAAAAAAATCCTGACCTAAATCGCCAATTGCTCTTATAACGCCCTTATAATCATTTACATCATAAAAAATATTCGCCGCTCTTCCTTTTTCTATCAATGCAAAATCTTCTTTATTACTTCTGGTTTCATGAATAAATTGTTTTTCCAAGCCCAAACTTGTCTGGGCCTTCGTGTAATCAATCCAAAAAGTGAAAAGGATAAGAAGCACAAAGAAAATCTGGCTTTTTTTTAAAGAATTTACTTGCATTAGGAGAATAAATTAGGTTCTTGATTTATGGTTATTTGTTAGGGACGAAAGGTATGTTAGATATGGGAGTAACGTTTTAGCAGTCGGGATTTTTTATTTCAGGATAGTGCAAACCAATAGCCTAAACATTTAACAGAAAGACCAATTAAGTTTGAAAATCAAATTTTCAGGATTTTATTTACCCAAAATCTTCTGGCCGCAAGAAAAGCAGGCTCCTTTATAAAAACGAATGAGCGACATCAATTGACGCCGCCCACCAAACTAAACCAAAGTATTTTTTTAATAACCAGGATTCTGGTAAGCCTTTTTTTCATCTGCACTCATCTGCATTCCGTCTATTTGTGCCTGAGGTATAGGCCGTAAATATAATGCCGGTGTAATTGTGCGGGTTACTGTCTGTGGCGTGTGATCGCCATAGGCAATTCCAGCAATGGTATACGTAGCAGAAAGTTCAGCCCATTTTTGGGTACGGATCAGGTCGTATCTACGATAGCCTTCAGCATAATATTCTCTTGAGCGTTCTGCCAAAATATAATTAATATCTATCGTAGCTGGAGTTGCTGCCATCATCGCAGCACTATTGTCTGCAACTTTAGCCACGTTTCCATTATTATCAAAACGCCATTTACCAGCTCTTGCACGAATCACATTAATGAGTTCGCGGGCACTTTTACCTGCTTTAGTTGTTGCTCCTTTTACCGCGGCTTCTGCTGCAACAAAGTAAAGTTCTGAAAATTTAGCTACCGGAAAAGGACGTGTACTCCCCGCGTTTGGCTGCCCTAGTCCTGTGCCGTTATCGGTGCGATAAGGTCCCAGTTTCCAAAGTCCCGGATAAACGATTCTGCTGATTCCACCCGGAGCCACCACATAATCAGCTCTTCCAGGTAGAATACCCGCCCCTACATTACTGATGCCTGCACCCGTTGGGTAAACGATAGCAGGGTTATCTGTATTTAAAAAAGTAAGTACTGCATCTCCAGGAACTACCGATAATCCATTTGCGTTAACCAATGATGCAGGCGCACTTGATGGTGGATTGTAGCCTTTAGGCCAGTTACCTCTGTAAACGGTGGTAAAAGTACCATCATATCTCGAATCCAGTGTTTTATCGGCAAAGGTATTCTTCAATACCTCAATTGTTGGCGCCATACGGTTCCATGGGCGGCCTAAATGCTGCTCGGCCTCACGCTGAACTGAACTGATGCCTCCACTACGGATATTCGGATAGTTCCAGGTCATCATCCAGCCTGCAAAATTATCTGGCGCACCGCCGCTTCCAAAGGTTAAACTTCCGCCATTAAATTTCTCACTCGTTTGAGTATGATCAGCATACAATAATGTTTCTTTGTTGCGGTCATTCACGGCCCAGTTCACGTCATAATAGGTATCCATCAGCCCAAATGTGCCTGGGTTTTCGATTGCAGCAGTAGCAATATCATACGCTTGCTGGAAATAGTAATTAGCATCATGTCCGTCGGGGTCGGTTCTTGCAGCTTCAGGATAGGTTGGAATATTATTGGGATTTTGAAGCCACCATGCATAGGTTAGATATGCTTTTGATAAAAATAGCTGTGCAGCAACCTTAGTTACACCACCTGTAACCCTTCCCGTTGTAGGCAGATCTGCCACGGCTTTTAGAAGATCAGGAAATACAGCTTTGGTATAAACCACAGGTACGGTATTTCTCACAGAAGTTCTTGACGGATTGGTATTAAATTTTAATTCTCCGGCGCCTAAATCGAGCGGAACCCCACCGAAAGTTTGCACCAAAAGAAAATAATCGAAAGCACGGAAAAACCTGGCCTCGGCCACAAGTGCACTTGATATACCTGCAGCACTGGCGTTTTCGATTATTCCACTGGCATTGTTAATGTTTGGAAATGCCTCACTCCACAATACACTGCTCGGATAACTTGTTGATAAAATAGATCCCACTCCAGAGCAGTCCATATCTTTAAAGTTCCCGTCAGCATCTTTGCCCCAGGTAGCCTCATCAGTACCGGTTATCAAAGAATTATAGAAATACGACTGACCATACATGTTTCGCAAGTGCGCATACATAGAAGTTAACCCACCATTTACGCCGGTAACAGTTTTAAAATAGTCGGGCGTAAAAATGCTACGCGGTTCTTCTTCCAGAATTTTGGAACAACCTGAAAAGATTACCATCAGTAACCAAATACCTGCCGCGGTTTTTAATTGTATATTTTTCATATCCTATTTATTCTAAAATGTTAAATTAAGACCTGCAACGTAATTTCGGGTTGAAGGTGTATTGGTACCAATAGTCAAAATTCTTCGCTGATAAGAGTTAACAGCCTGATTTTCATCACCAAAAGAGTTAGTTTCCGGATCCATACCAGACTCCCTGTGATAAGGAGAGAACATGACGAAAGGATTTTGTACCGTTAGATACATGCGCAGCTTTACATTGGATTTTTTGATCAGATCTCTGTTAAAATCATAACCAAGAGAAATGGTCCTGATTTTTAAGAATGAAGCATCGAAATAGCCAAGCGTGCTTCCATATTTAGGGTTATCGCCACTGGCAATGCCACCTGGTTTAGGATATTTTGCATCTGTATTTTCAGGGGTCCAATAATCTACCTTAACATTATTTCTACGGCCTGTTAATAAGTTCAGATATCCTGCCGAACCATATAGCGTACTTACTAATGTTCCGCCACTTTTGAAAAGCCCTACCACGTTCAGATCAAATCCCTTGTAGGCAACCCTGGTATTAAATCCTCCTGTAAACTTTGGATCAATGTCGATAATCTGTCTGTCTGCAGCACCTATGGCTCTTGTTGGTACGCCACTTGCATTGTAATCACCAGTATATTTAACTTTGATCATACCTACATTCCCACCTGGTTCAAGCACATTTAAATAAGGGTCTCCTGCCTGCCATAATCCGATTTTTTCATAGTCATAAATTGCATTGATATTATGGCCTACAAACCATGCATTTCCTTCATCGCGGGTCTGTCCGGAAGCCAGGGCAGTTAGCTTGTTTCTATTTGCAGAAATGTTGAACCCTAAATCCCAGGTCCATCCACCCTGATTTTCAAGAATCACACCATTAAGGCTCAACTCCCAGCCTTTATTCTGAGTTTGGCCTATATTTGCTGTATAACTACCCACCCCTGCTGTAGAAGGTAGTGCCACACTAAGTAATATATCTTTGGTTTTGGTGTCATAGTATTCAAAAGTGCCTGAGATGCGATTTTTTAAGATTGAAAAATCTAAACCATAATTCCAGGTTTCAGAATATTCCCATCCTAAGCCCGGACTTGGAAGCTGGGATACATAATAACCAGTTGCATATGTATTATCGCCAAAATTATAGGGGCGGGTACTAAGCACACCCAGTGTTTGATATGGGGCAACAGCTTGATTAGACGTCTGACCGTAACCTACACGTATTTTTAATTTATCAATTGCAGTAATGCCTTTCATAAAAGACTCATTCATCATATTCCACCCCACAGAAACCGCTGGATAGGTATGCCACTTGTGGCCTGGCGCCAAACGCGATGATGCATCAGACCGGAGTGTGGCACTCAATAAATACCTGTTATCATACGCGTACATAATCCTGCCCATGTAAGAAACGAGGCCGCTTAGGGTATAGAGCGGATTTTGAGGAGTACCGCTGCCAATCGTGATCTCACCATTTGCCTGTCCCAGATTATAAAACTGAAAAGCATCAGAAGGGATATCTCTGGCTGTCATGGAAGAAGAATTGAATTTATTTTGTTCTGCTGAATATAAAGCAACGGCATTGAAACTATGTTTTCCGAAACTGCGATCGTAGGTGATTAAATTCTCCAACGTCCAGTGATAGGTCTGCGAGTTACTTACCCCAGCTGTGGAAACTGTAGTTGCTGTAGTACTGCCCACCCCAACACCGGTGAAGTTACCGTTATTGCTCTGGATAAAATCCAAACCAAGGTTTGCACGGTATTTCAAGCCTTCAACCCCCGGAATTTTAACCTCGCCATAAAATGAATTATAAGTTGCAAAACCGCGGGTTTCGTTCAACCACTGGTCATGCAAATTCTTTACAATGCCATTGGTGTAAATAAAAGCCTCATCCTGTGGCATTCTGATGGTACGCTTTAAACTTCCATCAGCATTGTACGGGTTTGAAATAGGCGTATTACTCAAGTTGCCATAAATACCAACCTGGTTACCCTCACTTATATTGTAATTATTATTGGTAGTAAATCCAACACGAAAAAGTTTACCAATTTGCTGATCCAGGGATGCTTTCATCGAATACCTGGTATACTGCTGTGTAGGAATTAAACTTTGGTTTTTATAATATCCCCCGCCAAAACTATAGTTGCTGGTTGCAGAACCACCTGTTACGCCCAGATCATGACTGGTTACAATAGCATTCTTATTATAAAATAAATCCTGCCAATCTGTATTTACATCATTTGATTCATCAACGCCAAGTGTTGTAAATAACCCTGACGCTTTCCTCAATGCAGTAAATTCAGGTCCGTTCATCATCGGATACTTTGCAAATAAGGTTTGTAAACCCGTATATGTATTGTAAGAGATTTTAGCTGGCGCTCCTGCTTGTCCCCTGTTGGTGGTTAACAGAATTACCCCATTGGCACCTCTTGAGCCGTAAATAGCAGTTGCAGATGCATCCTTCAAGATATCGATACTTTTAATATCGTTGGGATTAATGTCACCAATGGAGCCAGGGAATGGGATTCCATCCAATACCACGAGCGGATCGTTACTTGCCGAAAGCGAACGCTGACCACGGATCAGGATCTGCATGGTGGCACCTGGTTTGGTTGAAGTCTGAGAAATATTAACACCTGCTAAACGTCCCTGGATGGCCTGAGCAATATTAGGCGCAGGCACTTCACGGATTTTTTCTCCCCCGATAGAAGCTACAGAGCCCGTAACAGCCTCTTTGCGCTGGGTACCGTAACCTACAACCACAACCTGACCAAGTTCTGCAGCGCTTGGTTGAAGGGCGACATTTAGTAAAGTTTGATTTTTCACCGGAACTTCTTTGTTGGTATAGCCAACATAGGAGAATACCAAAACCGGATTAGCACCCGTTGTAGTAATAGAAAAATTTCCGTTATCCTGGGATGATGTACTTGTACCGGTTCCTTTTAAAACGATACCCACACCTGGCAATGGCTTACCTTGTTCATCAACAACTTTACCTTTTACCACAGTTTGTGCCTGTGCAATAAAAGCTGAAAATATCAGTGTCGCCAATAACATCACTTTGGGGAGATACCTGAAAAATTTCCAACGTGATGTTACAGAAAATTGTAAAACTTCACTTCTCATAATAAATGGTTTATAATGGTTAAAGAATAAGAAAAGACCAGCTGTATTAATTGGAAAATCAGCAGGTGCATGTTTAAATCACACACCAAAAATTAATAATAATCGCTTGCTGGTTCAATTCAGATTTATTCTGTGATAAAGATATTTAGATTGCTCATCCGCTCATGATTTGATTGTGCATATTAATAGAATAAATGTTCAAATCGAAAATGAGCTATTGCCCTTGGGGAGACAAAAAAATCAGCTAAAAAAACAAGCCGCTGGTATGACAGACGATGCGATTAAAATAAAAACCAGTGGGTTTAAAAATCTAAAACGCAAACCAAAAACCGCTTAAATACACGATTTATGGCATATTTTTAATGAAAAAACCGATATCATATATTTACCTCAACAACAAAATTTGCCAACCGATTTGATAAAACAAGACGTATAGAATTGACTTATAAAAGGATATAAATATTCGAAAAAAGGTGAAAAATCTATTTTATGCAATCGGTTGATTTTTTTATTTTTTTGAATTCAGGCTGCCCAGGTTAAAGACTCAACTCAGCAAAAAGTGATGAGGATTTCTCTATTTTTATTGTTCTATCATGGCTAAAAAAAGAGCATTTTTATGACCAAAGCTAATCATATTCACAGTTCTATGCAGAAGTTTTCAAGTGCACGTCGGCTATCTCTATTTATTAACTTCCGCTTCAAATGGAGAAGCCGGTAAATTAGCCTTGTTGTATAAATTAGCACGATCGGGATTATCTGCCCATGCATAACGGACAAATGCCGGCTTTAAGACCATGGGACTTGAGAGCACAACTGTATCTCCCACTATCCTGGCCTGGGCCCAATAGAAAACCTTATCCTCACCCGCAAGGGCGAAACCGCTAAGTTTATCAGATCCTTTAATCATCAACCCAGGCAAGCTATGATCAAAATTTATAATCAATTCAGATCCCTTTAACTGGTTTGATTTATAAATAGGCCCAGAATATGTAATCTGCTGATCTTGATAGGCTAAATGTGAGGCCCATAGTGCCAAACGCTCACCAACGTCTTTTTTATCCAGCGGATGGATATCATTCCATTCACCAGCATCAATTGCCACAGCCATCCCTGTATTCGGTACGGAAAGTGTTTGCAACTGGCTTTGCCTAAATTGTGCCCAACTACTTTCTTCGGGCAAATAGCTGGCTTCCATAAAATTAGGCAACTGGGCATAAATAAATGGCAGATCTCCCTGCTTCCATTTATTACGCCAGTCTTTTATAAGCGCTGGCAACAATTGCCCATATGCTTTCGGATCTCCGGTATTCGCTTCGCCCTGATACCAGAGAAAACCTTTTATTGCAAATCTTACAGCTGGCGAAACCATGGTATTGAATAATCCGGTTGGCTCATTCTGCGCCACTAATGGCATTTCGGCCTCACCACTAAAACCCTGGTTTTGCTTAGGTTGAGCATAACCTACTTCGAAACTCCATTCGCCACGTAAGTCTATTTTTTTTTCGGGAGTGAGCAAAGAATAGTTTTTATCTGGTACAAAGCCACCTTTCCCGTTGCTACTAATGACTTTGACGATAAGAATGTTTTTCCCGCTTTTCAACAGCCCAGCAGGAATAACATACCTACGGGGAGGATATTGATAGGTGGTATTGCCTATAAATTTACCGTTGAGGAACACCGAATCTGCATCTATAATGCGGCCCAGATAAAGTTTAGCCTGCTGTCCGCTCATTTCTGCGGGGATTTGCAATTCTTTTCTGAAATAAAAAATCCCGTTGAAGTTCCGTAGCCCCTGATCAGCCCAGTAGCCCGGCATCCAAAATTTTCGCCAGCTGCTGGCATTAAAATCCGGATCAATCCATTTTACCGGGCCAGAAAGTCCTTCATCAACTACCGGAACTAATGTTGCCGACCTTGCCAGATTCTTCTCTTTAATTTTTTTTTGGTAATTGGCCATAAATACCGAATCCCTGAAATTGTCTATTTTTTTCATCTGCGCGGGATTCGTCAAAAATGCATCGCGACTCATCCAGGCCTCAATCGGAGTACCCCAACGCTCGAATTGATGATACCTATCGGAATGTTATATTTTTGGAAGAGCGTTTTTGCAAAAAAATAACTTGTCCCCCGAAGCTTAATATGCCCGTACCAGTGGCGGGAACCCATTTCCCTGGAGGAAGATCGATCGATTCTCCAGACAGATTAGCTTTAGTTGGAACGAAAAAGTTCCTGATCAAAGGGAAATGATCTTTTTCAATCACCTGTGGATAAGCCTCTTTTAACCGTTCCATTGGCAGGGCCATATTAGATTGCCCTGAGCAAAACCATACATCTCCCAACAGAATATCATCAAGGGTAATCGTATTCTTACCTTTAACGATCATTTTAAAAGGGCCTCCTGCTTTCATCTTACCCATTTTCACAAACCATGAGCCTTGTGCATTGGTGGTGGTCTTATACGTTTTTCCGTTAAAACTGATCGTTATTTTTTCTTTTGCTGCTGCCCATCCCCATATGGTCAGGGGAGTTTCCCGCTGGAGCACCATATGGCTGGATACCAACTGTGGTAAGGTAATCTTGGCAGAGACTGAAAAATTGAAAACCAGTAGCCAGGTTAAGCAGCATAAAATTAATTTTATTTTCATATTCTTATCAATTTCCAAAACTATCCAACGGCATCGAACTTTTTTTTGCCATTTGAGCATAATGCTGCAATTAATGTTCAAAATTCATTTTACTAATATGTAAAATCCCGCTCCAGCTCCTTATAGGCGTAGATTTGCATTATTCTGTAAGTGCCCAGCCTAGTTAACTTTGATATTGAAATAATCAAAGTCAGCATGTCCACCGATTTGCTGTGTTGCATAATTGAAAAGACCGAACCGATACCCCATAAAGTGCGGTATGGTGTACGACATTTTTAGTTTTTCACCAACCGTATTCCATGATTTGCCATCTAAGCTATAAGCGAAAGAAGCCAGATCCTGGCGATCTTTAAAATCACAGCTCAACTTTAAATAAATTTTTTGCTGTTTTAGCGGAATTTTGATGCTTTCTATCGGCTGATTATCGCTCATTGTAGTAACCACGACGAATAGTCCTTCTTTTAAAGATTTAACGCCAATCCAGCCATATTTTTTCTGAAGCAATAACATTCCGGCGCAATCCCCTACTTTCATGTTTTCCAGATCGATGCTGGTTTCGGCTGAACTTGCCGGCGCTACCGTTCTTTGGGTAAGCGTATTTCTGGCCCAAAGCACCGAGGTATCAATCCTGGAGGTTTGTATCACGAGATAGCCTTTTTTTCTCGAGAGCGACCAGTTAGCGGGATCTGGATTATGATTCCATTGCCAAACTTTTTTAAGACCGCTCCCCTCGCCTGTACCATCGAAGTTATCAGAATCTACAATGCCTGGAATCGGGCTTAAGTTTTTAGCGAGGTGAAGTGAGTCTGGCACTTTAGAATTTACACCAAGAACAGGCCATCCCTGCTCCCATTTAACGGGAACGAGATAAGGAATTCGACCAACTGCTCCATAATCACGGAAAAGGTAGGAAAACCACTCACCTTTTGGTGTACTGATCAATCCACCCTGGGCTACCCCCTTATCCTGAAGACCGATTCTTCCGGTGTAGGGGCCCAATAGCTTGTCGGCTTTATGAATAATTACCGTACGCATGCTGTTTCTTGGCCAGGTAATATTGAAAAGATAATATTTGCCTTTTATCTTAAAAAGTTGTGAACCTTCAGCAGGCAAACCGGGGTTATTGCCAGCAATCTGGGTAGCATTTTCTATCAATACCTTAGGACTTGTACCTGTTTTTATCCCTGAAAAATCTGCATTTAACTCAGCAAGCATAATTTTGCCTGCCCCATAAACCATAAATACCCTGCCTTTTTCAAAAAACAGGGAGTGATCATGAAGTGCAGGGCTGAAGGCAGACCTTTTCCATGGGCCTTTTTCAATGTCTATAGTAGAATATATGTATGTTTTATTGGTTGTACCCGAAAAAGTACTTACATAAAACCGGCCTTCATGGTAGCGCAAACTACTGGCCCATGATCCTCTCCCGTAATCATTTTTGCCATTATTTAAATTTAGCTGATCAGTATTTGCCAGGGTATCATAAACATAAGTTACAATCTTCCAGTTTACAAGATCGGTTGATTTCATAATAGGAAGACCAGGGCTCATATGCATGGTTGTACTGCTCATGTAGTAGGTTTTCCCTACCCGAATGATCGATGGATCGGGTACATCAGCAGCAATGATAGGATTTGCAGTGAGCTGGCTATAGGCTGTAAAATGAAACAGCCCATTTAAAAGTACAATACACAGATAAAATGCAAGGTTTTTCATAATTGGGGCAAATTTGATTTATTAAAAAGGCTGTAACATAAAACAAGTTTCTCTAAAGTGTCTCGTTGAGCAGAACCTGATAAAGTATTTAAACACATAAAAGTATATCTAAATCAGTCTTTCGGCAAGCTATCGAAGACGGGATACCTAAAAACATCGTCATTGCGAAGAGGAGCGACGAAGCAATCTTTTCTGTTAGCTATCCTCTTGCTATAAAGATTGCTTCGTCGGCTGAAAAAGCCTTCTCGCAATGACGAATAAAAAACAGGTTACCTACCCTTGAGTGCTTCTGCAACACCAGTATATGCAGGTTTACGCACAAAGCCTCCTGTCCAAAGTCCAATTGGTTCATCGGGTCTCCAGAAAGAACTGGCTGGGCTATCTAACGGACTCCAGATCGTAATTCCATAGCGTTGAGCAGGAGGTATAATCTCAAAATATTTATCGATCACATATTTGTACATATCTGCCTGTGCTTTGTATTCTGCTTCTGTTACGGCGGCTGTCTTTTTATTCGAAACACCAAGATCTAGTTCCGAAATCTTGATCAATTTGCCCGTAGCCGCCAATAATTTGAGCATATCAACTATTTTCGCTTTATCATTTTCGGTACCCATGTGCATTTGCGTACCAATGCCATCAACCTTGGCGCCTTTGCTTTCAATATATTTCACATAATCAATCAGTCCCCTGCATTTATCAAGGCTGCTTTCTAAACCATAATCGTTTATAAAATGAATATCAGAGGCATTACCATACTGGCGTGCAAGTTTAAAGGCAGCCACGGCGTAATCTTTGCCTAGATAGTCCTGCCAATAAAATTCATCGGCAGCGATATTGGTTTTACCCACACCTGTTTTCAACTGTGATGGATCTGGCCAGTCAGACATGGGTTCATTTACCACATCCCATGCTTTTACATTGGCTTTACTAACAGCAAGCATTCCGGCAATCCATTTATCAAGCGCAGCTGTTAAGATAGCTTTTTTCTCATCGGCCGTTTTTTCAATGATCTTATCACCTCCATTTGGATTTACTCTGTTAATGGAGATTTTATCCATAGAAATTTTGCCGGCATAGGCTCCAAAGCTAAAAACCAAACGTGTTCTATCACCGGCAGTGATGGTTTTTTCCAGTTGTACAAGCTTCCAATCGGTTGAAACATCAAAAGAACCAAAGTCATCTGCTCCATAACTTTTGGTTTCTTGTGCCGCTACCGAGGCAGATCCAGCTACACTTCCCTTAACATAAAAGCTCAGTTTATATTTCGAAGCGCTTTGAAATGGGGTTGTAAAATCCATGGCAGTCTGGGCTTCCCAGGAATTAACAACTTTAGGATTAGACATGTTGAGCGCGTAACCTGTACCGCCATATCCATCACCCTTTGCCGAAACCTCCCTAACAGAACTATTTCCCCAGCCAAACCAGCCCGAAATATTTCCCGATTCAAAATCACTATTACTAATGAGGTTATCCTCAAGCGCCGGTCCGCCCGTTCCTTTAATGATAGTAGGCGCTATTAAACTGTTAAGGTACTTGGCATTTTGATTGGCATGCCAGCAAAGGGTATGTCCGTATACTTCCATTCCTGAATTTTTAGCATTTTCCAGTAATTTCTTCACATTATCAAAATCCATACTGCCATCATCTTTAACAATGGCACCGTGTTTCATTTCATAACCAATTACAATCTGGTTAAAATTACTGTTCGCCAGGCGATATAACACACCTTTGTTATTGTATTCGGTAAGTGATGTGGCTACACCCAGTTTAAAATCAGGATTGGCCGACCAGTTGAAATAAGATTTCAATGCTTTGTAAGCATCTATCTGTTCCTGTGCTGCAACTGATGCAGGTTTTTCAACAGAAAAATCAAGTGCTTCCTGCTTTTTGCAGGATACCGATAAAACCGGAAGACCGATGATTAAGGCAATTTTATAAATATTTTTCATCTTGATTAACATTTTATTTTTTAACCGGATTAAAGGTTTCCATTGTTACGCCACGGTTGCGCATTACAAGTGTATCAGTAGTGTTTACAGACATATCGGTAAGGTCGATGTTGTAATTCAGGTAAAGGGCATCCCTATCGGTATTTCCCCAACTGTTCTTTTCTCCCCGCTTGATAAACTTGCCATTTCCAGAAGCCGTAAATGTATTATCAGCAGCAGATACCGTACAGTTGCCTGAATTGTCGAAAGTAAGCAGCAATTTGCAGGTGATATTGCGGTTGTCTTTATCTTTAAATACCGCATCAAATGTATTTGATTTTAAGGAGGTAGTAACAACCTGATTAACCTCATCACTTTCAACATAGGTCATGTGCCTGCTAACGGTTTTATTCAAACTTGTATTGCCGTTTTTACCGGTGATGATATCTTTACCCCGGCGCAGGTAATAGCCATGCCAGGGATTAATGTATTTAATGGCATATAACGTATAGTTCTTGGCTTCCAGAATCTTATCGGCATTTTGTACCGAAGTCATCCGGAGCGGAATTACATAGGTATTCTTCAATGCCAAAGGGTCGGCAAAAAATGCATCGGTTAGCTGTACCTGAACACCTCCAGCTATTTTGCCTTTAGATATAGTTATAGCGCTGCCCAGTAGATTGTAGTAGTTTGCCGGCATGGCTACCACATTTGCGGCACCTCCAAAACTAAGATTGCTGGCAAGGGCATTGTCTACCGCCACACCAATACTAATATCATTTTTAACTTCATATACACCACCTGTGGTAGCCATGATTTCGCAACGGTGCAGGTTGTCTAGTGAGGTATCATATATATCCTCGCCAAGGGTAATGGTACGAACAGGACTCTGGTATGCAAAATATACGGTTTGGGTTCCATAATCAGGGAATTCCCAGTCTTGGTTCTTACACGAGCCTAAGAGTATGGAAATCGCTAATAAAAATATTATTCTTCTTTTCATCTTTTTTGAGTTTAATTCATTATTTACATTGGTGGTAAAAGCTACCACCCTGCATTTTGAATAAGATTGTTGTACTTCAAAATTTCACTATAAGGCAGCGGACCATAAACCATGTAATTTTGGTAGGCTCTGTTCTCTACATTAATTGGATTATATGCTGGTGCTATTATGCTTATACCCTGAGCCACTTCGTTCAGGTTTGCATTCCATCTGCGCAAATCCCAAAATCTGAATCCTTCGAAACAAAGTTCCAATCTACGCTCATTTCTGATTAACGCCCGCATTTTTACCTGATCTGATTTTATGGACTCCAGATAAGCATCGTTATTAGATGCGCCCACACCTGCCCGCTTGCGTATGGCTTTAATTACATCATAAGCTGAATAGGCGTGTGTACCGTTACTTATTGGCCCCCAGGCCTCGTTGGCTGCCTCAGCATAGGCTAGATAAATTTCGGTATAGCGTATTCGAGGATTGTAATGCTTTTGACTTGTTGTTGAAGAGGGATTAAGATTAACATCCTGTCTAAGTAGCTTACGCATATAATACCCTGTTCGGGTAGAAGTTTCTACTTTATTAAGTGCATCGTTAGTTGTTCCGTTGGCCGAGGTATTAATAACACTACCTGAAGTTCCGGAAGTACCACCATTAACAAGAATATAAAGCTTTAATCGGGGGTCTCTGTTATCGTAAGGACTAGCTGCTACAAAACCACTATTATTTTCCAAAATTGGATAGCCATTAGCCATAGGGAATGCATTTACCAGATTTTGAGTAGGGTTTATTCTGCCGCTACCAAAAAGCGTTGGCGGAAAGTTACTTCTTTCTAAATCATTACTACTCCCTACATCGCTACGCCATAAAATTTCTGATGGGTTTACACCAGAGGCTAAACCATCAATACCAGCATCTTTGTCGTACCACTTGATATCGTTTAAGTTAAGATTTACTAATCCTCCTCTCAGATCAATTACCGCAGCAGCATCATTTGCTGCTTTTTCCCATTTGGCAGTTGCAGAAGGATTAAAGGCTGGACTTGCAGCCAACAGTGATGCTTTGGCTTTGATAGCCTTGGCAATACGTGCAGTTATACGTCCTCTAAAATAATATCCGAAAACACGATTGTAATTATCCTTGCCCACACCTGCATACTTCGCTGGTACTTGGGCATCGGTTGCAATATCCTCAAAATCATTCGGAAGTAATTGTTCGGCCATATCAAGATCACGGTAAATTTGTGCCATACAATCATCGAACGTTGCCCTTGGCTTATTGAAATCAGCATCAAGCCCTTCAGGCTGAAGCACTATTGGTATACCCAAAAGTTGTCCGTTGGTGCCTTTTCCACCATGTGCCTGCAACAGATAAAAATTAAACAAAGCCCGGAGCGCGAACGCTTCTCCTTTCATCCTATCATTAAACATTTTGTTTATGTTTTGGTCTACCGCCCATTTTACCTGGTCGGTTACCGAAAAAAACAAGTTAAGATACTGTATGGCAGCCCTAGAATTAGTCCATTGTGATAACGGATTATTAATCGCTGTCCACTGCCCGGTCGCAATTTTAAGGTAGGCATTGTTTTTATCATTGGTTACCGCATCATCGGTGCTTACATCATTAAACGACCAACTGTTAGTTGGAATGCGGTTATAGCCGTTTAATAGCAGACCTTGCGCATAAGATGCATTGTTGGTTGTGCTTTCTAGATCAAGATTGTTCTCTATTTCAGGCTCTAGCATGTCTTTACAACTGATGCAAAAGAGCAGGGTAACTACACACAAAAGAAGTTTTAATCTTTTCATTTCAGGATAATTTTATGGATGATTAAAATTGTGCCTTTAACCCCAGGTTATAAAACCTGGTTTGAGGGGAAGAAGTCACATTTAGTTCAAGGATTTCTCGTTCAGGAGCGAGCGTTAATAAATTCATACCGCTTGCATATACGCCAAGTTCTTTGATGAAACCTTTTTGAAACATACTAACAGGAAACTGGTAGGATAATTGTATTTTAGAGAGGTTGAACTGATTTGTACTGTAGAGCCAAAAATCAGAAGCCCGAAAATTGTTATCGCTAGTGGCCGTAGTTAGCCTTGGATAGGTTGCACTCGCCTGCGTTTCCGGAGTCCAGCGATCTCTTACTACTGCTGAGTATTTATCTTCTCCATCCACCCAGAAATAGTTGCTGTTCTTCATAGCTTTAGCACCATATCTGCCGGTACCAAGTACAAAAAGGGTCAAATTTTTCCATTTAGCTGTTAAGTTAACCCCTAAAGTAAACGGTGCACCTAACCATCCTCCTTTGCCAAGATAAATCTCATCCCTGGTATCGATAATACCATCGCCATTCTGATCTTTATACTTAATATCTCCAGGTTTAACTTGCCCAAAAGATTGACTTGGGGAATTAGCAATATCTGCATTACTATTAAAAAAGCCCAAGTTTTCCAGCCCCCAAATGGCATCTAATGGTTTACCTGTTCTGCTCTGGTAAGCAAACTCGTAAGACTCGGCGCGTTTGGTAGCTTTGGTATCGTAATAAGTACCGGTTAAACCAAGACTCCAATCTATACTGCCTATTTTTTTATTCATCCTGATGCCAAAATCGAATCCTCTGCGCTGATCGTTATCATAATTTACATAAGGAATATCAGAATAAACCGGGAAACCTGTTGTTAAATAAGAAGGATAAAGTATACCAGGCTGTACCACATTGCCCTTCGTTTGGTCTAAGAAAAGTGAAGCGGTAAAGTTGATCAGGTTTTTATAAAGAGACCCATCTATCCCTAAATTAATTTCTTTGCGCTGTGGAAATTTCAATTCAGGATTATCACCCCTCCTTTTATCAAAAGTATGAACCAAACCACCATCTCTCCAACTATACCAGGCGGCATCATTATAGGTATAATACCCTTGGTATAGGTTATAATTATTAATATCTAAATCGGTATTTAATATCCCCGCTGATGCAGTTATTTTTAGGTTATCAATTACATTAGAACCTTTTAAGAAAGGCTCCTCACTTATGCGCCATCCAAGAGATAGTGTTGGGGAGAAAGCACCTCTGTTTGCCAAAGGTAATTTTGCTGAATACACATACGCACCGCTGAAATCGGCATAGTAGCGGTGATCATAGTTGTAGCCCAGCTGTAAGCCAAGATTGGCATTGTTGGTAGCATGATAAACCGAAGATTCGCTAATGTTAAAACCATAACCCAGCAATGATCCGGTAACGTTATGCTTTTGTTTAAAAGTACGTGCATAATTAAACTGGCCGGAAAAAGAAATGGTTTGGCGGTAAGCACTTCCGCTCACGTTCTGTACGCCTGATCTGGCATCAATGCCATACTTCGTTAAACCCGAAATCTGATCAAAGCCGGCATAATTGTTCCATGCAGCTTCGTAAACCGAATAGGTATTGTTATACGATTGATTAAAACTGCTTGAATAATCAACGGCAAGCATGGTTTTAAAGCTCAATCCCTGCATCAAGCTGTTGAGATCGAAATTTATCCCCGTATTAAACTGGAACTGACGGGATACATTCCGGTTGTGGCCTCCTGCATAAATGCTGGCGAAGGTATTCGTCTGATCCAGCTGGCTTCCGCCCAATAGGTAGCTGCCATTAATGATGTTGTTGCTGTTATTGGCTTGTGCCAGCGATGCTGCATCACCAGGTTCGATCATACTGATGGGAATAAGTGGTGCAAAACGATACGGTCGAACTATTGCTGCGCTGCCCCAATAATCTGTATTTACCCCTTTGCCAGTATAGAAACTGGCCGTAGCATCTACATTTAGGGAAATGATCTTATTCAGTTTTACATCGATATTTCCACG
Organism: Pedobacter riviphilus; assembly: GCF_014692875.1. Taxonomy (NCBI): domain Bacteria; kingdom Pseudomonadati; phylum Bacteroidota; class Sphingobacteriia; order Sphingobacteriales; family Sphingobacteriaceae; genus Pedobacter; species Pedobacter riviphilus. The sequence goes on along the minus strand of NZ_CP061171.1, from coordinate 324,177 downwards.
CACATTAAAACGGTTGGCACCGCTGTTTTTTACAGCTTCACCAAAATTCAGTAGCGAACCTACTGACCAATAGCCGATGTTGGTGTAATAACGCGTGCGGTTGTTTCCGCCTGAAATTTCTGCAGTCAGATCATTTCGTCCATAGCTGTTTCTCAGATAATCTGAAGAATAGTAATCTACGTTAGGGTAACGGTAAGGATTTGTTCCGGAGGCATAATTGTATATGGTTTGCTGACTGTAAAGGTCTGGCAATCCGTCATTCCTTCGCGCTTCATTATATAAGGTCATATATTCAGCAGATCCCAGAAATTGTGGATAGCTTTTAGGAACATTCAAACCGATATTGGCCCTTACATTTACCTTTTGTTCATAATTACCTCCTCTTTTAGTGGTAATGTACAGCACGCCCTTGGCTGCACGGCTACCATACAGCGCTACTGCATTAACACCTTTGAGTACGCTAATCTGATCGATTTCTGTTGGCATAATGTTATTGATATCTCTCGGAATTCCATCTACCAGCACGAGATAGCCACCCATTCCCCAAATGTTACCGTTAAAACCCGGCAAAAGGGCATCCAGGTTTTCAAGGCTGGAGGTTGAATAGTTTTTTTCCATCAATTGAGAAAGGTTCAATACGGAAACATCGCCTAAAAGGTCTCGTTTAGCCACCTTCCGGAATGCAACCTGTACAGAATCTATCTGAGGCATTACAAATGCGGTATCTTGTGGCAGGCGTTTTTCGTTTTTAACAACGGATTTATTGTTTTTTCTGATCTGCCTATTGGTTTGCGCTGATCCTGCTGCCGGCAGTAAAAAGGCAACGGCGAGGCAAAAGGCTGTTATTATCTTGATCTGTTTCATTTCATTCGTTTGAATTAGTTTACACCCTTACCAGCCTGGATTTTGTTTAAAATCTGCATACATGTTCACGTCAGCATTTTTGAGTGGCAACCAATAATGTTTCTGACTAAACTTCCGCTCAAGAATAACCACTTCTTTAATGTTGACCACCCGGTTAGCGGTAGGATCAGTAGTACTGAAAGTTCCGCTTCGGTCAAACTCAAGTGATGTTTTTAAAGTGTATGGTTTCTCGATTAATAGTAACCAGCGACGTAGATCGTTAAAGCGGTGGCCTTCAAATGATAATTCTACGGCACGCTCTCTTCTTACCTCACCCAAAAATCCATCTACCGAAGTCAGGAATTTATTGGCTACATTAGCTACTCCGGCTCTGGTGCGGATCACGTTGATGGCATCGACAGCTGTTTTAGAAAAACCCGGGTCTTTACCTGTGGGCGAATTGTATCCCATCAGCGCAGCTTCAGCATACATCAGGTATACATCGGCCAAACGCATATAAGGAACATAAATGTGAAGGCTATTGCCATATGAATAGCCATTATCATATTTATTAGCAGTGATAGGAATAAATTTACGTAAAACGTAACCAGTTCTACTTCCGGTACTTACATCCCTATAACTTCCGCTTGTGTATAAATTGGCATACCTGTTTTTCTCATCGCTGGCACCCATTGCACCTTGTACAAATTTTACTCCGTCAAAAACGATGTCATTATAAAACCTTGGATCCCTTCCTTTCCAGGGGTATTCCGGATTGTAACCCGAATCACTGTCGGCCTTTGTAATATCCGGGATCGGCAAGCCATTGGCCATGCCATAATAATCTACATAATTAGCCGTAGGCGTAAACTTTAGGTCGCCTTCTGAAATGACTACTGGTGTGTATTGCTTACTGGTTCCCCAGTTAGAGTTATTGGCACTAAAAAACGGACCACGGAATATGGCTTCTGTACTTCCGGGTAAATCCCAGTTTTGCCCGCTGGTGTAAAAATTGCGGTAATAATTTTTGAATTCTACAAGTGCATACTGCGTGGTACCACTTTCAGTAAGGGTAAGCAGTTCAGCAAATGCAGCTGCTGCTTTTTTACAGTATTCCGAATTGTAGCTCTTGCTACCGGTTGATTCAAAATTCATCAGCGGACTTCCTGCCCACAGGTAATTTTTACCGAGATAACCTAAAGCCATGATTTTATTGATCCTTAATTGGTTTTTACCCAGCGTACGTTTACCAGCAGTGGTATTGTCCCAGTTAACCGGTAAAATATCGGCAGCGGCCCTAAAATCTGCAGCCGCTTTGTCTGCACAAGCTTTATAGCTTAAACGTGGAAGATTTAGCTTTGAATCGGTAGGCAAAACGGTATCTATATAAGGTAACCCACCAAAATATTCCATCAGCCTGTGGTGAAACCAACCGCGGAAAAACAGCAGTTGCCCTTTGATGAGGTTTCTTTCCTCATCCGTAGCGTCTGTCATCTTATCCATATTGGCCAGCCCCATATTTACCTTACTGATACCATACCAGGCCGCTTTCCAAAGATCCTTGTTAAAACGGTCGTTATTGGTACTAAAATTATTGTGGTTCATCCATCCAGATCCCCAGCCATCGAATTCAGATTGCCAGCCCCAGAAATTTCCATCGTCTATTTTATGAATGAAATGAAAGTTTCCGGCGGTTGAAGTAATCTCATCCTCACCCCAGTTCCAGGAGTTGGTCCAGTAGTTTGTGCTAAAATTTACAATACAGTTGTAGAGTTCTTCGGTGTAGCCCTGGAAATTAACAAAATTCTTAAAAGCCTCTTTTTCCGAAATCACGGTTTCATCGGCTTTATCCAGGTATTTTTCACACGAAGAAAGGGATACTGTTGACCAGATAATGGTACAACATACTAACGTTTTGATATATTTTTTCATGATTGTAGCATTAAAAAGTAATGTTGGCCCCAATATTAAATCGCTTTACAGTTGGATAGGCACCTTGCGATGCCCAGCCGGTTCCGGCAAAATTGGATTCCCGGTCATCAGGCATTTTGGTCCATACATACAGGTTGTTTCCGTTTACATATACCCGCAGCGATTCCATACCGATATGTTTGATGAAACTTTTGCTTTTTTCGAAAGTATAAGCCAATTCTGCATTTTTTAACCGGATATAAGATCCATCGTACATGTAACGGTTACCGGAAGTATAACCACTGGCGGTAGATAGCCACCTGGGTAGTGGTACATCAGCATTAGGATTATCTTTGGTCCAGTAAGATCCTTCATTATACACCAGATGGTTTTGGCCGGCTAAACTGCTGAATACCACCTGTCGGGTTACATTGTTTACGCCATAAAGCTGAACAAATAGACTGAAACCTTTCCAATCTACACCAAATGTAGCATTGTAGGTATTTTGAGGGTTTGATGGAAAACCATAAGGAATATTATCTTTTGAATCGATAATACCATCTCCGTTATAGTCTATGATATAATAATTGCCCGGTAATTTTTGCCCGTCGTTATTATCGTGAATCGTGCTGCCATAAAGTTCATCCCAGGTATTGTAATTTCCTGCACTCACATAGGAATAACTTTGGCTAATTTGTTTGTTAGCCCTTTTCTGGTATTCGGGTAACAATTCTGCATCATCGGCTTCGAGCACCTTATCCTTCGCATGGGTATAGTTTATGTTGGCCCAAAGTCTCCAGTTCTGCCCTAATCTTTTGTTGAAAGCCAGCTCAAGCTCATAACCTTTGTTTTGTACAATCCCCAGGTTGGCTACCGGTGCATCAACACCAAAGTAAGAAGGAATGGCCCGGTTACCGCCAAGAATCAGGATATCGGTACGGCGGTCGCGGAAAAAGTCAACCTTTCCGGTGAACATACCTTTAAGGAAACTGTAATCTACACCAAAATTGGTTTTCTTTACTTTTTCCCAGTGCACATCCGGATTGCCAAGCGCCGATATTTTATACCAGGTGTACGGACTTAATTCAGAACCCTCACCGGTTACACCGAGTTTGGTCTGACTACCATAAGCCCACTGTGTAAGATATAGCCAGCGACCACTTACATTATCATCGCCAATGGCTCCGTATGAAGCACGCAACTTAAGCATATCTAAAAATTTGATGCCTTTCATAAATTTCTCTTCACTCAGCATCCAGCCCAATCCTCCGGATGAAAAGAATGCAAAACGATTTTTCGCACTGAATTTTTCAGAACCATTGTATGCACCGTTATATTCGATCATGTATTTATTGGCAAAATTGTAGGTCGTACGGAACACCCAGTCTTCACGGTAGTTTGGAATCTCACTTCCTGTAGCTACTTCATTCCGGTTGAAAAGTCCCATAGCCGTAATGTTGTGGTTAGTACCCAATTTTACAGCATAATTGAGTTGGCCCTGGTAGAATAATCTGCGCTGGGTTGACCAATCCTGCACAGCACCACCGCTCGTGGTCCAGTTAATCCCATTCTGAAAATCGAAGCGGTTGGTTCCATCAAATGCCTGCTCATAAGTGGTCAATCCGGTTTTCGGATCTATCCATTTGCTTTGCATACCATTATATAAATCATTAATCCCCCTGTTTCCTTCGATAAAAGTATTATCCAAGGCTATGGTACCTTTGAAGTTTAAGCCCTTTACCAAAGATCCCAGATCCTGGTCAAGTGTAAAATCGGTCGTAATCCTGCTAGTAGTGGTATAGCCCACACCACTGATGGCCAGGTTTCGAGCAGAGTTTAAACCTTTTTGCACATTCGGCGCATAATAGCCCCATGTACCATCTGAATATTGCGGCATAAATACATCCGGAGCAGTGGAATATGCGGATATCCAATAAGAATAATCGCTGTTGGAATTGCCCCATGGACTTTTCTTCACCCCCCTCGAACCCGATAGGTTTACTTTAAACAGCGTGGATTTGCTCAGCTGAAAATCGAGGTTGCTCCTCACATTTAACCTGTTGAAACCGTAACCCGGCTCGTAACCGCGATCGTTTTTAAAGGTGCGGAACAAATCACCTTCGTACAGGTAATCGGCATTGGCAAAATATTTCACTTTGGAGGTTCCACCTGAAATGTTAAGGTTTACATTGTTCGACATGGCATAATCTTTAAACAATACCTGGTCCCAGTTTACATTCGGATAGCGTTCAGATTCCGCTAAATTTGCCGGGTAACGGTATTTATTAATCGTAGCCTGCGGCAGATAATCGGCCCAGCTTTCTGGTTTTAGGGAAAGTTCATTTTCAATAGCCTGGTTCTTAATGGTCAGGGCATCGTAAGAATCATATTTTCCTGGTAAGCGCGATGGAGATTTAATTACATTATTGATGGTCCCCCTGATGGACGCCTGCCCCTCACGGCCACGTTTGGTGGTGATCAGGATTACGCCGTTAGCTCCCCTTACTCCAAATACAGCAGTTGCAGAAGCATCTTTCAATACGGATACAGTTTCTACTGAACCGATATCTACACTGCTCATCTGGCGCTCAATTCCATCCACTAAAATGAGCGGACCGGTATTGTTCCAGGTACTGCGGCCGCGGATCAGTATTTGAGGATCTTCCTCGCCGGGCATTCCGGTACTGGCAGTAGTTATCACACCCGGGACATTACCCGTTAATGCAGCACCTATGCTCGATACGCCTCCAGCACGTTCCAGCACCTTACCCGTAGTTTGTGCAATGGCGGCTACCACACTGGCTTTTTTCTGTGTACCGTAACCAATAACTACAACATCGTTAAGGTTTGATTGATCTTCGGAAAGAACAATTTTAAGGTTATTTTTCCCTTTTGTAGAAACTTCTTTACTTACCATACCCACATAGCCAATTACTAGAATTAACCGATCATCAGGTACATTAATCACAAAACGGCCATCAATATCCGTTTGGGTACGGATATTTGTGCCCTTAACCGTAACTGTGGCACCCATTAATGGGGTTTGCTTATTATCAAAGATTGTTCCGGTTACCTTTGTCTGCTGTGCAAATGTTATTTCAATCATCAGCATCAAGGTTAGCATTGTTAAACAACATCTTTTAAAGAGTTGCCTTTTCGAAACCAGGTTATCCCCAGCAAAATGCAATAGTATAATTCTTTTCATTTTTCGAGATCATTTATTGAGAATGTTGGGTAAGATTGATGACATCTGTTTCGATATAGTTTTCTGAAACATTTCATTTCCGCTGAAACGTTTTGAAAGAAAGCAGTTCTCCTAAATGGAATTTTAAGTAATTCTCTTAGCATTATTTATTTGGTTAGTGTTTTTTGTAAATAGGAAGAAAAGTCTGATAATGATTTTTCTTCAATAATGATTAGCTACACGATGTGGTAACTGTTACCCTTCAATTAAATGATGCGATTATGTTGGTGGTTTCATCCAATTGCATTTTAGGGTCAATATTTTTATAATCAGCATTTCCGGTCCAGGTAATTTTACTTCCATAGTTTGTTATTTTACGGTGTACGCCATCGGTATTTAATCCCCTCACCAACTAATTTTAACCAAAGCATTGCACAATTCCTGGGTTAATGAATTTCAGATTGATCTGTTATACATCAATGCTTCCTGGTAAATGGAAAGGGTTTAAAAAATAGACATATACTTCACCTGTTGAGGGTTTTACCCAAAAGCCTAATTTTCTATTTTATACAGCAAGCCATTACAGAGTGGTTAGTTATACCTCACTCCATAAACTTGAAAAATAAAGAAACCGGAGTGCTGGGGTGATCTGGATAGAACAGCTGGTGCAGGTTTGATCCCATTTAGCGGGGCAAGATTGCATCGGCCTTCCTCATAGAAGTTGATTAGTTGGTTAGTCATTGTTTAAGAGTTTATTTGGTTAAATCCAAACATAGCTCAAAAACGAATCTGAAGGTTAGAATATTTGTTCATAAATCAGCTACAAATGTTCTATCAACATAAACAACTGAAAAGCAATACGTTACACAAAATAAAAACGAATAAACGCATTAATTATCAGAATATTACATCCAGTAAAACGTTTTTTTTGCCCGAAACAATCGATTGCATAACGACCAATTCTACCTAATTCTCTATGCTGGCAGAATTGTCTGCCTTACGGTATAGGTTTAAATATTCTGAAGGTTGCATTCCGAATTTTAACTTAAATGATTTCGCAAAATAATTTGGTGTTGCAAAGCCTACCAGGTAGGCAATCTGAGAAATGTTCAGATCACTTTTAACTAATAAACCAGCAGCTTTATCGAGCTTTACCGAACGTATATACTCTACAGGTGAAAGTCCTGTTAATTCCAGCACTTTGTGGTAGAGCGAGCCCCGGCTCATCCCCACATTTTTACTTAAATCCTCAACAGACAATTGTGAATTATTGATATTATCTTCAATGTACTTTAGAATATTTTTGAGCAACTTATCGCCGTGGGATTCAACTAAAATTTCTGTTGCCTCCATTTTTATCTGTTTGGTATAAGTATTTTTCAGGGTCCAGTTGAGAACCAAAAGGTTTTTGATTTTAATATTCAGGATATCGATATTAAATGGCTTGGTAAGGTAGTCATTAGCCCCGATTTCCAACCCCGTCAACTGTTCCTGTTCGCCAGTGAGCGCAGTTAGTAGAATAACCGGAATATGTTTTGTCCTTTTATCTTCTTTTATTTTTTTGCATAGCTCAATACCCGTCATGTTTGGCATACTAATATCGCTAACAATAAGTTCCGGATGGTTTGCCAATGTTTTTTGCCAACCTTCCTTACCATCAGCTGCTTCTACAATGCGGTAATTGGACTTCAAATTATCTCGGAGATATTCCCTGAGGTCCTGATTATCTTCTACCAGAAGAATGGTATGGATTTCTGCGTCTGTTTCACTTACTGCTTTATCTGAGGCTTCTTCCTGAATTTGTGATGGGGTTTCCGGACTAGAAAAATCCAGATTAAGTTTTTCGATATGGTCTAGTAGCGGCAAAGGTAGGGCAATAATGAAACGGGTACCTTTTCCAACTTCGCTTTGCAGATCGATAGTACCTCCCTGGATTTTGACAAATTCTTTAATGATGGAGAGCCCAATCCCGCTTCCCTGATTGAGAATGGAAACTTCGGTATCTGCCTGGAAAAACCTTTCAAATACTTTCTGCTGTTCTTCCTCGCTAATGCCAATGCCGGTATCGCTAACGCTTATCAAAACGGCCTCTTTCTGCCCATCGCGTTGTGTCCTTTTCAAATCAACGGTGATAGTACCACCTGATGGTGTAAATTTAAATGCATTAGAAAGCAGGTTAAATAAAATACGTTCCAATTTGTCATGATCAAATTCAGTTGGATAGCTATCGAACTGGGTTTGAAAAGAAAGGCTTATAGATTTACGTTCACTTAAATCGTTGAAAGATTCTATTACATCAGCTATAAAGGAAACCAGCTCACCTGGCGTATTATTTATCTTGAGCTCATTTTCTTCAATTTTACGAAAATCAAGAATTTGGTTTACCAGGTTAAGCAAACGGCGGGCATTTCGCTTCACTATTTTAAGAGAAGCATTTTTAGCATCATCACCTTGTTGTGAAAGGAGTTTTTCAACTGGCCCCAGGATGAGTGAAAGTGGCGTACGAAACTCATGACTGAGGTTGGTGAGAAATTTAATTTTTAGAGAATCCAGTTCATGCAGCCGTTCTGCCTCTTTTCTATCCTGCAAAATTTGCTGCTCAATTTTTGTTTTCTCCTGAACCAGCGCAAACTTTCTTTCCAGGTTTTTAATACCCCGATGACGAATGTAAAGTAAAGTACCGGCTATAGCGAGCAGGTAAAAGGCGTAAGCATATATTGTTCTCCAAAGCGGTGGATGGACAATTATTTTTATCGAAGACTCCGTTGTATTCCAAACGCCATCATTGTTACTCGCCCGCACATGAAAAATATATTCCCCGGGATCGAGATTGGTGTAGGAAACGGTTTTAGCTGTACCTGCATCAATCCATTCTTTATTAAAACCTTCGAGCTTATAACTATAACGGTTTTGTTCTGGTGCGGTATAGTTTACACTTACAAAACTCAGTGAAAAATTTTGCTTGTAATCCAGGTCAATTCTTTTTGCAACAGATATATGGTCGGTTATCGGTCCGTCTTCGCTCGCCTCGATTAGATTATTGGAAATCTTTAGCTCGGTAAAAAGCACAGAGGGAACATTTTTATTTTTTCTAAATCCGACCGGATTGAAGTAGTTCATTCCTTCTGCTCCGCCAAAGAATATTTCACCGTCTTTACATTTCAGTACAGCCCCCCTGATAAAGTTATTGTTCTGCACCCCATTGTATATTCCGTAGTTACTAAATTTTTGTGTTTTAGGGTCAAAAAGACTAATCCCTTTGTTGGTACTTAACCAAACATTATGATTGTCATCTTCTACGATCGCGTCAACAACAGCACTTGCCAGGCCATCGCGCTCGGCAAAATTTATAAATTTACCTGATTTTTGATCAAGTAAATTCAAGCCGCCTCCTGCAGTTCCGATCCAGATCCGTCCTTTGGAATCTTCAAGAAAAGCCTGCGCAACATCACCCTGAAGACCTGAATTAAGCTCGTTATAATGTTTAATAATGGTCTTATCAGCACTAATCATAGCCGCTCCAGAACCATGAGAACCTATCCATATGTTTGCAAACCGGTCTTCTTTGATAAAACGTATATAATTATTAAGCGGAAAATTGCGATCTATGGGCGCCTGAGCTTTACTCATATACCTGAAAACGACCTTGTGATTTGAATCCATAACATTGATCCCACCGCCATTGGTGCCTACCCATATGAGTCCGCTTTTATCCTGGGTGATGCAAAACACATCGTCTGAATTAAGGCCAAAATCTTTATTTGTTTTTCTAAAGGACGTGGCTTTGGTTAAAGTTGAATCCAAAACGATTAGGCCATAGCCGAAGGTACCCAGATAGACTTTCTTAGCTGAACTAACAAATAGAGACATGAGGGTTATCCGTGAGGGTAAACCCAGTTTTTCCAGGTCTACTTTGTGGAACAAGGAGGTATTTCTATTGAAGATGCTCAATCCGCCCCCTTCTGTAGCTACATATATGTTATTGTTGTTTTTTTGCGCAAATGAAGTTACCACAGGTGCATTTAAACCATATACATCGAAAACATTACTTTTAATCAGGTTAAACAGGTTGAGGTTGCTATCAAACTTATTAATCCCCTCGCGGTATAAGCCTAGCCAATATATTCCCTGCTTATCTATATACACGTATTTTACACTGGTTCCCCGCAGGCTATAAGAGTTTCGGGGATTTGGCCGATATACCATTACTTTTTTTGTACCGAGATCAAAAACATTAAGTCCATCTTCGGTGCCGAGCCATAATTGACCGTTTGGCGCTACAGCTATACTTTGAACAATATTATCGCTCAGTGAGTTGGGATCTCCCGGAATGTGTTGATAATTCTCGAAGCCCATACCATCCGATTTAAGCATACTCAGGCCAGAGGTGGTGCCGATCCAGATATTACCGTTATCATCTTCAGCTAAAGATTTTACCATAGTTCCCGCCAACTGCACTGGTTTATCTGCTGCAGATCCAATTCTGGTAAAAGAAGATTTTTTTCGGTTATAAAGAAATAATCCATCGTCTGTTCCCACCCACATCCTGTGTTTGCTGTCTTCCATCATGATATTTATCATTGTTGGCGGAAGTTTGCCAAACTGGGCGGCTGCTATTGGAAACTTGGAAACCTTTTTAGTGTCTGGATCAAAAACATCAAGCCCGGTAAAGGTTGCCACCCATATTTTACCCAAATAATCACTGGTGATATACCTGATCAGGCTGTGACTGAATCCTGTTGGGGTATTTGAAGCATGATAGTTGATGAAAGAATTTTTTCTTCTATTGAAAAGTGCAAGCGAACCTCCGCTGGTACCAAACCAAAGATTTCCCTTCCGGTCTTCGTGAATGGCCTTAACCTCATTAGCCTGAATACTTGAAGAATCGTTTACCTGGTGTTTATAGGTTGTAAAGTTAGTGCCATCAAATTTATTTAATCCGTCTTCGGTACCAAACCACATTAAACCGTATCTGTCTTTAAAAATTACAGTTACATTATTAGATGACAACCCGTTTTTAGAAGTGAGAGAGGTAAAACGCAATTCAGGCTGCTGCAGTTTCGGTTGTGCTACAGTATCCCCAGCGCTAAAAAGCACATAAATAAATAGAATTAATGATAGATATGCAGGCCCTTTGAGCATAATTTAGTGATTTTGCTGTATTAATAAAATTTCAATTCCAAAGGCGCTAAAAGATTACATGGCGACCTAAAATCTAAAGAAGATTCGAAATTGTTTGGATACATGATCTATTTGGTTTGGTGATGGTAAGATAAAAAAACTAATTTAGTTCATCGCAACATTACAGCTCGAACGGCATATTTTCTTCATTCTTTAGATAAAAACGAATTATTCATTAAAGTTGACGACACCGCGATAAGCTTTTTTTCTTTGCAGGTTTTTATCAAAGAGCAGCGGATAGTTTTTTCTTCCAGGTACCGGATATTGATCAAGCCATGTAGCACGATCTGAAAGATTCCAGAAAGTTACGCTACTGATCTGCTTTTTAAAGGTTCTGAAAATAGAAAAAACCCTGGCATATTGATCACTTTGCTTTTTTTCGAGTGCCGCTGTCAGGCTGTCTTGCTCATCAGGCTTCTTTGCTCTTAAATTTTTCTCCCATTTATAGATAGACATATCCAGTTCAGTAATCTGAATCTGCAGGCCAAGAGAAGCATATAATTTTAAAGATTCCCTTAACTCGCTGTCGCTAGGCTCAAAAATAGACCAGTGCCCCTGCAGCCCACCCCATGAATAGGCACCTTATCATCGACCAGTTTTTTCAGCATTTTATAGATTTTTGCTCTCTTAGCAGGTCGTTCCGAGTTATAGTCATTATAAAAAAGCAATGCATCAGGATCAGCCTCATGTGCATATTCGAAAGCTTTGGCAATAAACTCTTCTCCGCAGATTTCTTTCCACAGAGAAGGCCTTAAATATTGGTCATCTTCGTCACCGATCACTTCATTAACCACATCCCAGGCATACACCTTTCCCCTGTACCTTCCCACAACGGTTGTGATGTGATCTTTAAGCCGCTTAAGCAAAAGTGCTTTATCAGCCCTTCCCCTGAGCTGTTCTTAAAAATCCAGGCCGGCACCTGCTCATGCCAGCACAAAGTATGCCCCCTTATTTTGAGTCGGTTACTAAGCGCAAAATTAACCAGTGCATCGGCCTCGGTCCAATTATAAACATCCTCGCGGGGATGAATGGGTTGCATTTTCATCGCGTTCTCCGGTGTTATGCTATTAAATTCCTTTAAAAGCAGTGCACCCTGTTCTCCCTTAATGGTTTGGGCCGAAACTGCAACTCCAATATTGAAATAAGACTGATAATAATCTTTCAGTCCGAGGTTACTTTTTTTAGCCCTATTGTAACTGCCGCAACTGGAAAAGGCTGCGAAAACAGCAATAGTAAATATGGCAATGTGAAATTTAGTTGTACGCATTTATATTTGGTTGAATAGCAAAGTCGATTTCATCCTATTAACCTTGCAGGAAAAAATCCAGTAAATTTAGACCTAAGTATATAGACCAGCAGTCATATTTGTCAAAACAATAACAACAGATGTTCAAAAAAGCGCCAAATAGCCAAAAATTAGCCGAATTAACAACCAGATAAGTACCCAGGCCATCATGTCATAAATTCATTACATGACATTTGTTTCCTAAAATTGACGATAAGAAGCTTGGCCAGCATAAAAAACATACGATTTTGCAACCTTATAGCCTTACCTAATCAAATATGAGAAAACCGAATATCACACCTTACCTGGCCACCCTGCTCCTTATCACCGGAATGGTGTTTAGTGCATATAAAAACAAGGGGGATAATGCCAAAGGACTGAAAGACTATTACCAAAAGTATTTTCCCATAGGGGTGGCCGTTACACCATGGGACCTCAGTGGAGATAAGCGAAATTTGATTCTTAGCCAGTTTAACAGCATCACATCTGAAAATGCAATGAAAATGGGTCCTATTCATCCCATGGAAAATACCTACAATTGGAAAGTTGCAGACTCTATAGCTTCCTTTGCAAGAGCAAATGGGTTAAAACTACGCGGACATTGCCTGGTATGGCATAACCAAACCCCTCGCTGGTTATTTAAAAATGAAGATGGAAGTGTAACCTCAAAAGAAACTTTGCTAAAAAGAATTCAAGAGCACATTAACACTGTTGTAAGCAGGTATAAAAAAGATATATACGCATGGGACGTTGTTAACGAGGCTATTGCAGATGATTCTGCCTATTTCCGGAAATCGCCGTTATACCAAATCGCAGGCGAAGATTTTATAGAAATGTCTTTTAGGTACGCGCACCAGGCAGATCCAAATGCCCAGCTATTTTACAACGATTATAATACGGAACAGCCATTAAAGCGAGAAAAAATTTACAGAATGCTTAAAGGCCTCCTGGCTAAGGGTGTTCCAATCCATGGAGTCGGGCTTCAGGGACACTGGTCTGTAAATAATCCGAGCCGCTCGGAACTGGAAAAATCTATTACCCTTTTTTCTTCCCTGGGACTTAAAATTCAGATTACAGAGCTGGATGTATCGGTATATGATGGCCATCAGGGCGGGCAATTGATTAAGGGCAATACGCAAAAAGCAGTTGCAACATTTACGCCGGAAATGGAAGAAAAGCAGCTCCAACAATATAAAATGATTTTCGATGTTCTCCGGAAACATAAGGATCATATTACCGGTGTAACCTTCTGGAACCTATCAGACCAATACAGCTGGCTGGATAACCGTGGCCGGAAAAACTACCCGTTACTGTTTGATCAGGAACTTAAGCCAAAAAAGGCATATTTCGAGGTCACAAAATTTTAACCAATACGCAAAAAACCATCAATTAAACCAATTAGCTGTCAAAATCATCCGGTTCATTACCCAAATGCCACTAATTTCGGCAGCAAGGCAAAAATTCCGTTGATAGATGAAACTTTATAAGCCAACTCAAAATGAAAAAACTAAGTAAAATACCTTTTAAACTCATTATCCTATTTTCCTCATTCTTAATTTTAAGTCAACACGTGCAAGCCGATGACCATATTGCTGCTCACAGGCATCTGGCAGATCCAGCCACATTGGTCTATAACGGAAGGGTTTACATTTATGCATCAAACGATGATGACAACACCGATGATAAGGATAGCGGTTATAAAATGAAATCGATTGTCTGTATTTCCAGTAGTGATATGAAAAATTGGACTGATCACGGTGTCGTTTTTGAGGCGCCCCGCGATGTATCCTGGGCAAATAGAACCTGGGCACCTTCGGTTATCGCCAGAAATGGCAAAATTTATCTTTATTTTGGTAATGGTGGATCAGGCATTGGTGTAGCTACATCCTCCTCTCCAATCGGGCCGTTTAAAGATCCATTGGGTAAAAAACTAATTGATAATGAAACCCCAGGCGTACAACCTGCAAAAAACATGTGGTTATTCGATCCAATGGCTTTTTTGGATGATGATGGACAGGCATATTTATATTTTGGGGGCAATGGTGAAGATAATATGCGGGTAATTAAACTGAATGAAGATATGATCAGCGTAAATGGTCAGGCAAGTTCTTTTCATGTCCCTGCCTTTTTTGAAGCCTCATGGATGCATAAGCGAAACGGCAATTACTATTTTTCGTATTCCTCTAACCCTAAGGCAGAAATGAGGATTGATTATATGATGAGTAAGAGTCCAACCACTGGATTTGTCTATAAAGGCGTTATAGGCGCGCAACCACCAAACAATAATAACAATAATCACCACGGGATATTTGAATTTAAAGGAAAATGGTACCATGCCTACCACAACAGGCTTGTGGCTATAAAAAAGGGTATCCCTCCTGTTTACAAAAGAAACCTGGCTATTGAAGAATTAACTTACAAGCCAGATGGTTCGATTGTTCAGATAAGTTATACGGCAAATGGTGTAACACAAGTTGGCTCGGTAAATCCTTATCAACGAAACGAAGCGGAAAGCATGCAGGATCAAAACGGGATTATAACCAAAAACACAGCCGACGGTGGAATGGAGATTTCGGGTATGAAAAATAACAACTGGATCAAAATTCAAGGTGTAGATTTTGGAAAAAAAGGTCCAAAAGATTTTAGCGCAAAAGTGAGCGGTCTCTCACCTGGCACCAGCCTTGAAGTACGCGTAGGTAGTTTAGATGGAAAACAAATTGCAAAATTAGTTTCTACTGGTGATAAGACAGCCGACTTACAAATACGCGCTGCAAAAGCCGAACCTATCCAAGGTAAACAAGATTTTTATCTTTTAATATCCGGCGGTGATCCCTCTACTGCAATTGATATAGACTGGTGGCGTTTTCAGCAACGTTAAACATCCAGGCATTTTAAGCCGTATACGATAACGCAAAGGCTCGGAGTGAGCAAGCCCGGAATATTGGATAAAATACTTTAAAGCATTATATAGAAAGAAAAATGGCATATATTAAAAGGATGGTTACAGTTGCATTACTGATGTTAAGTCACGCAACAATATCAAAAGCCGAAGATGGTCACGCACTATGGCTCCGAAACCATTCTGCAGTAAAAGTTAGTATTTCCTGTCCAGTCCACTCCCCTATTATAGACCTTGCAACAGATGAACTCAAAAAAGGCTGGTTGGGCAAGGAGAATATGGTCTTAAAACTTAATCTAAGCAAAAATTCCGCTATCAAAGGCGATGGATTCCAATTGGAAGAATCAGCAATCAATGCCCGTACAGAACTGGGTTTATTATACGGCACCTACGAATTGTTGAGGCGTCAATACCTTAACCTCCCACAGCGCAACTTTATTTCAAATCCTTCCTACTCCAGAAGAATCCTCAACCATTGGGATAACCTGGATGGCAGCATTGAAAGAGGTTATGCGGGAAGTTCAATATTTTGGGGCAATACCGCGAATGGATTGGAGATTACTAATCAGGACCGAGAAAAATGGAAAACTTACGCCAGGGCAAATGCATCAATCGGTATTAACGGTGCGGTTTTAAACAATGTAAATGCATCAGCAAAAGTCCTTACCCAGGCTTACCTGGAAAAAGTGAAGGTAATTGCAGAAAGTCTGCGTCCCTATGGAATAAAAACCTATTTATCTGTTAATTTTTCATCCCCTGTTCTTATCGGTAAATTAAAAAAGGCAGACCCCTTAGATCCTCAGGTTCAACAATGGTGGAAAGATAAAGTAGTGGAAATTTATAAACTCATCCCTGACTTTGGAGGATTTCTGGTTAAAGCTAACAGTGAAGGACAACCCGGACCGCAAGATTACGGAAGAACCCACGTGGATGGCGCAAATATGTTAGCCGATGCCTTGGCTCCTTTCGATGGAATCGTGATGTGGCGTGCCTTTGTTTATAACCCATCTCCTGAGGACAGAACCAAACAAGCTTACAAAGAATTTTTACCACTTGATGGCGCTTTCAGGAAAAATGTAATTTTACAGGTAAAAAATGGCCCACTTGATTTCCAGCCAAGAGAGCCCTTTAGCCCTTTGTTTGGAGCAATGTCTAAAACCCCGGTGATGCCTGAATTTCAAATAACCCAAGAGTACCTGGGCGCCTCCAAACAACTTGTTTTCCTCTCTACCTTATGGGAAGAATGTTTAAATAGCGACACTTATAAAATTGGAAAAGGCAGTACCGTTGCCGCCTGCACCGATGGCTCATTAAGCAAAACTGATTTTACCGCCATTGCAGGAGTGGCTAACATTGGTAATGATGTAAACTGGACCGGACACACTTTTGCCCAGGCAAATTGGTATGCATTTGGGCGTCTGGCGTGGAATAACAAACTAGAGAGCAAAGTGATAGCTGCAGAATGGATAAAACAGACTTTTCTCGATCATAAAGAAAAAACAACCGACGCTAACTTTGTCAAAACTACTCAAAATATCATGTTGGAAAGCAGGGAGGCGGCCGTTGATTATATGATGCCACTGGGACTTCACCATATTTTCGCCGAAGGCCATCATTATGGCCCTGCACCATGGTTTTCTAATGATAAAATCCGTCCAGACTGGACCTCTGTTTATTACCACAAGGCAGACACCGTGGGGATAGGTTTTGACAGAACCCGTAACGGAAGCGATGCAGTTGACCAATATCACGAGCCATTAAGTTCAACCTTCAATAGCCTCTCCAGCTGCCCGGAAATATATCTGCTCTGGTTTCACCATGTGCCATGGTCTTACCGCCTGAAAAGTGGAAATGATTTGTGGACAGAACTATGCATTCGCTATGACCATGGCGTTCAGACGGTCAGATCTTTTCAAAAAGACTGGGACAAAATGAAGGGATCAATAGACAACGAACGTTTCGCAGAAGTGCAATCTAAACTCCGAACGCAATGCAGAGATGCTCAAATCTGGAAAGATGCCTGCTTACTCTATTTCCAGCAGTTTAGCAAAAGGGAAATTCCATTTGAAATTGAGCGCCCCGTCCATGATCTTCAATCGCTGAAGGAACTCACTAAAAGCCGGGATTATCAGTAGAAAAAAAGAGGCTGTTTCCATAAACCAATTTATCTATTGAATTTACCCGACTTTGTGTTTTTTGTGCGGAAGACTTTGCGTACTTTACGTTTAAAAAAGAAAAAAGAGGAGTGTAAAAAATAGCTCTACATGTCGCTCAACAGCTTTCAGGCTTCACTTACTCTTCAAAAACCAGTACAAAACCATCATACCCTTTCATACTTAAATCTAATTTGCCATTCGGCCCTACTTTAACTTCTTCCGATTTGAGGTTAACTTCAGCAGTGCCTTCTGAAAAAATCAACCGGGCCTTTTTATTGGCTAAAAAAGATAAATTAAGAGCTAAATCTCTACGTTTGTTCTCGCCATTAATACCAGCTATGTACCATTTTTTACCGCTTTTTCTGGCAACAACATCAAATTGCCCCGGGTAACCGTCAATAAACCGGGTATCATCCCAGTTTTTTGGCAGTTCCATGAGAAAGGTTTTAACAAAATCAGGAACATGAGACATACCGGAAGGTGTTTCTGCAAAATGCTGTATGCCTGAAAGAAAAATAACAGAGGTGGCCAGTTCAAAAGCCGGTGTAGTTACCCGTTTTATCCCTGGGATTTTATACAATACCATTGGCGTAAAATCCATCGGATCAAAAGCATTACGTACCATCGCGCTCATCACCGCATGTGAAGGGGCTTTATTAGCCGCGTTCTGGTCGAAGGAAATCATTTCGTATCCAAATACTGCCTCAGCAGTCATTAAATTAGGATAAGTCCGTTGCAACCCCCTTGGCAGGGTGGCACCATGAAAATTGACCAATAATTGATAATCAGCAGCGTCTTCCAAAATATCCCGGTAATAATTGATCATCGACTGTCCGTCTCCAGCAAAAAAATCGACTTTTATGCCCTTTATACCCATTTCTTTTAAACGGCTAAATTCCTCAATTCTACTTTGATGGGTCAACAGTTTATCTCTGGGCGTAAATTTTACCGTATTCCAGTTTCCGGCAGAATTGTACCAAAGCAGCAGGCCTACTTGCTTTTCTTTTGCATATTTAGCGAGCGCGGCAACAGAATCATAACCTATGGTTTTATCCCAGTTAGCATCAATTAAACTATACTGCCAATTCATCTTGGCGGCATAATCAACATATTTTTTCTGTACAGAATAGATTGTTGCAGCGTCTTTTTCCAGCACCCAACTCCATGCCGCCTTTCCAGGCTGAATAAATGCTTGATCCATTGCTTTTGCTGGCTGGGCAAGATCAGTTCCCAGGGTAGATTCAGAAATTGTCTTTAAATCGCCAATGGCCATAATTCTCCAGGGCGTTTTCCAGGGCAAAGCCGATTCAGGCAGCAAAGCAGCTCCTGGAATTCCTTCGGCTGGCTGAGGGAAATTAACCTTATATTCATTATCAACCGAGTTTTGGGCCAGAGATGTTCCGCAGTAACCTCTCCCTAGATCGGCTTCGGTGAGGAGCATCCAAACCTGATCTAATTTAAATAAAGCCGGATAAACCCAACCGTTTGAGCTGCCCGAAGGCGTTCCCACCGGGATATCCATATTGTAATGCGCCTCGTAAGAGGGATTGGTATGCTCAAAACCTGTCTGTGCATCGGCTTTAGGTTGCAACCAGGCCCTTGTTCCGGCTAAGAACCGGAAACTGGTCGATTCGCTCACAATCTTTTTTACAGATTTATTTTGTTCAGGAAATTCATATCTGAAGGCAACGCCATCATCAGCCATCCTAAAAATAAGATTCATACGGCTCCCTTTATTGGTTCGAAATTCAAACGTTGTTTCGATGGCTTTATAAGTGATGGAACTTTTTTTCGCATTTACCATCGTATAATTTTGGGTCACTGTAGCGGGCTTAGATACTTTGGTTAATACAAGTCCATTTGAGAAATCCTCATCCTCGCGCACAAGGCCAAGTTTCGAATCGGCAAGTACCAGCTTGCCTTTATATGAAACCGTATAATTTAATTTTTTCGGGCTACACACCAGCTCCAGGTTTTTATTGGGGCTAAACAGTTTATAGTTGTTGGTTTGTGCTATGCCTATTTTACAGCACATCATGAGGCCAATGAGGCCAATTAATATTTTCATGGTTTACTTGTATAAGTGAATGATTGTAATTGGTAAACTATTTTATTTTTTATACAGGGTATAGGTTTTCCCTACATCTGTTTTAATATCATACAATTGAGTTTCAGGCAAATCGATAGATCCGCCAGGCGCCAGTTTGGAAATACTCGGTTTTGGCGTTTTTTCAATCAAGAAAAAAGGATTTTGATTCTCACCAGTAGCATTTTTGGCTTCAAGTTTGGATAAATTTAATTCATTAGGCACCCTAATCCGTAAATTTCCGCCAAGACGCGATTTAATCACCAGTTTAGTGATCATACCGTCTACCCATTCCAGTTTAATGATATCAAATCCACCCTTTGCCCTTAAGCCATTAACATGTCCATTTGATTTCCATACATCGGGAAGTGCAGGCAGAAGTTGAATAGCGCCATTATCTGATTGCATAAGCATTTCTGCAATACCGGAAGTGCATCCAAAATTGCCATCAATCTGGAAAGGCGGATGCGCATCAAAAAGATTATTGTAAGTGCCCCCACCCGCTCGGTTTCCACCCACGGGCGTTAACTGGTTCTGAATAAGTTTGTATGCATGGTTTCCATCTAATAGTCTTGCCCACCAGTTCACTTTCCACCCCATACTCCATCCTGTAGAAATATCGCCGCGCTGGATGAGTGTCTTTTTGGCCGCTAAATACAACTCTGGTGTTTGGTATAGCGATATTTGAGCAGATGGGAATAAACCATATAAATGAGATACATGCCGGTGATTATCATTTGGATCGTCGATATCATCAATCCACTCCTGCAACTGGCCATATTGCCCGACTTGCATTGGCGGGAGCTGGCTGCGCATCTTTTTCAACGTATCAATTAAAGTTTTATCTTCGCCAAGAATTTCTCCCGCACGAATAACAGTGCTAAAAACATCATATACAATTTGATTACTCATTGTTGTTCCGGCATCGAGCGAGGAGCCCTGATGCGCTGGAGGGGCATTTTCAGGAGACATATCAGGATTAATGACCAAAAACCCTCTTTTAGGATCTTTAACCAGAAAATCAACATAAAACATCGCCGCTCCTTTTAAAGTAGGGTAGGCCAATTTAAGAAATGCCCGATCTCCGCTGTAAAGATAGTGCTCCCACAAATGCTGACTGGCCCAACCTCCGCCATGGCTCCATGCTCCCCAGAATGCACCATCAACAGCACCAGTAGTTCTCCAGATGTCAGTATTGTGATGCGCCATCCATCCCCTGGCACCATACATATCGTGGGCGGTCTGCTTTCCGGTTTCTCCCATTTCCTGTACCATTTTCAAGAAAGGCTCATGCAATTCGGCCAGATTTGTTTTCTCCGCAGGCCAGTAGTTCATCTCCGCGTTAATATTAATGGTATACTTACTATCCCATGGTGGATATAATTTATTATTCCAGATGCCCTGCAGGTTAGCAGGCTGGCCACCAGGCTGAGAGCTGGAAATAAGTAGGTAGCGTCCGTATTGAAAATACAGGGCTGCAAACTGCGGATCATTAACTGAATTGAAATTCTTGAGCCTGATATCAGTAGGTACCTGTTCAAAATCTGTAGCGCCCAAGGATAAATCTACCCGATCAAAATATTTGTGATATTGTAATTGATGTGCTTTTAAAATCGTCTCAAATTTTTTCGGGAATGCATGGTTTAGCATTTCCCTAGCCTTTAATTTTTCATTCCCGCTAATATCTTTGTAATTGATAAAGTTTGTAGCAATAGATAAATAAATGCTTACCGCGTTGGCATTTTCGACAACAATTGTACGGTCAGTGCTGGAGATTTTACCACCAATGTTCTTAAATGCAGCGATCCCATTAAAACGGACAAGCCCCGGAACGCCCTCATGCGCGGTGGAGGTTCCGGTAATTTCAATTTGCCCAGGCACTTGCGTATTGATTTTCGCACTGGGCTGCAGGGAAGATAATGAGGCCGTAAAGCTTAACGCACCTGGTTTACTCGAGCGAAGCTCAATCGCAATCACCCCATCGGCCAGTGAGGCCAGAACACGCCTGGTATAAACAACGTCTTTTACCTGATAACTGGTGGTGCTTACGGCATTGCTAATGTCTAGCTCGCGATAAAAATTTGTGTAATCCTCATGCCCCGCAAAATCAAGGTGTAAATCTGCAACGGGTTGAAAAATCTGCCCTTGAGACTTTTTGCTTATGATAACTTTGTTGGAGAGCAATTCTGCCTGCTTTTGTTTACCCTGAAAAATAAGTGTTCTAATGCGGGCCAATGAATCTAATGCCAAAGGATTATCATTTCTGTTGGGGCTTCCGCTCCAAAGCGTATGCTCATTTAACTGAATAATTTCATTAACAACATTTCCGTAAACCATAGCGCCAAGCCGCCCGTTGCCAACAGGTAATGCGTTCTCCCAAATTTGGCCAGACGGAGTATTATACCATAGTTTTAATTTTGTTTTTTGCTGGGCAGCACCTGAGAAAACAACATTAATGAATAGCAGCAGGATCACAAAGTTTTTCATGGAGAAGAATAAGAATAATCAGTTATTAAGGGTTTAGACTATACTTTTGGAAGGAAGCCTGATCAACAGGTTTAAATAGCAACTGACTAAACAGGTACAGATCATTCTTCCATACTTTAAAGTCGTGCACACCTGGTTCGACATAATAAATATGTGGAACATTTTTTTCTACCAGATATTCGTGGGTACGCTGAGAGAAATTAATCAATCTATCATTATCACCGCAAGAAATCCAAAGCAACTTAAGCATCGCTTTACCTTTGGCCGGATCTGGCAATAATTCTGCAGGTAGCTTGGTATTTGGAGCAGAAGAAAAGCCACCAACCCAGGCAAATGTATCCAGATTACCCAATCCAAAATTTAAAGACTGCCCCCCGCCCATAGATAATCCGGCAAGGGCACGATGATTCCTGTCTTTAAAAACATTATAGCTTTTTTCTACATATGGAATCAGATCCTGGATCAAATCCTTTTCAAAGTTCGCAAAGGCAGCCACTTTTTCCGGTGCCATTATATTTCCTATAGCACGGTCATCTTTCATCGCCCTGCCGTTTGGCATCACCACCAACATGGGTTCAAGCTTTCCCGAAGCATAAAGGTTGTCGAAGATTACCTGAGGTTTCCCGCCATTAAGCCATTCCTTTTCATCTCCACCAATGCCATGGAGCAAATATAAAACCGGGTACTTCTTCGTTTTTAAATAACCCGGCGGAAAATAAATAGTGGCTTTCCGGGCTACCCCAACAGTTTTTGACGCATACTGGATCGTATCTATTTTTCCATGGGGGATGGTTTCCTGGTTAACATCAAAACCAGCAGGCGCAGTAGGAATCTGCTTTTGTGCAAAAACTGCAATTTGAATAAAAATCAGTGTTGCTAAGATGGAGATTAATCGTTTCATTTTTTTGGTTAGAGGTGATTGGCAGGAATAATTGATTACCCGCCAGAAATAAATTATTACTACAAACTTAAGTGCATCGGACCGCACGATGATGGAACCATTGATTATTTTGAGGGCAAAAATGTTCAAAAATGCCTTTGAGCGGAACAAATCATCATTTATTTAAAAATCTTTAATGAACTTCGGTAATAGATACTTTTCGGAAAAGGACCTAACCAGAAGGTATTTCAAAAATAATTTACCTTAAACAGCACTAAGCTAAGAAAAAATTAAAGCTGTGCAACGTTTTTTAGCAATCGATTGCATAAAAAACCAGATTGATGCAGGTAAAATAATTTTTATAGTACCAAGACTAAAAACCAAATATGAAACATACCATTAAAGCGCTGGAAAATATTGCTATTCAAATTAAAAAGCAGATTATAAATGTGATGATGTGCGATCAAAAGTTCCTTCAAAACAACACCGCTCTGTTATGAAAATGATCCAAACAATGCGCTGGTACGGCCCTGATGATATTGTTACACTAGCCCATATTCTGCAGGCAGGCTGTATCGGAGTGGTAACGGCTTTACATCATATCGCGGTTGGAGAAATCTGGCCAGAGAAAGAAATATTGGCTCGTAAATCACTCATTGAATCTTCTGGTCTGGTTTGGGAAGTAGTAGAAAGTTTGCCGGTACATGAAGATATAAAAAAGAGGCAGGGCGAATACCAGCTATGGATTGAAAATTATAAAACCAGTCTGAAAAATCTGGCTAACTGCGGGATTAAAGTGATTACCTACAATTTCATGCCGGTATTAGACTGGATGCGGACCGATTTAAAATTTAAAACAAACACCGGCGCACTAGCCTTAAGATTTGAGAAAACGGCATTCATTGCTTTTGACCTTTATTTGTTAAACCGACCTGGAGCAACCGCTGACTATACACCACAGGAATTGGAAGATGCCAAAAGCTTCTTTATTCAACTCAATGCGCAAGAGCAAAGCACTTTAATGAGCAACTGTTTGCAGGGCCTGCCGGGAAGCAAAGATCATTTTACGAAAGATCAGGTTCTTACTTTACTGGAAGGGTATAAAAACATTTCTGCCGAAATACTGAGCGATAATTTAATCAGTTTTTTGCAGGAAATCACCCCAACGGCTGATCAAAACGGGCTACAGTTAGCCATTCATCCAGATGATCCCCCTACCCGATTTTAGGTTTACCAAGAATTATGAGTACAGAAGAGCATGCACATAAAATATTACAGGCTGTGCCTGCACCGTCCAATGGAATCTGTTTTTGTAGCGGTTCTTTTGGTGCCCGGCCAGATAATGATTTAAAGGGAATAATTGAACGCTTGGGAGACAAAATATATTTTTTACACCTGAGAAGCGTTCAACGAGAGGATAACGGCAATTTTTATGAGGCCAATCACCTGGAAGGAAATGCCGATATGAGCGTTTTAGTCACGGCGATCCTAAAACTCATGCGTACCCAGAACCGTTCCATCCCTATGCGCCCTGATCATGGGCACCAAATGCTTGATGATCTGGACAAAAACCCCTATCCTGGCTATTCTGCCATAGGAAGACTGAAAGGACTTGCCGAACTACGCGGACTCGAATTGGGCATCAGCGAAACTTTAAAAACAGATAACTTATACCATTAATACATGTATCAATTTTTTTTGAGATAAAATCGACAAAAAACGAGCATATTTCTTCAATAACCAAATATATAATTATGAAAAAAATCTTTTATTTATTCTTGTTATGCTTTACCTCACAAGCATTTGCACAAATAAAATTTACAAATCCAATTCTTGCTGGTTTTTATCCAGATCCAAGTATCACTAAAGTAGGTTCTGACTATTACCTGGTTAATTCTACTTTTTCTTATTTTCCGGGCATCCCTGTTTTTCACAGCAAGGATTTAAAAAACTGGAAACAGATTGGAAATGTAATTGAGCGAAATACGCAAATGACTTTTCTGGGCGATGGAACCTCGCGTGGTTTGTTTGCACCCTCCATTAATTACCATAATGGAACTTTTTATATGACTTGTACCAATATAGATAAGGGCGGAAATTTTGTTATGACTGCTAAAAATCCTGCAGGCCCATGGAGCGACCCAGTATGGCTTCGCGAAGTACGAGGAATAGATCCATCTTTATTTTTTGATCAGGATAAAGCCTATATTGTTTACAATAGTGATGCTCCAGACAATAAGCCACTTTACAGTGGCCACCGTACCATCCGCACATATGAATTCGACCCTACTACACTTAAAGTTGTTGGTACCGAACATTTGCTTGTAAATGGTGGGTGGATATTTCAAAAAAACCAGTATGGATTGAGGGACCACACATTTTTAAACGCGAAAACTGGTATTATATATGCGCTGCTGAAGGTGGAACGAGTGTAAATCATTCACAGGTTATCCTTAGAAGTCGGTCAGCTACCGGCCCATATGTTCCTTATGAAAACAATCCAATTCTAACGCAACGCGATTTAGATCCGAACCGTGCGAATCCGATAACCTCAACCGGCCATGCAGAATTGGTTGAGGGACCTGACGGAAAAACTTATGCCATTTTCCTCGCTGTACGCCCGTACGAGGGTAATTTTTACAATACAGGACGAGAAACCTTTATCGCCCCAGTAAAATGGGCAAATGGGTGGCCAGTAATCAATCCAGATTTCAAAGAAGTACAATACGAATATCAGGCGAATTTTAAAGAAGTCAAACAAAAGGGAATCCGACCACAGAGTGGCAACTTTTCTTATCGCACCACATTTGATAAAGGCTTAGACCCATCTGTTTTATTTTTAAGAAAAAACGACAGTTCATGGTATAATCTGGATAAGAAAAATGGATTAACGATGAAACTTAAACCCGAAACCTGCATGGAAAAAACAAATCCGGCTTTTTTGGGAAAAAGACAGCAACACATGTTCTGTTCAGCCAGTACAGCGCTTCATTTCCTGCCAAAATCTGAAAATGAGAAAGCAGGGTTAATGATCTTCCAGGGGGAGTTTAATTTTTACTTCATGTGCAAATCCATTAAAGAAAATAAAAACGTAATTCAGCTTTTTAA
Source organism: Pedobacter riviphilus (assembly GCF_014692875.1). NCBI lineage: Bacteria > Pseudomonadati > Bacteroidota > Sphingobacteriia > Sphingobacteriales > Sphingobacteriaceae > Pedobacter > Pedobacter riviphilus. The sequence continues at coordinate 298,157 of NZ_CP061171.1, read as the reverse complement.
AGGCGATAAGGCTACAGGCCAAATGGCATTACTTACTGAATTGCCTCTGTTAAACTCATCAGCCGATCTTCAGCTGGAGATTGAAGCTAAAGGCGGTCTGTACGATTTTAAATACCGCGAAGGAAATAGTGACTGGCTTACTTTAAAAAAGGATGTTGATGGCAAATATTTAAGCACACAGGCGGCAGGCGGATTTATCGGCTCTCTTTTCGCATTGTATGCTACATCATCTGGCCAACAAAGCGACAATAAAGCCAGCTTTAAATGGATTGATTATAGTGGAAAGGATAAAATCTATAACTCAAAATAACGAATGATGATCGCTGGCGCCGCCTATCATTGCAGGTTCCTGTAGAAAAGTCGTCATTGCGAGGAGGAACGACGAAGCAATCTTTCATGATAGTGGTCCTACTATAAAGACTGCGTGCCTGCAGCAGGCAGGCTTCGTCGGGCTAAAGACCTCCTCGCAATTGTAAAGGTTTAGTAATTCGCTAATGAACTAATTTTTATTGGGTTTTATAAGCTCAATTGTGCCATCCTTAAGGTGATTAAGCTCGGTTACTTTCACGTTTCTTAAATGTGTTTTTCCAGAGAGTTGGGTATCATGATAAAAGATGTACCACTTACCTTTGATTTCAACAATTGAATGATGCGTAGTCCAGCCCTCAACAGGGGTCATAAAAGTACCCTGATATTTAAAAGGTCCCCAAGGACTATCCGATATTGCTGAGGCCAGAAAATGAGTGTCGCCGGTTGAATAGGTAAAATAATACTTCCCATTATATTTGTGCATCCAGGCGCCTTCAAAAAACCTGCGATCATGATCTTTTGTAAGAAGCGGTTTGCCTTGCTGATCTAAAATCACAACATCTTTAACTTTCCCATCAAAAGCTGTCATATCCTTGCTTAGTTTTACAACCTTTGCACTTAATGCAGGTTCATTTTCTTTTTCAGAATCGGTTTTAGAACCATTCGGATCATATTTTCCGTCTTTCCAACGTTGAAGCTGTCCGCCCCAGATCCCACCAAAATACATGTAGCTACTGCTGTCAGTATCGGTAAAAACCGCAGGATCAATACTAAAACTTCCATCAATTGGCGCTTTAGCTGCTTTAAATGGGCCAACCGGATCTTTAGCTGTTGCCACCCCTATCCTGAAAACATCATTTTTATCTTTCACAGGAAAATAAAGATAATACGTGCCATTTTTATAAGCCGCATCTGGTGCCCATAGCTGCCTGCCTGCCCATGGAATATCACTTACAGATAGAGCAGGCTCATGAATGGTAACTTTGCCACCTATACTGTCCATGCTAAGAATCCGGTAATCCTTCATATCAAAATGGTCACCATTATCATTTTCCTTTACACCCGATTCTATATCATGCGATGGGTAGATGTAAATTTTACCATTGAAAACATGTGCAGAAGGGTCTGCAGTATAAATTTCCTTCACCAATGGCTCAGAAAGGTAGTGTTTTTCTCCGGCCTTCGCCGTTTCATTCTCCGCTGAACGTTTGTTTTTTTCCTGGCAAGAACTTCCTAATGCAACAATTAGGGCAATTGCCAAAGCAGATTGGCTCTTAATTTTTAGATTCATTTTTATTTATTTTTGGTTAAAATTTTGCCGCTTTTTTTTGGATAAAACGGATCCGAAAACTATAGTTTAGGCAAAAGATAAAACTATATTAAAAGAAGAATTTAGTATGGAAACTTTGAATAATATGATAGCAGAAATGTTGATTATAAACTTAAAAAATCCATTTAGAACCCAATTTTTTTAGTGCTTCGTAATATAATCCGTTATTCAATTGGCTAAATCACTTTATCGCAAGGCATCAGGCTGACCTATAAATTTTACTCATATGAGCCTTTTTTATGATGAAAAATGCTACTTCAAATCTGAGGTGTTTAATACTTTAGCTCCCGGCTAAACGATAGAAGTTAAACTAATATGAAACAAAACATTATAAACAGCGTGCGATATTCGATAAAAACGATAGGCACTCATCTAAATAACACTGCTATGGAATTTATCAAACCTAAAGCCTACAGCAAACTATTGGGAATTGTCTTGTTGCTTGCATCTCTGCTGTGCAATAATGAAAAATCATATGCTCAGGACCCTAAATTATATGTTTTTCTGAGCTTCGGTCAATCTAACATGGAAGGAAATGCGCCATTCGAACCTCAGGATACAACAGTAAGCAATAGATTCAGCGTTCTTCAGGCTGTTGACTGCCCGGAGTTAGGCAGAAAAAAGGGAAATTGGTATACTGCTAAACCACCTTTGTGCCGATGCAAAACTGGCTTAACTCCAATGGACTATTTCGGACGAACCCTCCTGGATTCACTTCCCAAAGATGTGCGCATCGGAATTATTAATGTAGCAATTGGTGGTTGCAAAATTGAATTATTTGATAAAGATAATTATCAAACCTATACGGCTACTGCCCCAGAATGGATGAAGTCGGCCTTAAACGAATATGGCGGAAATCCGTACGGCCGTTTGGTAGAGTTAGCCAAGATTGCCCAGCAATCTGGAATTATAAAAGGTATTCTGATGCACCAAGGCGAATCTAATACCGGAGATCAGGAATGGCCCAAAAAAGTGAAGGCAGTTTATGGGCAGCTCATCAGGGATTTGAATTTAAATCCAGCATCTACGCCGCTCCTTGCTGGCGAGGTAGTTAATGCAGATCAGGGCGGGATATGCGCTTCGATGAATAAAATTATTGCAACCTTGCCAACAACAATTCCTAGCGCACACATCATATCATCAGCTGGCTGTACCGCTGTGGCAGATCATTTACATTTTAATGCACAAGGCTATCGCATGCTTGGCGAGCGTTATGCTAAAACGATGCTTTCCCTATTAAAATAATATCGAAAAATGCAGAAAAAAATATTTGGAATATCACTTTTCATCGGCCTACTGTCAGTATTGGCAGGTTTCGCCCAGAATCCGATCGTTCAGACCTATTATACTGCTGATCCGGCGCCAATGGTACACAATGGAACCGTTTATCTGTACACCTCTCATGATGAAGATGTTACCGTAAAAAACTTTTTCACCATGAACGATTGGCGGTGTTATTCTTCAAAGGATATGGTTAACTGGACGGATCACGGAGCTATTTTATCTTACAAAGCTTTTAACTGGTCGCGCGGTGATGCATGGGCAGGCCAATGCATATTCAGAAATGGAAAATTCTACTATTACTTACCTGTAAACCAAAAAAATGGCGGAAACGCCATTGGTGTTGCCGTATCTGACAGCCCCACAGCAGGCTTTAAAGATGCAATAGGCAAGCCATTGCTTTCAGGCTTTGGCTACATTGATCCGAGTGTTTTTATTGATGATGACGGACAGGCCTACCTGTATTGGGGTAATCCCCAATTATATTATGTAAAACTTAATAAGGATATGATCTCTTATGATGAAAAAGTAGGTATTGTGAAAGTGCCGTTAACCAGGCAAGGCTTTAGTGCGCGGAAAAAAGATCCAGAAAAAAGACCATCGGAATATGAGGAAGGACCATGGTTCTTTAAACGAAAAAGTAAATATTACCTGATATATCCGGCTGGCGGCGTACCTGAACATTTAGCTTATTCTACCAGCAATGGACCAACAGGGCCTTGGATATATGGGGATACGATCATGAAAGTGATCGAAGATCGCGGCGCATTCACCAATCATCCTGGCTACATCGATTTCAAAGGCCAGTCTTATTTATTTTATCACGACGGAAGTTTACCAGGAGGCGGAGGCTTCAAACGTTCGGTTTGTATCGAACCATTCAGTTTTAACCCTGATGGATCGATTCCCAGAATTAACCATACCCAATCAGGTGTACTAAAAAGTGTGTCAAACTTAGATCCGTTTAGCCGTGTTGAAGCTGAAACCATCGCATGGTCAGAAGGTGTAAAAACCGATCAGGATAGCTTAACTGGGACTATTTTTGTATCCAATATTGATCATGGAGATTATATCAAAATCCGCAGCGTAGATTTTGGCAAAGGCGCGACTAAGTTCGAAGCAACTGTTGCCTCACTATCCTCAAAAGGAAATATAGAACTTCGGGCAGACAGTTTAAACGGTAAGCTGCTGGGAAACCTGGAGGTAAAATCAACCAAAAATGCTCAAAACTGGAAAGCTCAGCTTTGTAAAATAAACCAGATCACCGGCATACACGACCTGTATTTGGTATTTAAAGGTGAGGGTAACAACCTCTTTAATTTTGATTCCTGGCGTTTTATACGATAATAGTTGGTCATTTAATCACTTCAAAATCCACCACCATCGTACCATATTAACCTGAGTTCGATTATTATTGACAGTAAGTATCTGCTTTTATCGTTTCTAGGCTGAGTGTCGCTTCATGCTGAATTTATTTTACAAGTAGAAATAACGCGTTTTCAATTGCCTTGTAACTACTGCGTGGTCAGCATTTTATTTGAAGGAAAGCTGGTACAGTAGAAATGTGCGATGCTTAGCCGTTCTGCTGTCAGGCAGATAATAAAATATTTTGGCACTTTGGTGAGCTTATTACATGTTCCAAAAGGCATATTACCAAATATAAATACCCTCCAAAGGGTCTATAGTAATACTTGGCCCTCATCGCTTCAATGTGTTACTTTCAATTTTTTAAGCTCATACTACTCTTCCAGGTACTGTTTTCATAAGGCATCAATAAAAAACAGTTTAAACTAATTTCAAACAGAAATGCCAGCTAATTTATCACAAGCAACATAAAGCCAAAATAAGCTTTATTTAGGCTTTATGTCATTTATAATATTTTACTCTACAATCCGATCTGTATTGCTTTTGCTTTATCAATGGTATTCAATGAAGTTTCTTGTAATTGTCTATCACCATAGTTAAATATGTAATACGACCCTTTGTGAGGTAAAGATGATGCTTGATTATAGGTAGCAACACCAAGCAAAGTGTAAGCGGATGCATCATCATAATTGAAGTTAAACGCAACAATATCTCCAGAATCATCATTAGGTAATTTATAAGATAATTGGAGATCTAAGCCCAACACAGAAGTACTATAAATTTCTCTTCCAATTGATAAATACCAAAACTTATTTCCAGCATTAAAAAATACATTTGACAACTTATCAATATTTGAGATTTCTTTTGTGGCTACTAAAGTGAACTCTTTAGGTGTATAAGCAGAATCGAATGCCAGCTTAAATAAATAGAGCGTATTCCCTTTTTTTGTTAGTAAGGTGTAAAAAAAAGCACTTCCATCGTAGCCTTCGGCTCCTCCTACAAAGGTATGACCAGCAGTTAAACTCGGGTCAATAATGTTGTCATAATTTTTCACGAATAGATTTTGTGTTGCCCAGTTATTACCAAATACCCTAAACCGGCTATTACGCTGGTCAAACCCAGCCATATAATAACCATACAGCGATGCATTTATAATTAACCCTTTTTCTCCGAAGTCATAATTTAAGGGATCTTGTGAATACAATACAGGACTAACAATTCCTAAACTTGATGTATATGCTTTTCCTTTGTTCAAAATATAACCAACTCTTCCAGATGATCTATTGCGATCAATGAAAGTTGGTTCCAACGTAACCTTCGCATCAGCCATTGAATTATTACCATACAAAATAGAAGGTAGCATATCCCCTAATAGGAATTGTATAATATGATAAGGAGCACCTTGCTTGGTAGCTGTAATCAACGAATAAGTATAATTAGTAGAAGAATTTCCATTATTTCTAACCAAACTTAATCCACTAGGGTTATCCCCAAGTTGTATTTCACCGATTTTACTGACGGTTTTAAATGGAGCCAATGGCTTAAGTGTTGTCTTTATATACAGGTGGCTATGCCCCTGATCATCTTCTGCCAGGACAAAATGGCCACGTGGGGCATCACTTGTAATCTCAAAAGTAAAATTATAGTTATAAAAAACTCCCAATTCTTTATCTGTGATGTAAAGATTACCCACCTTTTTGCCAAACCCGATACGATCGCTGGTAATGTGCAAATCTTTTGTTTTAGCTACAGTATCTTTATCAACTATCCATAGAAAGCTAAAGCCTGAAAGATTGTCTTTACTAATTGTACCTTTTACATCAGGTACAATATTGATAGAATCCCCATAAACGAATCTATAAATACGCTCAGAGTTATGATCTCCATTTAATACATTCCCTATTGTTATAGTGTTTTTAAGCTGATAATCATAATTGCCCGTATCCTTAGAACAGCCAGTAAGCCAAACCAATAAGCAAGCGTATAATGTGGTATAAATTATTTTTTTGGTCATTTTTTTTGATTATGGTAAATAAATTCGAGGCTGAGTTGTATCGCCATTAGGGTAAACTTCGTGTTCCCGGAGGTATTTACGCAACACATCTATATACATGTAAGTTACTGGGAAAGAGGAAGCCGAGGCAAATGTTGGCATGTTATCCCAGTAATAATAGGGTGCTGGATATACCCCATAAAGGTCTGGAGAGGGATCGGCACCTAATTGATAAAGCTGTATCCATAGCCTGTATACCTCTGGTTTATAAGGACCAAAAACCTTAACCCAGGTTTTCCACCATTTTGGTTCCAATAACTGATTGGTAAAACTAATCTTAATGCTTCTATTTGATTGATTACCTACTTTAAAGTCATCGTTATCCTTAAGATCCAAAACGACACTCATTATTCTGGTATTTAACTCGGAAGTATTTCGGATCTTCATGTATAGTGTATCCGTAAATCTACCAGCCCTTATAATGGGATCAGAAAAAGTTAGAATTTCAAAATTAGCCTTACTTTTGTCATAATTAACAGCATAGTTAACCTTACGGTTTTGAGCAGTAGCAACGCCAGAAACACGTAACGGTATAGCAATCGTTTTTTCTTTCAAGCCCTGTACATCAAGGGCAAATGAGTAGCTGATAGAATCAATCCATTTTTCTTCAGACCTTTTATCAGCATTGGGTTGGGCAAAGTAGATATAACTTGTACTGGTATCGTAATCTAATAAATTGTCATTTTCCTTACAACTGCCAAGCAGGAATATCGAAAACAATATGCAAACATTTATTTTTTTATAGAGATAGTATTTTTTCATCTTGATAAGATTATGGGTTGTATATGTTTTCATCTATAGGAATAGGCAATACATAAATGTTCTTACTAGCTTTAACTGTCCCAGACTTCTTAAAAAAATCGACATAAAGCCTTTTATACATCCCGTACATGTAACCTTCGCCTATGGACTGTTTTCTGGCTTCATCTATAATGTATTGTAATAGTTGAGGTTTAGTTAAAGTATTACTATAGGCAATAGGGGTAATCAAATTTCTACTTTTTCGCAATTGGTTGAGAATGTCTATCGCATTTTGCGGATCGGTATCTAGCTTGGCCTCGGCCATAATATAGTACATCTCAGCTAAACTTATCATGGTCACCTCGTACTGGTTGTAGAATGTTGCTGCATTATCATCGATTTGAAACTTGATTAAACGATATACGCCCTGATAGCTGGCAAACCAATACAATAGTCGGTAATCGTTCGTACTTCCACTTTCCGCTTTACTATATAAATTGGCATTTAGATAATCATAATCGGGCAGCAATACAGTATTGGTACCATATCCATCCTGTAAACCAGGTAATATACCATTAGTTATATTTTGCTTTTTAAAGTCATTTACATATAACCCAAAAATATTTTCGGAGGCGAAACGCAAATCGGGCTGATAATTACTTGCTATATCTTTACCAGAAATTAAGGCAACGGCATTTGAATTGGCCAACTCATCCACAACTCTCTTAGCTCGTATAAATGCCTCTTGTTGATTTCCTTCCCATTGCGATTTACGAGCCAATAGAGCTAAGACGGCATAATAATTCATCCTCACCCCTCGCCTGTCTAGGATAGAATTATAATCTAGAGAATTACCATTTGCATTGCCCGTTCTGCCGATTTTTTTTATTGGATCGTTGGCTAACAAAACTAAAGCCTCTTGTAGATCTATTTCTACTTGGTCAAGAACCTGTCTACTGGTTATTTTTTTTTTTGCATGTGTACCTACTGTACTGTAATAAGGGATTGCAGCAGTTTCTAAACCATCGGTTTTAATCACTGGGCCAAAATATTTTAACAAATCTAGGTGCAACAAGCCCCGAAGACCAAGCGCTTCCCCTTTAATTAAAGCATAATTGGAATTACCTTTAATCTTTTCAACATTGTTTAAAATAATATTGATAGTGTTAATCGAGTTGTACAGACCACTCCAGATACCATCAATTTTTGGACGTGTAGTTATGTTAGTAAAATCAAACTTCGCCGCATCCGAATAAGTATGACCTGTTGCGCTAATGTTGTAATAACCAACCATTGCGTCTAACAAACCAAATTTCAGTTCTCTACCATAAAGTTCTGTTGCCGACAGTTTATAATATACACCTGCCAAAGCACTTTGAAAACCTTTTCCATCGTCAGAGAAAATTTCATCCTCGTTAACTACATTATTTGGCTTTACATCTAGCCATTTTTTACAACCGCTTAATAATAGTAAGGCAGGCACTAAAAGTATTATATATATATATTTCATTGTAAAACTTTAAAATTGAATCAAGAACCCCGCATTATAAGTGCGAGAAAAAGGGTAGTCTGTACCTCTTTCCATGTGTACAGTACTAATTCTAAATAAGTCATTTGTAGAAAGATTAAACTTAACTCTTTGCAGCTTTAACTTACGTAGTAGGCCTTGCCCCAAATCATAATTGATGTTAAGGTTAGAAAATCGAATATAATTTTCTCGTTGCACAAATCTTGAAGATACCTGGGTTACGGTATTATCGCTTATGCCTTTAAAATTCACCAAATCTCCGGGCTGTTTCCACCGTTCATCCAGTACCCTTTTGTCAACATTAAGATATGGAGTCGCATTTTCCACTCGGTCTACCAAGGTTTGGTTGTAAACATCACCCCCTAGCGAATAGTTAAAATTTGCCTGTATCGATAATCTACCATAACTCAAAGTTGTTCCCAGGACTCCCTCTATTTTCGGCTCAGTATTGCCAATGATGGTTTGATTATTACTATTCCAGTTGTAAGTAACCTGACCGCCGGAAGTTAAAAACATCTCGCGTCCATTAGCTGGATCAATACCTAAAGAACGCCCCCCACGTATTACGCCCATAGATTGGCCTTGTTCAAAATAAACTGAAGGCCTAACAATATTAGCGACTCCACCTATGGTATCTCTAACCACATTGGATTCGTTTAATTTTTTCAGTTCATCGGAGATTTCTAACAATTTACTACGATTACTAACGACGTTTAGATTTATGTACCACGAAAAGTTGTTTCGATCATTATTTGTCACCAATGTTGATGTACTAATCTCAAAACCTCTATTACGCACTTTACCTAAGTTTTCGAAAATAGAATTGTTTGGGAAACCCAACGATGGTGCTGTGGTAATCTGTGAAATCATACGATTAGTCACTTTGTTATACCAATCGAAGCGCAGATCTATTCTGTTGAAAATTTTTGACTGCAAGCCCAAGTCCGTTTGGAATACCTTAGGCCATGTTAGCGAAGGATTTCCCTGATTTGTATATTGTGCCACAATTTGTTTATTGTACACCCCATTTGATGAGTATTGGTAAGAAGTTGAAGTCATGTTCGCAGAAAAACTGTCATTCCCATTTTCACCAACATTAGCGTATATGCGCAGTTGTGAAGCAATATTATTTTCAAAAAATGCTTCTTTATGTAGATTATATCCAACTCCAGCACTCCAAAAACTACCATAGCGATTTTCTTTACCAAACTTTGAAGACCCATCAATCCGTGAAGATAAATCCAGCAAAAAGCGATTATCATAATCATAATGAATATTAAATGGGATGCCCAACAAACGTTCTGGCGTTTCCGTATAATCTGGTCTGGTGTCAGTGGCATATTTTAATGCCAAGCTCGGGCTTACAAAACGATCATCAACAAAACCAGTTAAACTATAGATAGTTTTTTGCACAGTACTAGCTCTTAGCTCCCCAGCGAGTACCGCGTTAAGTTGATGTTTTTTTATTCTTTTTGAGTACTGCAAAGACAGCCGAGCTTCGTAACGAAATGCACCTCCGTTGGTTAAAACATAAGAACCTTTATCTTCTTTAGCTTTTACCGAAATAAATCTTGTGTCTAGCGGAGAAATATATTTTTCACTATCATCAAACTGTTTTTCTATAGTAGCTAGAATATCAACTTTTAAATCTTTAAGGGCAAACCATTCTAAACTGAGGTTATTGCTAATTATTGCACTATGCGAATCATCTTTATAAGGCAAAGAAGCATTGTACAAAGGGTTGTATACATTTCCACCAAATGTATTGCCAAAATTTTCGCCAACTTTATTATATATACTGATCAATTGTCCACTATCATCGTATATCCTTTCATAGGGGTTCATATTTACATATTGAGAGAATGAGCCATAAGGAGAGTTATAAGCATTATTACCGGTCAAGCTGGCATAATTTCTTAAAGAAATTTTATTAGGAATACGATACACGAGATTAAATCCTGCTCCATATTTTTTCCTTCCAGACTCTTTCATGGCCCCTTTAACATCCTGGTAAGATGCATCTATGCTATACCGAACTTCCTCATTACCACCTTCAATACGTAGGCTATGTGCAGTTGAAATAGATGATGTAACTGGTTGACTTAACCAATAGGTATTAACTCCGCTTTTAACATCAATCAATCGCTTTGCATAAAGATTATCTAGCTTCATCTGATAATCGCTTGTCCAAAAAGGGTCACTTACCGTTTCATTGGTAAAAGTGTATGCGCCTGCCAATTTCTCATAAGTTAGCTTTTCATTGGCATTCATCAAATTATAAGCAGAAAGATCTACCAAAGTAAGTGTGGGCCTAGCCTCATATGTTACGGTAAATTTTCCGGCCTTGGGCAACCTTGTTTCGATAATCACCACTCCATTACCGCCGCGCGAGCCATACAAGATAGTTGCACTAGCATCTTTTAACAATGTAATTGACTCTATTCTATTGATATCCAAATCATAAAGCCTTTCCATTGAAACCTGAAACCCATCTAATATAACCAAAGGTGTGTTTACGTTACTTCCTACACTACCTATCCCCCTAATTGATATTTCGGGCACAACATTTGGGTTAGAGCCTTTAACATTATTTTGAGCGACCTTAAATGCAGGATCAACACTTTGTATTAATAAAAAGATATTGTTGGTGTTAAATTTTTCTAATTCCTTTCTTGTAATCGTAGTAGAAGCTCCTGTAAAAGACTCTTTATTTCTTTTATAATAACCTGTTACCACTACATCATTTAAACCAGTTGCATCTGATTTTAATGAGATGTTAATTACCGCTCTGGCATTGATATTTTCACGGACGGTAGCAAAGCCCAGAAAGCTGAATTCGATTGATTTGGCAGATGGTGGAATAGCAATGGAATATTTGCCATTTACATCAGTTTGTGTGCCGATTTTTGTTCCCGGAATCTTGATAGATGCAGCCGGGATTGGGAGCCCGTCTTCGGCTGCAGTAACTTTTCCTGTAATCACTTTAGTTTGTGAAAATGCAGGAAAGGCTACGACAAGGCATAGTATAATAAGCGAAAGTAATTTTCGTTTCATTTCATTTATAGAAGGTTAACAATGATTAGGGGTGCCAAAAGGCATTATATTTTATTCTCCAAAGCCGATATTAACCCCCTGTTGTTAAACCTTTAATATTAAAGCTGTGTCAAAAAAAATGTGTGGGCGTAAATGTGTATTTAGCATATATTTCTAATAGCTTAGAATGTATTTTTGCTAATAAGTTGTAGAAACAACTAAACAGTTAGGATATTTTCATTATATTCGATTTTAAGTGGTTAAATATTAATTCAGCATTAGTTGTCACATACCGTGATAAATCACTTATTCAGGGGCGGCCTCAATCGCCCCTGTTTTTCTATCCGGTAAACTTTTAAACCCTTTGCACAAAAGCTGGTTTTATCATTTTCGATTCTGGTTTTTATAGATTTTAATTAAAATAGATTATTTGGTTTTAGCGTCAAGTAACGAAGCTAATTTTTCTTTTAAAGCCTCGCCACGAAGTCCTTTTGCAACAATTTTTCCGTTTGGATCGATAAGGAAATTTGCCGGAATAGAACGGATGCCATATTGTTTAGCTACAGCATTATCCCAGAATTTCAAATCAGAAACATGCGTCCAGGTTAACTGATCATCAGCAATGGCTTTCAACCAGGCCTCTTTTTTACCAGGCCGATCTAAAGAAACCCCTAAAACGGTAAAGCCTTTATCTTTATATTGGTTATAGGCAGCCACAACGTTCGGATTCTCTTGTCTGCAAGGGCCACACCACGATGCCCAGAAATCAACCAGAACATATTTACCTTTAAAATCAGATAGCTTTACAGGCTTGTCGTTCACATCATTTTGTGTAAAATCTAAAGCCTGAACGCCTATTTTAGTGTTCTTTATCGCATCAAAATAAGTTGAAATATCTTTGCCCGATTTGCTGTCTTTAAGACTCTGACTCAATGCAGCATAAGCCTTTTCGGCCTCAGGTTGGGCAGATTCGCTGGTTGCAATCTGGGAGATGGCTGATAAGCTAACATAAGACTGCGGATTGGAACGGGCAAAATCGATATAAATGGGCTCCAACTCTTTACTTGCAGCTTCGTAGCGCTTATAAATAGCCTCAGTTAAGGCTTCGTCTTTCTTTTGTTCGGCGGTTAATTTGCCAAATTCGCCATTTATTGCAGCCAGTTTATCCTGAACTGGTTTGGTTAAAGCCTTAAGTTTTTCATTATCTGCATTTACTTTCGACCCGCTGATCGATGCATTTTTTAAAGAATCGGCAGATACCAGCTGAATATTGGCAGCTTCAAGGTAAATGGACAAGAAATCGCGTTTTCCATTCTTTTCAGCGGGCTTTTTATATACCGAAGCCCTTAGCGGATCGGCGATCTCACCTTTAAAAGCAAAAGTGCCGTTTTTTAATTCAGTGGAGTCTAAAATCGATTTACCATCTTTCGAATAGCTCAAGTAAATTTTCTCATTCCCCTTATCATTTTTTAGGGTTCCGTTTAACGAGAATGGTTTTTGTGCCAGTGCAGCTAGTGGTAGTACAGCAACTGCAACGAGTAGTGTTTTTTTCATTTCAGATTAATTTATTGATGTATGATTAGGAATTATTTTTAAGCGTAAAGGAGGTTTGATTGTTCCTGACGATTGCGGTAAAGGCTGTTCAACAGTGCAACCACTTCATCGATTTCGGCCTGGGTATTAAACCTGCTGAAAGAAAACCTGATTGTTTCTTCATTTTTACCAGTTCCCAATGCTTCAATAACATGCGATGAATGATTGGAAGAACAGGCGCTTCCTCCCGAAACAAATATGCCTGCCCTGTCTAAAGTTTGTAACAAATCTGCACCATTGGGCAATGCGGGTAATGAAACACTTAATACCGTAGATAAGCTTTTATCAGGATGATCTGAATAACCGTTAAAGTTTATTTCAGAAAGGCTTGTAAGCCCGTTAAGCAATCTTTTTTTAAGTGAATGGATATGTGTTTCGTAAAGGTTTTGGTTATCATAGGCATGCTGAAGTGCCGCTGCCATCCCTACAATACCTGCTACGTTCTCGGTACCTGCCCGCTTTCCCGATTCCTGCCCTCCTCCCTTAATAAAAGCACGCAGATTAGCCGGTTCTTTTGCATATAGAAAACCAACACCTTTCGGCCCATGAAACTTATGCGCCGAGCCCACCAGAAAATCGGGCGCCAGCTGGCGGGTGTTAATATCGATATGGCCAATGGTTTGCACCGTATCTGAATGGAATATCGCACCATGATGCTCAGCAAGATCGGCAATTTCCAAAATGGGATTTAAATTTCCTATTTCATTGTTACCGTGCATTAAGGATATTAGTGCCGGTTCTTCATTTTCGAGCAAAGTATCCAGCTCAGCGAGCGATAATTTGCCTTTGCTATCGTTTTCCAGATATACCAATCTGATTACACCACTGTCTGCCAAAGCTTTAAGTGTATTTAAAACAGCATAATGCTCTAATCTGGAAGTAATAACAACCCGGATATTATGGTTATAAACTGCTGAAAGTAAAGCTGTATTATCGCCTTCGGTTCCGCCAGAAGTAAAGAAAATATTTCCTGGTTCTGTATATAAAGTATCCGCAATAATTTCTCTCGATCGCTCTACGGCTTCTCTGGCATACCTGCCTAAAGCGTGTGCCGAAGACGGGTTTGCAAATGACTCAAAAATAAAGGGCTTCATGGCTGTAAAAACCTCACTGGCAAGTGGGGTGGTCGCTGCATTATCTAAATAAATACTCATCTTTCAATTTTAAATCATCACTGCTTATTCAGATTTCCGGAGAAAGTTATTCTTATCTTTCCCTTACGGGAAGGATTTAGCACCTTATTTGGCAACAGGTTGCTAAGACATCACAGGGCCTTTTCCCTCCGTCTTTCTGGATAAGTCAAAAATATATTAACGGCACAAATGTATATAATTTCTATGGATATTATAGTCTTTAATTTGATTTTTTTGTGCTAAGCCAATATTATGTATATAATTACAGCGTTGTGACATTAATAGACAAGATTTGAACTCTGCAATCACTGTTTTTCAAAACAGTTGATGAAAAACATTACCTTAGAACCGAACACATTAAAACACTGCCAGATTTTATCTAACCATTGTTTTAAGCTGTAAAAAAGTTTGACTGAACCGAAAAACATTTACTAGAAAAAAGTCAGCTGAGTAATGTAATACTGCATTATTTCCTTTTAACGGAATTTAGATATTGTTTCGTTTTAGACCCGATAATTTATTAAGCCACAGCTATAATAATTGTTACAGCGCATAGTGATCTACACTGCCTCCCATTAAGGCAGTGTAATCCAACTTCATAAAAATCACCCAAAACGATGGAATAACTTCTTAAAGGAATGATCGAAGATCATCTAGGTTAATACTTTAAGGCTTCAGTAATTCTAATACAGGTACTTCTACAGATTTAATTACTTTGTGTAGCGTGTCATTATTCTGCTCGAAAATTACAATTTCATTCTTACCCTTTTTTAGCCAACAACCTGGTAGGTACAGCGTTTGTTGGGGACCAACGCTCCAGTAACGTCCTATATTTATTCCGTTAATAAACACGATACCTTTACCCCAATCACGCATATCAAGAAAAGTATCACCAGTTTTTGTTAGAGAAAAACTTCCTTCGTAAAAAGCTGGTCTTCCAACTGTTGCCGTATTTTTTGCCAAGGCTAAATTAGGCACAACCTCCATAGGCAACTTATACATATTCCAGTTTCCGCTAATAGTTTGTCCATTAATAATTACCGGAGAAATGATACCTTTTGTACTGTTAATGATTTTTGCCCCGTAGTTAATACGCCCCATATTTTCAACTACAATATCTAAAACGGCATTAAAAGGAATGTCAATATCACAATCATATTTTTTATAATAGCTGTTTAATTCAGCAACCTTAGTTCCGTTGACATACACAATGGCATAATCACGCAAACCAGCCAACTCTAGTTTACCACTAATAGGCTGATTAAATTTTTTGCTGTACCAAATGTAGCCATGTCCTTGATTTAAAGCTTCAAAAGTTAAAGGATTATCGTCATTTACTGGTGTAATTTTACTTTTAATATCTTCCAAATCAACTGCTTTTGTTAAAATAATATCCGGAATAGCAATTAAAGGAATTTTTGCCGGAACAGCTGGAGTTTCTGGCTTCTTCAGCAAATCTCTTAAAGCATTGTACTTTTCGGTAGCCCAACCAGCCTCACTAATTGGCGCATCATAATCATAACTGGTTAAATCTGGCTGAATATCATGTTTGTTATCATAATTTGCGCCTGATGTAAAACCGAAATTTGTACCTCCATGTACCATATAATAATTAAAAGATACGCCACCATCTAAATATTTTTGCGTTTGCTTAACCACTGCTTGCGTAGAAACTTTAGGAAAAGGCTCTGCCCAATGGGCTAACCAGCCAGGATAAAATTCTGCTACCATATAAGGTCCTTTACCACCATTGTATTTATTCACCAATTCCTTAAGCTTGGTTACATCATCTTCACCATTTGCAGTTGGTAAAGCTCCTGGTAATGCGCCCCCCTCAAAAAGCCAACTTCCGTCTGAAGTAAAAAATGGCACATTAAAGCCAATATCTTTTAACTGTTGAAATACAGCTGCGCTATACCTTTTATGATCTTCTAACGGAACATCCTTACGTTGAGCCACATAAGACCCAAATTCATTTTCGCCCTGCACCATTATGATTGGACCTCCATTGGTTATTAAAAGATTTTTAAGCTGTCCGTACAGTGCAGTAAAATAAGCTTTTGTTGCAGCTAAATATTGTGGATTATTGCCACGAATAACCATGCCTGGCACCTTTTGCAAAAACCATGGATAGCCTCCAAATTCCCATTCCGCACAAACATATGGGCCTGGTCTAAGGATCACAAATAAACCCTCTTCTTGAGCAGTTTTGATGTATTCGGCGATATCTCGATTACCAGTCTTAAAATCCCAAACCCCGGGAGCAGTTTCATGGTAATTCCAAAAAACATAAGTAGCCACAGCATTTAAACCCATTGCTTTCATCATTCTCAAGCGGTGGCGCCAATAAGGTTTTGGAATGCGTGCATAATGCATTTCTCCACTATAAATTTGAATCGGTTTACCGTCTAACAGAAAATTACCGCCCTCAATAGCGAAAGTGTGTTTTGGATCTTGTGATTTAGTTTGCGCTAACAGATTATTTATTAAACAGATAAATATAAGCAATGGTAAAAATTTAATTTTCATATTTTTTTCGTCAGTAATGGTTGTTCTTAGTTAATTATATGCGAACTACTTGGAATAAAAACCGGTTATTTTAATATATTATCAATCAATTTATTTAGCTGAGAAACATTTATAGGCTTTAGCCTATAGGTATCAGCCGACTTTGTCCAGGCCACTTCCATGGCAAAATAATCGGGGCTATTGCTTTCCTTACCTTCCATCTTAGCTAATTGCTCCTTAATAAAGCGCTGCCAGCGGGACAGATATAAAGAGCCTAGCAAACCGCTCCATTCTTTATGCGCGTAATCATGTAGGTCTGTCTTTGGATTATTTTCGGGTCCCCAATAGGTTATCTGAATTTTTGCATTTCTTAAAGCCCTCTCTCTATCCGCTGGTGTTTTCGCAAAATTAATAGCCTGTTCCAACCAGCGGTTTAAAGAAAAGTACCTGCTTGAGCTCAACAATGAGTCCTGCTGGAGTATCAGTTTCTGGAATACAGCACTTTCTTTTTTAAATGCAACCACATCTTTTGCTTGTATGGCCTCAATCATATTCTGATAACTTTTATCTCCTTTATTCGCCAATACCTGCCTCACGAGATCAATCTTATCTGTTTGATATGTTTCAACATTTGCATAATCATCACCAGCCGCTACAAAAAGTTTTACCGCTTCCAAAAAAAGTTCCGGATTATAATTTCTT
The DNA here is from genome assembly GCF_014692875.1 of Pedobacter riviphilus. Classification (NCBI taxonomy): domain Bacteria; kingdom Pseudomonadati; phylum Bacteroidota; class Sphingobacteriia; order Sphingobacteriales; family Sphingobacteriaceae; genus Pedobacter; species Pedobacter riviphilus. Next base: position 280,581 of record NZ_CP061171.1, on the reverse strand, counting down.
TTGCGGGTTCCCCATGTTGAAACCGTTTTAATAGCAACACCAGGCCTTGCACAAAAAATAGATTCCGAAGGCCCTTCCTGATAAATTTCTGGACTGCTATAGGCTGTTTGCAACAATAACTGCCAGGCCTGGTCCATTTTTGAACTGCTTTTTCCATAGCGGTAGTCCTGATAGGTTTTAATCCAACTCTTTACTGATACAGGATTTTGATGCCAGCCAAGCTCAAGCATAAAATCGAAAGCTACCGGGTTATTGTTTATCCCCTCTGGAATAATACCAATACCCGCTAAATACTGTCCATACTCGCTCCCTTTAGCTCTGTTCACTTCATCTGAAAAGCGTTGAAGCTTACCATATAAACCATTCTTTTCCCCGAAATTACTTACGTTACTCCAAACAAATGGAGTTCCATTATAGCCTTTTCTTTTTTCCCAGTTATTGGTATTTTCTCCAAATAGTTCAATCACTAACGTTTTCTTTTTATCTAAACCATTAAGTAGCGCTTCAGAAGGATTCGATTGCCAACCCTGCAGTACCCAGCTACTGCCTGAGAAGTGCTGATCCATTTTTCGTTGTATAATAGTAGCTGCCGTACTCACATCAACCCCTTTGGAGTTTCCGCCCTCATGAAAAGGATCTCCGCCAAAAAAGTGAAGATCAGCTCCATAAAGCTTCTTCATTTCTGTGTAATAGATATCAGCTACCTGACTAAAGGCTGTATCAGTAGGAATTAGAAAATCAGGGCGTGTAAAACCTCCAGCCCACTTACCCTGGTCTATCACGCTCGCTTTCATCTTGTTTTTAAGGCTTGTTGGAACCATGCCATAAAACCCTTGCATTACGGGCTCAATCTTTAAGTCTCTCATACGCTTAATGATCTGTTGCTCTAGCTTGGCCTGTTGGTTAATTACACTCTGAGTAATCGGGCCTCCCCAGCCTTCCAGGTTTCCCATTAACCACCACGCACTAAAAGCAGGATCAGCTATGAAATCGCCGATATCCCTGTTATTATAGCCTAATTTTTTTAATGTATTCTGCCAAACCGCCTCCATTCCAACAGGTGCAAGCATCAGGTTCACCCCATTCAGTGCCATCCAATCTAGTTCACGTTCCCATTCAGCCCATTTGTAATACGCCATTGAATAGCTAATGGTACAATAATTTAAGGCATACCTAAAGCGAAATGGCGAAGATATCCTAACCTTTTTATTGATTTTTGGGATATTAAGAAGCGGAGATAGATTATCTCCTAAATGAGACATGCTTCTGTTACAGTAATACTTGAGATAATAGCCCAAACCATAGGCCGCACTATTTGAATTCGAAGCAGCGATATTCACCATATTTCCAACTGAGGACAGTTCAAAAATATCTTCGCCTGTTTCTGTTGGTATAACACTGAAAGATAGGGATGAAACAAGCCATGGAACCCGGCGCTGCGCAATTTCCCTGACTGCGGTATATGCCTCTCCATATACAGAAAAAGAGATAACAATAAATAAAATTGATAAATTTAGTTTTACAAGTTTCATACTGATTTCAAAAAGTTATTGCGATTATATTTGATTGAAGGCCCATTAAATTTAAATATTAAGCCTTTTTTCGACTCATTTTATGCACCTTTTTATTACTATACGCTTATAAAGGAAAAAATCTATGCTAGCTATAGTATTATACCTTATTTATTGTTTTTTTTGGAGGGAGGGGATTTTGTTAATGACCCGTCTTTCATTGCCCTAGAAAATCCTTTCATCCAAAGGGGCTCATCTGAAACACGATTAATCATGTTGTGCTATTTTTGAAAAATCCGAATCAGGCTTATGAAAGAAAGTACCAACAGTTCTGAATCGTATTTGCTTATTTCAGCTTTTAGGAATGCTGAGGCTTTCGCCATATGATCTTTAATTGTGCCAACAGAAACGCCTAACTCATTAGCAACGAATTCGTAACTCTTATTTTCTAACTTGATCAAACGAAATACGATCTGTCGTTTTGGCGGTAACTTATTAATGCTTTCTTCAATAATTTCGCCAAGTGCTTTATTCTCCATGAAATCAGTCACAGGATCATAAATTTCGGTTGTCATGTTTATCAGCCGGTCCATTAGCTTTTTTTCGCGCAGTACCCTCCTATAAAAATCAATAGCGATATTTTTAGCTATTGTAACCAAAAATGATTCAAAAGGGAAATCTGAATTTATTTTATCGCGGTTTAGCCAAACCTTCAAAAATACATCCTGGTGTAATTCGAGAGCTACATCCTCCAGATGAACGAGTTTTTTAAGGTTATAGTAGATTTTCCTGTCGTACTTCAAATAGAGCAGATTAAAAGCGTTGACATCACCTTCCCTAAGTGCATCCGAAAGCGCTTTTTCATTATTTGATGATCCGACTGGCATTTATTTATTCGAATAGTTGATTAGGAGTTACCCCGTATAAATATAAGTTAAAATATAATATATTATTGCCCTTTTTTTAAAGTATTGATTAAAAAGTACTGGTTAAATTTGGATGAGTTCAACAAAGAAATGGCAACTTAAGATTAATGAAAAAACCGGTGCTATCCAGCTAACCGGTTTTTCTAACTAACTAATCTTAACCAAGATTGCTCATTTATAAAAAACTTTTGATCAATGAGCAATCTTAGATCTATTCATAATTTCTCAGAGATCTATTTAGCATGAAATTTTCAGGCATTTAATCTCCTCCATAAATGTTATTATTCATTAAAAGCTGTTATTTCTGCAATATTTGCGGCATTTCCGCCATTGTATGATGAAAGAACAATAATCTTAAAATATCTTGCAGTTTTTTGAGACGAAAGATATACATGTTGTGGGCCGGCTATTGCTTTCAATGTAAAATTCCCCGCGCTCTGCCAGGTCAATCCATCCATGCTAGTCTGTATTTCAATATCCTTGCATTTCGCACCATACCGTGATTCCATCGCTATTGTAAACCCAGTAAATGGTAGAGGCGATTTCATATCGATTGCAACAAAATGTGGAGGAACTGCTACGGGGTCACTCCATCTGGAAATCCATGAGCTTTGAAAGTTACCGTCGATAATATTGATTGCCTTACCATCGTCGCCGCTTGTTTGGTTAGAACTGAAACCTATTACCGACCAAGTGCTGTTGTTATACTGGCTGGCTTTAAGCCCAAATTCAATCACCGGGATACCGGCGTTGAACGTATATGAAAAGACATTCTCCGTTATATTTCCATTATCGTTTACGAATTTAATCTTTAATTCATAGGGTATTCCATCTGTTTTGTACTGTAATTCGGCAATAGGCATCTCAACGTAAAAACTATCAACCCCGATTGCCTTAGACTCCCAGGTTATTGCGTTATAATCTTTATTTACTCCAGTCCCTTCATTATCAACATTTGGATCATTGTAATAGAGGATACTTGTTACTTTCCCGTTTGTACTAAATTTACCAGAAACAATTATACTTTGTTTGGCTGCGTCATATCTTGCATAAATTTTCTTCAGCGTAGTATTCACGCTACCATAGTATACCTTGGTATCAGTGTTAAATATTTGATTTGCATTAAGAATGGCACAGTCTGCAGCGGTCAAAAATGTTGGGCTTTTCCCTAATGTTCCATTCCCTGCATACATAAGTGACATTCCTTTTAAAGGGTCGTTGTTTTCCGAAACCTTTTGACAATTATGATCTAAGTTTAACCCGTGTCCCAATTCATGTATCATGCCACCAAACCAGACGCTGAATGCGTTGCCCAGCACATCTGATTTTCCGAGATGTTTAATATCCAAATCCAGATAGTCTAAGGCAAAACAGCTTTTACCATTGCCATAAAATGGTGGGCCAAAACTACCTCCGCCCGGAGTTCCATCGGCTTTCATAAAGTAACTAGGAATAATAATGAGATTGTGATCACCTGATTTAAGTGATGGATTGGCTGAAAAATAGCTATTAATCTCACTCATTACGTTACCCGCTCCACCATTATACTGATAATTGGCTTTACCTTTTGTTCCATTAATCACAATTAGCCTAACATCAGTTTTAGCCGCATTGGTATAAAGACCAAAAGTCTTATTGGGATAGCCATTAAGCGCCATTTGTTCTTTATACCAGTTTTGGCCCCATAAGAGCAATTCGCTCAGTCTTTTTTGATAATTAGCCGGAGGAATAACATCTGACGGTATAAAATAAATCACATTTAGATTGTATTTTCGATCAGAAGTGTAAGTAACAAGACTATCCTGTTGAATAACGGATTGAGTAGTGGATGGCCTCAAAACAGGCTCTTCACCATCGTTTTTTTTACAAGAGCTAAAAAAAAACATCGCTAGAGAAACATAAATTAATATTGTTTTCATAAATTTTATATTTTAAGTTGAAGAATAAAAAAATTACTTCTTGAGCTGGTTACCAGCCCTCAGTCTGTTTAAAGTCTGGGTTTTTGCCGTTTAGCTTATCTATTTCCGATTGGGGAATAGGCATTAAATAATGCTTTGTTTTATCAAAAACACGTTTTTGGGCTTCGAAATAAGTAAATGTGGTATCCGTAGCATTGCTTGCCGAAATAGTATAATTTACCCCGTAAACAGGCCGGTTATCAACCACCTCTGCAATCTTCCATCTCCTTACGTCCCAGAAGCGGTGTCCTTCAAAGGCCAGCTCAATCCTCCGTTCGTGCCTAATTACCTCCCGCATCTCTTCTTTAGTCAATCCTGCAGGTATGTCTGGCATCCCTGCTCTCCTGCGGATTGGGTTGATAGCATTGTATACATTTGCATCTGCACCGGCTACTTCATTTTGTGCCTCTGCATAGTTCAGCATCAGCTCGGCAGTCCTGAAGATTGCGAAAGACTTGGTTACCCCTCCAGAATTGTTAGATAAGTTCAGGCCTTCGGTCATGTATTTCCTCCACCAATAGTTGGTTCCTGGTTGCTCCGCATTATCCTTATCATTGGCGTAAATATTAATCTTCCGGTTTTTCCAGGTTGCACCAGGATATAACACCGTTGCGTAAAACCTTGGATCGCGGTTTTTATAAGGATGTTTGGGATCCCAACCAGAGCCTGCAGACTTAATAGGAATACCATTTTTCATTTCAAAATCATCAACAAAATCCTGGATCGGCCCACAGTTGTTCCATCCGCTATAACCTAAAGGCTGCATTACCTGATCTATTCCTGACACTGTACCTGTTCCAATATTGCGCCCCCATATACATTCGGTGTTTGCATATTTTAGAAAGGCATCAGGAAATTTGGGCTCTAAACTATAACCCTCTGCCAAAGCTGCATCCAGGGCCTCCTTGGAAGCTGCCGCTGCCTTCTGCCATTTGGAAGCATCGCTGTTTGGATTAAAAAAAGTGCTGGCATAATAAAGGTCTAATCTGGATTTTATTGCCTGACAGATGGTTTTGGTAGCCCTGCCCCATAAACCGGGATCGTGTTTAGCTGGCAGGTTTTGCATGGCCACGTTTAAGTCTCTTTCAATAAAAGCCACCACTTCGGCATATTCACTCCTTTTTAGGAATACGGCGTCTCCATCTGTTGCAGGCGAAAGCGGCTTGTCCATAATTGGAATTTTACCCCAGCCCCTGAAAAGTACAAAGTGATAAAAAGCACGGAGCATCAAAGCTTCGCCCCTTAACCTGGCTTTTCTGTTTGGAACATTTGGATCTTCAGGAATCTTTTCAAAATTGGCGAGAAAAAGGTTACAAGCCCTGATTTTGGCGTATGCATTTGTCCAATCATCTCCTAATGGAGAAAAATTACTTGGATTCCAGGCACCGGTGTTAAACAAAACCGCCCCGTTTGCCCAGCGCTGTTTCGATTCATCTGTCATGGCCGATGTGACATAAGAATTACCAGTACCATAATTCCAGGATGGAATAGCGGAGTAGATGTTATTTAAAAAACCTTCTGCATTATCTATATTGCCAAACACCTCTGTTTCACCGATATAATCACTCGGCACCCTATCTAAAAAGCTTTTTTTACATGATGTTACGACCGAGATCAATAACACAACCAATAAAGCATAACTATATTTTTTCATTACTTTAAAAATTTAAGTCTGTTAAAAATTCATCGATACACCAACATTATATACTTTCATTGTTGGGTAAAGGGCAGTTCCGTTAGCTGTTTGCTCAGGATCATAATCTTTGTAAGGAAGTTTATCCCAGGTAGCCAGATTCAGCCCGTTGGCAAATATCCTGAGCGAATTTATTTTCACTTTAGCTAGTGTACTCGCTGGGAATGTATAGCCCAGCTCCAGATTTTTAATTTTGATGTAGTCCGAACTGTAGATAAAAAAAGTACTCAATTGAGCATTGTTCTGCCCCCCAGCCGAACTGTAATGCACACTTGGATAGGTTGCGGTGCTTGCCGTTGCAGGCGTCCAAACATCCTGTAGCCTGTCGGGGCCAAGGTAAGGTACATTTGTTTTACCACTTAGGGCTCCCTGTACCAGTATACTCAAATCAATCCCCTTCCATGATGCGCCAAGAGAAGCTCCAAAAGTATTGTTGGGAAAGTTGCTTACCTGTATCGCTACCCTGTCGTTCTCATTGACGATACGGTCTCCATTCATATCACGGTAACGGATATCGCCAGGAATTACCCTTCCGGCAAAATTTTGCTTTGGAGCAGCATCTATTTCCGTCTGATCTTTAAATAAGCCTTCTGCAATATAACCCAACTGGTAACCTACAGGAAGCCCGGTTAAAGCCTGATAAGGGTATGCCAGATTCGGCTCATCGCGGGCAATGATCTTGTTTTTATTGTAAGTCCAGTTGATGTAGCCAAAAAGATTAACTTTGTTAACATGGGTATTAAAATTTAATGATGCTTCAAAACCCTGGTTCAATACCTTGCCCACATTGATTGCCGCTAAACCCGCAATACCAAGATAGGTAGGAATAGTCTGTGGTGTGGTAAGAATGTTAGTCCTGTTTTCTCTAAAAACGTCAACATCTAACTTAATCGCATTATTAAAAAATCCGGTTTCTAAACCAATATTGGATTTTTGTGCCTTCTCCCAGGTAATGTTTGGGTTACCTGTGCGGTTCACATTATATCCTCCAGCTGTATTTGGACTTGGAGAGCCGAAATCAAAACCTCCACCCCTGCTATAATCTGATATAAATAACCATCTGGAACCACCAATATTATCGTTACCCACATAGCCGAATGATCCGCGGAGTTTTAAGTAATTCATAGCTTTACTGTTGTACCATGGTTCGCTTGAAATTACCCAGCCTGCAGATACGGCAGGGAAAAAGCCATAACGTTTACCTTTAGGGAAATTTTCTGATCCATTATACCCCACATTGAAGTCTGCAAAATATCTGGAATCATAATTATAAGATACCCGTCCAACAAAACCTTCATAGGCCCTTGGCAGGTCACCGGTAACCGAGGTATAATTTCTGTTAAATAATGCCAGACCGGAGACAGCATGACTGCCGAATGACCGGTCATAATTTAACTGTACATTATATGAATAATAACGTGTAGCAGAAGTACTTGAAGATTTTGTAAGGGACGTTTCTGTAGAAAATGGTGTGTAGGTTTCTACACCACTTACCGGATCTTTACGGTAACGGAAGGCCGTAAATTTTTGATCCTGTCCATAGTTAATCGCACCAAAATTCTCGAAGGTATACAATCCTTTAATATTCAATCCTTTGGTAATAAACTCCAGCTTATGGTTTACCTCTATCGTGCCATTGGTACTGTTCCAAAAATTGTCATAATAGCCACTCTGTAACAGGGAGCCCAGAGGATTTCTTACGGAAACTGAGTTTATACGGCCTGCGCCGAAAGTACCGTTTGGATTATATATCGGTGTTGTATAATTCTGCATCAGGGCTACATCGCTAAAAATTGATTCATAGCCAGGTCCCGGGCCTGTCCTTTGTTCAATTCTTGAAGCAAGGTCTAAACGGACAGTCATCATATCAGTTGCAGTAATGTCAATATTTGACCTAAAATTATAGCGATCATATTTCTGCGAGATGCCATATTTATTGTCTTTTGCCCCTTTAAACAATGTTCCTTGATTTAGGTATCCTAAAGAGACAAAATATTTCACACTGCTATTCCCACCACTCATATTGGCATTATATTGTTGTTGCGGGGTATTGCGCTCAAAAATTACATCATACCAATTAACATCGGGATAGGTATATGGATCTGATTGGTTTCCGAACAGTTCTATTTCCTTGGGGGTCCATATTGGATTGCTTCCGTCATTAGCAGACCCTTGGTTATCCAAAGTAGCTTTTTGAAAGCTGCTGAAGCGCTCTGGGATGCGCTGTGGCGTTTGGATACCATATTGTCCGTTAAACTGGATATTTGTCTTCCCAATCTTTCCGCGTTTAGTTGTAACTAAAATCACCCCATTTGCACCTTGTATACCATATAATGATGTTGCAGCAGCATCTTTTAAGATACTAATAGAAGCCACCTCATTTACATCGATATCTCCAAAGTTGACGTCTCCCCTGGTTAGTCCATCAATAACAATTAAAGGACTTTTGCTTGCTCCATAGGTACCAATACCTCGAATATAGATGGTTGAAGCATCTCCTCCTGGAACACCTGACGATTGAATTGTGGTAAGCCCTGGTAAACGGCCCGCCAGCGCATTGCTCAAATTGGAAACAGGGCTCTGCTTAAGCTCCTTTGTCTGAACGGTAGATATTGCCGCAGTTACACTAACCTTTTTCTGTGTCTGGCCAAAACCAGAAACTACTACCTCATTTAAGCTCCCAGCCTCTGCAATTAGCTGGATTAGCATTTCTGCTTTTAGGTTGGCCTTAATTTCCTGGGTTTGATAACTGACAAATGAAACCTGTAAAATAGCTCCATCCTGAACATTTTTAAGCAGAAAATCTCCGTTATCGCCACTCAATGTTACGGTTGTAGTACCTTTTACCTTAATAGTTGCTCCCGGAAGCCCTGCTCCGGCCTCATCTACAACACGCCCCCGAATATCGGCAAACAAATGCTTAACGTTGTTGGGTTTGGCCTCATTACGGTCTGTTATTACAATAGTAGAAGCCTCGATGCTGTAAGTTAAGGGCTGATTGGCAAAACATTTGTCTAAAACGGTAGATAAGGGGGCATCTTTAACATTAATGGTAATATTGTTTATCTTTTTTATCCGGTTAGCATTATAAAAAATATCTAAGCCGCTTTGTTGACTAATTTTGTCTAATACTTGCTCCAAAGAAATATTCTTTTCTGAAAGGGTAATCTTATTCTGTGCAAAGCCAGCTGCACATACCTGGAAAACCAGGGCAAAGAGTAGGAAAACGGTAAGTTTCATGGTTAGCAGGACTTTATTTTTCGCACAGGGAATCCTGTACGATTTAAAATCATAAAATTTCATACATTTGAATAGTTTAGGTTGTTAAATGCTCCGCTGCCGGACCATCGTGTTTGGTTGATATTATTTTGAAAAATGTTGTTGAGCAGGCAAACTGAATGATCTCCGGGAGTGTCTCCAGCACTTCCGGCTTTATACAGCCTATCCCATGTAAAATTATGGCATAACTGTAATCCTCCTTTCTTTTACTTTAAAGGTTACATCATTGGTACGTGTTAATATCCTTAAAACTTCTTTAAGGGTTTTTGATCTAGAAATCTTCCCGCTAAAGCTCAGGTTTTCCATTGAACCGGCATAATCCACTTCAATATCGTACCAGCGGGCCAACTTACGCATCACACTTTTTAGATCTTCATCTTTAAAAATAAAACGCCCATTTTTCCAGTCTATCTGGGCGGCCGCATCTACCTCCCTTACCGACCAGGAACCGTCCATTAGAACAGATTGTTCTCCGGGTTTCAGATACTTCTGCCCAGTTTCTTTTTTCCCTTGTTTGTTGATTACTTTTACGCTGCCATCAAGTAGGGTGGTTTTAATCACACTTTCATCGGTATAGGCACCAATATTGAAATGTGTACCCAGCACCTGAACCTCCTGCTTAGCAGTTACCACGATAAATGGTTTAGCTGCATTATGCGCAACTTCAAAATATCCTTCGCCAGCCAACTCTACCTTTCGCTCTGCACCATTAAACTGCAAAGGATAGCGTAAATAGGAAGCAGCATTAAGCCACACAATAGTGCCATCATTAAGAACAATCCGGTATTGGCCGCCTTTTGGGGTTTCAATAGTGTTAAATAGGGCTGAGTATTGATTATCGGTAACGGGAGCGCTTAGCTGAACATATTCCAAAAGCCCGTTTTCTTTCTTTTTGATTTTTATACCATTTTTTTCTGCAATATCAGTATTGGACTTACCGTCTAAAACAACTTTTGATCCGTTACTTAATGTTAAAACTGCCTTATTTCCTCCTGGCTCAATCAGTTGCGCATAATCAACAGATCCCTTACTGATGCTCTTCCCGTCCCTAAAAAACAATATCCCTAAGCTGAAACAGATGAGTAATATAGCAGCGACACTTATCCACCATAAATTAATGTGTTTCTTAAGCCTTAGGCTGGCTGTTTGTTCTGTCTCAGACTCTGCTCTTATCTGCGTTAAGAGCCGGTTTAACAAAACATTTTTAAAAAGTTCTTCATCTTGCGTTTCAATGCTTTCAATAGCAGGCTTGCTTAATCTGGAATAGTACGCTTCAACCAGGCGCTTTTCATTTTCGCTTGCTTCGCCGTTTATATAAGTATCGATAAGAGATAAGAATTGTTTTTTTTCCATGGTCTTAATATTATGTTCCAAAAAAGACACGCGACCCTATGGCAAAATGACTTTTCTTTAAAAGAAAATCATAAAAACCTGATATACAATACGATAAAATCTAAATAAAGGTATAGGAAACGATTATACAAACGCACATTTCTATGCTTAAACCTTCACGGATGAGTTTTAACGATTTCGACATTTTTTTCTCAACCGTTTTTACTGAAATCTCCAGCTTGCCTGCAATCTGCTTGTATGACATCTGCTCTTCTCTACTCATCAGAAAAATCTGCCTGCAATCGGCGGGTAAACTATCTATCAATCGCTGTAGCAAATGCAAGTGGTCTTTAAAAATCATAGGGTCTTCTTCTATAATTTCTGTAGTAATCTCTGCCAGCCGTTTATAAAAACCGGCATCTACCTTTTGTGAACGGATAGCCTTTAATACTGTTAGCCTAACTGATTGGTGGAGATATGCCTTTAAGGATACAATATTCAATTCCTTTCTACGTCGCCATAAATGCAGGAACATTTCCTGTAATGCATCAGATGCACCTTCTTCATCGCGCAGAATAGTAAAAGCTGTTCGGTAAAGCTGTTTCCAATATAGATTGTAGATTTCACTAAATGCCAGCTCATCCCCATCTCTTAATCTTGAGATTAGCTCATCTTGACCCGATATTTGGTAAATCGACATTTGTACTGAAAAACGAAACTAACATTTTTTTACAGTTATTTCGTGGATATTTTTTTAATTCACCCACATAACAGTTTAAAATGATTATTCAGATACAATAGCCGACTTATTTAATATCTTTTTTACAAAGCATCCTGAAGTTCTCAAAAATTCAATTAAACCGTTGATCACTCTGGTTTAAACCTCGTAATTGCCATCAATATCCTTTCTTTACTGGAGTGATGATTAAGAAAGTGGAACATTTTCTCGAATCAAGCCAAATAATTTTACTATTCCAATAAGCATTGATCTCTTTAACCTAAAAATCGAGCAAGCGTGGCAAAGAGTGATTTAGTTTGCACGTCGTTAATTTGAGGCATCAGGCTACTTAAAAATGCGGGCACGCTTGAAAGTATTACGCCTTCTTTTTCAAGTTGACGAAATGCTGCCTGTTCAGTCCTGTCACTCAAGCCACCACAAATATCTGTTAATAAAAATACATTGTAGCTGTTTCTTAGCGCACCAAGAGCGGCCTGAATTACCGCCAATTCTGTTGCCACGCCACCTAGTACAATTGAAGATCTTTTGTACTTTTTTATAACTTTTAGATTTGAGTCATCTTCAAAAATGCCTGCAGTTGAGCGGACTACCATTGTATACTTACTCAATTCCTCGATAGGACTTGGAGAAACACCTGCCTTAAGTGCAACACCTGACAGGAAAACAGGAATATTAAGAATATCCGCTCCTTCAATTAATACTGATACCGCTTTCCGGAGACTTTCCTCAGCGATTGTTTTATTGGCAGCAAGAATGATTTCAGGCTGCAAATCTGCCAAAACAATGATAACATTGTCTAGATCTATTTTTTTTACGTTATTCATTTGAAATATATTGAAAAAGAGTAAATGTTTTTTTTAAGAAAATAGTGAACATGAGCCAAGCTTACTATATAGCCATCTGCGCATCAATCAGATTATTTTTGCCTGAATTTTCTATATCCCGTGAAATACCGATGATATTCTGACTACGATTGACCAATTCCTCAGTGAAGGCTAAACCAACAAAGCCTGTTGATCCTATTATTGCTATTTTCACTTGATCTGCATTTAAATTTATTTATACAAAAATAAGGGATTACATCATGTTAATAATGATTTTTACCTTTTGGTAAGCGGTTACCATTAAGTAAGCAGTAGGCGGTTTAGTAATTAATTTGTAAATTGGTTATATGAAAAAACAGAAAATAGAGATTTCAGATTACTGCCGTTTACAGATCCAGGGTGTTAAGGATACGCAAGACCTATTAAGTGGAAAATGGAAAAAAGTTATCGTAGTTGCCTTATTTTACAATCCCAAAATACGGTTCATGGATTTAGTTCGTCATATAGAAGACATTGCGCCAAAAGTTTTATCTAAAGAATTAAAAGACTTAGAGGCAAATCAGCTTGTTAAACGAACTGTTTTGGACACTATGCCCATCACAGTTGAATATGAACTTACCGAATATGGAAAAAGCCTAAATAAAATAGTTACAGAAATGGCAAAATGGGGAATTCATTATAGAGAGACAATTTTTAGATCGTAAAAGCCCTCATTACTGTTTCGGAAAATTAGCTCTCACATTACGCTCCTTATTTTCCCTGTCTGTACTCGTCTTACTCATTTCCAATTGTGTAATTCCCCTCAACAGCACTCCACAAACAATTACACCGCGATGTAGGCAAGTGGTTAGATACTTAAATGATAAAACATAACCATGCTTCAATTGCTTGAAGCACGGTTAGCTCTAAGAAATATAAACAACCACTTGCAGATTATGGGCGTTTAACGATACTCCAATCTGCACTCCAATAACCAGTTGGCAATGAAGCTGTAGTCTCCACATATCCTAAATTCTGCTGGGTATTTAGAAGTTTACCTGTATAGCGGTTTTGTAACCGGGTGTAGCTACCATTTGCAACTAAAGAAAAATCGCAGCTCCATTGATCAGGGGCAACCAGAACATTGTATTCTTCATATCCTAGTTTGTTCTCCTCTTCCATGTATTTTCCTGTTTTACGGTTTTTAAAACGGGTGTAACCATTATGCAGTTCCTGAGACCATTGCGCGGATGTAGAATCAGCACTAATTTGGGTACATTCTACTTTACCGGTGTTGTTTTGAAGATTAATCAGTTTCCCTGTATTCCTGTTAATAATAACGTAATAACTAGGAGCGGTAACGCCAACAGGCCAGATCGCTCCAACGGTTGGGGTTTGGCCGGTTATATTGGTATTGGCAAAATCAAGGGTTGCATTATTAGCAAATGAAAATCCATTATTGATACATGGCGAAGCGGCCTGCAATTTGAAAGCGGCTATTGCAGCGGCAAAATCAACATTATTACTGGCTGCATTTAATAATGTAGCCCCAAAGTTGCTTCCTGCAGCAAAAAGTGGATTTGATGTAATTGCATTAACCTGTGGAGAAAAATAATTAGTAGCGGAAGAAAAACTCGCAGCCGGATAGAAGCAATTGTTTTTAAATTCACTCGACTGACTAATTGGTGCTTCACTAAATGCAGTTAGCGATCCCCCATCCAAAAAGAATATGTTGTTATAGAATTTTATTGCCCAACCAGAAGAAGAGCCTCCGTAAGAACCCAAGATCCGTGTTGAAATGCCCTGGCCAATGTAGAAGATGTTATTATATATTTTAAGCCCGTTATTATTGCTTGGTGATAACGCAAATAACCGTTTTGTAACACCGCTACTGCCACCATCGTTTACACTAATATTATAACGTACAGTAACATTATTTGCAGCTGGCATTAATAACATAAAGCCATGTGCATTGTTATGTGAATAATTATACTGGAAAATATCTCCATTTGAAGCACCTATATCATCATCATCGTCAAAGGCTGTTCCGTCCTGACTTCCACCCGATTGATCACTTACTTCATTATATTGTACTATTGAATTAGTACTACGTGTTAGCCATATACAAGCGCCATTACCCCATGAAGTTCTAATTACCCTGTTTCTTTCAATCAGACCGTTGGTTATACTGCCAATTACGATCCCATTTCCCCATACATCCCTCAATAGGTTGTTTTTAAAGGTTATATTTGTAGATGCATAATTAGGATTGGATGGGTTTATAAAATGTAGATGTGTATTTGAGTGGATACCAGCCAAACAGCTATCAATTGTATTGCTATCAACAACAATATTGGTAAAGGAACCTTCAAACCCAATCCCCAATACTGCCTGTGTATAAATATTATTGTTATTTCTAAAACTCTTCACAGCACAGTGCGTAATAGAAATATTGGATTGCATAGCGGAAGAAGGGCTGTTTTTAACATAAATACCAGCAATTGATGCATGGCTTGTATTATCACCGCTATAGCTTAACGGATTGGCGTTATTAGCGATTATTGATAGGTTGTTAATTTGCCAATTTGATTGATTGCTTAACATTACAACCCCAAAAACACCCCCCGTAGTGTTTTGAAATTGGGTAATGCTTAATATCGGGGCCGGGCCGGTTCCGTACCTGTCAATAACGATCGGATTGCTTACAGTTCCCGAGCCTTTGGGCCTCAGGAGTACTGTATCACCGCTCCAGGTATCGCCAGCTTTAAATAAAATGGCATCACCAGGAGAAAAAGTCATGCCTGAAATTTTTTTGACTGATTTAAAAGGATCTTCTGGTGTTCTCCCCGTATTATTGTCGTTCCCGGTTGATGATGAGACATAAAAAGTACGGATAGCAGTAACCGCCCTTGCATTCGCACCAACCCCTTTATCCACAGGAGTTTCCCTTTTGCACGAAAGCATCAAGATTGCCAATATGGCAACGTAAAGTTTTAACCTATAGTTTGTTTTCATGATTTAAAATAAAAGGTTTATAAATAGTTAATTAAAGTTTAATGTTTGTTAACGAGCGATTAAAATGTATAAGCCCATTTTTTTACATAGGGAAACGAGATCGTTTCTCGATCGTATTTTTACGATTAAATGAAATAGGTAATCTTGGTTTTTAGTTTATGGCTTGGTTTTTACTACGATAAGCTCTGGTCCTTTTAGCCATTTTTGCATTAATTCCCTATTGTTATTGGCAATAGCGGCCATATTCCCTAAAATAACATCAGGTCTGCCATCCCGGTTAATATCAGCAACATCCATACAGATCCATCTGCCTAAACCAATGGTTCTGCTATCTGTAAAAGTTTTAAAGTCATTATTTCCATGATTTAAAAGCCAGACAAAGCCTTCCTTAGGATTATTCTCAAAATCAGCAGAAAAACTGATGGCTGCTAAATCCATTTTACCATCACCATTAAAATCAGCAGGCATTGCCTTATAACAGCCATTCAGATGGAGAAAGAATTTCTGTTTAAAATCTCTACCCATGTTTTTATAAATATAAATGCCATGATAGGGCTTTAAAACCGGAGAAAAATCTGCATTGTCTCCACTGGTATATATAATGTCTTTTTTACCATCATTATCCATATCAATAATATCAAAACTGCTCGAGCCATAAGAAGGTGGAAAATTAATTACCGGTTTCTGAACGAACTTACCATTGCCCTTGTTTATAAATTGATATATGCCTTCTATATCATGGGCAAAAAGAACCCATAGATCGGGCATACCGTCATTGTTAATGTCATCTATGTACATTTTTTCGGCTCCGACAATATTTGAAAGGGTAATTTTTTTATACTGGTTAATCCCGATATTTTTAAAAAGGCTCAATTGCCCTTTCATAAAACCAAATTCGCAAACAATTATATCTTTCCTCCCATCTTTGTCAACATCACAAAGCAAAGTTTGTACGGGCCTGTAAAGGCTGTCGCAAAGTTTTACACGACCAACAATTTTGCTTTTTTTAATTATAACGTCTTCCACAAATCCGTTGGCAGTTCCACCATTAGGCTGTAAACTGCCTATATGAGTAATTAGAAAATGATCTCCATCTTTCTGATTACCAATCGGAGATACATTTACAACACCTTCACAGAAAGGTAAACTAGTTTTGAATTTTAGTTTTTCATCAAAGATATTTAGTACCTTATCTGCATAGTTCGATTGAAACAGCAATTTTGATGAAGCATCAAAATAAACGCAGGTTGTGAATGACTTTGCGCTCTTTTTTGGTGCTTCTAAAACGGCAAAATTATCAATGGTATCGATTGCTGTAACTGGGTTTGCCAGTTTTACCGGCGCCTGATCCAAATAGAACTCCACTATCTTATTCCATGATTCAGTGGGAATGTTAGCATGAACAGGGTCAATTACCGGATCTCTTAAGTTGAGGTACTCTTTCGGAATTTTCTTATATACACCATTCTTATCTTTATATAAATCAGCAAAAGCTCCCATTACCGGCAAAACTTTTTTATCCCAGATGTATTTTGGTAAAAGTGCTGGCTCTGGATAGGTATGACAAGAAATACAATAAATTTTCGATAACTGTTTTCCAGATAGATCAGTTGTTGACCGATTACAGCTGCTATATAACGTTATCAGACAAGCTATTGCAAAAATGCCTATTATATACCTTTTCTTCATTTGATTAATTGAGAGTAGACATTCGGATCCAACGGAACAAGATGAATGCATCATTGAGTGGCTTTATAACCACCCAATGTGCTTTACTGGTTAATGCGATTCCTATTACGGGGCAAAAATCAATTTACAACGAATTAGTATCCCGGGTTCTGTACTATTATGCCATTGCTTTCCGTTATTGCCTTTCTCGGAATTGGATAAAGTACAAATTCTGGTTTTGCAAATACGGAACCTTCATCTTTCGCATGCTGAATATAAGTTCCCCATCTGATCATATCTTCTCGTCTACTGCCTTCGCACCAAAGTTCGAAAAGACGTTCATCCATTAGTTTATTTCTAAACTGTAGCTGATTAAATTGGCCAGGTGTGTAATTTACAACACCGGCACGGGTTCTTACCTGATTAATTAAATCATAAGCTTCCTGTACAGGACCCTGTGTTTCGTTAATGGCTTCAGCAAGAAGTAAAAGCGCATCTGCATATCTCCATACCACAATATTTGTTCCCTGTTGCTCACTAATAGCAGTTGGATCTGGACCATATTTCATCGGTATTGCACCAATATAATTATTGGCCCTTGCATCAAAGGTAGCTCCACCTGTTGTTGTCCATTTTGCTAACAACACACTTAAACGTTTATCTGAAGAAGCAAATTTATCATAGGTCTTCCATGGCATTTTATAACCACCCCATTGTGTCAGGTTTAAGCCATTTGGATCGACGTAGTTACCTGGTAACGAATGGGCAAGCCATAAATTGGTATTAGTTGCGTCAGTACGGCATGGAATAGCAAGAATTATTTCCTGACTGCTGCCATTGTTGGCATAGGTAAATATATCCTTATAATTTGGCTGTAAACTGTGTCCTAGCTGTTGTAGCTGCCTTCCTGCTGCAATAGCATCAGTCCATCTTTTTTCGTGCATGTATAACTTCATTAAGCCCATATAACAAGCATCTTTAGTCATACGTCCGTAATCAGATCCGGCAAGCTCACTACATTTAGGCAAATCAGGTATCGCTTCATTATAATCCTTAATGATCTGTGTCACCATCCATTCTTTTGTAGGTCTCGGAATCGACTTTGTATTGGGATCAGAAGCTTCACTCGCACTTAGCCTAATCGGAACAGGGCCATAAAGGTTATAAAGCATCCAGCTATAATGGCCCCTCAGTGCTTTAAGTTCAGCAGTATATCTGATCTTGAGCTTGCTATCCATTACAATCGGCTGAATCTTCTCTATGTTTATTGATATCTGTGATACTTTGGGTATTAACGAGTTATAGTGGTTTAATAACTGTGAAAAATCTTCCGAAAAATTGATCTGATTTAATTTTGGCCATCCATCCCAGCCCCACGAACAAATCAGTTCGTCACTGGTAAAACTAGATTGTACCAGCCAACCCTCATTTGCCGCTCCATAACCGCCACCATACGTACCATCCTCCGTCATTCCCGAATACATAGCGGTAACAGCCGATTTTGCATCCTCGGCATTTTGAAAAAAACTTGTTGAAGAATACTTATCATATGTCTTTTCAACGATGGCTTTTTCGCAAGACAGACATAGCACAGAAAGTGCGAATACTGGCAATAGTATATTTCTAAAAAAGCTTAATAATTTCATAACTTATTTATTTTATCTTAAATATTGTTTGTTAAAAACCAGCATTTACTCCGATTGTAAAGGATTTTGTCATTGGGTATGCAAGGTAGTTCTGAAGTTCAGGATCAATGCCTCTATATTTTGTAATGATAAAAGGATTTTGTACGTTCAGCGATAGCTTTAAACTCTTAATGACATTCTGCTTTGAAATTAACTTGTTATCTACCCTGTAACCTAAAGTGATATCTCTACATCTGATAAAATTTGCATTTTCCAACCAGTAATCTGAGGTAGCAGCATAGGATGCATATGGATCAGGCAGGCCTGTAGGTAATGTTGCATTAGGATTGGTAGGCGACCACCTGTCTTTGGCAATACTTAACACATTCCAACCAAACTGACCAAGCTGTGCATAGGTTGCAAATGCAGAAGAATAATCCGAATTCAGTTTCTTTTGAATAAAGCCATACATATAAACAGACAAGTCGAAATTTTTATAAGAGAAGGTGTTGCTAAAACCGAAACTATATCTAGGCCCATTTACGCCTAACAATACTTTATCCGCTGAGGTGATCTTTCCATCTGGTACACCGGTTAGGTTTCCAGCTGCATCAAATCCGTTTAGATCCTTTAAAACAATACCACCAGGTAATATGCCTGGCATCCAGGATGGCGCTGCCCCATTACCATTGTAGATCCCATCAGAAACATAACCATAAATTCCATTAAATGGACCATGCGGGTCTATAAATTTATCGAGAGTTTTCAATACTGATGGATCTCTCTCTACCCATGAATCATAATAATGGGAAAGATTGAAAGTAGATGTCCAAGTAAAACCATTAGAGCTGCTAATAAAATTTTTCGTAGTTAAGTTAAAGTCCCAACCTTTACTCCTCGTTTTTCCTGAATTGAAAGCAGCCTGCTTAACAGGAAAGTCTGTAGCTAAAGGAATGTATGTGAGCAGATTACTAACTGTTCTGTTAAAATAATCGAATG
This sequence comes from Pedobacter riviphilus, assembly GCF_014692875.1. NCBI lineage: Bacteria > Pseudomonadati > Bacteroidota > Sphingobacteriia > Sphingobacteriales > Sphingobacteriaceae > Pedobacter > Pedobacter riviphilus. Next base: position 261,033 of record NZ_CP061171.1, on the reverse strand, counting down.
ATCCTGAAATTCTATTTTTTAAAACACCAAAGTCCAGACCTACGTTTATATCTCTTTGCGTTTCCCAGGTTAAATTAGGGTTACTGATCTGACTCAAAACAACGCCTGGATAGGTAACACCTCCAAATACATAGTTTAAATCGGGCGAGTAGTATTGAAAAGCACTTCCCTCAAGTTCACTGTTTCCGGTTGAACCATAACCTGCTCTAAGCTTTAGTTGATCAAACAGCGGTATTTTTTCCTTAAAAAATGGTTCCTCCGATATTATCCATGCAGCAGAAATACCCGGAAATGTACCATATTTTTTATTTTCGGCAAAATTAGAGGCACCGTCTCTCCTGATACTTGCCGTTAAAATATATCTGTCATTAAGCTCATATATTAACCTTGCAAAATAAGATTTCCATATTTTAGTTGGATTACGATATGATCCGACAGTTGGCCTTGGAGCTGTACCAAAACCTAAATTATTAAAGAGAAAATTATCAGTAGCAAAATGATCGTTTGCAGCGTTAAAGCCTTCAAAATCGCTCACTTGATAAGAATGTCCGGCTAAGGCTGTAATCTTATTTTTTTCTCCAAAATTATGAGAATAGTTCAATACATATTCCATCAACTTGGATGTGGAGTTTCTTTCGGTAATCGTTGCTTGTCCGCCTGCCCTTGCACCATACAAAAATGTTTTCGGTAAATAAGAATACCTTTTTGCCGTAGATTGGTCGTAGCTAAAATTTGCCCTTGCCGAAAGCCCTTTTATAATATTCCACTCTGCAAAACCACTGGTTAATAATCTAGCACTTTTGGTATAATCTGTCACATCAAGAAAAGAAGCTGGGTTAGGCGAGTTTTGGTAATCAGGATTGATGATATAATTTCCGGCCGCATCAGTCAATGGAAGGTTTGCCGGATAATAAAAGGCAGACAAAATCATGCCTGAATATTCGTTAGCACCTGTACCCACATTAGCATTATTAGCATTTGAATTTGAACTGATGATATTGGCACCTATTTTAAATTTGTCGCCTATCGCCTGTTCTAAATTCAATCTTCCATTATATCTTTTTAGATCTGAATGCGCCAGAACTCCTTGCTGATTCAAATAATTGCCAGAAGCAAAATACTTGGTTTTTCCATCGTTAGCGGATCCCGACAAAGATAAGTTATGCTGATCGGTAAAGCCCTTTCTGGTTATTGCATCAAGAGCACTTGGATATTCCTGTTGATTATCGATCTGTTGTTGCGTAAACTTTGGAACAAATGGGGTTACAGATGAAGCAGGGACGTTTCCATAAGGCGCAATACGGTTATCCAGCATCCATTTTTCTTGCAGGATCTTATTGCGTTCCACCATGTACTCTTTAGTTGATAATATATCATAAAAATCAAATGCTTTTTGGAAAGCATGGCTCCCACTATAATCAAGGCTAGGTTTTCCACCCTTTCCTTTTTTTGTAGTAATCAATACAACACCTCCGCCCGCTCTGGCACCATAAATGGAAGTAGCACTTGCATCCTTTAGGAAATCTATTGATTCAATATCATTAGGGTTAATAAAATTCAAAGGTGAACGATCTACACCTGCCGCACCATAACGGGTACCCGACATAGGTTCTGCTGAATTATCATTAACCACTACTCCATCTATTACATATAAGGCACCCGCAGAAGCAAATGACGGATTACTCCGAATCTGTAAAGTTACCCCTGCCCCTGGCTGCCCGCTTGTCTGTAATGCAGCCACACCAGATGCACGCCCTGCAAGTGCCTGACCGATATTGGTTGAGGTCGATGTGTTTAAATCTTCTGTTTTTACAGAAGATATCGCACCCGTTACGTTTTTACGCTTCACCGTACCATATCCAATTACAACCACATCTGTCATCTGGTTACTTACAACAACCAAAGAAACTTCGATAGCTTTCTGTCCGGTATAAGTAATCTCCTTTACTGCGTAGCCCACGTAACTGATCAAAAGGACATCGCCTTTACTAACATTTAATTGAAATTTACCTTCGTTATCTGTAACAGTTCCGATGCTTTTATTCTTGACCTTTATGCTAGCACCAGGAATGGGCAACCCTTTTTCGTCCAGCACCTTTCCGATTACCTGATCGAACACAAATAATGGAACGGCTAACCGGTCATTCTTTTTTCTTTTAATTATAAAAATATCATCTATTATTTCGAACCCCAATGGTTTATTTTTTAAAACCTGTTCAAGGGCCTGTTCTAATGTAGCGTCCTTCAAATCTACAGTTACCGTACCTGCATTTTTCAACAGCGTCGAATTGTAGAATGACTGGTAACCACTCTTGCTCTCTATTTTTTTAATAATTGTTATCAATGGGACATTTTTTTCCGATAGAGTAATTTTTTGGGAGAAAACCTTTGCAGACACTGATAAACAGGTAACTGTTAATAAAATTATAATCAATTTCATCATCAGGATAATTTTGGATAGGAAAAACTTGCGCATAGGCGAAATTTCCCTACATAGATTTAATTGCATACTTTTGTACGTTTTGGTTGAAGATTGGTTTATTTCGAATAGTTCAATTAGCCAAAGCATGCTTGATTCAACGCCATTGAATCAGGATAGACCAGGCTGACCTGTCAGCTCTGGTTTTTTTAATGCTTAACTGTGACTAATTTTTGTTTTTGGTTAGTATTTTTTCTTCATATGTAATTTGGTTAGGGTTAATATTTGTTTTGGTTTGGTTGTTTTGATTTTGTTTAATTTATGGCTTTATAGTCAGCGTGTTTCCAGTTAAACTAAAGTCTACATTACTGCTCTGCAAAACCTGTAAGACCTTTTTAAGTGATGAATTCCTCTTAATTCTCCCGTTAAATTCGCTTTCAGGCATTTGCCCATCGTAAACGATTTTTAGATCATACCACCGGGCAAGCTGTCGCATTACTTCCTGCAGGCTCGAATTATTGAAAACAAAATAGCCGTCTTTCCAGGCTGTGGCTATGCTAACATCTACCGAAGCAACATTTATTCTCTTATCCTGATCGGAAAATGAACCTTGCTCCCCAGGCTTTAATAAGACCTTGTCATTTTTTCCCTTTAACTCTACCGCTCCTTCAACAAGTGTTGTTTGAACACTTTTTTCATCCTCATACGCCATCACGTTAAAATGAGTACCAAGAACCTTTATTTTCATATTACTGGCATTTACAATAAAAGGCATTCTTTTATTTTTTGAAACTTCAAAAAATGCCTCCCCAGTCAATATTACAGCACGTTCATTTCCTTTAAAACTGTTGGGGAACTTTAAACTGGATGATGCATTTAGATAAATCTTAGTACCGTCAGACAAAACGATATCATATTTACCTCCTTTGGGGGTAGAAATAACATTATATGCCGTTTGCTGATTATTTGCAGCTGTTCCTTTTAAAACGAAGGTAACCTGGCCATCTTTGTTTTTTTGAATACTTATCCCATTGTTCTGCGCCAGTATGCCCTCACTACTATCGTTGAGACTAATTTCCCTACCGTTTTCTAGAGTTAATATCGCTTTATTTGATGCAGCGGGTAAATCATGTGTATAATACTTTTTGGATGTAGAAAGTTCTTTAATATTTCCTCCCTTAGAAAAATAAGATACCCAGATTGCGCCTATGGTTATTAATAAACAAGCTGCAGCCGATAGCCACCACAACCGTAGTGTTTTTTTAGCATCTTTAGTTGTTAATTTGGCATTGAGAACTGCATAATTCCTACTCAATCCCTCCTTTACCGCTTCTGAATCTTCAGTATTGGGTGGCTCCTGCAACAGTTCCTTTTCAATCAGATCCATAAGAGGGGACTTTTCTCCATATTTTTCAAAATGCCTCATCAGCTCAGCTAGCTCCTCTGCAGAACTATTGCCTTGTAAGTATTTAACATAAAGTTTTCTTATTTGTCCCATTTTATGCCACTTTTAATAACTATACGTTTATAATTAGAAAACTCTATGCTCGATATTTTATTTTTTTTAGATTTTGTTAACAACAGTTGTCGCCTTTACATCCATCGACTAAAATATTGTTATTCAAAGAGAAGCTTTTAAGGTATAGTAACTCAAAATTTAATAACATCGATAATATCTTGACTGAGGATATCTTAGCAGCACCAGTTCTATTTAACTATGGGTATAATAGAAAAAAACAATAAACGTTATCATAACATTTAAAAATATTTCCTAATTTTCAGTTTTCAAGACTGATCTGATAAATCTAAACCAAATAAGCTTATTCCGTTGTGATGAATATCCCAAAATTATGCTACAAATCTTTAGCTATGAATTATTTTAAAGGCATTTTACTGATAATAGTACTAGTTGCTAGCCACGTTATATCTTTTGCCCAAGACCTGAATGTTACAAGCCCGGATCAGAAATTGATGGTTAAACTATATTTAAATGAGGGTAAACTTTATTACAATGTGGTATTACAGGGTAAAGAAATGATTGAGCAATCACCGCTGGGGCTTCGTGGAAGCCAAATGGATTTATCATCTGGTCTCAAACTAACGGGTAAGCAATTACGGCGAATAGATGAGCGTTACAATGAACCAAAAATCAAGATCAGTAGTGTAAATTATCAGGCAAATGAGCTCATCTGCAAGTTTGAAAATGCCAAAAAGAATCAGCTCGAAGTCGTATTCCGCGTAAGTAATAACGACATTGCCTTTAAATATCAGATTCCCCAAACCGGTGAGGCAGCGACCTTTGTCATTGAAGAAGAATTGAGCGGATACAAATTCCCGGCAAATACCACTACATTTTTAACACCGCAGGCCACCCCCATGATTGGCTGGATGAAAACCAAGCCAAGCTACGAAGAAGAATATACACCCGACCAGGCCATGGGCGTCCCTTCAAAATATGGCTTAGGTTATACTTTTCCCGCCCTCTTCCATTTGGGGAATGAAGGCTGGGTATTGCTTTCAGAAACTGGTGTAAATTCCCTCTACTGTGGTTCCAAGCTAAGCGAAGGTACTAAAGATGGTCATTACAAAATTGCTTTTCCGGAGAAGGGAGAAAATAATGGTATCGGTAGTGCAAATCCAACCATATCATTGCCTGGCAATACCCCTTGGCGCACCATTACCGTTGGACGTACACTTAAACCAATTGTTGAAACTACTGTGCCGTTCGATGTTGTAGCGCCACAATATACCGCATCAAAAGACTATACTTTTGGCCGATCTACCTGGAGTTGGCTGTTATGGCAAGATGAAAGCATTAATTTCGAAGATCAGAAAAAATTCATCGACCTTTCTGCCGCAATGGGCTATGAGTTTGTATTGATCGATAACTGGTGGGACAGCAGGATCGGACGGAAAAAAATCGAGGAACTGGTTGCCTACGGAAAAGAGAAAAAAGTTGGTATTTCCTTATGGTATAACTCCAATGGTTTTTGGAACGATGCTCCACAAGGACCTAAATATAAAATGAATACAGCCTCGGCTAGAAAACAGGAAATGGCATGGATGCAGCAGATTGGTATAAAAGGGATCAAGGTAGATTTCTTTGGTGGCGATAAGCAGGAAACCATGAAACTTTATGAGGATATTTTAGCTGATGCCAACACCTTTGGCTTAACGGTAATATTCCATGGCTGTACAATACCCAGAGGCTGGGAAAGAATGTACCCCAACTATGTTGGAAGTGAGGCCGTATTGGCATCAGAGAACCTGATATTCACCCAACATGCAAATGATAACGAAGCCATCAGCGCCAGCCTTCATCCATTTATCCGGAATGCTGTAGGCGCAATGGATTTCGGGCCAGTTCTTTTAAATAAGCGCCACAACAGGAAAAATGACGGAGGAACAACTAGAAAAACAACAGAAACATTCCAATTGGCAACCGCTATCCTTTTCCAGAATCCGGTGCAGAATTTTGGCATCACTCCTAATAACCTCACCGATGTTGCGCCCCATGTAATCGATTTTATGAAAAATGTACCTACTACATGGGACAACACTGTTTTTGTTGATGGATATCCGGGGAAATATTGTGTACTGGCACGTCGCCATGGCGATACCTGGTATATTGCAGCCATAAATGCTGAAACCACAGAGAAAACGATCGAAATTTCACTTCCAATGTTATCGGGTACTGATGTTAGCTTATACTCAGATGCAGACGATCGTTCACCTCAAATAAAACAGTTGAAATTAAACAAGGCAAAACAATTGAAAGTAAAACTTTTACCAGGCGGGGCAAATGTAATCGTGGCAAAATAAAATAGCTCCCCGGGAGGTAAAGGTTATGAAATTATCTGGCGGGCAGGTTTACAATAGGCATCCTCAAGAACCTTCAACCTGCCCGTATTTATAGCAATTTTCGCAACAAGACTTAAAAATAGCTCTGCGATTTTCATTATTCCTGTCATCTTGGAGTTATTCAAATAAATAAACAAAGCTAGGTCTGAAAGCTTTTTTGGTATCCCGTTCCTGTTAGTAAAACCATCCTTTGCGAGCCCCAATAAAATTAACGAGGCCTGCTCAAATGGAATATTTCCAGGGTCTATGGTTGTCCGTATCCGGCACACGCTCTCCGATCTGTTGTAAAAAAGATGCGTCTCGTTGGCCAATATAACAATCTCGTCCCCAGACTTGAGTTGATAACGTTTACCGGCCTTTCCAACTTCCAGTTCGCCATCCAGGATTTCAAACTTTTCCGAAAATAATGTATGGTAATGCCAGGGCGTTTTTGCGCCGGGGAGCAGATCACACTCAGCTACTGTAGGCCCACCATCGGCCGCTGAACGAATTAAATTGAAGGATACTTGTTTGTCGGAACTACTTTTTTTGGTTTTTTGCAATAAAAGTAGCGGGCCAGTAATCATGCAGATTGCTATGGCGACCAAATGAGCTATCGCATGCTGCCAATCGCTTCCATTTTTGCCCATTACAATCATGAAATCTCCGAACGGTACAACAGTTGCTGAGAGTAGTGTTATGCCCAGAGCCTTTCTTTCCTTTGTTAATACTAAAAGCAGCAGGAGAATGCCGGAAAATAGATCTCTGATACCTTTGATGTAGTGAAAAGAATAATCCTCATTGGTATTAGTGAAGATGCCATAATCGAATTCAGCTTTAACCGGCGAAATCAAAAATCTTAGACCTATAAATAGCAACCCTATTCCGGTCAAAAATGCAATGCGGTAACAAATTCTTGTTGTCATAATATTTATTTTTTAAGTTGACAACAAAGTTATCTGCATCCTTTTCACGTTTCATGCACCTGAGTTAACAATTCATTCTCTGCGCGTATTTCTGCTCCGGATACGGCTTAGCGATTGTGGTTTAACGCCCACATAGGAAGCAATATAATACTGTGGTATACGCTGTAGCAGATCAGGATATTCTTTTAAAAATTTCTCATAACGGAGGTCTGGTGAATCCGTATAGAAAGAATTGAGTCCCTGTAAGGTTTTGACAAAAACCTGCTCGATAACAAGCCGCCCGAAACGTTCGCCGCTTTTGATTGAAGTATAAAATTTTTGAAGATCACTGTATCCGATAACCAATAAAGTACAATCCTCCAGCGCCTGGATAATTTGCCGGGATGGCTGCTGAGGCAAAAAACTTTCATTGTTGCAGACAAAATCAGATTCTTTGGCAAATCCATAAGTTTTCTCCTCTCCATCATCGTTAATATAATATCGCATTACGCCGCTTATCATAAATCCAACATTTCGACATACGTCACTTTCCTTCAGAAAATAATCGCCCTTCGCATACTTTTTTTCATGAAAAAGTCTGGCAATGAGTTCTTTTTCATCCTGGTCTACATTTACTGCTTTTTCAATCGTCTGCAACAATATATCCATCATAATATCCCCAAATTGGTTCTTTAAAGGTCGTAAAAAATTTTATGTCCTAATCGCTCCTTTAACATATTCTACAAGTAAGTTTTACCCTGATTTAAAGTCAAATTCATAATATTTTTGCAAAAAGGCAAAAGTGTATTAATGACTTAACATATTAGCCTGGAGATTTCGTATAAACTGCTTCATCATCTATTCCTACCTATAATGGGCATTGGCTTTATGCTGGCAATGAAAAAACACTGATTCTTAGGATTGAAAACGGGTTAATCTATGATGTAAAAAAAACTAAAAGGTATCGTTTCCTTAGAGGGATTTGCAGGGAGATTGCATCATTTTCAAATCACACAATCTCCCTAGGTTTTTCTTAGCAGAATAATGGAATGACTAAGGTTGGAACGGGACCGCAAAGACTGGTTCGGAGTTCCAGCCGCAGAATTACTTTTGGTGTTTCCAAAATCTGCCTTTTCCTTCGGCTATCCAAGCCAATGCTTCTTGTATTCGTTTTTGCCGGGTTTCATCGGTCTTCGCGCTGCTAATCCATATAATATATTCTTTACGGAATGAATTTGATTTGCTCAGATAAACTGCTTTGGCTTTTGGCTCGCTATCCAATGCATCCTGGAAATAACCAGGTGTATCAAGTACTTTAGGTTTGTTATCTTCTGTTTTTTCGCGCTTTATCTTCACGCCCTGTTCATTCAATTGTACCGCTTCCTTTATCATGTCGATAAATTCCTGATCGGAAGGCAGCTCGTTAACCTTTGTTATTTTACCAAGAAACCGGCTAGTGGCTTTTAGGTCTTTTGCGGCTTTCAACCTTGCATCTCTCATCAGTTCACCCTTTATAAAAGTGAAAGAGCAGTGCGCCTTGTGCGAAGCCATCACACACATGTGGTCTCCCTTGTAATCGAAATGGGGAATTCCCCATTTGATTGCCTCATCCACACCCGGACAGTTCTCGTGTACGAGCCGGCGCCAATGTTCGAGAATGGGCCGGGCAAAATCTGCGGCGTTGGCAATGTAGGCATCAATAGCGGGGTCATATTTTAATTTTTCCATTTCCAGGTTATTAAGATTGTCCAAACTGATTCATGTCCATAAATACCAACTCCCACTTGTGTCCATCCAGGTCAGCGAAGCTATGCTGGTACATAAATCCGTGGTCTTTGGGCTCTGCATAAATCCTGGCACCAAGGGATTCCGCTTTGCTGATAAATTCTTTTACCTCATCTACTGAGCTGGCATCGAGCGCGATGAGCATTTCGGTTTGGTGGTTGGCATCGCAGATTTCGGTATCAATAAATGAGCTGAAATAGGTTTCGGTCAACAGCATCACAAAGATGCACTCACTGATGACCATACAGCCGGCCTTCTCATCGCTGAACTGCGCACTGAAGGAGAAACCCAGTTTTGTAAAAAACTCAACGGATCTGCCCAGGTCTTTTACCGGCAGATTGATAAATATTTTGCTTGGCATAAATTCAAATTTTTACAGCAAATAACGGCAGAAGCGGATTGAAAAGATAGGTTTAAATCTTGGTTTTACAGGTCAATTTAATCCCTTATGCTGACTGCGGAAGGCAGAAGGAGAAAACTTTGTGTGCTTTTTAAAGAATTTACCAAAATTAGCCGGGTCAGAAAAATCCAACTGGTAGGCAATCGTGGAAATCTCCAGATCAGTGTAGCGAACAAGCGATTTGGCTTCAGAAACCAAACGTTCTGTGATAAAAGCCAATGCATTACGACCGGAAACCTGCTTAACAGACCGTGAAAGATAATTTGGAGTCACTGAAAGCAGGGCAGCATACTCTTTGATACTTCGTTTATGGATATAATTGTTTTCAATCAACTGTAGAAAATCACGCATCAATAGTTCCGGCCTACTGTTTGGCCCCTCATTCTGTTTACTTTCCAGTGCACAATTCTGCAGATGACATAACAGTCCCAGTAATTTCAATCGTGCTTCCAGGTGGGCATCTTTCCCGGAATGTTCGTAAGCGGCAAAAACAGACTCAAAATGTGGGGCCAACTGCCTAAACATCCCGTGATCAAACTTAAACAGGTTGGTGCGATGGGGATCGAACAGTGTGAACTGACGATGGAACCCTGGCTTAAAAAAAGAAAAAGCGTCGGGCTTAAAATAAACCACGTATCCCTCCAGCGCATTATTATGGGTAAAGCTATAAATCAGGTTTGGTGAATGGAATACCAAATAGGAGTCAGCGTCTTGAATGGTCTGCTCCCCGTATTCCACTTTGATTTCACCAGAATTGAAAAGCAGTGCAAAAAAGTAAAACGATCGCTTAAAAGGAGGCCTGTAAACCGGCATCTGACCACCTTCGATCGGTTTCAACCTCAGACAATAAAAATCTGGGTTTGTTGTTCGCTCAGGCCATGGAATGGAGGCCAAAAAATCATTAATTTCGGTATAGTAAGGAAGTATGCCGGTGGTTTTCCTCATGGCTATAAAAAGATTTGGCTAAAAGTAGTACAAAGATTTTGAAATCGATACAATCTTACATTATCCTATTACAATACACCAAAACCCAAGCTGTAGGTCCTTGGTACAAGTGATTATACAGATCAGGAAAGATGGGATAATGCAGGCTATTTAACATAATCCTTGTTTTTTTGAAAATAAAAAAGCCGATCTAACTTAATAAATCGGCTTTTAATGGTGGAGAATATCGGATTCGAACCGATCACCTCTTCACTGCCAGCGAAGCGCTCTAGCCAAATGAGCTAATCCCCCAATTTTAAATATTCAATTATCAAAAAATTAAATAATCATTCGGTAATTGAAACAAGCTTCTGGCTTGAGCAGCAAAAATAGCAAATACTTTCTCGAATGCAAATCATAATTCAATTTTTAATTAATCTTTAGGTTTAAAAGCAAACATAGCCATTAAACAGATTACCACAAAAACCGATTGCATGGGATAATTGATGAACAGAAAAAGTATAAATGTGGCAATAAGTAACAGTACAAAAAACATAATCGCCTTAAAAGCAGTATCCATATAACACATGGCTACAACAGCCAAAAGGTAAAAAGGAATAATAACGGCAGCTATAAACATCACCGAAAATAAATTCCTAATATTAACCGAACATTAAATATCCTTTAGGTTTTATTCCTTAAAGGTTTAGGTTAAACATACGCGTTAACTTCCTTGTTGCTTAATAGCTCCTGATAGCGATCTACAAACTGGGCAACGTTAAAGCCATCCATCAAGGCGTGGTTTACATGTATGGAAACCGACATTATTTTTCTTTCGTTTTCATCTCTAAGCTTGCCAAAAGATATTTTAGGGCAGCTGTCCTGGTAAGCATAATTTCGGGCGTGTGATAAAGAAGTGAAATTTAACCAGGGCAGTGCCGAATAATGAATTACATTTTCGCCCGATAAAGAAGGGATTAAACCTGTGCTGGTCTGTACTTTGTCAATCTCCTTATTGGCTGCTGTTCTAAAATCTTCAAAATCATTGTAGAAATCCATGTATCCAAATCCAAAGGTACCATTTGGCCTGTTAATGGTAGCTGCGGCATTCACGCTACTGTACTTCCAAACTTCGCCATCAATAATACGGTATCTAAAAGGTTCTATCTGATTGGCGGCTACCAGCGATTTGTGCAGATAAAGCAGAAAAAAAGAAACGTTATGTTCTTTTGCTTCTTCGTAGGTGGCAGTACAATCTACCTCTACGGTTACGCCGAAGAAAGGTTCTTCAAAGGCGCTAAAAAATTTAAAATGATCTTTTCTGATCCAGGTGTTTATATCTATTTTTTCTTTCATTCAATTAATTTTGGTAAAACTTCAGATAGACTTTCCATCTGATAAAAATTTGCATGTTCAATGGCATGATCGATATGCTCATGCACCCATGTGGTATGGAAAGGAATGTGAACGGCATGTGCACCAATATTCAATACAGGTAAAACATCCGATTTCAAGGAATTACCCAACATTAAAAACTCCTCAGGTTTACAATCCAGGTGTTTAATCAGTTTTTGATAATCTTTTTCCTGTTTATCGCTCATAATTTCGATATGATGAAAATAATGATCCAGTCCTGATTTCGTCAATTTTCGTTGCTGATCTAGTAAATCGCCTTTGGTAGCTATAACAAGTTTATATTTTCCAGTTAAGGTTTTTAATACCTCTTCTACCCCATCAAGTAATACAACTGGCTTATTGAGCATTTCTTTTCCCAGTTCGAGTATTTTCTCTACAATTATTGGGTCAATTTTCCCTAAAGAAATTTTCATGGCAGTTTCGGTCATACTCAACATAAAACCTTTAATTCCATAACCATAAAGTGGTAAATTGACCATTTCAGTTTTATAAAGTTCTGCCAAAATACTGTGTCGAGGCATAAAATCTTCTAAAAGACCTGCAAACTGTTCTTCCGTTTCGCGGAAATAAGGTTCATTTACCCAAAGGGTATCATCAGCATCAAAAGCAATTACAGTAATTTGATTTTTCATGGTTATGCTTACTTTAGTGCCACAAAAGTAAAGTAACAACTTCCTTTAAAAAAGGACATTTGTCTCGACTAATTAAATATGCTACGTACCAACCTTACTTTCTTATCTTTTATCGAACGTTTTTGTGCCGAAAATGAAGGAGAAGCCATTACAGTTAAAAACTTTAAAGCAGGATATAAATTTATTGAGCAGGGCGAAAAAATCAGCAATATCTACATCATTAAAGATGGGATCAGCAAATGTTTTATTTCTGAAGAAAACGGGAAAGATTTTATTATCGAATTTTTAGGTAAGGGCGAAGTGGTGGGCGAATTAGAAGCTTTAAAAAAGATTGATTGCCTCTGCAATGTAGCCGCTATAAGTGATGTTACCACCTATGTTATTCCTAACCATCTTTTCCTTTCGTTGATAAGCAAGAGTAGTGAATTTACTACAATCTTACTCCAGGAATTATCTACCAGAATTATACAAACTAGTACACGTGCGTCTTTTCAACAGCTATACACTTTAGAATATGCACTTTTAAAATTGCTCAAACTACAGGCCGATGAGCACATTTCGATATCAAAAGAAGACATGGCTGCCTACCTGGGTATTTCTGTAAGAAGCTTTAACAGAAGCTTAAAGCAGGTTATAAATAAAGAGGATTTTGACACATCTGAATTTAAAAACATCTTACAGCTAAGCAACATGAAAAAACTATTGGAACGATTAAAATAATAGCAGCTATTTTATGGTATAATTATTGCTCACAGAGTATTTTTAAAATTAACTGTAACGTTTCTGCTGTTTGGTCCGTTTAGGTTAAAAATTTAAAAAAAGAAATTAATTAATCTATGTCTTTCTCTCAAAATCAATATTACACACACAAACACACATATAAATGAAAAACTACAACCTTCAATCCACATTAAGATTTCCAAGTTAATCGATATTAAGGAGTGTTATCTATTAAAATAGGTCACCCTGCAATATTGTGATATCCTTAATTATCAATAAATAAAGCTTATGGCATGCCCATTTGCGATAATTGATTTCAGCTAATCTTAATTAAACATGAGTGCTTATATAAACATCTACACCAATTCCTTAACAGACGATCTTATCCCAACAATTTTAAAACGTTTAAATGAACATGAAAATGTTCTGGATATTAATTCGTCTTTTTCATTTCGAAACCCGAACGGAAACCTAGCGATTGTTTTTAAATGGGACAAACCTAGCTTAGAAATATTTAATGAGAATAACCTAAAACTAAATTTTAGCGCGTCTCTTAAATCATTCGATCTGAAAGAATACAAGAAAAAACTTTTTAAAGAAAAAATCATCAAACAGAGTTTCGTACAAAAGATACTGGGTTTATTCAAAAAGAAAAAAAGAAAGGTTGCGAAACCTGTAAAATTGAGCGCAGAGGTGGAGGCCCAGCTTCAAAACTACAGCAAAGTATTTTCTTTAAAGTACCATTCCGGAGATGTTTTCGAAAATCATTTTGCAACCTTAATTGGTGCAATTATTACCGAGCTGACCAATGGAGTTTGCCATTTCACTCAACAAAACGCTTGGTACGATGCAAAAAACGTATTAAGAGAGTCACTAGTTAACTTATACACACTTGAAGAACTGCCAAACCACATTAACAAAAATGCGGTTGCGGTTGCGAGTTAAAAGTTAATAAAGCCAATATCAAAACCTACTAAGCATAGGGTAATTGATATTGGCTTTAATTTTGGTGATCATTACTTTAACAGCTAGGGTGCTAATATTTATATTCATTATAGATTTTAGTGCTTTTGTCTTAACACGATCGTCATGCTAAATTTATTTTACAAGTAGCAGTGTTTTCAATTGCCCTGTAGCTGCTTCGTGGTTAGCATCTTTCCTACAATATAGCCCCTGAAATAAATTCAGGATGACGGCTCTAATATTAAAACCTACACAACACCTATTAACAATTCTCGAATTGGGTTTCCTTCCTCAATATCTGTCGGATCACTAAACATTTAGGGGCAAAACTTGTTAGTTAAGTAAACAAGAGGAAACACGAATAACTTGCCAAAATCAGGAAATCTTTTTTTAGTTTTATGGCAATGTAAACACCTTGTTTAGCATTCATTATAATTATATATCCCAGAATTCTATTTAAAGCAAAAGCATGAATGTAGAAGAAGTTTTTAAGAACAACGAAAAATGGATTGCCGAGAAATTGGCCATTAATCCTGATTATTTTACTGAATTATCGAAAGGTCAAAGCCCTGAGTTTTTGTACATCGGGTGTTCTGATAGCCGTGTTACTGCAGAAGATTTAATGGGCATACAACCAGGTCAGGCTTTTGTACACCGGAATGTGGCCAACCTGGTAAACAATGTGGATTTAAACGTAATGACCGTTTTAAATTATGCCGTACGCCACTTAAAAGTAAACCATATTGTGGTTTGTGGCCACTATAATTGTGGCGGCGTTAAAGCAGCCATGCAACCTGCAGATTTAGGTATATTAAATCCTTGGTTAAGAAATATCCGCGACGTATACCGTATCCACAAAGATGAGTTAAATGCCATTGAAGATGAAGGCGCACGCTACAACAGACTGGTAGAACTGAATGTTCAGGAGCAATGCGTTAACCTATTAAAAACCGCAGCAGTGCAAGAAGCAATTGCAGAACGAGGTTTAACCGTTCATGGTTGGGTATTTGACATCCATACAGGCAGGTTAATCGACCTAAAAATCGATTTCGAAAAGATTTTGAAGGATATTAAGGAGATTTATAACCTTTATTAGTCCCACAGTCACAAATCCAAAGTTTTTACTCGTAATGACATAAAAAACCTCGCAGATTTTAAAACCCTGCGAGGTTTTATAATTCCTGAATTATCGACTCAGCACTAAAGACTCCAGACTAAGGACTAACTTACCTTCCCATCCAACCGCCATCAACGGTTAAGATTGTTCCATGAACATAATCACTGGCTGTTGAGGCCAGGAATATTGTTGGTCCCTTAAAATCTTCCGGCGTTCCCCATCTTCCGGCTGGTATACGCGATAATATAGAAGTACTTCTATCCTGATCTTCGCGTAAAGCAGAAGTATTATCGGTTGCGATATAACCAGGTGCAATTGCATTCACATTTACGCCTTTTGATGCCCACTCGTTGGCAAAAGCTTTTGTTAAAGATGCAATTGCCCCTTTACTCGCTGCATAACCGGGAACGGTAATACCACCTTGGAATGATAGTAATGATGCGGTGAAAATTACTTTTCCACTTCCTCTTGCAATCATTTCTCTACCAATTTCGCGCGTTAAAATAAACGGTGCCGTTTGGTTTACCGCAATTACTTCATCCCAATATTCATCAGAGTGCTCTGCAATTGGCTGACGTAAAATCGTTCCTGCATTATTTACCAAAATATCTATAACAGGATGATCGGCTTTTACCTGAGCGGCAAAAGCCAGGGTATTTTCGCGTTTACCAAAATCACACTGGTAAGCATAAAACTTTCTGCCAAGTGCTAAAACTTCTTTTTCTACCGTACTGCCCTGAAGTTCGAGACTTGCAGAAACGCCGATAATATCGGCACCTGCCTCGGCTAAAGCTAAAGCCATCGCTTTTCCTATTCCTCTTTTACAGCCAGTAACTAATGCAGTTTTACCTGCTAAATTAAATATGTTAGACATGTTTTTATTCAATTGATCATTTAAAAAAGAGCGCGCTCCCGAATGTTCGGGACCCTGCTCCAGTAGAGATGATAAGCGTAAATTTATTTCAGTTCGTTAATTGCACAGTGATCCATATCGCCATAATCTAAGTTTTCGCCGGCCATGCCCCAAATAAAAGTATAGTTGCTTGTACCTGCTCCCGAATGGATAGACCAGTTTGGAGAAATTACCGCCTGATCACTCTGCATCCAAATATGACGGGTTTCTTGTGGTTGGCCCATAAAGTGGCAAACACTCTGTCCTTTCGGAACTTCGAAATAGAAATATGCTTCCATCCTTCTATCGTGCGTATGTGCAGGCATGGTATTCCAAACACTACCTGATTTTAACTCGGTCATACCCATCTGCAACTGGCAGGTTGGTAAAACACTATTCACCAGCAGTTTATTGATTACCCTATGATTAGCGGTTTCAGGCGTACCCAACTCTACAATTTCAGCTTCAGCCTTACTTACCTTTTTGTTTGGATAGCTATGGTGTGCAGGAGCTGAATTGATGTATAATTTTGCGGCTTCGCCAGGACTTGCAGATTCAAAAAATACTTCCTGGGTACCTTTACCAATATACAAAGCCTCTTTATAATCCAGCTCGTATTTTTCGCCATCAGCAGTAACAATAGCTTTTCCGCCGACATTAATAATGCCCAGTTCCCTACGTTCTAAAAAATAGGTTGCTTTTAAATCATCAGGGTTTGGAAGTGCTATTTTCTGATCAACAGGCATTGCACCCCCAACAATATATCTGTCAAAATGAGATAAGGTTAGGTTTACCTGGTTTGCCTCAAATACGTTTTCGATCAAGAAATTTTCCCGCAAAGCTGCGGTATCCATGTGTTTAACTTCTTTAGGGCTTTGAGCGTAACGGCTTTCGAATTTGTTCATTGGTTAAAAATTGAGTTTTGCGATAAGATCTGAACTGATACCAGATCTTATCCGCAAATATATTTATACGATACTTATTATTTGTATTAATACTCAACTTTATAATCCTTTTTTATGGCTTCTCCACTCCAGGCCTTTAAACTGGTCCAGGGTGCTGGTGCATCTGCCCAAAATTTATGATCGGCAGGCAAGCCTAAGGTTAAAAAGCCAAGTGTGGCCATGTATAAACTTCCGGTAGATGTATAGGTATCAGCCACTTCGGGCTGGTGACCATTAAAACCCAGTACCAACCATCCATTATTATCAAAATTCTGGTTTCCATCGTACAGTTTATGCATTACCGCGGTTAAGCCGCCACGAACCTGCGCTGGTTTCACATATTCTGGTAGTTTTTCCATTAAAGCCGTTTGAGCCAAGGCCTGAAAGGCGGCAGTACGATAAGTGATCGAGCGCCCATAGGCAGGGTAAGTACCCTCTGGTGAAATGATCCTTTCCAAATATTCAGAATAGCGTACCATTCTTTTCAAGGCGATGTCATAATCGGCCTGTGATGCTTTTTTCTGTTCAACTAATACTTTTAAAAGATCAACCAACATGGGGTGAATGACGTAAGAGTTATAATAATCCATACTAAATTTTTCGCCATCACTATACCAGCTATCACCTACGTACCATTCTTTCATTTTATTAATTGAGAACTGAACACGGGCAGGATCATACTGTTCGCCTATGCTTAACAGAAAACCTTCGGTTAAACCAGAAAACAAAAGCCAGTTATTATAAGCACCGCTACGGGTGCGCAGCGATTTAAATTCTTCAATAAACCTTTTTTTCGTTACTTCATCAAGCGGTTCCCATAGTGCTTTTGGTGCCCGAAGAAAAGCATGGGCAACATAAGCGGCATCAACAATGGGCTGGCTTTCTGAACGGTAACTAATATAATCCGGACTCTGGGGATTTACTGAATTGGCCAAAGCTTTTAAAAGTTCGGTACGCATGTTTTTTCTAAGCTTTCCTTCTGCTGTCTCGTCATCTGGCAAAGCCAACCATGGCGCAACACCTGCAATGGTACGTCCCAATGCTTCGAGATAGGTAACTTTAGCTACATTTAAGCCATAACCAGGTGCTTTTTCTACCGGCATATTCTTTTTCAACGTTTCGTTGGCTAAATTATGGATTACAGGATAAGCAATCCGATTAAGCGTTTTCACCCAAAAAGCACGGTCTTCAGTACCAGTTGTTGGTTTCTTTTGCGCATTTGCAAGCTGCGAGAAAATCAGCAGTGCAGAAAAAATCAGTTTATATTTCATTTTCATTCTATATGTGAGTGTAATAGCTAACTCTGGTTATTCTAAATTATTTGGAGCGCAGGTTTCTTCTGTTCCTATTTTACCAGATTGGCGATCTGTATTCTTTTGCACAAACAGTTGTTCGTAAACCCGGTAGTAGCGGCAGCCTCCGATAGTTCATCGGAGCTATAGCGAATAACGGGGCTACGGTTTCCGAAGCATCACTGAACGTTCATTTCCAGAATAAACAAAGGTTTATATTTCATTTTCTTTATGATGCAAGTTTACACCAAAACTCAAGTTATTTTTAATTATTTGGAGAGCAGGTTTCTGTACTACGATTCAGGTTTCTTCCCGCTTTCCGTTTTATCCTGATGAAGGATCAGGATGTCCACTCCAATCGGGTCTAGGTGGCACGGCATATCTTAATATTAATGGCTGGGTGCCTAAGCAACAACATTAATTTTTGGCAGTCTTTGTACAAAACACTGTTCATAAACCCGGTAGTAGCATGCATCCCGTTTTTTTCTATCTGGATAAAACGGATAAGGGGACTGCTGTTTCTCAAACACTAAGAACCCTCATTTCCAATTTAATATTTTCTATAAATACCATTTTTTATACCTGGCCAATGCTTCCAAATAATAATAATCAGCATAAATTAATGGTACATCTATTTCGCTGTTTAATGGGTAGGCACCGGTGCTGTGCATCAATAAAAAACCTCCATTTTCACCTAATTTTGCATGATAGGCATTGCTCGAAAGCGAATAGATCATGGTTTCGGCTGCAGATTTGAATTCTGTTTTTTCACTTCCAGATGTATACTGGCCAAGCTCTAATAATGCCGAAGCCATTAACGCACCTGCAGAAGCATCCCGTTTTGCAAATGGGATCCCCTGGGCATCGAAATCCCAGAATGGTATTTTATCGGCAGGTAAATTTGGATGGTTCAATATAAAGTGTGCAATACCTTTGGCCTGTTTTAAATAGGTTTCATCTTTGGTAAAACGGTACATCATGGTGTAACCGTACAAAGCCCAACCCTGCCCACGCGCCCATGCAGAGCAATTTGCGGCGCCCTGCCAGGTAGCTTTTTTAATCACCTCACCCGTCTGCGGATTATAATCTACCACATGAAAAGAACTAAAATCGGGGCGGAAATGGTTTTTTAAAGTAGTGTTGGCATGTGTAACAGCAATTTCTTTATATTTTTTATCTCCTCCATTATCGCTTGCCCAGTTCATCATTTCAAGATTCATCATATTATCAATAATTACCGGGCACTCCCACATTTTGCTTTTGTTCCACGATTGGATTGATTTTACAACCGGGCGATAGCGCGTTGCTAAAGATTCTGCCGAACGCTGAATGACTGCTTTATATTCTGCTTTGCCCGTTAAACGGTAAGCATTGCCAAAGCTGCAGTACATCATAAAACCTAAATCGTGGTTTCCGGTATAGGTTTGGTTCGGTTCTATTACTTTTAAGGCTGCTTCTGCCTCTTTTTTAATATTCTGATCTTTAGTTTGCTCGTATATGTACCACAAACTGCCCGAATAAAAGCCACTGCACCACCACTTAATATCGTAGTTGACAGATTTACCTTTTTCGAAACTTTGGGGTGTTTTACCTTCAGGTATATTTTTAGCAAGTATTTTATATTGGTCGGCCGCGAATTTAAATTCATCGTTAATTAACTGCGCCATTGGCTTCTTGGTGGTTTGGGCAGATGAAATTGAACTGCCTAATATCAGTAATGCGACAGCGAGGTTGATTTTTTTCATAATGTAATAGTACGTGTATATTATTCTTTGATTTTAAAGTTTGCCGTAGCTCCCGAAAGTGCTCCGGCAGGTAGGTTACAATTTATATTTTGGGTTTTTGACATGGCCGGCAACTTTAAAAGCACCTTGATGTTTGTATTGGCCTGTGCTGGATCTGCAATATATAGTATAGGGTTTTTACTGCTTAAATCTTTAATGTAAACCGTACACGGCTGATCTACCTGAAGCGAAAGACCATCGGCCGCCAGTGTTCCCGCTTTATAAAATACAGCCTGTAACATGTTTAGCCCGGTATGTTTTACAGCCTGCAGTTCTTCCGTATTTTTTAATATCTGTATCATCGATCGGTTGTATTTTTTTAAGCCCGCAACATCAACACCAGGCACAACAATGTATTGATAACAGGCATTTTGGGGATTTACACCGTGATTTAACCAAATTTTAAATACATCATGTTTTAGTTCGGTTTTACTTTGAAAATGATTAATGCGGTACCAGTTTCCGGTTTGTACTTTGTTGCTGATTTCTAAATCTCCGCCTTGAGGAAAAACATACCCAATACTATCGTGGATTGCCCAAATCTCGCCTTTATCATTTTTCTGTGCTCCATTTGAAGAAAACACGCGGCCCCTTAACCAGGTCTGATTAATTGTTGTGGTAATATTTTCTTTTGTGCTGCTCTTAATTCCAGCACCCAGGCACACCACTTCCTTATCGAAAAAGAACCAGGCCTTTTTTGCCTGAACGCTGTCGTAATTTAAATCGTAACAAGAAACGCCATAAACACCATCGCTAACGCCACCCACAAATTGGGTTGTACCAGGTATTCCCCAATCACTTTTAATAGTTGCACCATTATCATCCGGATAATCCCTACTGGTAGTTCCTGGAATTTTATCCCATTCCCAAACCGGCATCAGGTTGGCGTATTCTGATCCGCTACGCTGAATATTAGTTGCCCCATCAGAGAGAAATTTCCCCAGTATATTTTCGTTGTTGCCCCGCTCAGTTCGCAAAGTCCTGGTCGATGCAGTCTGCACGCTAAAAGTATAAGCCTTACGCAGGTGAAGGGTATACCCACTTTTCCAATATTGGCTATGGGAAGCTGTAATACCATAGTCAACTGCTTTTTTGCCTGATGTTCGCATTAGCGAAGCATCCCAGTAGGCAGCATTTTCAGGATCGAACAGTTTAATCTTGCTTACCATACTTCCAATACCACTACTTAAGGAGTCTTTACGGCTAATTCCACGGCCGCGCACATTGAAATCATAAAATGATCCTCTCACCGTCTTCAGGAAAGTATTTTTAAGATAATTAACCAAAATTGCTAGCTGATCTTTAGGCAAGGCGTATTCGGTTCCACGTAAATAGAAAGCCGCATTAACCGAATTTCCGGCAAACACCCTTCCATAACTGGCAATGGCCTGTTGTTTTCCATGCTGGTAATAACTCCCATCTATCTGGACACCTTCTTTTCCATCGGCAATGGCTATAGGCTCGAACAGGTATTTCGCGGCAGAATCTAAAGTTGCTTTGTTCTGTGTTAAACATGCCCTATAGAGATAATGTAAAGCTTCATCTGAAGTATTCGCCCCATCACCCGTTTTTAAACGCCTGATCATTCTTTTGATCAATGCATTTTCCAAATCGGCGGGAAGCTGTGTTTTGGCATTCCGCATTAATATTAAGGTTTCTCCAATAGCTTGCGGATAAAAAATGTCATTATACCACCAATTCTTGTTCTTTGGGTTCTTATCCAACCAGTTTTGGAGGGATTTAACAATTGAACCATAGAGTTGGGTGTTTTGATAGAGCTTATTGGACGGACGGATATAGGCTGTTACCATATCTTTAATGCGCTTTAGCGGATCGTATTGTGCATCATTATAATTGATATCGGCCCAACTGCCATCGGCATTCAGGTTTTTAAGATTATTGGCAATTTTATCACTCAGCACCTTATCTTTAACAAAAGCCTGCAAATCGTTATTAATACGTTGCAGAACGGTATTAAAGGGTTCTTTTTGGGCTTTTGCTGCTACACTCATCAGCATTAAACTGCCCAACAGAAATCCAAATCTAATTTTTCGGTGAACCTTTATTTTATTGTTTGTTTTTTTATTTATGGCAAACATCTTTATTTTTTATTTAAGCCCCAAAACCAGTTCTGGTATTCACTATAAGGGAAGCCTGGCACTTTTTTTTCTTCAAAGAAAGTAGAAACGAGCTGTATGGTTTCTCCGATTATGGTATTTTTAATTTCAATTTTGATTTTTTCACCTTCTTTATACTGTTGATAATCTATTTTGCTCCGCTTATCCGATCTGATGGAAAATTTATCGAGCGTGCTTACCAGTGTTAAGTCTCCTCCCTTTAAACTTCTTATTTTAATATTTTTTGTCTGCCCGTTTTGCATATCAGCACTGACCAAAAAAGCACCTTCTGCCCTAAGTTGCTTAAACGATACGTTTTTCCAGCTGGATGGAATGGCAGGAAAAATCCTGATTTTATCTCCCCAGCTTTGGATCAGCATTTCTTGTATTGAGGTTGCTGCTGCCAAAGGTGTTTCGATTACCGGACCTGATTCGCGGTACAGGGTATTGGCCTGCACAAAACGATCGAACAGTTCATTTAACCATTGGTAAGCCATATCACCGTTTTCCATACCTGCATAAATAGAAGCAGCCCCACTAAAAGAAAATCCTGCAAGCGCATTTTTATACGAAAGCCAGTTTTTTAAAGACAGGCTGACCAGCTCCTTATTTTCTGGTTGTTCCCAATTTACCAGGCGATAAGGGTAAATCATCAGTAAATGTGAATAATGCCTGTGCGAGCTATTTAATGGCACATCTTTGCCGATTAAAAAACCAGTATCTCCAACCGGAAAAGGTGCTAGGTTTTTCAATATCAGATCCCAGTTACTGGCATCTGCATCTTTTAATTGTTGCGTTTTATTTACTTTAATTAAAGTTTGAAGGGCCCAGTTTAAACTCGCTAAGGTATAATTTGCATCTTCTGCATTTTTGTACTCTGGTGAATAAGACATTGGAAAATGATAAATCCCCTTCTCATCTTGCTTAAGCTGATGGATTAAAAAATTTGCAGATCTTTTCAGTAAAGGATAAATTTTAGTACGGAGGGTCTGCTCATCTTTGGTATAGCTATAATATTGATAATAATAGTATAACATCCAGGTAAGGTTGGCAGGCTCAAAAGCCCCCTTGTTTATCTCTGCTTCGGTTATCGGACTTACCAGATCGTAAGAAGAGCTTCTTCCTATAGCCGCAGCATCATTACGCCATTGTGCAGGAACATTATTGATTAAATTTTGCCGGTGAACATTTAAAGACTTAAACAGCGATTCGCCGAGTTCTAAATGGTTGGCCGTAAAAATTGGAGAATAGGTAAGCTGGGCGTTTAAATTCCACCAGATGGCTGGCCATGGGGTAGCCGCTGTCCAAGGCCCCATTAAGTCGGCAATAGGTTTATCTGCCCGGGTAACAGAGGCGAGTTTATAAAGTTGTATCCAATAAAAATTCTCCATGCGTTTATCGGGCAGGGCAACAAAGCTCTGCTGATAATAGCTGTGCCACCAATTGCGGTGTGCTGCAATACTTTCCTCGTCTGACTTAAAATTTTTAAGGCTATTTAAGGCTTCTTTGGTTTCATCGAGGTTATTATACCCATCATAGCCCACACTTACGCGCAGTTTGCCCGAACTGGCATTGCCATTAATTTGATAGGCTGTGCTATAACCACCGTTATTAAATAAGGGTTGATGACAAACAGTATAACCACTTTCTGTCGTCATTTTTACAGGAGGATTTTCCTGATAGTTTGCAGGTTTATCTGTCGGATAGGCCTGAAGATACCTCGGACTGATACTTTTACCAGGGTTCCATTTCCATGCTAAAACTTTTTCTTGCTGTGTTGCATTAAACGAAATACTAATTACATTTTGATTGGCCGCAACAAAGGCGGTAAAGGAGATTGTTCCCTGTGTAGTAGATATGCTGCCTTTCGCTTCGGCATTGTAAATATCGAGTTCTATTTTGGCTCCTGTTATTTTACCCTCAGTTTTAAGCGTAAAATACCCAATTGGCAAACGCGATTGGGTATATAATTTACCAGCATAGGGCATTAGTTTCTCCCGATGATCCACTACATCGCTCCTACCGATATCGAAACGGATTAAACTGTCGTTTTCTTTGTAAATATTGGTACCGAGCAGCCCGTTACCCAAGATAATACCACTATAATAATCTTTGCCAAGATTATCCCACTTTAAATTTTGCCGGGCCATAAATACCGACCAGTTTACTTCGCCAGCTGGTATTTGAGCAGTACACCAACGCGGCAACAACGAAAACAGGAGTAACAGGCTGTAATTAATGATTATTCTGCAATACTTTAATGAGCTATGACGCTGCATAATTTTCAATTATTTTTAATTGGTAATAAGGGAGTTAAAAAGCCACCAAGCTAGGCAAAGTGGCCCAAACTAACAATACTAACCATTTTTTTACCAGATCGAACTGATGTTTCTTTATGTTTATTAGCCTGGAGTCATAGAAATTCATCATTAACTGGCCGCTATCGTAATAGCGGCCAGAACTAATCCTGCCAACAATCTAATTTATCCAACCTGCATTTTGAGTCAGGCTGGGGTTTCTTTCTATCTCTACAGCTGGAATTGCCCAATTATAAAGATAATCACCCTTAAATGAGTAGGCATATACAACTTTGCCCCAAGCCTGTTTTACACCGTTACCTGCATAAAAAACTTTGTCTTTCCAGCTCTTCCATCTCATTTCATCAAAGAAGTTAATACCTTCATTAGGAAACTCTACTCTTCTTTCATTGCGGATCCTTTCTCTTAAATCTGTTTGATCAGATACAAATGTTGGCAATACCGCGTTGGCATTTTGAAGTAAAGCTACACCAGCACGCGTTCTTACTTCATTTACTTTAGCGATTGCCTCAGAAGTTAAACCTTGTTCATTCAGCGCTTCTGCCCACATTAACAACACATCTGCGTATCTAATCAATACAAAATCTGTTGGTCCATAATCTCTGCCAGGTGTTTCTGTTGCACCTTCGTAAACATATTTACGGTATAAATAATAGAATAGGCTTTGTGTATCTGTACGCAAATCACCATTCGTAGCGCCTTCAGCACGATAAGGCCATCTTGAGGTTACCACTGCATTTGCTCCGCCAAATACCCCCAAATAAGTTGAGTATGGTGTAATTACGTTTGCAGCCAATCGAGGATCGCGGTTAGCATAAGCCTGCATAATACGTGCTTCGTTACCTGTTGGTAAATACAAACTCATTTTTGCACCTCTTGTAGTGGCTGCTGCAATTTCGGCTGCTGTTAGGTTGTTTCTTAAAAAGTAAACCTCTCGTTCTGCTACAGAAAGTGCCGAATATCCAGGTATAACAGCATCCCAGTTAAATTTAGAGCCATCAGCGTTTTCATATAAATCTACCAGGTTTGGAGAAACATGATAAGTATTCCAGCAAGAGCCAAAAGAAGAACGGGTACCGCAATAAAATTGCGTAGTTGAACCAAAACCAGTAACTCCAATATTCTGAATAGAGAAAATCATTTCGTTAGATTGTTCGTTAGCAGTTTTAAACAATGCGCTATAATTTGCAAACAAACCATAACCAGCATCTTTAACTTTTTGAAAATCTGCTGTGGCTAAATCCCACTTTTGCGTATACATATAGGCTTTGCCACGTAAAGCATAAGCTGCACCCTTAGTAACATGACCATAATTTCCATTACCACTAGCATATCTATCAGGTAGGTTTGGTTCCGCAATTGCAGCAGTTAAATCACTGATTACCTGAGCCCAAACTTCTGCTTCTGTAGAACGTGGTTTAAATGCTTCTTCAGGAAGATAAGGCTCTAAATAAATGGGTACGCCTTTATACAATTGATTTAACCTTAAATAAAAATAAGCCCTTAAAAATTTTGCTTCAGCAATGTACCTTGCTTTTTTCTCAGGAGAAGAAGGCGATTTTAATGCAATGTTTTTTAATGCATCATTTGCACGCTGAATACCTTCGTAAAGGTTTTGCCAGTGCCCACTGAAATAGCCATTACTCGGGGTTATTGTTCCTGACAACAAAGACTCTGCACCCGAAGTTTGTCCGGTAAAACCTAAACAATCCATTTGATACAATTCTAAACCTGAGGCACCACCTGATGCCATGCCGTATCTTAAAGTGGCATAAACACCGGTCATTCCCTGGTCGGTTAGGTTATCAGTTGTCCACATCATTTCTGATGCAACTTGCGAAGGAGGTGTAGTTGTTAATAAATCTTTTTTACAACCCGTAACTACTGCAATTGTAAATAATATGGTTAAAATCTTTTTCATTTTGTTTCCGTTAAAAAGTAACATTTAAGCCTAAAGAATACTGGCGCATAGTTGGATAAGATACTCCTGCACCGATTTCAGGATCTAAGCCCGGATAATTGGTAATGGTAAACAGGTTTTCTCCTGACAGGAAAATTCTTGCCCTGCTCATAGCTGCTTTTTTAGAAATTTTTTCTGGTAGCGTATAACCAATCTGTAAGTTTTTCAATTTTAGGTAAGAAGCATTATATAAGTAAAAATCACTTGCTACTGATGCGTTTTGAACATCGGTAGTGTTTTTAAGCCTTGGATATTTTGCATTAATATTATTAGCCGGATCGTTAGGATTTGCATCGTTGTAATAATAATGATCGTTTGCAATTAAGGTACTTACTGCATTACCAAGAGATACAACAGAGTTGTTATAACCGGTAGCATTCCAGTAATACCACATACCTGCACTACCCGACCATAGCATAGAAAGATCTATGTTTTTATACGATAAATTCATGCTAAAGCCATAGTTAAACCTTGGTGTAGATGATTTATTCAGAAACTGCGCATCAAAACTATTACCATAAAGTCCATCACCATTGTTATCAGCATAGATTAAATCACCATAATAAATTTTGGTTTTACCAACACCTCCTGCCGGCTGGAAAGAGTACCCTGCTGCAATCATTGCATTTAACCAATCCATATCAGCTGGTGTACGGATCATACCATCTTTAGGTCCGCCATTAATATTTACTTTACCATCTGTAAAATAATTTCCATTGCCTTTATAAACGGTTTGCATGTAATATTCATTAAACTCGTGATCAGCTAAAATACGGTTCGTACCTCCGCTTGAAACACTGCCCAGATTTGAAGTATAAACCCTGTTTCCTAACGCATCTGTTGTATAACCAGCCTGATAAGCACCTTTGTATTTGGTTACACGGTTAAAATTATAGGCAAAATTACCCGAAACACCATATTTAAAATCGCCGATGTTATTATTATAACCTAAAGTAAGCTCTAAACCTTTATTAGACATTTCTGCAATATTTTGAGTTGCTGCAGTGGCGGTTCCAGCCGTTATAGGAATAGTTGGTATAAATAGAATTTTAGATGTGAATTTGTTATACAAATCAATTTCAAAATTCATTTTACCATGAAATAAATTACCGTCTAAACCAAGGTTGGTTGTTGTGGTGGCTTCCCAAACCAAAAATGGGTTGGCAAATTTGGTTGATATTAATCCGCTAGCTTGTGCACCATTATATGAATAGTTGGTACCACTGTAAAGTGCCTGATAATCGTAGTTACCTAAAGCCGGGTTGGTATTCATGATGTTGTTACCAGTTTTACCCCACGAGGCACGAAGTTTTAAATTTCCAATGTAATCATTCAATTTACTCATAAATGGTTCTTGAGAAATTCGCCACCCTGCAGAGAAAGCAGGAAAAAATCCCCAACGATAATCTTCCGCAAATTTTGAAGATCCGTCATACCTGAACACCCCTTCAAAAAGGTATTTACTTTTGTAAGCGTAGTTTAAACGACCATAAGCCGAACGCATAGCATAATCATACTCACCACCAGTTCCCGATGTTATTGCAGTAGCAGCACCAAGTGTTGTAACCGCTTCATCGTACAAGCCTTTTCCGGTAGCACCAATGTTATAATAGTTATAGTAGTATTGATTGTAACCTGCCAACAAACTAATATCGTGGTGTTTGGCTATAGTGGTGTTATATTTTAAAATGTTATCTATGGTTATCCCATAATTTTTATTAAAACCGTAATTTGTGGTTAACTGGTCGGCTGTAGTTTTAGGTACTTTTAATGTATTGGTTGCAAAATTCCATTTTTCGAAAGTAATGGCATGGTTATTAAATTCTTCCTGGCGGGTTTGATAGTTAAAACGGGTTTCGAAATCTAAACCTTTTAAAATATCAAATCTTGCAAAAACAGTTGTGTTGATTCGGGTCTCATTATCATCACCGCCAGTACCATATAGGTATTGCACAATGTTATTTGCGGTTGAAGATTCTTCAGCAGCAGACGGAAAACCGTATTTACCATTCCAAACCGGATATACACCTGGAGTAGTTTGACGAAGAAAGTTAAATGCATTATCGGTATTGGCTAAACCATAGGTTTGATAGGAAGCAAAGGTTTGCGTACCTACAGTTAAAAATTTAGCTACTTTCGATTCTAGATTGATACGTAAATTGTATTTATCAGAACCTGTATTTGCCATTGTACCCGGATTGTTAAGATACAATGCAGATAATAAGAATTTTGTATTTTCAGATCCACCATTTAAGGAAATATTATGTTGTTGCACAACATTATTTTCAAATATAGCTTTGCCCCAATCTGTATTCGGATAAGCAATATAATTGGGTACACCTTGCGGGGTTAATCCATCAGGATTGGCGTTTGCTGCTGCCCATTGTGCTATGGTAGCATCGGTATAAATAGGACTTTGGCCTAAATTACGGTAACCTTCATTAACCAAATTCATGTGGGTAATATAATCGGTTACAAAAGTTGGCAGGTTGGCAGGTTTTGCAATTGATGCTAAACCCGCATAACTTACTACCGTTTTTCCGCTATTTCCTCTTTTTGTAGTAATTAAGATAACTCCGTTTGCAGCAAGTGAACCATAGATAGATGAAGCGGCCGCATCTTTTAAAACCGAAACACTTTCAACATCGTTTGGATTAACGGCATCTATACTACCGATAACCCCATCTACCACCACTAATGGGTTATTGTTATTTATTGTTCCTGTACCACGGATCCTGAGGGTGGCACCATCCGAGCCTGGCTTGCCAGATGATTGACGAACAAACACACCCGAGCTTAAGCCACCAAGAGATGATGATAAGTTGGTAACGGGTCTATTTTCGATTGATTTGGCACTAATGCTAGATACAGAGCCAATTACATTAACTTTTTTCTGCACGCCATAAGCTACTACAACTACATCATTTAAGCTGTTGTTTTGCTCTTGCAGCGTAACGTTTAAGGTTGTAGCCTTTCCAGCCAATACTTCTTTAGTATCGTAACCAATATAGCTAAATACTAATGTGTTTTGGGCCGATGGCACAGCAATAGTGTATTTACCATCACCTCCGGTTACCGCTGTTGTAGAAGTACCTTTTACCGTAACACTTACTCCAGGTATTGTTCCACCTTGGGTATCTTTTACTGTTCCTGAAATTTTTATAGATTGAGCAAAGGCGGTAAATGCCGTAAAACTCAAAAGCATAATTAGTGAGAATAGTTTTACCGGGCAGTAAAAACGACTCAGTTTTGCTTCTCCAATTTTGAGATGTTTGTAAAGTTTATCCATTTTTTGTTTAGTTGATTAACATTGTTTTTTTTAATCGCAAAAAATTATGGGCATAACCTGCGGCTACCACCAGCTAGAACTATTCTGGTTACTATGAAAAGGATATCGGCTTAAACAGTTTGGTTTTGCTTTAATATTTGGCTATTCAAAATTGTTGCTTTGGAGGCAAACTGAGGGGATAAAATCCTAAACAAATAGGTATAAAAATCCTAAATAATGGCAGAAAACAGCATTAAACAAGGTAGGTAAGCAGATAAAGTGCTAAAATTGCCCGTGCTAAACCAATTTGATTTTAATAATAAAAATAGAGTTGTACATTTAATACTATTAAGCTAACCACCCTTGTATTTTATGAATATGAAAGTCCTGCTCCTCTTTATATTTACACTCTTCGCTATGGCAGGCAAAGCGCAAGACCAGTACGCCTTTAAACACCTAAACGTAGAGAACGGACTTTCGCAAAGCTCGGTACTATCAATTGCCCAGGATGCACGGGGCTTTCTCTGGTTCGGAACCCGTTTTGGACTCAACAAATACGATTCTCAAACTTTTAAAATCTACAATAATAAAAATGGCAATAAAAAAAGCCTGAGCACATCTTCCTATCTCTCTTCCATTGTATCACTTAAAAACGGATCGCTGTTAATCGGCACTCAAAACGGGCTAAATAAGTACAATGAAAAGGACGATAATTTTGACCGTTATCAGCACAATGATAGCCTTCCCTCCAGTCTGAGTAACTCTACGATCAACTGCATTTATCAGGATAAAAAAAACAGGGTTTGGGTAGGCACGGCAAATGGATTAAATTTACTAACTGATACTACCCACTATCGTTTTAAACATTTTTTATACCAGAAAAAACAAGATTTACAAATTTATACCATTACCGAAGACCACAATGGCACCTTGTGGCTAAGTACCAGCAATGGTTTAATGAATATGCGCTTCAGTGGGAACAGGGTTATTTATAAGCATTTTACGGTCTATAGCGATGAGCTTGCCAAAGCCATTGATAACCATATCACCACGATGGTAGAAGATCGTGAAAACAACCTTTGGCTTGGCACTAAACAAACTGGCGTAAGTAAGCTCAACCTAAGCACCGAAAGCATTATCAACTATAAATATTCGAGCCTTAACCCCAAGGGCATCAACAGTAATAATGTGCGTAAAATCATGCTCGATCAGGAAGGTAAACTATGGATTGGCACCTTGCACGGCATCAACATCTATAACCCGGCAACCCAAAGTTTCAGTACCTTACAGAATGAGCCCGAAAATCCTTCCAGTTTAAGCCAAAATTCGGTTTACGATATCTTTCAGGACCGTCAGGGTATTATTTGGGTGGGTACTTATTATGGGGCCATCAACATGGTTTATCCCAATTATACGCCTTTTAAGGTTTATCGCAGCACTGCCACGCCAAATGGCCTGAGCAGCAATGTTGTAAGTTCAATAATGGAAGACCAACACCAAAACCTATGGATTGCTACTGAAGGTGAAGGCATTAATTATTACGATAGGAAAAACAATACGTTCATCCGTTACAAAAACAACCCCAATAACCCTTTAAGCCTAAGTGCCAACCTGGTAAAATCAGTTATCCGTGATAAAAACAATAAAGTTTGGATTGGTACACATTATGGCGGATTAAACCTTTTTAACCCCAATACCAAAACTTTTGTCAGATACACCAAGCACAAAAACGATACCTCATCTATTAGCAG
Source organism: Pedobacter riviphilus (assembly GCF_014692875.1). Classification (NCBI taxonomy): domain Bacteria; kingdom Pseudomonadati; phylum Bacteroidota; class Sphingobacteriia; order Sphingobacteriales; family Sphingobacteriaceae; genus Pedobacter; species Pedobacter riviphilus. Next base: position 229,586 of record NZ_CP061171.1, on the reverse strand, counting down.
CGATGAAATTACAGCTGTTTTCGAAGATAGTTATGGCCGCTTTTGGGTAGGTACCAACAGTGGCTTAAATAGCTTTAATAGTACTACTGGTAAATTTATCCGCAACCGGGTAAACGGCCTTATCGATGCGGTCCTTTACATTTTCGAAGACAGCAAACGAACCTTGTGGGTGGCTACCAATGCAGGGCTTTTCCAATTAAAAAACGGTGCAGCTAAATTTGTAAACCGCGTGGCTGCCAATCCTGAAATTTTAAATTACAACGAAATCAGTTGCATTACCGAAGATAAGGCTGGTTACCTGTTAATTGGCACCGCTAGGAACGGAATGTTTAAACTCCTTCCCGAAAAGCACCAATATATGCGGGTAACCACACTTGATGGCCTGCCGAGCAACACTATCATGGGTATACTTGAAGATGATTTTAATAACCTGTGGATTACTACAGACAAAGGTTTATGTAAATACAACCCCAGGCAGAAAACTTTTAAAACCTACAATATTAAAGATGGACTGCCTGGCAATGAATTTAATTACAAATCATTTTTGAAAGATAGCAAAGGCGAGTTTTTCTTTGGTGGATTAAGTGGAATGGTCAGCTTTTTCCCCAGCGAGATTAAAGAAAACAAAAACACCCCGCCTGTTATTTTTACCGGACTAAAACTGTTTAATAAACCAATAGCACTAAACACCGAAGATGGCTTACTGAAACAGAACATCAGCACCATTAAATCAATTACCTTCGAAGCAGACCAGAATGTATTTTCAATAGATTTTACACTACTTAACTTTATAAAATCCGATAAAAACCATTATGCCTACAAACTAGGAGGTTTTGAAAAAAACTGGAATTATGTCGATAATCCATCAGCCAGTTATACCAACCTCTCGCCCGGAAACTACACCCTAATGGTGAAGGGAAGTAATAATGATGGCCTTTGGACCAACAAAATCAGCACATTAAATATTAAGATTTTACCTCCATTTTATAAAACCTGGTGGGCCTATCTCTTTTACTTTTGCGCTTTTGCAGCCATTTCCATTGTATTTATACGTTATTTATTAATAAAAGCTGTACTTAAAAAAGAAAAAGAGATTAACGAGCATAAACTAGAGTTTTTCACCAATATCTCGCACGAAATCCGCACGCCTTTAACCCTTATTGTAGGCCCGTTGGATAAACTGATCGAAAATGCTAAAGACGATCCGGCTTTAAACCGTGAACTGCAGCCCATTAAAAACAATGCCGACCGCCTGATGAACCTGGTTACCGAGCTGCTCGATTTTAGAAAGGCCGAAAGTGGAAAAATGGCGTTGCACATCAGTCCTGGCGATGTAGTGAAGTTTTGCAGAGAAATATTTTTGGCTTTCCAGAACATGGCCATTTCTAAAAATATCGATTATCAGTTTGAAACGGAACAGGCAGAAATTGAACTTTATTTTGATAAAGTTCAAATGGAAAAAGTGATGTTTAATCTGCTCTCAAATGCCTTTAAGTTTACCCCTGTAAAGGGAAAAATTAGCTTAAAAATAGAAGTGGAAAAACAGTTGGTTAATATTAAGATCCGCGATAACGGCAAGGGCATTGCTTTAGAGAACCAGGCCAATTTATTCACCAATTTCTACCAGGCCAATACCAATACAACCATTGGTACGGGTTTAGGTTTATCTTTTTCGAAAAGTATTGTAGCGCTGCATCACGGTGAGATTACCTTCGAAAGTACTCCTCAAAGCGAAAACCAACATGGCGCTACCTGCTTTACCATAAGTTTAAAAACCGGGAAAACACATTTTAAACCGGCAGATTTTGTAAAAGACTATGTGTATTACGATGATGCGACCAATTATGAACTCCCGGCTGCCGCAGAACATCAGCAGGCTACAGAAAGGGAAGCTGTTGTATCTCTTGCAGCTAAAAAATACAGTATTTTACTGGTAGAGGATAATGAAGATGTAAGGGCATTTATTAAAAACGCACTGGGCAATATTTACACCATTTACGAAAGCGAAAACGGAGCCACAGGTTTGGAAATAGCATTGGAAATCATTCCCGATCTCATTATCAGCGATGTAATGATGCCCGTTATGGATGGCCTGGAACTGTGCCGAAAACTTAAAACAGATGAGCGAACCAGTCATATCCCAGTGGTATTACTCACTGCACGTTCTGCTTATATACATCAGGTAAATGGTTTCGAAAATGGTGCCGATGCCTATATTATGAAACCTTTTAACCTCAAAATACTGGAGCTGAACATTCAGAACCTCTTAAATGCACGCGAAACCATTAAACAAAAATTTGCGCAGGTAGTTACGCTCGAACCGAAAAACATGGTAATCAATACCACAGAGCAAAACTTTTTAAATAAAATTATTCAGATTATTGAAGACCGGATTGCCGATACGGAGTTTGATGTACCTACCCTGGCCACTGAAATCGGCATGAGCCAGCCTGTACTGTACAAAAAAATAAGGGCACTTACCGATCTTTCGGTTAACGATTTTATTAAATCGATACGCATTAAAAGGGCTGCACAGCTATTAAAACAAGGTGTTGGTAATATCTCAGAAATTGCCTACTCCGTGGGCTTTAGCGACCGGAAATATTTTAGCTCAGAATTTAAAAAACATTTCGGAAAAACACCGAGTGAGTTTATCAGCAACACTTAACCCATACCTATTCTGCTAACCTGTTGATCGAAATGCCTGTTCATCACACCCTGATAAACCTGTTCTGCAAGCACATACAATAAATCTGCCTTCTCAAACAGGCGTAACACATCTGGTTCACCGATCTGGTAATTGTTTTCGTAGCGGACGGCCAGGTAAGCCTCATCAAGCAAATGTAACAGATCAACCTCTTCTGCGCCGTAGTTAAACAACTCGGAAAGCGGCTTAACATAAGTTTTAATATACAATTGATGCACTTTAATGCGGTGCGTTTTTTTATCCTTTCCCATTACCAGAACTTCAATTGCCCGGTACATCAGATCGAAAACCTGATGAAGCATAAAAGCGCAGTATTCGAAATGCTGTTGTTTAAAATAGAAGGTTGCGCCCGATAAAAATTTATTGGCCTTATCAATTCCATTCTGGTACGCGGTGCTCACCTGATCTGCAATAAGCTGAGTTGAGCCCCCGTTTAAAAAAGTTCCAGATTTACTGAACAAACAATTTTCAGCTATGGTGGCATAGTAAAAAAACAAACTACCCCCAGCAATGCCTGCTCCACCTCGTGTACATGGAAAACGCGATAATTCAATTCCGTATGCCCGTTAAATACAATATTTAATAATGGCGTTAATTCGTTTAAAATACGTACCTGTTTAAACGGAATCATAATCAGCATTTCTTGCACGGCCTTACCGGCCAAAAAGTTGTTATGGAGATAAATATACTGAACAGGTACCGCAGCCGTAATGCCCTTTAATAAAAGCACTATCCTTTTATCTTTTAACGCAACATGCCCCAGATTTAAAGATTTACTCCGCATAATAGTCCCTTTCATCACTTTCACTTAATACAGGCTTACTAATCATCACAAAAAAAGCTTCCATCATCATCATCATGGCTTCATACTGCTCAAATAAAAATTCCTTATCTAATAGTTTAATGCTACTCTTGGTACTGAAGGCAGCATATAACCATTCCAAGAGCCCTAAACGCAGCTGTTTAATTTTTTCGGGAATAAAAAAAGACCTCACAAACAGATAAGGATTTGCCATATGTGCTGCACCCAGGGTATTTACCTCACATAGTTCTTTGCTATCGCCGTTTACAAATTGATCTGTAATAGCAGGTAAACCTCCAAAAGAAACACCCTGGTAAGTTAGATTTTTGGCTGTGATCAAATAACCTGCGTTAAACAGTTTCGTAAACTGGTTATAGAGGAAAAAATAATCGGCTACATCGCTCACACACTGCTCTTCTGCCAAGGCAGCTTTATACCAGTTTTTTAAATAAGCTTTATGCCCCCTGAGGTTATCCAAACTGAAGAAAAATTCAATTACCTTAAACGGATCATCAAGTAATTCCGGTTCAAGAGCCAAAGGCGATGTACTTTCGAATATGGCCATATGATAATAGCGATCGATACTTTTAAAGCTATTTCTGGTAATTATCCTTTCGTGGATGAGCCAGCAAGCCTCCAGCATTTTTTTGGTGTTTTCGTAAAACGCCGCAACGTACTGGTCCCAGTCCAGATCGAGGTTATTTTCTAATGCCGCCAACAGCCATTCTTTGTAAACCAGCTTATAGGTATCTGATTGAAAAAACAGGAAAATATCAAGAAAGGTAAGTTTTGGATTTTGCATTTCTCCGTGGCTTAACAATTTCGGACAGTAATCAAGCAGTACCGTTTCGCGTTCCACACCACATTCGTCAGCCTCAATCGCTTTCACAAATGCGGTATCGGCTTCAATGTGGTTAAAAATTAAATCCGAATAATCGAAAAGCGGCACTAATTTTTCGTAAAAAACCAACAGCTGTGCCGGGTGCTTTTGTGGCGAAAAATCGAATTCATTCTGTGGAGGGATTAACCAGTTCTTTAAAAAATTCAAATGATAGCTTACACCATTTGTTGAAAAGAAGCTTTCAATCGCACCAATAAATGCCATTGTTTCTTTTTTAAAATTCAGGTTTTCTTCCATAGCGTATATTTTTTAAATGATTATATTAGCTAACGAATTTAGCAAAATAAAATAAGTTAAACTATAATTTATACATAAAACTTATTAACATATCTACTTACTTATGAATGAAAATCAACGCTTAAAAACATTAATGGATTTACTGTATTTTAAAACTCAGAAAGATTTTGCTGCTGCGTTGAATATAAAACAGGGCTCTTTATCAGATATTTTAAGAGAAAGGATTAATGTATCTAATGCGATTAAAGATAAGCTGGAGATGAAATTCGACGTAAATTTAACCTGGCTTGAGGATGGAATTGGCGAACCGTTTTTCAAAAAGAAACCAGCCGTTGGCGAAAGCAAAGAGGGTGTACCTTATTTCGACATGAGCCTATCGGATGCGAAAGAACTCATCGTAGAAGAGCAACGGGCAGAATACCTGGTAAATTATCTCCCTTTTAACGATTGCACAGCCTACTTGCCGGTTTATGGCGATAGCATGTACCCAAATATGCTGCGGGCGAAATTATAGCCATAAAAGAAATTACCAATTACGAAATTTTACAGTGGGGCGAAGCTTATGTGGTAATGACGGATGAAGATAGTAACAGTTTACGCACTATAAAACTAATTTTTCAGCACGCTGATGATAGCAAACTCATCCTCCGTTCTTCAAATCCAAATTTTAAAGGCAATACGGTAATCAGCAAAAAGAATATCCAGGCACTTTACATCATTAAGGGGAAAATTACGAGAAATGTGATTTAATGATTTGGGTTAACTGGTTAATTGTTTAAATCGGTTAACTGTATATGCAATGTTTACCAGATGTTTAAATTGTAGAATGGATTAAACTGTTAAATGGAAACTGCCAACTGAAACTGTATCAATGGCTAACCATTTCGCCTGATCAATTTCAGCTCCATACGTCCTCCTGAACTTGTTTCAGGATCTAACCAAAAGTGATTATTTCGGTTTCAATTACTTTGGAAACTGGAAACTGCTTATAAATAAACGATAATTTTCCAACTATATATTGTCATGTTGAGCCTGTCGAAACACCTTAAAAATGTCCTTCAACAAGCTACCATTGACAGACTCCCTAAAAAAAATCGTCATTGCGAGGAGAAACGACGAAGCAATCTTTCATGCTAATGATCTTTACTATAAAAATTGCTTCACCGGCTGAAAAAGCCTTTTTATAATAACGATTCATAACGAATGCTCACTCAGAACTCCAAACTAAAAAAGCGGTCCGATCAATGATCAGCCCGCTTTGCTTATTATAATATAATATATATTAACTTTTTAGTAACCAGGATTCTGGTACATTTTAACCGGATCTAATTTCACTTCATCAAAAGGAATAGGATAATACCTGTCTTTTAAGGTTACGTTAGCCAATTTAGCAATTCCATACGACGACTGTGGTTTCGCTTTTAAGTAAGTAACCAGCTCCGCAGCAGTAAAATTCCTGATTAAATCGAACCATCTTTGGTGTTCGAAAGCAAACTCTACCCTACGCTCGTGTAAAATAGCAAGCTTTAAAGTCGGGAATTTAGCCGCGTAAGTGGCGTCGGTTTTAGCAACCGCATAAACGGGCATACCTGCTCTTGTTCTTACCATATCCAAATATTGAATGGCTACGGCATCGTTGCCCTGCAACATATTAACTTCAGCAAGCATTAAAATTACATCGGCATAACGCATTAAAATCCAGTCGTTGCCACCATAACCCGCATTGGTTGCCAATTGGCTCGCATCGCGGAATTTGGTAATAAACCAATCTTTTACTGTCTGATCATTGGCAAATTTAACCGAGAAATCTTTCCTCAAATCGTTTGCTTCATATTCATTAATTAGATCAAGTTTTACATTACCACCAATCCCGGTAGAAGGTTTAAGCGAATTGATGGTTTCGCCTTTGGCCTGGTTGTTTGCAGCAATGCTTGAGCTAAAACTGATATCGCCCTGCTTATTTGAAATCTGGAAAATCAGTTCCTTACAGGTTGTTTTTTTCGCCACGTCAAAAACATCTGTATAGGGAATTTCAGAAAGATTCCCGAAAGCTTTCATATTATAAGCTGCCATTAAATAAGTATTCGCATTATTTAGGTTTTCGGCCTTATTTGCTGAAAGTGTTGTAGCCATCGTTAAATAAACCTTACCCAGATATGCATTTATGGCCGCTTTCGAAGTTCTACCTATATTCGCTCCCGTTTGGAAGTTTGGCAATGTGCTGTTAAGGGCATCTTTTAAATCGCTTACAATCTGGTTGTATACATCCGCTTCAGGCACACGAAAAGTGTTTTCTTTTACTTCATCAGCTGTGCTAAGCTGCTTGGTTACCACTGGTACTGGTCCCCATTTCCTCACCAGTTCGAAATACATAATCGCCCTGATAAACTTGGCTTCTGCCTTGTAATTTTCTTTGGTGGCCGCATTAGCAAAAGATACTTTATCAATATTTGTCAATACAACATTGGTTCTGCCAATTGCCTCATAAAGTGCCAGCCAATGGCTTCTCAAATAAGAATTGCTTGGCAGGAGTGAAAAATCGTTAAACTGAAATGGCTCGCCGGCATTACTCTGGTTATCATTCCTGCCCGCATCATCCGAGCGCTCATCAGTAAACAGTCCGCTGTTTTCGCCCAGGGTATTGCTGCTTCTAAGCGATTGGTAAACCCCATTAACAGCCAGCAGTACATCATTTTCTGTTTTGAAATAGTTCTCTACAGCAATGGCATTGGGGTTACTTTGATTTAGAAAATCTTTTTTACAGGCACCCAAACTTAAAATTGCACTTAGGGCCAATACTTTATAAATATGTTTTTTCATTTCTTTAGTTCTAAAAAGTCAATTTAATACCAAGGTTATAGGTTCTTGCCAATGGGTAGTTACCATAATCAACACCAGGGGCAAGATTATTACCTGCACTATAATCTACCTCAGGGTTATAACCTTTATAATCGGTAATGGTAAATGCATTATCTACACTCGCATAAACACGGATATTGCTTACTTTCAGTGTATTGGCCAGTTGCTTTGGAAAACTGTAACCTAAAGTAATATTGGTACACCTGAAATAAGATCCATCCTGTATATAAAAAGACGATAAACGCGTACTGTTACTTTGCGTACCTGCACGCGATGCGCGGTAATTTAAACCACTGCCCGGATTGGCTTCATTTCTGTAACGGTCGGCAACCTCTACATATTGGTTTCCAGAGCCTTCAAAGTTGTACAGGTAATAATCCTGTCCATCTAAAACCTGGTTTCCGTATGATCCGTTGAAAGATGCTCTTAAGTCAAACGTTTTGTAAGAAGTGTTTAAAGCAAAACCATAGGTGAATTTTGCATATGGTGTGCCGATAACGGTTTTGTCTGCATCGTTTACAATGCCGTTACCATCGGTATCCTGAAAATATAAATCGCCGATTTTTGCCGGGTTGGTAGAAGAAGCTGACGGGGCAACCTTTCCTAAATTATCGGATGTAATTCTGCCTAAAACTTTAAATCCATAAAACATACCTATTGGCTGGCCTTCTTGGGTAACATGTGTAATGTACGAACGCTCTGCACCGGCCGTAAATATTGTACTGTTACCGCCAAGGTCTAAAACCTTATTCCGGTTTGCAGCGATGTTTCCGCTTAGGCCCAAAGTAAAGTCTTCATTTTGGATAATTTTGCCATCAACCTGCAAATCGAAACCCTTATTACGCACCTTACTATCAGTAAGATTAGTTAAAATTGTTGAACTGCCAGCAATTGCCGAAAGCGGTTTGTTAAATAATAAGTTGAAAGAGTAACTTAAGTAGTAATTCGCCATAATCGATACACGGTTTTTGAACAAACTGATATCGGTCCCAAAGTTAAACTGAGAGGTAGATTCCCATCCTAATCCTTTATCCTGTATCGCACCCGCCAAATGGCGGTAGAAATTGCATTACCGAAAACTGCACCACCTGGTGCGTTTAGCTCTTGCTGTGTGCGGTAGTCTGGAATATTATTATTTCCACTTAAGCCCCAGCTGGCTCTTAGTTTAACTCTCGATTGTTCGCCCAAAAAGCTATTATAAAAGCTTTCGTCAGATAAATTCCAGCCTGCAGCTATTGAAGGAAAGTTACCATACTTGTTTAACGGACCAAACCTTGATGAACCATCGCGACGGAAGGAACCGGTTAAAAAGTATTTGCCGGCATAATTATAACTGAAACGGCCAAAGTAAGAAAGTAAAGTGGTTACTGTTTTACCAGTTCTGTTACGGTCTAGTGTAAAAAAACCTGCATCCGCTCCCTTATCCGTAATTTCACCAATGTAATCATTTTGGAATCCGCTTGCCGCTACCCTAATCTGATCACTGGATGTTTTCTGAGCAGAATAACCGCCTAAAACATCTATGCTATGTTTACCAAATGTTTTATTGTAATTTAAAGTAAACTCTGCCAGTTGATCTACCTGACTAAGGGTTTGTGCTATGGCATTTGCGGCCCTAATCGATTCGGGCGAGTAAGGTGGGGTATTTCCACTACTTAAGCTGGTAGGCAAATAATAATCGTATTTTTCGTTGTATGTTTGTGTTCCTAAGTTAGCCTTAAAATTAAGTCCCTCTAAAATTTTGTAAGTAGCATTGGCATTATAACTACTTCTATTGCTTTTTCTGGTAATCTTTAACTGCTCAACAGTAGCCAAAGGGTTTTCGGGGTTCTGGATACCGTATTGAGAAGACAAAGCGCCCATGCCAAACTGAACAGGGTTACCGTTGGCATCTCTTGCAGGCAGATAAGGCAAATAAATTAATGCCGACATCATCGGACTTAAATTATAACGTCCCTCCTGTACCTCTCTGTTATCGTTTTTTGTGTAAGCAATATTTGCGCCTACGCGTAAACGCTCGCTCACCTTGCCATCAATATTGCCCCTGAAGTTGGTTACTTTTTGATTGGTGTTGGTTACAATACCATCGTTGTTCTGGTAACCGCCGCTTAAAAAGTATTTTACATCCTTAGTACCGCCAGAAAATGAAAGGTTATGGCGTTGAAAGGCTGCATTGCGGTAAAGTTCATCCTGCCAATCGGTATTATAGGCAGCAGGGATAGCCTGTTGTGCACTAAAATTATAAAGATCGGCCGGAATGCTTACACTACTGCCATTACCCACATTGGCAATACGGGTAGTATTGTTATCGCTAAACATGGCATCATTCCAGGTTTTGCCCGAGTTTACCCATAAATCTTTATAGGCATTGTTACGTCCGTCAATTAAAAGCTGTATAAACTGGTTGGCATCCAATAATTTTACTTTTTTAGCCAACTGGGAAATTCCACCCTGAACATCATATTCAAACTTTCCTTTTCCATCAGTACCTCTTTTAGTGGTAATTAACACCACCCCACCCGATGCTCTTGAGCCATAAATGGCTGCAGAAGCCGCATCTTTTAAAATGTCGATGGTTTCGATGTCCTCCGGATTGATGGATACGTTGTTTCCTGCCGGATAACCGTCAATCACGTATAAAGGATCGGAACTGGCATTAATAGAACCGATGCCCCTCACCCTGATTTTGGTACCGGAATATGGTGCACCACTTGTTTGCGATACTTGTACACCGGCAACCTTACCAACCAGGGCCTGGCCAACAGTAGGAGAAGTTAAGTTCATCTCACTGGCCTTAACACTGCTGATGGCCCCAGTTACATCCGATTTTCTAATCTTCTGGTAACCGATAGCCACAACCTCATTTAGGGTATTGCTGCTTTCTTTTAAAGTAACATTAATATTTTGGCGGCCATCAACGGCAACTTCCTGATTATCGTAACCAATATAAGAAAATACTAAAATTGCACCTTCCTCAACCGAAATGGAGTATTTACCATTGGAATCGGTAACGGTTGTTTTTTTTGTCTTCTTTTCGAAAACACTTACACCAGGTAAAGGTTGTTTATTTTGATCGGTAACTGTTCCGCTTACAGTGGCAAATACTTTATTATGTATGCCCGAAGCAGTTACTTCATGATTAATCGCTATTGCATTGGAATTACAGACGGCCAGTAAACCGATAGGCAAAAGCAATTTCCGGCAAGCACTTTTTATACTTGCGGTTAAAAAAAATGATGTCATCTTTTTGTTCTTAGTAATGGTTTTGAAATATAATTGGGATTTTGTTTTAAGTAGAAGTGTAGATTTTCACATTTACATAGGCTTATCCTTTAAGGTTAACAAGTAATTTTTGAGCGTTCTACAGCGGCAAAAGTAGCGGCGTACTTTTAACAAGATGTATTTATTATGTTAACTCTACACACCGTTTTGAGCTGGCACTTTAAATTAATATTAAGCGATTAGATATATAATAAATCGTTTTAACAACCATCAAAGCATAACTTCTTCTTAATGTTTCTTTAATGGCAGGTCTTTAATTTTGTTTCCAAAACTTTTCGATGAAATACTTCTATGCTTTCCTTATGCTCGGCCTGTTCTGCAAAGACTTAGCTGCACAGGATGTACCACAACAGTCTTATCAATTAATTAAGACCAGGAACGAAGTACAATACAAAAATTATTATCTGCTTACACTTTTTCAGCAATTGCCCGAACTGCGCAAAATGCTTAGCACAGATACGGCGTTCAACAACATCTATAAATCAAAAACGGCACAGGTAAATGAAGCGGTGAAAACCTGTAAAACAGATATTAGCTGTTACGCTAAAGCCTTAAAATTTACCGATGAGGAAATAGCCCATATTGGAAACCGTTTGGCGCTGCTTTATACAGAAAATAATCTGTTGGGAGATATGGTAAAAAATCATCTAATCCCCTCAGGCTGTTATGCCATGTTTGCCAAAGAACAGCACAAAACCCTTTTAGTTAAAGCATGGGAACAAGATGCCAATGCAGTAAATTATGCAATTGGCGTTTACGTAGAAGGAAATAAGCCCAATTACCCGAAAATAGATTCGATCAGTTTTACTTTAACAGATAAAACGTTTGTAGAGCTCACATCTGCCAATGCATTGTTATCCCTGCAGGGCAATAATAAGCTCTTTTTCGAACCTGCCATGTTATTTGCACTGGAAGCTTTAGAATTGAACGAACGCAATGATGCCGCCGATTACGAACCGATGGCTAAAGGCGTAAACCTTGCCGCCATTAACCAGATCAAAAAAACGGATTGGAAAAAATATCCTTATAGTGTGATTTTAGTTCCAGGTGCTGGCCCAGAGGAAAAAGAAGTAGCCTTAAGCGCGGGCGGAATGATCCGTTGCAGGTTAGCAGCCTTGCAATACCATAAAGGCATGGCACCATTTATCGTGGTTTCGGGCGGCCGCGTTCACCCTTATAAAACCAAGTTCAGTGAAGCATACGAAATGAAGAAGTTTTTAATGGAAACCCTTCAGATACCCGAAAGTGCCGTTATTATGGAGCCACATGCCCGCCATACCACCACCAATATGCGTAATTGTGCCAGACTGATGTTCAGGTACGGTATGCCAATAGATAAAGCAGGGATGGTTTGCACCGTAAAATCGCAAAGTTACTACATTACCGATATCCTGCTCGAACGCTGTAAAAAGGAACTCGGCTACTATCCTTATAAAAACGGAAAACGTTTAAGTGATACCGAATCTGAATTCTACTTAAATACAACATCCTTACAAATTGATTTTGATGAACCTTTAGATCCTTAGTTTATGAAAACATTAAACCCAATTTTAGTACTGATCGTGATGTTTTTTGTGGCCAGATACAGCAAAACGGAGGGAAAAATCACGAAAACAGTTACAATCGACTCATTAGGTGCATGTCAGGGGATTTCTCACCAAAATGGCCGTTATTTTCTTTACGGCGACAGAGAAGTGGGCGTAATGCGCGAATATCAGCTCCGGAAAGATTCCTTGATTTACATGCATAAAGAATACCAATTCACCGTTAAAGGCGAAAATATCATCAAACACCCTACCGGGATAGCCTACCATAAGGGTTTACCCACATTTGTGGGTAATTCGGTAAAACAAAATGCAGAAGGTACCGCTTGGAAAGCGGTAATTAACTGCATCAACTGGCAAGGTTTTTTAAAGACGAAAACATTGGACGGAAATTTGATAAAATCCATTGAAGATGATGCCTGTATCCAGGGTACGCGACCAGAATATGTAAATTATAAAGGGAAGTGGTTCGTAGCAACGGCCGATTATGGCAATAAAGCCAATGAAGTACGTTTATACAACCCAATAGCCTTATCAAAAGCTGATAAAACAAGTGAAAAGGGAATTCTCTTTAAAAAATTCACCTGCTCACCATGGGTCCAAAATCTACACTGGATTGCAGATAAAGGTATTTTGGTTTTAATCCAGAACCAAATTGAGGGCCGTAAATGGAGACTGACCTTTCTTAATTTGGAAAAATCGCTTGCCAGCGGGCAGGAATCTGTTATTAAAGTTATAGACACCGATAAACCGGATGAACTGGAAGGTTTTACCTTTACAGATCAGGCCGGCAAAGGGATTGCCGTAAGTTCTTCACGCAAAAACAATGTAAGTTTTATGGATTTTGCGGTTGGCGGGTAGCGTTTGGTGCTAAGCTCAACAATAAATTAAATAACATGTCGTCTATCGGTTGGTGTCTCACCGACCGAAAACGCAATTGTTTGTATATTGAAATTAGGAAATGGAGGGCTTGTGGTTCTTGGCGGTTTGCAGTCCCGCCTTCCATTTCAAGTCCGCACTCGTTCCTCGCTTTCGGGCTTTGCATTGCAATCGGGTTTATAAGCTACGGCTTGTGCACACTGCAACCTCACAAATGAAAAACTACCTTAACCTATTAGCCCCGGTTGAAGCGTTACCCTGCAGCGACGAGGTACGAGGAAGCGAAGCGTAAAGCAAAAGACGGGAGGAAACTTCCTGTTTAGCACAGATCTTGCGCTCCAAATATAAGCTTATTCTATCGGTTGGTGTCTCACCGACCGAAAACGCAATTGTTTGTATATTGAAATTAGGAAATGGAGGGCTTGTGGTTCTTGGCGGTTTGCAGTCCCGCTTTCCATTTCAAGTCCGCACTCGTTCCTCGCTTTCGGGCTTTGCATTGCAATCGGGTTTAGGAACAATGGGTTATGCACCCCGCAACCTCACAAATGAAAAACCGCCTTGACCTATTAGCCCCGGTTGAAGCGTTACCCTGCAGCGACGAGGCACGAGGAAGCGAAGCGTAAAAGCGGAAGACGGGAGGAAATTTCCTGTTCAGTACAGGCCCTGCGCTCCAAATGAAATTGGTGCTTTTTAATTTATCCTATCGGTTGGTGTTTCACCGACTAAACCATACAACCAAACAACTCCCCTTCTTTACTTTCCCTTTACACATCTTCACCGTATCTTTATTAATCAAAAAAAAGAAAGATATATGAATACTGAAAAAGCCATTCTTGCAGGCGGCTGCTTTTGGGGAGTAGAAGAACTGATCCGTCATTACCCTGGCGTTATCTCAACAGTTGTGGGGTACACCGGTGGCGATGTTCCCAATGCCACCTACCGGAACCATGGCACACATGCCGAAGCCATTGAAGTTACTTTTGATCCAACTGTTTTAACCTACCGCAAATTATTGGAATACTTCTTTCAGATCCACGATCCGAGTACGCGCAACAGACAGGGAAATGATGTGGGTACCTCATACCGCTCAGCTATTTTCTACAATAGTGAAGAACAGAAAAACACCGCAAATGCATTAATTGCCGAGTTAGATGCGTCTGGCAAATGGCCTGGCAAAATTGTAACCGAGGTAGTACCTGAAACAGATTTCTGGAATGCTGAAGAAGAACACCAGGATTATTTACAGAAAAACCCTTACGGTTATACCTGCCATTTCGAAAGGCCAGACTGGAAATTATAGATAAGATCGTCATTCGACTAATCCCCGTGGTCTGTGTCCCCACAGACCGCCTAGATTCTTAGAAAAGATTTATCCATTTCGTTGCACTTCAGGAAATGACGATATAGATTCATTTCCATTGTGGAGAAATCCTTGATGTAACGTATAAAAACAAAATGGTCTGTGAGGACACAGACCATGGAAAAAAATTATATAAAGGCAATTTTCTTAATCGAAAATTGCCTTTTTGTTAAATAAAATCATAACAGATCACTAATCATCATCATCTTTTTTCTTCTTCTCCAAAATCACAAAAGCACTCCGCTTTGGCGCTGGCATTACCGATTGTTCGCCTTTAACCGATTTCCACACCACTTCATTTAAATCTAAATCCGGTGCCGAATCTTCCTTTGCAAAATTGAACAGTTCAGAACGTTTGCTGCTCTCGTTCACCGCCACATTCCTGGTATCTAAATCAATAAGCGGCTGAATCACATTATAAGGTGTAAAATCAGGCGTAGCTGTAAAACACTCATACAGCGGCATGGCAGCAGCATCGTACTGGCTCATTGGCGGCAAACCTAAAATAAGTTCCATCGTTCTTAAAAAACCGGAAGTAGAATACATCGTATGAACAGGCGTATGCCTTTTTACGTATGGTCCAACCACATAAGCTGGCGAACGGTGTGCATCAACATGGTCTGGTCCGTTTTGTGCGTCATCTTCCAAAATAAAAACAACCGACTCTTTCCAGATCGAGCTATGTGATAAATGCTCCAAAATACGGCCTACGGCTAAATCGTTATCGGCAACTGCCGCCTGTGGCGAATATTTACCTTTTTTTTGCCCACTGGTATGGTCATTAGATATCCTTAAAGTATTAAACTGTGGTACAACGCCTGCAACCAGTAACGAATCGAAATCGTGCTGCCACGCATCTACCCTTACCTGATCCTTAATATCCATATCAAATCCTGGTGATGCAGCACACATATGGCCCTGTAGCGATTTAATATTAGCCTTACCATAATCGCCAAATTCGCCATAACTGCGGTAACTTACTCCTGCCCGCTGACAGTAATCCCATATAAAACCACCTTTAGGATAAGTAACAGGCCTACCACCTTCGAAGGTGGTACTTCCGCCGCGAGCACCATAACTGGTTGGCCATGTTTTTTCCACAACATCAGTTGCATAGGCAGCCATGCTCCAGTTGTGTCCATCTGCACTTACCTCTGCATCAACATAGAAATTATCGAGCAACACATAGTTTTCGGCAAAGGCATGCTGGTTAGGCGTAATCTTTCTGCCAAAAAGCGTTAAGCTGGAATCGCCATTACCTTTTGGCATATCGCCAAGCACCTGATCGTATGTCCTGTTTTCTTTAATGATATAAAAAACATGCTTCATAGGCGATTTTTCTCCCTGCTTACGTGGAATAGGGTTTCCAGCTTCGCCATCGGCAGTTATTGCGCGCTTATCCGTAAAAGGTGTATTGGCATAAACCTGTTTGGTATATAATTTTAGCTGCTCGGGTTTTGGTGCATCAATAAAGGATAAAGTGCCTTTAAACAAGCCAGCAATATATTGCAGCCTGCTGTTGGCTGTGCTTCCCATTTGATAACCACTGTTATCTACTTTAGAAATGGGTTGTGGTCCCTTTGGGTTGGCCATAGAAGTATTGCCTTTGCCATTGGTAACCAAAATTTTCGAACCCAAAACCTTTACACTTGTTGGGTACCAGCCCACCGGAATAAAACCCTGGCTTTGGCTTACCCCTGGTTTGCTTACATCAAAAACAGCCAAACAGTTGTTATCGGCATTGGCGATGTACAAAGTTTTCTCATTGGCACTTAAAGCCAGGCCATTGGTGGTAGAACCTGTTAACTGAGTGGCATAAAGCGTGGTGGCAATGGTTTCGATTACCTTGTTATCTACAGTATTGATTACCGAAACCGTATTATCGTTGGCATTGGCTACAAATAAAATATTTCCTTTTTTATTCAGCAGAAGCTCATTCGGATGATCGCCAACGGGAATCTGCTGAATAATGCTTTCTGATTGCAAATCGATAACAGCTACCGCTTTTCCGCCCCAAAGCGAAACATACAGTTTACGCTCGTCGGCAGCCAGGGTACAGCTATAAGCAATGGCAGGAAGCTGTATTTTTTTAACGATCTGCCTTTCAACAGGGTTAATAATATACAAACTGCTGTCTTCTTTAGTTACAGTATATAATTTACTGTTATTTTTATTGACCACAATCCCTGCCGGACTTATTTTTCCTTTTGGCCAAACCGGACCAAGTTTAATGGTGTCGCTTTTTACGAACTTATCATTCTGGATATTAAAATCTAAAATCCAATTGTCGTTACCACCCGATGCATAAAGATGTTTTTCATCTTTACTAAAAGCTATCCCGTACCACGATTTGGCCAGCACCTTTTCGTCGATAATTCGTTCGGTTTTAGGATCGATAAGCTGTAGCGACTGCGTACTCTGGCCGTTATTGGTAACGGCGAGGTATTTGCCCGATGCACTAAGCTGCATATTTAAGGGCAAATCGCCTAACTGTAACGAATGCCCCGCCGGACTTAATTTCCAACCGTTGGGCAACAAAATTTGCTGGGTGCTTTCGTTTTTGCCAGGCCATTGTGCAAACCCTTTTTGGATGAACAGGAAGCTGAGTAATATAAATATGTATGATTTTTTCATTTTCTTAAGTTAAGGATTGCCGCATTAGCGGTGAAGATTAAAATTAACCAGGGCCCTGATGGTATAGCCATTGCCTGAGGCGACAGAACCGATTTCGCGGATAGCCTCTGATGGGATTACCTGACTACGGGTGGCGTAGAAAACAGGTCCACCAGAAATAGAGAACGAAAGTTTCGAGTGGTTAGGTTCCAGGTTGATTGATGGCCCGATCATTACCTTTGCGCCACCTTCTGCCTCGTCTTGTTCCCAAAAGCCTTCTAAATCTTGTCCTAAGGCTTCGAAGCCAAGGTATAAAACGTTAGAAACGCGATGTTGATATCCAAAACTGCTAATAAAATCAAGCTTATCTCTGGTTCTATTAAAGGCTTTTTCGAAACGAAGATTACCCGCCATTCTCCAATTTGTCTTGTCGAATGAAGCGGTAATCCTGCTAATGGCAGAACCAACACTCGACCAATCTCTGCTTAAGCCTAAACCAGCACCTAACCTAAAACCACTTATGCCTTTGCCTCCCACTAAATCTCTAATTACTTCAGCCTGCTGCGCAGATGTTACGCCTCCAGAATTGGCAAAACCGATTGCCGCAGTGGCATACAAGGTAAACCTGCTGCCTAAATAACCTTTAACCCCAAACTGTTGTCCCAAGCCATCGTATCCGAACTGCCCGTTTGTCCGCTCGCCGTAACTTCCGGAATAATGAATATTCCAGCGCGGATTCTCAGCAGTTAATGTATTCAGCGAAAACATAAAGGGTTGAGCAGCATCAGTGCCGGTTTTAACTTCCTGCTTGGTTTCGCCTATTTTCTGTGCAGCACAGTTTAAAATGGTACCTGCAAAAATGAGCATCAAAAATGTTTTTTTCATGGTTATTGTTTAATAGCTAGAATTTCGTTTCATTTAATAATGGCGATCCACTTGCATTTACCTGATAAGTTTGGATCTTATCATTTTCATCTACCTCCACTATCCGGTAACCTTTATAGGCTGTGCCCCAGTTGCCGCCAATATGAGCATCAAAAAAATGCGGCAGCTTATCGGTATAAAATACAGCATCTAAACTATGATCGTGGCCATGAAATACAGCTTTCACGTTGGTATAGCTGTGCAAAAGTTTAAGGGTATCAGGGCACTCAACAAAGGGGCTCTCTGGCACCCAGAAATGTGGCGGGATATGCAATACTACAAACACCGTTTTTAAATCTTTAAACTTATCCAGTTCCTGCTTTAAAAAATCGTTGTTCGGGCACAGATAGGCGCCTTTTGTATCCGAAGTATTGGCCAGAACAAAGCCAACCCCGTTTTTTTCGAAAGAAAAGTTATCATCATAACCAAAAACCGATTTCCAGAGTGGGGTATCTGCATGGTCATGGTTGCCCGGTACGGCATAAAAAGGAACCTTTAAACGGTCGTAATAATCCTTTTTTACTTCTTTCAGTAATTCAGGCCTGTCATGCACCAGATCGCCGTTGATAATTACAAAGTTTAATGGATTTTTATCGTGCGATTCATTTAACCACTTTACCATATTCTCATGGTGCAGTTTGTAATCTGTTCCAGGCTGACCATAATGTCCATCTGATGCAATGGCGAAACGCAATTTAGGTACTTTGCCCAATCTGGCAGGTGCAGTGTGTTCTTCAGCAAATGAAGGGAGAACTGGTGATAAACCTGCCACTACTGCAGCAGCTAAGCCACTTTTTAGAAAAAACCGTCTGTTAGACATAATATTAAATAAATATGTTTTGTTTCAACTGGCAAAATTCGGCCAGTCAGGCTTCTTAAACATAAATTTAATGTTATGATTAGGTTAATGGAACCTTATCTGTGTATCAATTTTATAACAGAAAGATTTAACGATTGCTATGTTGAGATCATTTAACTACAGTATCATGAGTCTTCAACAAGCTCAAGACTGACAGTTAAAAAAGGATTTATTTTTTTTGCAAAATACAAAAGCATATGTTATCCTAAGCCTGTCGAAGGACCATTAATAGATCATTTAAGAAGTTCTTCTAATGTAGTAAACCCTAAAGAATAATAACCGCCTGCTTTATGACCATACAGGCTTATTCCCCGGTCTGTGTCCTCACAGAACGGAAAGCAAATAATTCCTGCCTATTGAATACTTGATAAAAGCCAACTGGAAGGTCTGTGAGGACACAGACCCTGGATTAGGCTATAGAATAACAATCGCTTGTTTCACCATTAAATATCCCGCAAGTGCAAATAAAAATATGGCGATAGATTTATTGATAATCAGGCTGCTCAAGGCAAATTTTTCTTGGATGTAAGTAGCGAAGTGTGCATATAAATATAAAGCAAGTGTGGAACCAACGCCCGAGCCCAGACTAAAAATCACTAATGAGAGGTAATCCGTCTCAATCCATTGGTGTAAAATTACATAATTGCCAAAAAACAACCAGAATGGAATCTGAACGGGGTTTAACACCCCTAAAATTAATCCATACAAAACACTTCCACTGCGTTTATCCTCTTTCGCATTACTGGTTTTAGGTACTTTTTTGCGGTTTTTCCAGGTAATGGTTCCCATTACCAAAAACATCACAATCATAAAACAATCCACTAAAGTACTTAAGCGAACTTCACTTACAGCCTCATTCGGATTAATATCACTCATGGCCCAGCGGGCAAAGCGCATCATACCGAAGGTAAAAAACACTTCTACACAAGAGAAGGAAAGAATAAAGTACCAAACCTGCCGCATGCCCTTGTTAATGGCAAGCTGTGCAACAGTGAGATTAATGTTACCGGGAGGAATATACCCCATGGCATTGAGAATGATGCCGATGAAAAACGTTAGAAAAAGCATTGCCGAAATTATGGATTTAAATTTAAATGCGATGCTAAATATTTTCCAGTGTACGATTTTTCAACCTTAACCAAATCTTCGGGTATACCCTCAAACACCACTTTACCGCCACCATCGCCACCTTCAGGACCAATATCGATCACCCAATCGGCACATTTAATCATATCCATATTGTGTTCAATCACCAAAATGGTATTGCCCTGCTCTATCAGTGTATTTAATGCTTTCAAGAGTTTTTTAATATCGTGGAAATGCAAACCAGTGGTGGGCTCATCAAAAATAAACAGCGTTTTATTGGCATTGTTACCCTTAATCAAGAACGAAGCCAGTTTGATCCGCTGCGCCTCACCACCCGATAAGGTATTAGAAGATTGGCCTAAATGCACATAGCCCAAACCAACATCAACCAAAGGATTTAATTTATTGAGTATCTTCTGCTCATCCTTAAAAAACTCAACCGCTTCGTCGATGGTCATATCCAAAATCTCGGATACGTTTTTCTCTTTATAGGTTACATCTAAAACCTGTTGTTTAAACCGCTTACCGTTACAGGCCTCGCAAGGCAGGTAAATATCGGCCATAAACTGCATTTCAATCTTTACCTCACCCTCACCCTGGCAAACATCGCAACGGCCACCTTCCACGTTGAAAGAGAAAGCAGCAGGTTTTAAGCCAGCAGCTTTTGCAGCAGCCAAACCCGAAAACAGCGCCCGGATATCATCCCAGGCTTTTACATAGGTAACCGGATTAGAACGGCTCGAACGGCCAATCGGATTCTGATCGACCAATTCTACTGCACTGACCAGATCATAATTGCCAAAAATGCCATCGTAAGCACCAGTTTGTTCACCAGCATAGTTTCCTATTGCTTTTTGCAATGCCGGGTATAAAATCTTTTTAACCAAGCTTGTTTTACCCGAACCCGAAACCCCACTTACTGCGGTAAATACCCCTAGCGGAAATTTAACATCAATATTTTGCAGGTTGTTTTCTCTTGCACCTTTAATCAGAATATGGTCTTTCCATTTCCGTCGTTTATCCGGGATGGCAATTTTTTCTAATCCCGATAGGTACCGGCCTGTTAAACTATTTTTATCTTTTAGAATCTCCTCATAATTACCACTAAAAACCAAATTACCTCCATGGGTACCTGCCTCGGGGCCAATATCGATAATATGATCGGCGGCGCGCATCATTTCTTCTTCATGTTCTACCACCAAAACGGTATTGCCCACATTACGGAGCGAAATCAACACTTCAATCAGTTTGTTCGTATCGCGTGGGTGCAAACCAATACTCGGTTCGTCCAAAACGTAAATAGAGCCCACCAAACTACTTCCCAAAGAAGTTGCCAGGTTAATCCTTTGCGATTCTCCACCAGAAAGGGTATTCGATAAACGGTTCAAGGTAAGGTAACCTAAACCTACATTGTTTAAATAAAGAAAACGGTTATCAATCTCTGCCAGCAAACGTTTGGCAATTTTGGTATCGTTGGTATTTAATTTTAGCTCTTTAAAAAAAACCAGGGCTTTGGCCAAAGGCATCAGCACCACATCAATAATCGATTTTTCAGCAATCTTTACGTAAGATGCATCTTTACGTAAACGCGAACCTTTACAATCAGGACAAGTAGTTTTACCTCGGTAACGTGATAACATTACGCGGTACTGAATTTTATAGGTCTGCTCTTCCAGCTCTTTGAAAAAAGCATCTAAACCTGCAA
Organism: Pedobacter riviphilus; assembly: GCF_014692875.1. Lineage (NCBI taxonomy): Bacteria > Pseudomonadati > Bacteroidota > Sphingobacteriia > Sphingobacteriales > Sphingobacteriaceae > Pedobacter > Pedobacter riviphilus. The sequence goes on along the minus strand of NZ_CP061171.1, from coordinate 207,828 downwards.
AGTATTTATTTCCGGTCCAAAGTAACTGCTGTTCTGTTTCTGTTAGCGCACTGTAAGGCCGGTGGATCGGGAATTCGAATTTCGGGGCAGCTTTAATAAAATTCTGCAACCATACATTCATTTTTTCGCCGCGCCAGGGCGCAATGGCATTATCGTAAATACTTTTGCTCTTATCAGGAATAACCAGGTCTTCATCAATACCGATTACGTTTCCATAACCTTCGCAGCGTTTACAGGCGCCGTAAGGATTGTTAAAAGAGAAAAAATTTGGCGTAGGTTCTTCGAATTTTATTCCATCCAGTTCAAAACGGTCGCTAAAATGTTTCGTTTTACCCTGAGCCTCTACATAACAGTCACCTTTACCTTCAAAAAAAGCGGTCTGCGCAGAATCGGCCAGTCTACTTAATGTTTCTTCTTCCTGGTTGGTTACAATACGATCGATCAGGATCTGAACGGTTTTATCATCTGTAAGTTCTGCATCTTTAAAATCAGCATCGTCTAAAACCGTTTCTATCTTTTCTATTTTATCGTTGATCAGCACACGTAAAAATCCTTTCTGTAGTAAAATAGCCAGTTCTTCTTTAATCGTACGGTTGTTATGCGGATATAAGGGGCAAAAAATCGTTACTGTTGTATCCTCGGGCATGGCATTTACGTAATCTACCACCGTGCTTACCGAATCCTTTTTCACTTCTTTGCCCGAAACAGGCGAAATGGTTTTCCCTATGCGCGAGAAAAGCAGTTTCAGATAATCGTAAATTTCAGTAGAGGTACCAACGGTAGAGCGTGGATTGGAAGTAATAACCTTTTGTTCTATGGCAATTGCCGGAGCAATACCTTTAATATAATCAACATCAGGTTTATTCATCCTGCCCATAAACTGACGGGCGTACGATGATAAACTTTCTACATATCGGCGTTGCCCCTCGGCATATAAAGTATCAAATGCAAGCGAAGATTTCCCCGAACCAGACATACCCGTTACCACCACAAGTTTATTCTTTGGAATGGCAACATCGATGTTTTTTAGGTTGTGCACACGGGCACCTTTTATGATAATATTTTTATGTGGATCTTTTTCGGCCTCTTTTTTGCTCATGTATGGTAACGAATATAAATATATAACCCCATAATGTTGTTAGGGTTTTAAGAACATACAAAAATAGGGTACTGAGACGGTTAATTTATTTTTTAACATTTTATTTTTTGTTTTTTGATAAAAAAATAACTTTCTTTGAACATTAACAACCTCAAAACCAAACTAACACATATCAAAAAACATAGGAGAGCAGCTATAGAAATTAAACATCTACAAATTAATTTTTAGCAAATAGTACGGGATTTAGTGTAGGTAAACCTATGAATTTACAATCATATAATGATCAGGACCTGGTAAAGGTATATATTACCGGGAACGAGAATGGATTGCAGGAACTTTTAAGAAGACATAAAAGTAAAATTTATACCTCTATCTACTTATTGGTGAAAGACCAATATCTGGCGGAGGATATTTTTCAGGATGCTTTTATAAAAGTAATTAATACCCTGCGATCAGGAAGATATAACGAAGAAGGCAAGTTTTTGCCTTGGGTAATGCGTATTGCGCATAACCTGGTTATTGATTATTTCAGAAAAGAAAAGAGAACACCCATCATTACCAGTGCTGATGGCATGGATGTATTCAATATGCTACACTTTTATGATGAGAGCGCAGAAGATAAAATGCTTCGCGATCAAACCCATAAAGATTTAAAAGCAATGATCCATTTATTGCCTGATGAGCAGAAAGAAGTGCTCCTCATGCGTCATTACGCAGATTTAAGCTTTAAAGAAATAGCAGATTTAACTGATGTAAGCATTAATACAGCTTTGGGCCGTATGCGTTATGCCCTCAGTAATTTGCGCAAAATGCTTAAAACAAAAGAGATGACCTATAAAGGGTAGCATAAATGTTACATATTTTTTTTTAGGGCTTGAAATAAAGCATCTGAACTATCGTTAAGTTAATAAAACTTATCACATTTAGTTGCTTATGACAAAAACCTCTACATCAAAAAACAATGTAAATTTATCTACCCCCAACATGTTTCAGCCTAAAACTGATATTGAATCGGACGCAGAAATCGACTTATTTTATGATCAAATAAAAGGTAAGTTGGATAGGCTGGCTAAAAATCCTCAAGATGAAACCATCAACAAGATTTTAGCTTACAGCCGAACAAAATAGTAAATTTTACATGAGCAAAAAAGCTTGTTCCACAGGGTGGGACAAGCTTTTTTTTTGAAAAATCAAAAAATAAGATGGAGGATCTAGGGACGTATAAAAACAATCGGATTTAGGTGATCAGGAAATGAGCGGTCTGTGGTTCTTGGCATTTTGTAGCCCCGCTTTCGCTTATAGTCCTCGCTGCGCTCCGGGCTATTCCGCTCAATCTGGTTTAGAAACAAGGGTTTGTGCACCCTGCAACCCCACAAATAAAATACCGCACTGGCCATCTAGCCCCGGTTGAAGCGCCTACCCTGCAGCGACGAGGTACGAGGAAGCGAAGCGTAAAAGCGCAAAACGGGAAGAAATTTATTCTTTAGTACAGGCCTTGCGCTCCAAATCAAAAAAATAAGATGGAGGATCTAGGGACGTATAAAAACAATCGAATTTAGGTGATCAGGAAATGAGCGGTCTGTGGTTCTTGGCATTTTGTAGCCCCGCTTTCGCTTATAGTCCTCGCTGCGCTCCGGGCTATTCCGCTCAATCTGGTTTAGAAACAAGGGTTTGTGCACCCTGTAACCCCACAAATAAAATACCGCACTGGCCATCTAGCCCCGGTTGAAGCGTCTACCCTGCAGCAACGAGGTACGAGGAAGCGAAGCGTAAAAGCGTAAAACGGGAAGAAATTTATTCTTTAGTACAGGCCTTGCGCTCCAAATGCGAAAAGTATCTTAGTATAACCTGAATCCGATTGTATTTCGTCAATTGCGAGGAACGGCGAAGCAATTTCTTTCGGCTGGCCTGTAAACACAAAACAATCGAATTTAAGTGATTAGGAAATGAAGAAATTTAGCAGTGAATCATCCTATCACATATTCCACATTATATGCCACCCCCACATTTCCCCTCACCTATAAATGGCCTAATTTTTACAATCCCCTACCAAAAAAAGCCTTACCTTTGCATAGTGTAATTTTAACACTAAGGGTACTATGAACAAGAATTTACTTCCACTCACTTTAGGCGGTTTAGGCATCGGGATTACAGAATTTGTGATGATGGGCTTATTGCCCGATATCTCGAAAGATTTAGCCGTAACCATCCCGCAGGCTGGACATTTAATTTCAGCCTATGCACTGGGGGTGGTAATCGGTGCCCCTTTGTTGATTATGATTGCTGGTAAATACCCGCCAAAAATGATATTGATTGCTTTGATGATTATGTTTACGGTTTTCAATGCTTTCTCTGCTTTTGCCCCAACTTTTAATACCCTGTTTATTGCCAGATTGCTTTCGGGCTTACCACATGGCGCATTTTTTGGCGTAGGATCGGTAGTGGCCAGCAGAATAGCCGAAAAAGGGAAAGCAGCTCAAGCCGTATCGCTCATGTTTATGGGCTTAACCATTGCCAATATTGTAGGCGTACCATTGGGTACCTTTATTGGCCATAACTTTTCTTGGCGCATATCTTTTGCTGTTGTCGTACTTGTTGGCCTGGTTACTTTGTTAAGTTTAAAATTATGGCTACCAGCTTTAGAAGCCACAAAAAACCGCGATTTAAAAGCCGAATTAAGTTTCTTCAAAAAAAGAGAAGCGTGGATCATTATTTTCATGATCTCTATCGGAACGGGTGGATTATTTACCTGGTACAGTTATATTGCCCCATTAATGACAGATGTTGCCGGTTTCTCGCCAAATGCTGTAACTTATATATTAATGCTGGCTGGTTTAGGCATGATGTTCGGTAATTATATTGGCGGGCGTTTGGCCGACAAATTCTCCCCGGCAAAAGCATCTGCAGCATTATTGCTCACCATGGTTGTTACCCTAACCATTGTGCACTTCGTATCCGCAAGTCAGCCATTGGCTTTAATTATGACTTTTGTTACCGGTGCGGTTGCTTTCTCATTGGCCGCCCCTATCCAGATGTTGATGATCCAGAGTGCCAAAGGCTCCGAAATGTTAGCCGCTTCGGCAAGTCAGGCCAGTTTTAATATCGGCAATGCGCTCGGTGCTTTCTTCGGCGGCCTTCCGTTAGTATATGGCTTCGATTATACCTCGCCGGCTTACGTTGGCGCAGCAATGGCTCTGGTAGGCGCATTTTTTGCATTCTGGCTGATCAAAAGTAATCAGGGCGTAACGGAACAGGTTAAAGTTCCAGCTACCTCTTTTCACTAATTCCTTTTTATTCTGTTTGGAAAACAGAGGTTAGTGCAAGCAAAAATTTCTGCCCTGCTGTACACTATAGCCTCGCAGAAAAAGCTCGGGCTACCGTTCCCATCAGGTTTACAATAAAAGGCTGTGCCATTAATTAAAAATCCAGCAGAATTTCTAAATGCAAGAATGAGTGAATGTGATAATCCAGATCACCTCGCCCTATCTCTCAAACGCCCTAATGTAACACCAACTGAAAATCCACAAAAGTTCTTAGCGCCATTTAGATTTGCACTTATCCCAATGGTTAACGCTGCAGCCCTCCCAACTAAAAAACTGGTCTTTACTTCTAATGGAACACCGATCGTTCGGGTGGCAATAGTTTCATAAACATCATGATCGAGCAGGCAAAACATAGACTTGCAGGTATTGTACAAAAATGCGCCTCTTGATATCTGCTCCGTAAATGCCAGCCCTGCACCAAACTTCAGGTTGAAATAGCGATCGAAACTATAGCTTTTACCCACAATAATCCCAACATCAGAAATGCTGGGATTAGGCTCATCGCCAAAAAGCTCGAATTTCGAAATACCTGATGATTTAAATGCGATATAATTGGTTTTACGCTGCAAATAAATATGAAGCTCACCGTAGCCGCCATCTTCAGTACCCTTACCTCCGCTCAAACCTATGCCATAATAAAATCGATGATTTTTATGTAAGGTATCCTGCTGTGCAAAAACAAAAACGTTAATGCAAACGAGTAATAAGGTTAAAACATGTTTTTGCATATTATTAAAGCATTTTGGAACCAAATACCACACCTAAACCTGCCGTTGCAAAAGTTTTTTGCCTGTTTGCATTGCCATTCACTGATAAAGAAATTCCTACACCATCAACAAAACGGAATATATACTTGGCTTCAGCAACAAGTCCCACCGAGTTTTTTGTATAATTTTATCCCTTTTGGTATCACTATTCGACTCATCGTACTTTTTCAGATCTGCAATTAGTGCTACACCCCCACCAAATTCAAACCTATGATTGGAATTGATCTTAACCCGCCTACCTAACATCAGTGCTACTTCAGAAAAACCCGGCATAGTTGTTTCTTCTCCATTTACATTCACTTCATAGCTCTCCTGCATTACAGAAGATATTTTAAACTTAAGGTAAGAACCCGGTTTGTTGTATGCGATAAAGCCCGAAACCAAGGGTTTTTGTAAGGTTGCAGCACCCAATTCGAGACCAAAACTTAGTGGATTAAAAAAATCATCAACATTTCTTTGCGCTTTAACAACATTGCCCAACAAGGTTAAAACCGATAATAAAATAATCTTTTTCATAGCTGTATTATTTAATTCTTTTAAAATGATAAGCAGAATCGTAAGAAAGACCTGCACCGATAAGCAGTAAAAGCGCACCAGAATTGTCGTAGGCATGATTTAAAATAAGTCCCCCATCGCTAGCCAGTCCAATCCGTGTCTTCTCACTTTTTGAACCGCCTAAAATGTAAGGTACACCCTGAAATTCGACATACTTGTTTCCTAAAAGCAGTAAACCTCTCGATTGTAGCCTGGCCGATAGAATTACACTATCTACAATTATACTGTCCTTTTTAAAGTGAAAACCGATTTGGTTATTGTCCATCACCTTTACATCAACGGTCACATTTTCAGAAGGCTTAAAATATATTCCACGTTTGCTGATATATTGATGAAAGTGCTCGGTTGTAGGCTGATAACTAAGTGTCTCGGCCACCCCATTCTTTTTATAGGTTAAATCAGGAAATAACTGGTAGGTACCTGAAAGTTTTGATACCTCGTCTTTGTCCAGCTTAACCTTATGGCGCCTAATGGGCCTGTCAGAAAAAGAAGCGCAGCCCGAAAACAATAGGCAGATTGTGATAACACAGATAGCCTGCCTAAAGCAGCGGAAGTTATTATTCAGCCTATTATCGTTGGCATTAGGTTGAATTGAGTTTGAGATTAGCATATTCATTTTGATGTATTTTAAATTGTTTATCAAATCTAAAACACTCCGCAATGCTCAATTATCCTTAAAGATTACACCAAATAAAAAAATTAATTCTAAAAGAAATTTATACACCTATAATGTAATTATAAATTATATTCTTTACATTAACACCTGATAATAATCCATTCGATTATTAAAAACATTCAGATTTCATTAATAAATTAATCTTTATGGATAATCAGCAAGCATTATTTTTTCAGGCCATCAGAGCGGCCCTGCCCGAATACCAGAACCTGGCGCTGAGTGTAGCCGAAGAATTGGGAATAAGTACCAATGAGGCCTATAAGAAAATCAGGGGGGATAGCAACCTTACTTTCCAGCAGATCATCAAGCTTTCCGATTGTTTTGATGTCCCGTTTCTGTACAGCCCGAAACAATCGTTATCGGTTACTTTTAGCTATTTAAGTGTAAATGAAGATTTAGATATGATTGGCTATCTCCGGAATTTACTGGACAATATAAAAGCCATCAAGAACAGCAACAAGAAACACATCACCATTACTACTGACGATATTCCTTTATTTCATTTTTTCAAGTATCCTGAACTCACCAGTTTTAAACTGTTCTTTTGGGCAAATAGCGCAAACAACCTGGAAATGCCGTTCAGCTCTTCCTTCTTATCCGATGAGATTATTAAAATTTCGCAAGAGCTGCATGCCACATATTTGGAAATACCAAGCACCGAAATATGGTCTAAAGATACCGTAACAGGTACACTCGAACAGATCAGGTATGCATTCGAAGCCGGGCACCTTACGGATACCGAACTGGCCGTGAAAATTGTAGAGCAGGTAAGGTATTGCCTCACCGATATGAATATGTACGCCATTAGCAGCAAAAAAACCATCGACCCCAACCATACCTTTAACTGGTACAATTGCGATGTATTGGGAAGTATCGCTTACCTGGTCGATTTTAAAGACCGCATGGCCTGCTACAACAGGTTTAATACTTTTAATTACCTAAGAACCGAAGACCAGGCTTATTGCAAACAAACCAAACAATGGATGCAGGGCCTCATTATGAAATCAGTTTCTTTTAGCGGTCAGGGCGAAAAACACCGCAATAAATATCTGTATAATGCCTTTGCCGAATGCGACAAGTTACTGAGGGAGATCACCAATGGTTAGCTTAATAATTAAGCGTTAAGCCTGCGCCAAAACCCATATCGCTATCATAGTGCGCAGAAATACCCATGTATTTTGTGGTAATAAATTTAAGTCCGCCCATAAATTCTTTATCGCTGTTTACCATAAAACTAGCCCTTAATCGCTTAGAAATCGGTATATCTTCGCGCATTAACTGTAAACGCACATTACCATCATGGTACACTTCTGCCTGCGCTACTACCAACATAGGCAAGGTATAGGCTAGCCCCAAACTAAACATACTTCTTTTATCCTTGGTGCTTTTTTGGCCAAAAATATTGCTTTCCTGTTCGCCAACTTCCATTTTTCGGTAGCGCCAATCGAACCCCACAAAAGGCATTAGCCACTGCATCCTGTCTATATACCGGCCAATATGGGTTTCGGTTTCAAAGCCGTGCATTTTATTATAACCTAAGCGCCACTCGGTTCCAATACTCCACCGTGTATTGGCCAACATGGCCATACCGTCGTTTCCATTGCTGGCAAAATCATTTTCGGCCATAAAATGAAACATCCTGTCATCGGCAAAAAGTTTTCGCTGTGCCAGTTTAGGGTTTGGGATTTCGGGATTTAGCGGCGAGTTTTCATAGCTGAAAATTTTACCCATCCCACTCATCATGTGGTACAAAATATGGCAGTGAAAAAACCAGTCGCCACTTTCAGAAGCACTGAACTCAATCGTATCACGCTCCATGGGCATAATATCGAGTACATTTTTTAAAGGAGCATAATCCCCCTGGCCATTAATTACCCTAAAATCGTGCCCATGCAGGTGCATAGGGTGGCGCATCATACTGTTGTTATATAAAATGATCCGCAGGTTTTCGCCCTTTTTGATGAGGATTTTATCTTCCTCAGAGATGGTTTTATTATCTAAAGTCCACACATAACGGTTCATGTTGCCCGTTAACTGAAACTCCATTTCACGGGTTGGGGCTTTAGGCAAAACCGTTTTTTCGGGCGAGCGCAACATATCGTAATTTAATGTTTTGATGGGCCCCTTCATGTTATGGTTACCCCCCATATTATGGCCTTTATGGGCATCAGCAACTACAGTATCTGCTCCCGCATCATCCAGCTCAGCATACATCACGGTATTCATATCCATCACCTGATTTTGCATTTTCATGCCTTCCATCTGCACCAGATTACCGTTCATATCCATCATTTCGTTCATCATTTTCATGCCTTCGAAATATTTCAATTTGGGCAATTTTTGAGCCGGCACTTTTTGTCCACTACCCAGCCATAATGAAGCCGATTTGGTACGGTCTTCAGGTGTTACCAAAAACTCGTAACTTTTATTTTCGGGGATGGTTACCATTACATCATAGGTTTCGGAAACGGCAATAATCAGCCTGTCTACTTCTACAGGCGTTACATCGTTACCATCATTGGCCACTACCGTTATTTTACCACCAGCATAAGTGAGCCAGAAATAGGTAGATGCCCCTCCGTTAGCAATACGCAACCTTACCTTATCGCCTGCTTTGAGGTGGTTTGGCACCTGATATTGATTTTTTCCGTTTACTAAAAATGCTTCATAATACACATCACTCACATCCATGGCAGTCATCCGTTTCAGCTCGTTGGTGAGCTTGGTCTTAAAGTGTCCGCTTTTTATGGCTTCGGCATAACTTTGTGTTGTACCTTTTTTTATGGCGAACCAATCATTGGCATTGTGCAATCGCCTGTCCACCTCGTGGGGCATCATATTTGTCCATTCACTTAAAACAACAGGTACAGTAGGTATAGCGGGCTCTTTTCTTTTATTTAAGATCATTGCGCCATACATCCCAATTTGCTCCTGCAGGCCCGAATGGCTATGGTACCAATGGGTACCGTTCTGTATAATAGGGAAACGGTAAACATGGGTTTTATTGGTTTCAATAGGCATTTGCGTTAAATACGGAACACCATCATACCGATTGGGCAAAAATAGCCCATGCCAATGCAATGAAGTTGATTCTTTTAGCCTGTTGTGCACATGTATTTCTGCTGTATCGCCCTCGGTAAAGGTTAGCGTTGGCATAGGTATCTGCCCGTTAACCGCAATGGCTCTTTTAGCTTTCCCGCCAAAAGTTACCGTTGTATCGGCAATGTACAAATCATAACGTACCACCCTTGGTGGCTTGTTGTTACTTAAAGTTTCTAAATCGTTACCTTTTTGGGGGGCTTTTTTAGGGTCGGCCGCTTTTACCTCGTTGTGCTGATGTTGGCCAAAAGCAAAACTACTGAGCAAAATACTAAGGCAACAAACTAAAATAAACTTCATTTTGTGGCTTGTGTTTTTATTTAAGCACTTCGGCAACCTTACCACAAGTTAACATTTTATTCCCATAATATGGGTTCTTTATTGCCTCGCCTTCGCTTAACCAATAGCTTTTTTTCATGGGGCAATAAGCGTAATAAACAGGCTTATCATTCAGTTTTACCGCTTTTACCAAAGCATAAAAATCGGTTGATAAAGAAGTAAAATGATCTCTTTGGTGTTCTATATCTTTACTCTCGGCAATGTGCTCTGCATCAAATAATATTTTATCGCGCAATACTTTCGAAGCATTGGTTTTTTCGTTGGCTTTTATTGCATTAATGAATGCAGTAGCCTTGGTACCAGCTACACTTGCATTGCTGCCAACTAAGGCATCTTTAACTTCGTAATAAGCTTGTAGTGGGCTAACCGCTGCTGCTTTTTCCTGAGCTGATAAACCGCCAGCCATCATTAGTACAATAACCTGGATTGCACATAATTTAAATAAGGTCTTCATTTTGTGTTTAAATTTTAAACAAAGCTAGCGGTATGGCCTTTCCTGATGTTATACTTTTACCGAAAATGTTTATATAATTATAGCCTTACCATCGGGCCACGGGTTTGGCGTTAAGCCATTAGCAGTTAAACGGATTAAAACAGTTATAAAGGTATTTCTACACGAGCAGTTACTTACGATATCTTTTTTTTTTGGAAACGGACGTCCAGTAATTCTTCGGGAGCAGCAGTCCCGTTATCCGCTTTATCCCGATAGAAACCTGTGAAACAAGCAAGCACACCAAAGTATAACATAAACACGTGCTTAAATCGGAATGCACGCGCCTACCGGGTTTATTTAACAAAGGTTGCTGCAAAAACGGCGAAACGCTTTAGTAATATCCCACGCTCAACCAATATCTATCAGATCGGGTTTAGAAAACAAGGGATTATGCCGCATGCAACCCAACAAATGAAATACTATTGTGGCCACCTAGCCCCGGTTGAAGCGTTACCCTGCAGCAACGAGGAACGAGGCAGCGAAGCGTAAAAGCGGAAAACGGGAAGGAACTTTTTGTTATGCACAAGTATTGCGCTTCAAGCGATGTTAGTGTTTTAGGGTTAGGAAATAAGCGCTTTGTGGTTCTTGGCAATTGCAGCCCCGCTTTACGCTTTACTCCGTTGCACTCCGTGTTCGCTGCAATCGGGTTTAGAAAACAAGGGATTATGCCGCCTGCAACCCTAAAAATGAAATACTGTATTGCCCACCTAGCTCTGGTTGCAGCGTTACCCTGCAGCAACGAGGTACGAGGAAGCGAAGCGTAAAAGCGCAAAACGGGAAAGAACTTTTTGTTCTGCACAAGTATTGCGCTTCAAGTGATGTTAGTGTTTTAGGGTTAGGAAATGTGTAGCCTGTGGTGCTTGGAGGTCGACAGCCCCGCTTTACGCTTTACTCCGTTGCACTCCGTGTTCGCTGCAATCGGGTTTAGAAACAAAGGTTTTGCGCCCTGCAACCCAACAAATGAAATACTGTATTGCCCACCTAGCCCTGGTTGCAGCGTTACCCTGCAGCAACGAGGCACGAGGTAGCGAAGCGCAAAACGGGAAAGAACTTTTTGTTCTGCACAAGTATTGCGCTTCAAGTGATGTTAGTGTTTTAGGGTTAGGAAATGTGTAGCCTGTGGTGCTTGGAGGTCGACAGCCCCGCTTTACGCTTTACTCCGTTACACTCCGTGTTCGCTGCAATCGGGTTTAGGAATAAGGGTTCGTATTCTTTGCAACCCAACAAATGAAATACTATTGTGGCCACTTAGCCCGGTTGAAGCGTTACCCTGCAGCAACGAGGTACGAGGAAGCGAAGCGTAAAAGCGCAAAACGGGAAAGAACTTTTTGTTCTGCACAAGTATTGCGCTTCAAGTGATGTTAGTGTTTTAGGGTTAGGAAATGTGTAGCCTGTGGTGCTTGGAGGTCGACAGCCCCGCTTTACGCTTTACTCCGTTGCACTCCGTGTTCGCTGCAATCGGGTTTAGAAAACAAGGGATTATGCCGCCTGCAACCCTAAAAATGAAATACTGTATTGCCCACCTAGCTCTGGTTGCAGCGTTACCCTGCAGCAACGAGGTACGAGGAAGCGAAGCGTAAAAGCGCAAAACGGGAAAGAACTTTTTGTTCTGCACAAGTATTGCGCTTCAAGTGATGTTAGTGTTTTAGGGTTAGGAAATGTGTAGCCTGTGGTGCTTGGAGGTCGACAGCCCCGCTTTACGCTTTACTCCGTTGCACTCCGTGTTCGCTGCAATCGGGTTTAGAAAACAAGGGATTATGCCGCCTGCAACCCTAAAAATGAAATACTGCTGTAGTCACCTAGCCTCGGTTGAATAATTCATAGCGACAAATTACAGTTTTTCTTCCGTTCTACATGCTCTTCTTCCAATTAAGCAGTTACATTTTCTATCTTTAACCTATATTTGCACATGCTTAAAAAAGAACGCTACAAACTTTTTGTAGAACATTTTTCGGCCAAGCAGCCTGATGCAGAAACCGAGTTACATTATAATAATCCTTATCAGCTTTTAGTGGCGGTAATTCTTTCTGCACAGTGCACCGATAAAAGGGTAAATATGGTAACCCCTGCACTTTTTCAGCGCTTTCCTAATGCTAAAGCTTTAGCCGAAGCTACACCTGATATTGTTTTCGACTATATCAGAAGTATCAGTTACCCCAATAATAAGGCAAAACACCTGGTGGGCATGGCCAATATTTTGCTTAACGAATTTAACGATGTGGTACCTTCAGGGATTGACGACTTACAGAAAATGCCAGGTGTGGGCCGTAAAACCGCTAATGTAATTGCCTCAGTAATTTACAATGCACCAGCAATGGCGGTTGATACCCATGTTTTCCGTGTGGCCAACCGTTTAGGACTAACCAATGGCAAAACCCCATTGGCGGTTGAAAAGGATTTAGTGAAAAACCTTCCTGAACACGATATCCACATTGCACACCATTGGCTTATTCTGCACGGACGTTATGTTTGTGTAGCCAGAAGCCCCAAATGCGACGTTTGTGAAATTACTTATATGTGCAGGTACTTCGAACGTTTAACCGCCCAAAACGAAAGAGATAAACTAAAAGCTTAAAAAATTATTTTTATTTTACTATTGACATTAGCTAAAAAACATTTACCTTAGCTAAATATATTAGTATTATAAATATCAACATTTAAGCATATTAGCCGATAAACGATTATATTTACGCAATCAATGAAAAAAGAAATGAGCACTGCAAATCCAGATAAATTAAAAGCCTTACAACTTACTTTAGATAAACTAGAGAAATCTTACGGTAAAGGTACCATCATGAAACTTGGCGATACTGCCATTGAACCGATAGATTTTATTTCTACCGGATCAATCAGTTTAGATATTGCTTTAGGTATTGGCGGTATTCCAAAAGGCCGTGTTATTGAAATTTATGGTCCAGAGTCTTCTGGTAAAACCACTTTAGCTACACATATTATTGCCGAAGCACAGAAAAAAGGCGGTATTGCTGCTTTTATAGATGCAGAACATGCTTTTGATCAGTTTTATGCTAAGAAACTAGGTGTAGATACAGATAACCTTTTAATCTCTCAGCCAGATAATGGTGAGCAGGCCTTAGAAATTGCCGATAACTTAATCCGTTCTGGTGCTATTGATGTAATTGTAATCGACTCTGTTGCGGCTTTGGTTCCTAAAAGTGAAATTGAGGGCGAAATGGGCGACAGTAAAATGGGTTTACATGCCCGTTTAATGAGTCAGGCGCTTCGTAAATTAACCGGAACGATTTCTAAAACCGGATGTTGCTGTATTTTCATTAACCAGTTACGTGATAAAATTGGTGTAATGTTCGGTAACCCTGAAACTACAACCGGTGGTAATGCTTTGAAATTTTATGCATCGGTACGTTTAGATATCCGTCGTATTTCACAGATCAAAGATTCTGACGAAGTTTCTGGTAACCGTGTGAAAGTAAAAATTGTTAAAAATAAAGTGGCCCCTCCTTTCCGTATCGCAGAATTTGATGTGATGTTTGGTGAAGGTATTTCTAAAAACGGTGAGATTATCGACCTAGGTGTTGATTTTGGTATCATCAAAAAAGCAGGATCATGGTTTTCTTACGGAGATACCAAACTTGGCCAAGGTAGAGATGCCGTAAAACAATTGTTAAGCGACAATCCTGAACTCGCAGAAGAGCTGGAAATTAAAATCAAAGCCGAAGTTACAGGCGAACACCTGGCAGAAAAATAAACCAGATCAATTCCGTTTGACATAAAAAAGCGTCCAGATTTAAAATCGGGACGCTTTTTCTGTTTTAGAACTTAGTTAATAACTAACCGAAATCCCAAAGTTTACCGAAGCACCTCTCCCCTTTGAGTAGAAACCTGGCTGCATAAACCACTGCGCCCTGGCAGGAAAATAATCCTGGTTAAAAATATTATCGACACCCAAAGTAAGCTTCGTATTCTTTTTAACCTGATAAATCCCGGCAAAACTGAATAAATGATAAGCTTTTACTGCACCTTCGTTTCCATTATACACACCATTGCTGTTTTTCTCAAACCTATTACGCGAATTAATGCCGGTATAATTCAATGTTAAATCCAAAACCTTTAAAGGGCTATAGCTTACCGAGGCGGTAACTTTTGGCGCAGAGATGCGGCGGCCATTCAGATACAAGTCGCCAGCATCGTTAAACTTTCCATTTTTGTCAATATCGCGCTTGCCTTCTGTATAACTATAACTTGCAGCTAAACCTAGCTGATCAAACAAACGGTAATCAGCCGCCAATTCAAAACCATAAATTTTTTCAGGATTTCTGGCCGTATTGAACAAACCTGTAGCAGGATCGTAAACCACCTCAATGCCTAATTTAGATGTACTGATATAACCCGATGCAGAAAATGTTAACCCAGCAATTTTACTTTCAAAGCCAGCTTCATAATTATTTACCTTTACCGCATCTGTATTAATCTTATCTATGCTGTTTACTTTCGCATCACGTAAAGCCAGCCCAATATCCATTACCGAAAAACCTTGTGAGAAACTTATAAAAGGATTAAAAACATTAAATTGATTATATCTTAAACCCGCATTAAAGAGGTAGGTACTGTATTTTAAATCTCCTCCCCTTACATCAAAAGATGGCGTAATGGTAGTATTGTTAGCGCCTGTAGTTCTTAAAGTCCGGTAATCATCTACGTCAATACTTACATTTTCGTAACGGAGTCCTGTTTTAAATACCAAATTATCCAGAATGTTGAAATCGGCCTGTGCAAAAGGTGCAATATTGGTCATATCCATTGTCGGTACCCATACCCTACCGTCAACCAGCGGCTGCGCAGTTTTATCTTTCATGAAATCGGCACCATAGGCCAGATTCATTTTTAGAAAGTTAAGGTTCAGGATTGGTGTTTCAAAAAATAAACGTGCACCCTTTTTATCATTTTTGGCAAGCGACTGGCCATCACCTCCATCAAAACGTCCTAAAGAAACATAAAAAACATCTTTACGCGTTTCGTAGTAAACATCTGCATTCAAACTCGAATGAAGAAAAGTACTATCAATCTTATATGATAGATTTAAATTGTGGTTATAATCAACCCCGGTCGGAATCCCAAGTGCTTTCCCTAATACACCGGTAGCTTTCTGACCAGTAGCCACATTACCGTTTACCAGCGTAAAATTACTGTTCTGCAAACTGCTATAGGTATTATAGCTAAACTGGATCCGCTGGTTTTTGGCAGGTGCATAACCCAATTTGGCAAAAACATTGTAACTGTCGGTTTCGCCTAAACTGTAGTTCGGTCCTACCACATCGCCTTTTGCATCTTTATATTCACCGGTTTGTTCATACATCCCACTCACCACGTAATCAAATTTACCCAGTTTTCCGTAAAACATTTGGTTAATTCTACCACCTTCGGAGTTTTTGACTTTAACCAACGATCCGCTTAAATTAAGCTGGGTTTTACCGGCAAACCTGGCTGCTGTATCCGGAACCATTGTAATGTAATTAACTAAACCGCCAGCGGCACCATTACCATAAATGGCTGTGGCACCTTTTACCACCTCTATGCGCTCGAGCACCGAAGGGTCTATCGATCTTAAATCTACTTCTGCATTTCTTAACGGCGAAGATTGCGATACACCATCGACCATCACCAGCATTGGGCGGCCCCTTAAATTTTGCCCAACATTATTCCCGGTTTGTGCCGTAGGGGCAAAACCAGGCACCTGATTGGCCAAAATGGCACTTAAATCTGGTGTGATGGCCATTTCTTTCTCCAGTTTTTTCTTATTTACAATACTAACTGAGGTAGTAATATTTTTAATGTTTTCTGCCTTTCTGGAAGTAGAAATTACCACATCATCTAAAGTATTGCCTACAGATTCCAATACAAAATTAATAGTGGTATCATTTTTAACCGATAAAATATTCTGGGTAAACGTTTTGTAACCTATAGCATTGATATCGATTTTAAAAGAAACACCGCTTTTGATGTATAAGGAGTAATAACCTCTGCTATCTGTTTGAACTTTTTGTCCTGACAGGGAAACGGTTACATAAGGGATTTCGCTATTTTTGTCTTTAACATGTCCTTCAACCTTAACGTTCTGTGCGTGCACGCGAAGGAGATTAAGCAATAAGACAGCAATGATCAGTATAATTTTTTTCATCTATCTTTAATTTGCGGCAAAGATAGATAATCAACCTTAAATAGATTAGGTCTAAATAAGATTAACAGAAATAATCTTTTAGTTCTGGCTAAAAATGGCGTTAAAATCTTTGGTTACATATACAATTACCAAAAGTGCAGCAATAATCAAAGCACCTAAAATAATCACACCCCAGCTTCCTTTTAGTTTATTTTTGTCATTTCTGATCAACCAATATAAAATACCGATTAGCGGTATCGCGCAAACAATCCAAAATATTAACGATGCTCCAGTCATATATATAAATTCAGTTTAAACAATTCTTGTTGCCAGTTTTCAATTGGCGGTTTACAGTTTTTTGCCACGGAAGCACAGAAACACGGAGTTACATGGCACAGTACCCTAGGTGGGCGTCATCCTGAACGTGTTTCAGGATAATTATCATTCTTCTTAAAAGATTGCTTCGGCTCACCCTACCCAGCTTCGCAATGACGATTACACTAATGACTATAATCAATAAGTCAATAGTCCTGAGTCCTTAGACGATTACACAAATGAACTAATGACCAATGAACCCTCGCCCTAAAACTCCATCCTCGCCATTGGCGAAACATCCTGCCCTACAAAATCCTTTTTCAGGTACTTCTGGTAACCTGCAATGGCAATCATGCCTGCATTATCAGTACAATACTGAAATGCTGGTATATATATATTCCAGCCCAGTTCATCGGCAGCCTGTTGCAATCCGTTCCTTAAACCAGAGTTTGCCGAAACACCGCCTGCAATGGCAATTTCTTTAATTCCGTATTGTTTTGCTGCTCTTTTTAACTTGTTCAGCAAAATCTGCACAATACTATGTTGAACCGATGCGCAAATATCATCTAAATTTTCGGTAATAAAATTAGGGTTCTCCTTTTCCTGTTTCCGGATAAAATACAGAATAGAAGTTTTAAAGCCGCTAAAACTAAAATTCAGATCGGCAATTTGTGGTTCTGGAAATTTAAAGGCCAAAGGATTTCCATGCTGTGCATGTTTATCAATCAGTGGCCCACCAGGATAGGGTAAGGCCAACAATTTAGCTGTTTTATCAAAAGCTTCACCCGCAGCGTCATCCAATGTTTCGCCAACAATTTCCATATCAAAGTAGTCTTTTACCAACACAATCTGTGTATGTCCGCCCGAAACCGTTAAACAGATAAAAGGGAAACTTGGCTTAGGGTCGTCAATAAAGTGCGCTAAGATATGCGCATGCATATGATTGACAGAAATTAAAGGTATATTTAAAGCTAATGCGAAAGATTTTGCAAAAGAGACACCAACCAGCAGGGAGCCTAAAAGGCCGGGGCCACGTGTAAAAGCTACTGCATTAATGTCTTGTTTTGTAACTTTAGCATTAATTAAAGCTTGTTGTACGGCAGGCACAATATTTTGTTGATGTACCCTTGAAGCTAATTCAGGTATAACACCACCATAATTTTGATGAATTGTTTGGTTTGCAATAACATTGGCAGTAATTTTGCCGTTGTTACAAATAGCAACGGATGTATCATCGCAAGAAGATTCGATAGCAAGTATAACAGACAAATTATTAATATTTAAGCTGCAAAATTATTAAAAAACTATTTAAAATACTCCTTTGGGTAATTGCATCAATAATCTTGCTGCTTGCGCTTCTTATTTTTTCGCTACAATTTAAGCCCGTTCAAACTTTTTTTGCGCAGAAAACTGCTGCATACCTGTCAAAAGAGCTTAAAACCACCGTATCAATCAAGAGCCTCTACATCAAGCCATTTAAATCTATTGTACTCGAAGATTTATTGGTTTTGGATTTACAAAAAGACACTTTATTGAGAACCCCTCAGTTTATGGTCGATATTAATCGATTATCTATAGATAAAAAGATTATCGATATCAATACCATTCAAATCAACAACGGGCGGTTTTTCCTAAAAGATTTCAAAGATAAGTCTTCTAATCTCGATTTCATTATAAACTACTTCGATTCTGGTAAGCCCACTGTAAAGAAAAAGAAAAGTAAGCCATACAATATCAATATTGGCCGTATTATTTTAAACAAATTTGCCTTCAGGTATAAAAACTATGGCGCAAAAGATACCATTCAGGGCAAAAGCGTAAATTTTGAGAATATTGATGTAAAAGAACTTAGCGGAATTTTCGAAGGGCTCGACACTAAAAAACATTTGATTAAAACCAATATCAAAAACTTAACTTTTAAAGAGCGAAGCGGATTTTACCTGAAAAACCTAACGGCCCAAACCACGATAGACAGTAATGAGATAGAGCTGAAAAACCTGCTGCTCGAAACCAACCAGAGCCGGTTAACCGACTACTATCAAATGCGTTTTAAAAGTTATAAAGATTTTAACCACTATGTAGATAATGTGCGGATGAAAGCTATTTTTAAAAATAGCCATATCACTTCAAGGGATGTTGCATTTTTTGCACCTGAAATGAACAGCATGAAACTCGACCTGGATGTTGACGGACAGATTACGGGTTTAGTAAATAACCTTAAAGCCAAAAAACTATCGTTAAGAACAGGAAAAGCTACACACATTAAGGGAGATTTTATTTTAAAGGGACTGCCGAAATGGAAAGAAACTTTTATGGACCTGAACATTGAAATGGCAGGAACGAATAAAACCGACCTGGATGAAGTGCTGGCAGGTATTACCAACAGCAAGAAAAAAATTGTTCCGGTAATTGTAAACAAATTCGGTAACATTAACTTTAACGGAAGTTTTACCGGTTTCCAGAACGACTTTATTGCCTATGGCGAATTTAAAACCAAACTTGGCCGTATTGTTTCGGATGTGAACATGAAAATCGATAAAAACGATGTTCCATCTTATACCGGAAACGTAAAAAGTTACGATTTTAACCTCGGTAACCTGCTTAATGAAAAAAGCCTTGGCCGCATCAGCTCATCATTATATGTTAAGGGACGTGGTACCGAGCTTAAAGATTTAACCGAAAAGATAAACGGCGTTGTAGACTATATCGACTTTAATAATTACCGTTACCGCAATGTGAAAATTGACGGAACTTTTAACAAAAAGTATTTTGATGGCAAGCTGAGCATTAACGACCGTAATGTGAAACTGGTTTTTGATGGTGGGGTAAACCTGAACCCTAAACTACCCGTATTTAACTTTAATGCCACTATTTCCAAAGCAAAATTAAAGGCTTTAAAACTCCTGAAAGATTCGTTGCAGGTTGATGCTAAATTTAAGACCAATTTCTCGGGCACCAACCTGAACAATATATCGGGCAAATTATTAATCGAAGAAATTAGACTGCAAAATCCGAAAGGTGTTTATAGTGTAGATTCGGTACAGTTAACAGCCAACGGTACGGGTGCCAGCCGCGTGCTCGATATCCGATCAGATATTTTGGATGCCGGCATTAAAGGTGAATACGATTTAAATTCTATTGTTTCTTATTACAAAACCATTGCTAAAACCTATGTGCCCTCGCTAAAGACCGATATTATAAAACACAGTAACCAGATCTTTAAATTTAACCTGAAGGTTAAAAAATTCGAACCGCTTGCGCAGATATTTCTACCGGGCCTGGAATTAGAAGAGGGCGCTACACTAACAGGCGATTTCGATTCGCGCAATAATACCGCAACGCTCAACGGTTTTGTAAAGAAACTAAAATACAGCGGTATTGTAGTAAACAATATCATCCTCGATGAAAATACCACTACACAACAGCTTCAACTGATTGTAACTTCCGACAGGGTGCAGATTAACGACAGTTTGTTTATTAAGGATGTAAACATTTCCAATATCCTGCGGAACGACAGTTTGGCCTTCAACGTAAAAATGTCGAATGCCGACGAAGACAATCAGCTCGATTTAAACGGGCTGGTAGAATTTACCAAAAACCAGGATACAACGGCAAGATTAAGCGTATTGCCATCGATCTTAAAAATTAATAATGAAGAATGGCGCATCCAGGAGAAAGTACGTATCGTACTCAACAATGGTAAAACCGAAATCAGTAATTTCGATTTAACCAACGGAAAGCAGCAGGTTATTATTGATGGGTTAATTTCGGAAGACCCTAAAGATTTAATTAGTGTTGGCTTTAAAGATTTCAACTTAAAAACCCTCAACCCTTTTACCAAAGGCTTTGGTGTTAAACTGGGCGGAAACCTTAACGGCACAACCGATTTGTTTGGCGTATTAAAAGCGCCTCGGGTAGCCGACGATTTAAAGATCGATTCGTTAAACTTTAACGATATCTACATCGGCACCTTAACCGATACCTCATCGTACAACAACGAGAGCAAAAAGGTTAATGTATTTACACGCATTATGGCCGACGATTCGGAGACTTTTAAACTGACGGGAAATCTCGACCTCAAAGAAAAAGAAATCGACCTCGCTGTAAAAATGAACGAAAGCAAACTCACCATCCTCGAGCCTTTTGTTAAACAACTGGTATCCAATTTAAAAGGCAATATCTCTGCCGATTTAACGGTAAAAGGCAAGTTAGATAAACCAGAAATTAACGGAACTGTATCATTAGATAAGGGGCAGCTGATGGTAAACTACCTTAAAACTACTTATGTAATTACCGATAAGGTAGAGGTAAACAACAGCGTCATTAAACTTGATGATTTTACGCTGAACGATCTGGAAGGACATGAAGCAACTGCAACCGGTTCGGTTGATTTAAACAACATCAATTACCCCACATTGGCCGTAAAAATCAATGCCAACAGTTTAATGGCCTTAAATACGACCGCAAAAGACAATTCGATCTATTATGGACGTGCATACGGCACAGGTGTATTTACATTTACAGGCCCGACCAACAAGATGAAGATCGATATTAAGGCAAAAACGGAAAAAGGAACGGTGTTTAACCTGCCTTTAAACAGTTCAGAAACCGTATCGGATAAAGATTTCATTAATTTTGTGAGCCGCGATTCGACTGTATTGGTTAAGAAAAAAACCAACTTTGATGGTTTAACCCTAACCTTTAAATTAACCATCGACCCCAATACCACAGCGAATATATTTACCACCCTGGGCAATTTAAGTGGGAAAGGTAATGCCGAGCTGAACCTAAACATTAACAGTGTCGGCGATTTTGAAATGTCTGGCGATTATATTATCGAGACAGGAAGTTTCGATTTTACGGCCCAGGAGGTAATTAACAAAAAATTCGAAATCAGGCAAGGTGGAACCATCCGCTGGACAGGCAACCCTACTGCCGCACAGATTAACTTAAAAGCAGTATATGCCTTGAGGGCAAGTTTAAACGACCTTTACAAGGCCGCCAACCGCGATGCCAGCAGCAATGCTAACCAAAGGGTAAATACAGAGGTAGAAATGGGGCTAACCGGTTTACTATTAAAACCCGATATTAAGCTTGATATTAATTTCCCTGCACAGCCTTCCATTAAGGAAGAACTGCAAACCTATTTCAGCGATCAGAACAACCTGAACCTACAGGCTTTCAGTTTAATTATCAGAAGAAGTTTTGCACCCGGAAATGGCGGGCAATCAATTGGGAATCAACTAAGCTCAACTGCTACCAGTACAGCTACCGAATTGGTATTTAACCAGTTTAACAACGTACTTTCTTCGTTAAACCTAAACTTTGTCGATCTGAACGTACGTTCATTAAGCGAGGCCAATGCATCGTTTAAGTTCTTTAACGATCGTTTAATTATTAATGCAGGTATTGTAGACCGAAACAGTGTGAACGATTTTACCGTTATCGATTTCTCCAAAGATAATGTTGGTAGAGAGGTTGAGGCACTTTTCCTGATTAAAAAAGATGGAAGCTTAACTGTAAAAGCGGCAAATAAACCACCTACGCAACAAAGTATATTCTTAAACAGCGGGATTAGTTCAACCGCAAACGTAACCTCTTTTGGTTTGGTGTATACCCAGCAATTTGATACGTTTAAGGAGTTTATTCAGAAAATTTCTGGTGCTTACCGCCGAAACCTGAAAAGAAAGCAAAGCCAGGCCCCTGTTAAAACGAATAAATCGATTAATAAAGAAGCGATTATTAATCAAAGCAAAGGGAACCAAAGGAGGTAGAGAGATTAGGGCTTAGTGTTGAGGGGGCATTAGTCATTCATACATTGGTCATTGGTTCGGGCCAGAAATCTTCTTTGATAGACTATCTATCATTTAGATCCTGACCACGAAGTAGCTATTAGATCACTAAAAACAATAAACACAACTAATAAAACAAGTTCAGGATGACGTACTCAGAAGGGGGCGTTTTACCTATCGGTTGGTGTCCCACCGACCGAAACTTAATTAGTGTGAACAAGATGAAATAGAATAATTATCTTTTGGGTCAGCGAGACTCTGACCAATAAAAAACAAAAAAACCAATAATCGAACATCTGTTCAACTGTTGGTTTTGTATAAGTTTTCAATTAGCAATTTTCAGTTCATACAATCCAAACTGTCAACTGCAGACGGTTAACTGCCAACTTAATTTACCTATCGGTTGGTGTCCCACCGACCGAAACTTAATCAGTGTGAACAAGATGAAATAGAATAATTATCTTTTGGGTCAGCGAGACTCTGACCAATAAAAAACAAAAAAAACCAACAATCGAACACCCTGTTCAACTGTTGGTTTTGTATAAGTTTTCAATTAGCAATTTTCAGTTCATACAATCCAAAACTGTCAACTGCAGACGGTTAACTGCCAACTGAATTATCCTTTCATAATCGAATGGCCCATTTTATCTCTTTTAGTGGTTAAATAACGTTCGTTATGTACGTTACTTGCAATTTCGATCGGAATATTTTCTACCACTTCTAAGCCGTAACCAATTAAACCTGCTCTTTTGGTAGGGTTATTACTCATTAAACGCATTTTAGTCACCCCTTCCGATCGCAGGATCTGCGCCCCTACACCATAATCGCGTTCATCGCCTTTAAAACCTAACTTAATATTCGCTTCCACAGTATCAAAACCAGCATCCTGTAAATTATACGAACGTAATTTATTAATCAGCCCGATACCTCTACCCTCCTGGTTCATGTATACCACTATACCTTTACCTTCTTTTTCGATCATTTCTAATGCTTTGTGCAACTGCGGACCACAATCGCAGCGGCACGACCCGAAGATATCGCCAGTTACACATGAGCTGTGTACACGTACTAAAATAGGTTCGTTGGCATTCCATTCGCCTTTAGAAATGGCTAAATGTGTAGCATTATTATCTAACTGTGTATAAGCTGTCATTTTAAAATCGCCCCAAGCGGTAGGTAAATCAATACTAACCTCTTGTTTAATCAAACTATCTATGGTTAAACGGTAAGCAATTAAATCTTCAATTGATATAATTTTTAACTGGTGCTGTTCGGCAATTTTAAATAAATCAGGAAGTCTGGCCATTTCGCCATCTTCTTTTAAAATCTCTACCAATAAACCTGCAGGTTTCATGCCGGCTAAACGCGCTAAATCTACCGCAGCTTCTGTATGGCCGGCACGACGGATTACGCCACCATCTTTAGCAATTAAAGGAAAAATATGCCCTGGCCGGCCCAATTCTTCAGGGTTGGTTTTAGGATTAACCAAAGCCAGCATGGTTTTAGAGCGGTCGCTTGCTGAGATCCCGGTGGTACAACCATGTCCAACCAGGTCTACTGAAACCGTAAAATTAGTTTCGTAAGCTGCTGTATTTTTACCCACCATCAGGTTCAGGTTTAATTCTTTGCAGCGTTCTTCTGTTAAGGGCGCACAGATTAAACCGCGGCCGTAGGTTGCCATAAAATTGATGATCTCTGGCGTTGCATTTTCGGCTGCCGTTAAAAAATCACCTTCGTTCTCTCTATTCTCATCATCTACAACAATAATCACTTTACCAGCTTTTATATCTGCGATGGCCTCTTCTATTGTGTTTAATTTTGTTTGCATTTTATAAACATTATGGGGCAAATGGTGTGTTAGGCATATTAAAACCGATTTATACCACAAACAATAACCCGTACAAATGTACAACCTTATTGAGCAATATTTGGATTAAAATATCATCTGTAAGTAAAGGAAAAAGCCCTTATTTTTCCTTCTTTTTAAACAGCTGAAGGAACAGCTGCTTGTAATAATTTACATCAAACAAGGCCGAATCTACTGTAGCTTTATAGGTTAAAAAGGCTGCCAGCGGCGATAAAACAATTACGGCAATCCACATCCCGAATATCGGGTTTAAATTACCTTCGCGTGCCGATTTTTCGGCCACTGTAGTAATAATGTGGTATACCAGGAAGAAACAAATGGCCACCACCACGGGCAACCCCATCCCCCCTTTTCTGATAATGGCACCCAATGGTGCACCAATAAAAAACAACAGGATACAAGATGCGGCCAGGGTAAATTTACGCTGGTACTCTACTGTGGTAAATATAATTTCGCCGGTTAAATCGGTTTGGCGCGGCCCCAGTTGGGTACGTGCTGCATAATATTCGCCACCGTATTGTTTGCATTATCGAGGGCCAGTTTCCGCGATCCGTTCGGGATACTCTTCAGTATTACATCATCAATCTTTTTCGGAACGGCTTTTACCTTGGTATAACCTTTGGTTACATTAAACTGCTTAAAGTTGCTGGTGAGGTTGGCAATGGTGCGCATTTTCATCGTATCCAACTGTTTCGTCAGCGAATCGCGCTTTTTTACAATCCCTTTCAGGTTTAACATGGGTGTACTGTTTCCGAAAGCATTCGGATCGGTAGTATTGCCATTAAAAGACGACATATCGAAACGCGGGGAAGTTTCTTTAAAACGGTTCCGCGTAAAAATCTGCCTTGGGTTGTACATACCGTTTTTCGAAGCCTGCTCTTCATACTGTACACCATTTTTAAGGTAAAGCACCAAAAACTTACCATCGGCAGTTTTATTCATTTTCCCTTCTCTGGCCAGGATTACTTTCGGAATACCGTTATTTTCACGGTGATCGTAAATCATGATATTATGCAGCGTACCGTCTTCTTCTTTAGAATCGACACGAATAGCATAACCTGGAATAGCATTATTAAAAACCCCCGGCTTAATTAAAAATGAAAGTTTTTTGTTCCTGACATCGTACAGCAGCGAGCCAAATTTGAGATTGGCTTTGGGTAGCATATAGTTGGCAAAAAAGAAGGATGCTATGGTGAGCATCAAAATCACCACAAATAAGGGGCGCATGGCTTTCTGCAAAGAAATACCCGCCGATTTAATGGCCACGAGCTCATAATTTTCGCCCAGTGTACCAAAAGTCATGATGGAAGAAAGCAATACCGATAGTGGCAACGCCATCGACACGTTGGCCGCCGAGGCGTAATACATCAGCTCCAGGATGGTGTACCATTCGAAACCTTTTCCAATTAAATCATCAATCCATTTAAATAGAAAAAACATTAACAGAATAAACATCATAACAAAAAATGTTGCTATGAATGGCTTCACAAATGCTTTTATTAATAGAAGATGTATTTTTTTCACCCTACAAAGGTAAACAATACGAAGATAATATTATGCACCCAATACGCTAATCAGATAATCGATCTGGTTATCCCAGATTAATTTTTTCTCTGCCAGAAGCTCATCAGTCGTAAAATCAGTAATCGAGAGGGCAACATCATTGGTTAGTTCGTCCTGCACAATTTCCATCTCAAAATAACATTGAGGCTCATCATCCAGCCACTTAAATTTAACCAGCTTATTTTCTTTAACGGAAACAAGTTTTGCTTTTTGCTGCTCATCGTCCCAGGTAAAAGTATATACCTGATCGCGGAAATTCACATCGTCCGCAAACCATTGCGATAAGCCGTTTGGTTCACTTATAAAACTATACAATATTCTTGGTGACGATCTAACTTCGTACTCTAGTGTAAATTTTTTCTTTTCTGCCATGTTAGTACACTACCAGGATAATTTCCGGACTATTTTTTAATATTATTTTTCTAAAGAAAGGTAATTTATTCTATATCTGCAACAATATAATTTTTATTGGTTCCGAGGGCTAGTTCATGGGTTCATTTGCCATTGGTTTGGTGGTTATCGGGCTTAATCGGTTGATTGTTTAAATTGACAAACCAACTTCGGACTAGCTCCTTCCAACTCCAACCTGCTCCTTTTGCGTTATTGCGAAACCGATCCTTCATCAGCTGAAGCAATTTTACAAAAATTCTTGTAATACAGATCTTTCATTACATCCAGGGTAACAAACCATGCGGTATTCGGCACCAGATGATTCACGCCAAACGCATAACACCAAACGCTTCCTTCCCCCTTAATCGACTAAAGGCTACCAACTCAAGACTGTTTTATTGGTTAATTGTTGAAATCTGTCAACTACTTTCAGTATCGGACAGACTGTATAGCCCATTCAAAATTAATTCAGCAAACTGTATAGCTATATACGGACAAGACATTGTTTACCTTTCTCTACCCCCTTGTTTACCTTTCTCTACCTATTCTTTACCCTTTGTTTACCTTTTATTTACCCTTTCTGTACACCAAGTTAACCCCAGGGTTACCCCACGGTTACCTTTTCTTTACCCTGGCGTTACCTAATTTATTACCTAAAAGGTAAAGGATTGGCGAATATTAGCTATAGCTAAGGTTACCTTGGGGATAACTTGGTACCAACAAGGGGTAATCAATCTTTTTGAAACCATTAATTTCAGCACAAATGGTTCGCTGAAATATCCCTCACACCTACCGTAAGCATACACTTGATGGTATTTTGAGACCAGGATTGCGGTTAATTTTGCGGGTATCCGCCGAAATGCTGCGCTTTTTTGTGTTGTTAATTTTTAAAAACAGGCTTCCCTTAAGGCCCGAAATGACCATTACAGCCTCCTAAAAACAATCAAATTTACTGAGCAGTAAGGCTTTAAAGTATTTTTCAAATTTCTTTTTAATAGAATGTATATTTATTCTATATTTGCAGCTCTTAAAAATAACCACATCGATATTTACGTTATTTAGTAAATATTACCCGGCGGGGTAGCTCAGATGGTTAGAGCGCAGGATTCATAACCCTTTCAACATCGCTCTTTAGACGCAAAAACCAAGCTTTTTAGAGTAAAAATTATCTTTTGATTTGCGAATGAGAAAATTTATTTCAATCTCATTAAGAATTTTTAGAGTAACCTATTCAAGAATCTTATATGCACAATCTACAAAATCGTGTATACTACACCACAAATTTCAGCTAATGATAACTTAGCATCACGTTCATACGTATATTTTTATTATAACAAAAAACATTATAAGTTTTATAATGGCAACAAACTGAATCTACCCATATTCCCCAATCATGCTAAGACCGTTAAAGAAAGAGCTAAATTGCTCCATAAGCTACAACAGGAATACACTAAAGCCTTAAATAACAACTGGAGTCCTACAGCCTCACCTTTTTTAGATGAGGTGTTATCAACTAAGGTAGCCTTTAGTAAAGTGTTAGAAGAAAAGCTGCAATCACCTTACAGCAAGTTTTACAAGCGGGATCTAAAAACAGTTTGTGAACAATTCTTAAATTCTTTATCAAAGGAACTTTCAGAGATGAATATTAATGAATTACCTAATTCAGCAATTGAAACCTTTTTAAATCAATTTAAAAGCTCCGGGAGACATTATATGAATAAAAGGCGTTCACTATCTATCTTCTTCTCAGAATTAGTAAGAAAAGAATTTATCGGCAAAAATCCTGTTATTAAAACTCCTAAACAAAAAGCCAAAGCCAAGCTTCACGAGATTTATAAGGACGAGCAATTAAATAATGTTTTAAATTATTTAATGGAGAATCATTATAATCTATATCTATGCTCATTAATAACTTATGGCTGTTTGCTCCGTCCGCATCAAGAGGTAAGATTTTTGACTAAAAAACATATAAGTGATGATTTTACCAAGTTCAATTTATCTGGAGCAGAAAATAAAAGTGGTCGAGTAAGAACTGTGTTTATCCCTTCATATCTAAAAGAAGTATTACTCAACCATTTAAAAGAAATTGAAAATTTAGATAGTAATATTTTCACATTGACTAATGAACCATTTAATGATGATTACTTCAAGACTCAGTGGTCTAGGGCGAAAACACAAATGCTCAAAATAGGTTTAATATCAAAAAATCAAACTCTTTATTCATTTAGACATACTGCCGCAGTGAAAGTTTATAGAAAATCAAAGGACCTAAGCATACTACAGCAACTTTTAGGGCACTCAAACATGATTGTGACACTAAAATACTTAAGAGGATTAGGAGAAGCTACAAATGAGGAGTTAAAAGACGTTATGCCTGAGTTAGCATTATTTTAAAGTATTGAATGGAGGGGAAAAATCACCCTCTATTCAATTTTAAAATACTCCTTGTAAATATCCAATCCCATTTTGCGATATTGACTTGATTTATACTTTTTAAATCCAAAACCATTTATCCCTTCAAGTCTTTTCTGATACTCTTCAACTGTTGACACATTATTGGATTCTATAAGCAACCTTAGAACATTCAGAATCCCGTTAATAAAGGTCACCGTTAAGATCCCGTTTGGAGTAGCAGCACTGTAAGCGCACCACTGATCTTTATCCATTTTGGACTTAAATGCTATTAATACATCTCTAATTTTCTCAACAGTAAAATCCACATATTCTCCTAATAATTCATGTTCTTCATTATCCTTAATTTTTAACTTCACCTTATCTGGATTTTCCCAAAGATGATATGTGCTATCTTTTGATTTTATATCTTCAATTTTAATTAATGGCTTTAACCCATAACTAACTATAGAAGCAGTTTTAATTTTACCTTTTTCATACCAGTATTGCTCTATGAGATTTCCAAGTGGGCCACTTTTATTTAGACCTTGTAATATTCGTTTAGCAATAGCAACTGATGAAAATGGACTAATCATCAGCTCAATTTCTTGTGTCAATTGAGATCCAGCTTTAGCTTGTGTAGAATTAATCTCAAGAAATAAGTTTGCTTCGAATTTTAGCCTTTTAGCTACGCTTTCTTCACTGGGAAACAAAATCCCGGTGACAAGCAGATTTTGAACTCCACGTTGAGTAGAGATATGGTTTTCATATTGATCATCTCCCTCATGATAGGCATATGTCCTATGCTGACCGTCAATAATTCCTATTATATTACACTCATCATTAATTACTATGGAGGTAGGTGTTACCTCAGTAGAATTTTCACCAACAAATTGTCCATTTTTATTAAGCTTAAGTAACTCGTCATTTTTATCATACAACTTGATTTTATCTGTTGCTATAGACGAAATAATATTATTAACAAAAACCCTATCTTTATCAGTTAAATATTTTCGCATACTCGTTATCTTCTTTTGCAAAAACATCCTTTGATAGTGTCCGACATTTTCAACATCTCTCCAACCATTTTGCCTCAAAACGTAAGCTCGCTTTAATAAAGATTCTGCATCAATGTAAAAAGAAACTATTTTGTATCCTTCTTTAAATGAGCTTTTTTCTTCCGGCAAAATATGCCCTTGAAATTTATCTGAAGATTCTTTTGATGATTTTATATTTTCAGCAAAATCTTTAATTGGAATTCCTAAAAACTCCAGAAATTCAAACTTGCTAGATCTTTTAATAACCTTCGTTAGACTTTGAAAATACTTTACGATGTGGTAATCGAAATAAATTACATTTTGGACTAACCCCTTGTGTTCTAACCCAATCGTCTTTTTCGAGCAATAAAGAATTTTTAGGCGTAGCTGATTAACAGAATATTTATTCTTAATACTTTCATCGTAATATTTCTTAAAACTAGCTAGTTTTTCTTCTTTTAAAAGGAAATCAATAAAAGCTCTTTTATCTTCATTAATTTTGTCATAGAAATAGTTCTTTTTTAAAAGATGATCATTGGGATCTCCTAATGTATACTCAGTAACTAAAATTATATTTTCAAATACAAAAATGTCATCCATTTCTGACGACCTTCCATCATAAAGAAAATGCTTCCCATCTATATATGGAAGTCTTGAGAAGCCTATGTTTTTTAAGATATTAGAGATTTCATTTCTTTGATCTCTTTGTTCTTTGGCAAATAGTTTCTCTTGAGGAGATAACTTCTTTTTTACAACTTTTTTCTTCTGTATTTTCTTTTTAGCCATAGCTGAACTATAAATAATCTTTTTCATTAAGATCAACTTTGATCTCACTTATAACTTTTATTGATGGATTCAACAAATCCAACTGTTTATTAAATGAATATGTATTTGTAATTGTATATCCATTCTTACCCGTTAGATCAATTTCTTCAATCTGCACGAAATCAAACGAGGGCTCGATTCCAAATTTAGATAGTGGCTGTTTATTTATAAGGCTTTCTGCCGCAGCTAAAATTGCATCACTAGGAGTTAATGTTATAAAACGATAGGTAACTTTGATGAGTTTATTCCTTAAAGTACTTTTCTCACCTCTAACAACTATCACTTTAATATCTTTTATAGCTAGTTTTTTTTGGATACTTGCTACCAATACACGGGCATATTTTAAAGCACGTAGATTTAGAATGGTATTTTCAAAGTCATCTTGTACTCCTGTGCTTGCCAATTCGTATTCCGCACTATTCTCATCTATAGTTTTTTGTAAATAAGCCGTGAACATTTCTATATAATCTTTATTTGTCTCGAAACCTATATAATTTCGTTTCATATATGCTGATTGAGACAAAACAGTTCCACTTCCAGCAAATGGATCTAATACAATATCGTTTTCATTTGTACTAAGTTGAATCATAGTAGCAACCATATCTGTTGGTAATGGACAAAAATGACGGATATACTTATCACCCCACGATCCTTGCACTGGTATTGGAAATTCCCAAACCTCATCTAGTGCTTTCCCTTTTGGATTATATCTCTCAGGATACTTCACCCACCACTTCTTTAAATGCGCTGTATCATAAACCCGTACATTATCTTTATTGGATTTATATTTAGCCGACTTTGTGAAGAAAAGTATGTATTCGAACTTCCTTTGCATAAACCCTCCCATCGACCATGGAACAGTTTTATCTTTCTTCCATATTATTACATCCTGTAATAGCCAGCCAATCTCCTTTAATTTGCTCGACAAATCAAACGGCAATGTCACCACTTGCCCTTCTCTTTTGAAAGTATCTATTATTATCCATAAAGATCCATCTTCCTCTGTAATTTCATAAACACCGCTAAATATCAGCTTAAGATCATTTAGATAATCATCATATGTCTGACCGTATCCGACTTGATCATCAGAGTTATAATCTTTCATATCAAAATAAGGTGGCGAGGTAATAGTGGTCGCAATTTTAATGTCAGAAGGAATAGTATCTAAAATAGATCTAGCATCTTTATTATAGACCGTGTTTAATGTATTATTTATCTTGTAGGAACTCATTAAAATCTTATGGTATTTTTGTTAAGCTCTAACTTAACTTTTGTAAAAAATCGAAGTTATGCAAAGAATATTATATTACTTTAATTTCTTGATGGCAGAATACAACATTACTTATTTTTAGTAAAAAAAATCAAATGAGAAAACATCCGTTACAAGATTATATTGACCTAATAGAAAATAACAAACTTGAAATAATTGAGCATGAGTTTTTCGATGGGCAGACAATCCCTTTTTATTATAATAAAGAATATGGGCAATTCGTAGAGATAAAATGGATTAGCGAAGAAAAATACTTTAGTATTTCAATCTTTCAAAGTAACCGAGAGCCTAAAGAAATTAGATTAACACTCGGAGCTTATCTAGAAGAACACTTAATGGAATATTACAATGAATTTAAAAAAGAAACAAGAATATCATTGTTAGCGAAAAGCAATGAATATTGTGAAAATTACTCTACGTCTTTGCTAAATATCATACAACAGCTGAAAATTTCAACTAAAAAGCTCAAAAACATAGCTTTCATAGATATTATTTCTAAATATCTTGTAACTCTTGAAACCCTAATTATTAGTTTTACAAATAGCGCACTCCCAAATCAGACCAAATCAAATTCGTATAAACTTAAGTGGTATGGCAACATAAATACCTTAGCAACTCTCTTTTATGATATTTCAAATGAAGAAAATAATATAGGCAAAGCATTAATTGAATATGATAGGACTAAAATAACAAACTTTATTCTAGATAATTTTGTTGACGCTAACAATCAACAACTCTCTAGATCAACAATTTACACAATATTAGATAGAGAAAAACCAGAGAAAAGAGCAAAAAAAGAAAAGTTGATATTAAGGGATTATGGAGAGGAAACTCCTAAAGCTGAAGTGAGTAAAGGATTTAGCATTAAAATAAAGGATAAAAATGCTGGCATCGATTATCCACAAAACCCACATACTTATAAAAAGAATAAAATGGTCTAAATATGGTCTCTTTGGACTAATAGACTTTAAAATTTAGATTTATTTTGTATAGATGCGCAATTGGGCGTATTCTGTAAAAATAAATTTAAATATATGAATAGAGTTAGTGATGTTGGGTATAGAGAGGAAAATAGCCCTATTATTGAAACAAATATCCCAAAACAAAAACCCAAAAGGATGACGTGTACATTAGGGGAAATGGTAGCAAGGGTTAAAAGTGAACCGTCAATACCTATGCTGTACTCTGCTATAAAAGAGGGGTCAGTAGGGTTAGTATATGGAGTTGCAAAGACAGGAAAAACTATTTTCTGTGAAAACTTAGGCATGAGTATAGCTTCAGGAAGAGATAAATACTTAGGTAAACAAATTAATGCAGCTAATAAAAAAGTGTTGTTTGTATCTCTAGAAGAATTTTACGCACCAAGAACTGGTCGAAATATTAAACAACTGGACATTTTTAGTGATAATGAATTACAAAATATAAAAAGTAATTATTTTGTAGTCACAGAACATGCTCCAAAAGCTTTGGTGACAAAAGCGGATTGGGCATTTTTAAGAGATGAAATTGAAGAAATAAAACCTGGTATAGTTTTTATCGATTCACTCACAAGAGTTGTGGATGGACAAATTGAAAATTCAGACACAGCAAAAGATGCAATGATAACATTACGTGATATTGCTAACGATTATAAAGTAACATTAGTTATCATACATCATAGTGTTAAAATAGACCAAGAAAATGCTATGAGCCAACGAGATGTAGCAGGCAGCAGAATAATAAGCCAAGAAGTTGACTTTATCTTTGGCATAAATAAAACATCGGATAATTCACGATATATAAAACTTATATCTGCAAGGTATGCCGATGATAATAACCCGAACGTTGCAAAATTTGAGCTTGATGAGAATTTGTGGATTAACGTTACAGGAACAGTAAAAGAACAAGATTTACTTGTACCTAGGGCTGACAGAAGAAAAGATGATAGTACATATAATCAAGTGATAGATTGCGTTAAGAAATTACTAATAGATTCAGAATTAGTAAAATCAGGAGACATTAAGGATATATTAGTACCTGCTTTTATGTCGGAAAAGACCTTATATAAAAATCTTGAAAAGGGACTAGAAAGAGATGTTTTAGATTCACCAAAAAAAGGTTTTTATTGCTTTAACGCATAATAAGTTAACTAGGGTAAGTAGATACAGTAGAGTTATTAATTATCAACTGAAGATACTTACCCTACTTTATATACTTTATACTATATAAAATAATTAGAGAGTATATCTGTGATTCCCTGCCTACAACAAAGCCCCCCACTTTATTTCGAAAGAGATGAACGGGTTGGCCGTAAACTTTTAGCACAAAATAATTGCAAGTATATATTTCTTAGGCTATCAATTAATCCGATAAACGATAAGTAAATGCAATTACTTATCATTAAATTGCTTTAAATTAATATAGCTATTAATTCTTTTCACTTCTACTAATCCCCAACTAAAGCTGTCGACAAACACTCTATCAAAAATCAAATAAATCCTTAATATGAAGGTTTAATCCTTTAGCGATTGCCGAAGCCGTAGAAATAGTAGGATTCGTATCTCCAAGTTCAACATAAGAAATCTGTCTGTAATCAATACCAGAAAGCTCAGCCAACTTTTCCATAGAAAGACCTTGATCTTTTCTAAGTTGCCTTACTCTAAGCCCAAAAGCCTTTATAGCCGCTTCATCTCTAATATTAATCACGACCCCAAAGGAAAGGCAATATCTATTTAAATATTATGAAGTATATTTCATAATATTACTTTTACTTTAACAATCTAATCAATGACGTTATGCGGAAATTATTATTTATCAATTTTATTATTATCGGATTTAGTGTACTAACCTGTAGTGCGCAGAAAAATTTAGGAGTAGAAAAGTCTAAGTTAATGGATCAATTTTCTAGCGATAAATCAAAAGAGTTCTTAAGTGTAGGGAAATCACTAGACAATCAAAGCTAT
Source organism: Pedobacter riviphilus (assembly GCF_014692875.1). Lineage (NCBI taxonomy): Bacteria > Pseudomonadati > Bacteroidota > Sphingobacteriia > Sphingobacteriales > Sphingobacteriaceae > Pedobacter > Pedobacter riviphilus. The sequence continues at coordinate 172,952 of NZ_CP061171.1, read as the reverse complement.
GTTACTTATCGAGATGCAGAACGGTTTAAGTTAAGATACATCTATCATTTTGATAAGGCAGGAATTTGTATTGCCGATGGCTTAATTATGCCTAGTGTTAATTATCCTGACCTGATAAAAGTAATTAATAAGGATTCTAACAATAAAATGGTCGAGGACGATATTTGGGAAAACAAGGTTAAAAATCTAAGAATATCCATCAGACCTATACCAAGTACAACAGACATAATATTTCAATACTCAAAATTAAATTAATACCAGAATTATGAAATATAGCGTTACCCTCAACCAGAAAAGATTCTTAATCGTATGGATATGCATCCATTCATTTGCCTTGTTTGTAAACGTAGCTAGTATATATGGTACGATTAATGAAGGAACGCAAACATTAGGATATTCAAATCTATTCACCATAAATAGCTATGAGGATGATTTTTGGCCTTTTACCAAATTTACAGAAACTGAAAGCTATATAGATTATAGCCCAAATATTTTTGATGAAATAGGCAAGCCTAAACGAGGTATATGGAGAGACAAAACCCCAAGCTTTAATGGCATTTTTACTGGGTACAATCTACCTGAATATATATTTTATATAATATTAGGGCTGGGAATTATATTCATTCCTAAAATCTGGAACGATAATAAAAAAATAATGAATGAGAAATAAATGAGAAAACAACCACCTTAATATTATCTATAAGACCTATTAATCCCCACAATCAAAGCTGATAATCTGCAAGGCAGATGTGTCACAAATGAAACAAAACAAACATAATCTTAACCAGTTATATAAGACTTCTGAATAAAAACTCTGCTAATAAACCCCACCAAAAACAATCAAATTTACTGAACAATAGCGCTTTAAAGTATTTTTCAAATTTCTTTTTAATAGAATGTATATTTATTCTATATTTGCAGCTCTTAAAAATAACCACATCGATATTTACGTTATTTAGTAAATATTACCCGGCGGGGTAGCTCAGATGGTTAGAGCGCAGGATTCATAACCCTGAGGTCGGCAGTTCGATCCTGCTCCCCGCTACTGATTAAAAAGCTCATCGAAAGATGGGCTTTTTTTGTTTAGAGCTATTTCATTTTATCTAAGCCGAGTCAGAGACTCTTTTTTATTGGCTAATGAAAGGCAAAAGAATAGACCTGTATTACCAAAGTAAATTACCTGCTTTTAAGGAATTGAGTATTGCTCTGGCCAATTATAAAAACTATTGTCTTGGAAAAACAGCGTTCTATGAGGGTAACGAATTTTCTCCCTTTATGGAAGCTCAGGGTGGAACCTTAGAACATCGTGGTCTAATTGCCCAAACAGCATCTATCAACAGTATGTATTTTTCATTGAAAAGTAGGTTGGCCGTAGAAGAGTTATTGAACCAGATGTCAGGCTTATGCAATGCAGAGCTCTATATAGCGCAGGGACAGGATGTGGGAAACCTAAAAGACGATTACTTTGAAATGTCACAGGCAGCCGAGAGATGCATCGATGGGCTATATAAAGAACTGAAACTCGGATAAAGGTATATTTATCAATGAACTGCTCATTCCACTGCGGACAGTGACCAATTTAGACCGAAAACAGTGGGCAATGTTTTCGATAATTCCCACAATGCTAAAAATAAAATTTGCCCTGCATTACCATTAGTTTATGTTGCACGATTAGTTGGATTTCATTACTTATGCTAAAATTTATTTATTATTGAAGATTGTTTTTATCTTTTTATGAAAAATGGAACGAAACCAGACTTTTCTCCTGCAACAGGTTATAGACGACTTGTTAGATCCAACTTTATCAGTCGAAGCACCTCTTTTAAAACTGAAATACTTTGCCCTTCTAGTTAAAAACAGCAAGCTTGCAGCATATACTGATTTAGAAATCAATGGCTACAAGGATGCAAAAATTCTACCAAGATATAGACAAGGACTTGCGGCATTAACAATTAATTTACAAGTAGGAATTGATAACTATAAGAAAGAATTGCCTATATCTATGATTGAAAAACCCTATGCTTCCCAACTAAAGTACCTTCCTGTCCCGGAAGGCATAAAAGTTATAGAATTTATGATCGCAAAATCTGGCCAAAAATCAGATCTTATCACTGTAGCTTTCCCAATGGAATCTTTGCATTTACTGCAAGGACCAGCCGGTAAATTATACCGCACCAACTTACGCCCTACTGTAACGGAAGCTTGGCTAACTACAAATGCGAATATCCTTGTACAGATCCCAAGTACAGTCAGATCGCGGCTTCTGGCTTTTACTATGGATATTGCTGAAAGTTTCGGATTTGACATTCAGATTTCTAAGTTTAAGGGGAATCAGATAGAGAACAACCAAATCATAAATAATTATTTCCGCAATGAGATTATCAATCAAGGTGATAGAAATATAGTCAATACAGGAAATGGTTCGTCTTTGAAAGGGAAATAATATTACCCTACATAATAAGCTTTTATTAGCTCTGCCAGCAACGACCCAGCTGCACCAATCCCAACCTGCCAGGTCCCATCTATGGATTTAGCAAGCATTTTTTTCATCCAATTATTTACCTTTTCTCCAAAACTATTTCCATTGGGCTTTTCGGTATCTATTACCATAAGTAAATCGGAGATATCCTCAGTGGCTACACCATTTTCTTTAAGGGATTTTGTCAGGGCTTCCTTATCGCCTTTAATGATGTTTATATTAGCTGTGATTTGTGAATTGGAACCAGTGTTGACAACATTGCCGTCCCCGTTATTTGTGATAGTGTTATTCATAATATAATTGATTTTAAGGTTATTATTTTTTAAATCTGCAATATCGGATTCAATTCCAAATTCTTTCTCTATCTCTAACATAAATTCCAACAACATGTCTTTGACCTTTGCTATTACGCTCGTGGCAAAATGAAAGGGAACTTTGATTCCCACACTAATAAGCTGAAAATATGGCCCATTGGAATTTCTGAGAATATCTTCAAGCGTTGCTCTCATTCCATCAGAAAATGGAAATACTAAAGAATCTAGTTTCTCTCGCCCAGGCATTTTAAAAAAACTCTCCAAAGTGTAAATACTGTCCACCGTACGAAACTGCCTAATTTGATCATCCATTTTCTCCCCCAAATCAGGTAATGGGATTGGATAATTTGTAACCATTTGTCGTCCGTTGTTGAAATCCCCAATTATTGTACCGTGAGTTATTCTGTATTCTGGGACACTATTCAAATTCGCATACCCTTTCAGCTCAGAGTTTACCCAGTCCAGAAGTCGTTTATTGCCAATCCTTGTTGCTAATACTTTCGTTTTGTTAAGCGCTACAGTAAGAGAAATTTGGTCATTGACCAGATCATTAAGGATATCACTAATTAGCTTCATTTGAAAAACGTTAAAGCGATAAATATACAAAGATTCTAATTGAGATAATTTAATAATGTCCACAGAATGGATTGGCTTCTATTGCACCCATATCTTTAGATTGAAAATTCATTTTTTATGAGAATTTTGCTTAAGTATACTTTAGCATTTCTGAATTGTCAAAGGTCAAGTTTTTATATATTCGCAACAATTAAAAGCCATGAAATTAGTCAGTGATATAATTAACGAGCTTATGGACTTGGCATCGCCGATGTCTAGCGCTCTTTTTAAAACGAAGGTACTCGCCTCAAGAATCCAGAACGAAACATTACAAACTTGGGTGAATAATGAACTTAAGGGTTATGAAAGAGAGGCGAATCTGCCCGATTACCGCAAGACTGAAGGGTTTCCAAAAGGAAACTTTATGAACGGATGGATGCAGTATAAAAATACCCCTATTCCAATTGGCCATCTCACAAGGTAAGAAGCAAGTGACCTATGTAAGATAGTTATACTTGATAGCATATCTGCTGTTGAAGATCTGGTTACAAAAAAGGGAGTTAAGGTGAGTTTGACTGCATATAAACGATCTAGTCTGGAACAATCGATTGTCAACATGGGCAATCCACAATTTCAAATTCTGGATGTTCACCTTGAAATCCCTGCTGCTTTTTTATCTAACATTTTAGCAGCGGTGCGGTCCCGGCTTTTGGAATTCATGTTAGAAATTGAAAATCGGTTTGGCCAGGAATCGCAGATTGAAGATCTCAGATCTAAAAATACTCAGGTTACCAATATTGTGAATAACACTATTACTAATAATGGAGACGGTGTACTAATTACCACAGGCTCAAAGAATGACGTTTCAGCAAAGATTAATGTAACCAAAGGAAATCATCAACATTTGGCTGAAGAAATGAATGGTAAGTCGATTACAAAAGAAGACATTGACGAACTTTTAGCAGTCATTGACAAGCAGATCCCTGATGATCTTGATAAATATAGCGATGAGGTAAATGCATGGATAAAAAAAATGTTGGGCAAGTCTTTAGATGGTAGTTGGGATGTTCAATTTGGAAATGCCGGAGGTCTCCTTAGCACCATTTTAGCTAAGTATTATGGCTTACCGTTTTAACTATCTATTGAATTGAAAATCATGCTCTTGATGAACGAAAAATTTCATCCAATTATGTGATCACATACGTTTACACCTCAGTTCGTCTTCTACCCATTTAAGCTTCTTTTTGTTTTCAAAGAAATCAGCTACTCTCGCTAAATCTTGTAAATCTGGCAAAAAGTTTTCCGTTACATGCCCAGCGTAGGCTACTAAAACGGCAAAAAGCCTTGAAGTTCGAACTCTTTCCTCGAAAGAAGCTCAAATTCAAGGCTTTTTCTTTTTATGATGGTTTTTCATGAAAAGAAAAAAACATACATAAATGCAGTATTAACTGAAAATGAGGCAATTATTAGTTCGATCCTGCTTGGGTTAACCCAAACGGTGAAAATTTTATTAAACACTGGCTAACAGACGTTTATGATTCGGACTAACAAACCGCTATGGTTTCCTTTGTTGATTTTCTTTCTTAAAATGATCCTCAACGATTATCTTTGAAAATCTTTTTAGTGTTCGAACTATCTCTTCAGCTTCACTGTCAGAAAAGTGTTTAAACATAGGTAAAGCCTTAACTTCTTGAATAGTAATATCATTAAAGCGACTGAAATTTAAGTCATCTTGATTTTCCATAATTATTTTTAGAACTAAACTAGGTGAAAAACAACTGTGAAAGGAACTCGAATTAAATGACTAAAACCATATTTAGACTTTCTGTACGTGCAGAGCATTCCTGAATTTATCGCACAGAAAAATTTTTCTTTAACATCCTCACTTAAGCGACCCCAAGGTTTCCTAGTCAAATTTTTTGCTTTGTCTTTGTTTTTTGTCGCCATTTTTCAGTTTTTAATGACAAGCTATAGTAGGACGAGACAGTGGCCTCTATAATACTTTTCACATCTAAAAAAAACTGAATATTGTTGCTTTTACAAACCAAAAGTACATTAAGGATGACTAGTTATTTAGATTGTGCAGTGTATAATTTTACAGAAAAATAGATATCTTAATCGATGTTAAAAATTCACAAATGAATTCATATTACAAAGACAGTTTTATATTCTTTCGAGAAGCGTGCTCCAAGATGGACGAAAACATCACAAAAGAAGTAATTATTCAGATTTCGTTAAATCTTGCTTTAGGTTTTGAAAGGTTGCTTAAAGGTATCTTGGTTGACAAAAACCCAATATTTATACTAGTAGACCCTAGCTTTGAAAATTCCTTTAAAGCCTTGTTTCAGGATCTGCCTTTATATGTAAAAGACAATAAAAAAACTCCAGAAAAAGATGGCAATCAGGATACTATCACTTTCAGAACCAGCGTAATTAGGGCAAAGTCATTTTCAAAAATTGTCCTGGGAAATGAAAGTAAACTATTTGCTATTTCTAAAGCTCGAGATATAATCGCGCACTCAGAACTTAAATATCTAGATTTGAATCTATTAGAAAGCATTATAAAAGTCGATTTTATAAATGTTATAGAAGATTTCTCAAAAGAATTAGAAATTCCTCTTGTGAAATTTGTCGGTGGCAATAAAAGTAAGCTCTCAAAAATTTCTATTCTATCAGAAAAAAACTTGTTTTTGAAGATTGATAAACTCATCGCCCATCATAAATCTGTCTGGGAAGAACATAAAAATCATGAAGGGTATGTTACAAAACAAAAGAAAGTCACCTCTTCTTTAGCTCTTTCAAAATATACAGGAACAATAAAATGTCCTGCCTGCTTGCAAACTGCAATAGTACAATTAAAACCAATTTCAGAGTATGATTCATTTTTAGAACAAAACATACTTTTAAGATACGATGTTACCGCCTTGATTTGTAAGTTTTGCAAGTTGAATACACGAGATTTAGCAATTTTAAATGCATTAGGTATTCCAAATGAGTCCATCAATAAGGCTTGCGTTTCCTGTGAAGATAGGTTAACTTCTAACGAAAGTGGAATTTGTAACGATTGCGAAAAAAAAAGCAACGATTTATTGTGGTTTTAGATTGACATGCTTAGACCTCATAACCAGTTAAAAATAAGGCCTTTTGTTATAAAGAGTATTTAGCTTAAGAGTCTAGCTATTGATTGACAACGGTCTTTCCCATTGCCCCGAAAATAGGCGCGTTATTTTTATTGTTGACACCTTTTCAAAATATTCTCAAATTTTCTGAGAGACTTTCATTTCACCGCTAGCATCACTGAGATGATTTTCTCCTATACCGGAGTTCGTTTTCAGCCCAAGCTAGACATTTTCTCTTTTCGAAAAAATCAGATACCCTTGGGGATTTCGCTGATAGTATGCACCGATTCTCATTTCAGGCTGTACACCTCTTTTTTTGCCATCTGGTCTTGATGGTATCTTAAAGACTAACCCGAATATATCCAATCCGGTCCAATCTGACTTGGTCATTTTTCAACCAGCATTTACAGTCTTTGGTTCATCCCCCTTCCCCTAATTCTCTAAAAGGCAATATTCAGGACCTAAAAGGACTTTTCGACTCCGACTAATGAAAAATATCCCCCCGATAAAAATACCCCAACAAAAGATTTATAAGTTTCGATTTTAAGGCCAGTAGCGCATTGACAATTTAGTTTCTCCATGTAAAACAAAATGAGTCCGGTCAATCTTCCAAAAATCTTAAAGCCACTTAAAATGAATCGATTGGCAATTTTGGAACGAAGTATAGTGAAAAATATTGACCGAAAAAGCTGGCCACGATGAGCGAAAACAGGTGGATACTGTTAGCGAAATCCCCAGCCATAGAATATTCACAGAAGCTGAAGCATCTATTGCGCCTAGTGGATTATGTAAAACTGGAGCGGTGGTTAAAGATTTTATAGACCACTCTGCCCTTTACCAAACTTATTTATCCAGTGTCCATTTTATATAGTGCCGATCTTCTAATCCAATGGACGTACCACCAAGCAGACCTTTCAACCAGCTTTTAATCATATAACAAATCGGCTGGGACACCTACCTTAAAATAGATAGAATCCGCAATTCGTGTTTACTAAAAATCACCTTACTTATAAAGCATGCTTACTTAGACATTTATTTCCTGTTCAAGCTCTACTCTATTTTCAACTTCAAACTGTTGATAAATAGGAATATTTTTATCTAATGCCTCAAAACTAACAACCAATGAGTATGATGTTTCTGACTTTAAGTCTTTATCCCAACCGTGGTGACCAACGACAGCAATACAGAATTCATCAGGTAATTTATTTGAACTGACTATCGTCCAATCCTTTTGGGTGGTACTGTCTTGCCGTTTTACATCACGAACAATCCCATTATTACCACGATTAAAGATAGTCCATGGAAGCCCATTTTTACCCCCGCCATTTATTACTTTAGGATTGTCTATTGATTTTATCACGCGGTTGCAAAAATCCTGATAGCTTTCATCTGGCGTTGAAATTTCCCAGCTAAGCCAAGAACTTAGGTATGATTTAGTATATTTTCGTGTACGTCGAACAGTGGATCTATAGTTCAAGGTTATCTCAAGAAGAATTTCATTATCAAGACCAGGACGATTAACTGCTTTGGGGACCTTGATCATAAATACATCAGCACCTTTCGCTGTAACAATACCCTCTGTCAAAAACGTTACACGATTCTCAGAATTTTGAGTAGCACGTTGTAGGGTCGGAATTCCGTACCCCATGCACTTTAGGTCATTAAGGTCAGGGTGACGAAACTTATTTTCTGGCAAACGAGCAGCCTGTACGATTAATGCTTTATAAGAAATAGCACTGAGCAAAGGAAACTCTTTAAGAAGCCAACCAGCGATGTGTGTGACCATTGGTGCGGCAAAAGAAGTTCCAACAGAACTTTTGGAAATAGCGCCCCCACCTCCTAAGGTTGAAGAAACTAGTTCGGGACTTACAGATTCATGATTTGTCAGAAGTTTAGCCCCGGCTTTTTCATGAACGAAGTCACCTCCATATTCCACAACATCTGGCTTAATCATATCCCACAACCCGAGCCCAGCACGAGAAAAGCTTGAAGGTAAGTCCCTGGTTCCGAAGGATTTTTTATCCAAATCATCGTAATTTCCATGGCATACTGAGCCTACCGTCAAACTGAATGCGGAAATCGCTGGATTAGAAATTTTGGAGGAACTCAAACCAAATAAATATTTTGGGTAGACTGGCCCAGAAGCAAGTAGCTCTTTTAATCCGGGATTGGGTAAGGGTGAGGATCGAGAAATATTTCCGGCTGCAATAATAAACAACTTTCCTTTTTCATAACTTATCTTATCTATAGTGGCAGCCCAAGGTGTCATGTGCGTACCTGCAAAGGCAGTATCACTTGCAATTGATAAATTAAAAACTCGCGTAGGATGAAATTTTTCAACAATATCGATCATCAATTGAGCTGGATCCACACCCGATGGTAATTCGTTGTTTGCGTTTAATACTCTCGCATTCTGTATCCAAAAAGGAAGTTGGTGTGTTCCATTTTTAGGTATTAATTTTCCATAAAGTACTGCTCCAGCTACCTTTGTGCCATGTCCACCTCCGTTCACCCTATCTGCAACGGAAACATCCCCTGGCACGAATGAAAAAGAGGTTCCAGCATCCATTGCTGGTTCTAAAAGTCGATGTTGTTCTTGTATCCCGCTGTCAATTACACAAATTTTTGGGGCATCTGCCTCAGGTGGTTCCAGTTCTGGAGCGATTTCAACTAGCCCATCCGCTAAGCCTTCAGGCAATTTATAAGAGTCAATTTCACCCAATTCATACAAATAAGGAAATGACAGAGCTATATCTTTTAATCCTTTGCCAACAATCCGAAACGAAACGTAATAGCTGTCCTCAAAATCGATATAACCACTTATCTGTTCGCCTCCATACAAAGCTATAAGATCATCAAGTTTGTCCTGTCTGGCAAAAGCTTCATCATCTCTAGCCTCCCTCGCCGCATCCCTCTCAGCTTCCCAGTTAGCTATTCTCCCTAAAAAATCATCCTCTGATTGGTTTTCCTTTCTAACAGGATAATCATTAATAAATTTATAACATGCAATTCCTGCATAAACCACATATTCTTCTTCATCGAGAATTTGGTCCCACTTGTTACTTAATTGAGGTGTAAGTATTTGATCCAAGCGCCACTGTAATCCGTCATTGATCTGCCACATCTGTGCGGCCTTGTCCTTGTATCTTCCTTTGCTTTCGAGGAATTGTTCAATTTTCTTTCTAAGGGAATTAAAATCATCAACCGAAACCCCAATGATATAGCCATTTTCCTGCTCTGACAAAATTTCAATTCCCCAGTGTCTAATCGACTCTAAGGTAAACGCATCTAAATCTATCTGAAGGTATATTGGTCTAATTTCTGAATCATACAATTCTGGCAACCCTGCTTCTCTTCTCGTCTCCAAATGGTTATCCCAAGAGCTTTGCAAATGGGTTAGTTGGGACTTGAGCATGTTGCCATGATTTTTTCTATTTTTCAGATTGGCAACTGTTAGTGGATTAGGATTTGAGCTTCCTCCAACTGGAAAATTGTACGCGCCGAAAAGTTTACGTGTGAGGTTGAGATGCGGAAATTCAGGCATTTGGTTTAGGGTTTATTATATAGTTGATTCTCTGATAAAGATGTACTAAAGTGCTTTTTAGACACGACTCCATTTCCATGAATAACAGAATTTTTAGCTGCATCATTCGCGATTTTGACGATTAAAGCAGCTGAAAATCCCTCCATATCCGAGGCAATTTGGCTCCAAGATATATCCTTGTCAATTTTGATACTTGAAAGAGTGGATCTCAATATTCTCTCAATTTCAGGCACCCCGGGTTTTGGGATTTCGATAATATCATCAAACCGTCTGAAAAGGGCTTTATCTAGCGACCCCTCTAAATTAGTTGTTGCTACAACAATCCCAGGGCCTTCATAATCTTCAAGAACATTTAGCAAAATGTTTACTATTCTGTGCATTTCTCCAACATCCTGTTTATTTTCCCTAGATTTTGCGATGAAATCAAATTCATCCAAAAGCAGAACACATGGGTAGTTAATAATCATCTCGAATAATTTTTTCAAATTACTTGCAGATTCACCCAAATAGGAGGAAATTATTGCTTCAAATCGGACCTTTAAAAACGGTAAACCAATATTCCATGCAATCCTTTCAGCACTCATGCTTTTGCCACAACCTGGCGCACCATGTAGCAGAATACGACATCGATGTTTTAATCCAAACTGCGCGAGTCTTTCCCTTGCTACAAACTCCTGTTCAATTCTTTTGATCTTGTATTCTGTGGGCACATTGAGGATCATTTCGTGACGGAGATCATCACGTTTTATTTCGAATGCAAGAGGAATGTTATTCCGTTTATCAGTTGGAATATTTGTTGAACTACCGAAAATATTTTTGAGTTCACCCTTAAAATGTTGGTTACTTTGAACATTTTTAGCAAGTATAGTTTTTAGTCTGTCCGCTAACTTTGCGTGGCCCTTTGTACGTTCATCCTCAATGATCGTCTCGGCAACCTTTACAATATCGTCGTTTTGATCGCCATCAATAGAACGGAAAAGACGGACTAGCAAGTCTTGATTCATAGGTTTACCTTAAGAGTATTATGTTAATAAATATAGAAAAATATTTTTGATCTCCTAGACAAAGATACTGCAAATGCCTAAGTTTTATATCATCCAAACTCATCTTAGTCTCATTTTCAATAAGGTTTACAAATAGACATATACCAACTCCTGTAGGCTAAATTAGCCAGCAGTCAATAGAGTTTCAAAAATATTTGGCAAACAATTATTAGTGGGAAAGTAAATTCAGTACGGTACAAAAAGTGAAAAAGAATCACTATCCCTGAAATCCCCAGCAATATCTCCAAATCCTCATTATTAAAACTAATTAGAGAATGGAATTTGCATTATCATACAACAATCTTCATCAAAATTTTAGTTCGACAATTGCCTAGTAACCATCTTTCAAATCTTAAAATAATTTGCAACTTTCGCCAACTCCTGCAAATCAGACAAGAAAAAGTTCGAAATTTGTCCAGTAACGGCTACCAAGACAGCAAAAAGCCTTGAAAGTCGAGCCTTTCCTTTAAAAGGAGCTCAATTTCAAGGCTTTTTCTTTTTATGATATTTTCTTATGAAAATAAAATAACAGGCATAAACCTGTTATTTATTGAAAATAAAGCAATTAAGAGTTCGATCCTGCTTGAATTAACCCAACCTGCAATATTGGATCATATATATGATTTATATGATTATCAAGCAATTAAGATTCGACATCTTTATCATCACTCCTCATCCACGCTTCTTTTCTCTCTTGCGAGGATTTCTCGATACGGTCAACCAATTCATGAAGCGCAACACCATCCTCGAAATCCGGCGCTTTTCTTGAACCCGTACGGATATCTTCGGCGATCAAGGCATACAGATGGCCAACATTCCGGGCTCCTGAAAAAGACGGCCATCCGCTGTAGGCACTGGCAGGCGGCATAAGTGTTTTCATTTCTTTTTCTTCTCCCCTCGCGCCTCTGATAGCCAGTTGAACAATTTGGCCATGACCATTTTCACCTGTTACCTGCAAATCACCGGCTGTACCGTTGATCTCCCATAGTAAGTTAGTTCCCCGTGTTATGCCGCCACGGTAGTGCACAGATAAGGCGGCACCGCTTTTAAGCGCACCATGTATCAATATCTGGTCCTGGGCATTTTTAAGCTTTAACACTCCTGTATCGGTCAACCTGACCTGGTCAAACTGGGTCAGCATCCGGGCCGACAGCTGTTCAATACTTCCCAATACCTCCGTTAAGCCCACCAGCGTATGGGCTAAAGGTATGGCTTGCATTGTTGCACCATTAGCCTGATCATGGAGGTAATAAAGATCCGCTGTCGTTTCATTTCCCCAGCTACCCCCGGCACCGATCAGCGTAGTGGATAATACCTTACCTACATAGCCATCTGCTATAAGTTGCTTTAGGTAGGTCACCTCCGGCGCGTAGCGCATCTGTGTTCCGATTGCAGCGATAACGCCTTTCTGCCTGGCCAACGCTGCCAGTTTCCTGCCTTCCACTAGTCCGTTTCCCAAAGGCCATTCGCAAAAAACATGTTTGCCCGCATTCAGTGCTGCACTGACCAGGTCAAAGTGATATGGGACTTTTACTGTTACCACGACCAGGTCAATCTCGCTTGAGCTAACCAGTGATTGCGCATCCTTAAAGGCAAGGGGAAGATTTAAGGTCTGTGCTGTTTTTTTTGAGCTCTCGTAACTTCGGTTGGCCACTCCAATGATCTCGAAGTCATCAGACAATGACCTCAAAGCGGGTAAGTGGGCTGCTGCTGCCCAGTGGCTGTCGGGATTAAGCCCGATGAACCCTATGCGGATTTTTTGCTTATTCATATGATGATGGGTGTTGTTAAAACATAAATTATTCAGCCTTCGCGTAAAAATATTGCATAAGGGGAATGCGCGAACTGACAGCGACAGATTTGATCGGTTCGTAGCTGAAGATCTCTTTGCCCCCATTCTGAATCGTGATCCTGAAAGGCTGTTTAAGTTTTTTGGTAAAATGGGTAACGGTGAGGTATTCCGCCAGGTCTTCGTGCCAGCTGGAGGTAGCATATAGTGAGACAAAAGGCTTTTTGGCAGCTGATTCGTAGATCTCCCGTGCGAGATGTACAGGCAATAACCTGGCCCCGCCGCGAAAGCGGCTCTGCGAGGTGAGGGTGTCAGCGAGGTTTGCATTTAGCTGAGTCCGGTCTGTCCAGATGCCTTGTCTAAAGTTTTTTTTCAGGTCTGCCTCCCTGTCAAATGTCCCCCTGGTTTTATTCATTCCCAGCAGGTCAAGGGAGCCATCTACAACATGGGTCGCCTCGTGCAGAAGTACATAAATTATCGCGTCAAGCCTGCCTGCATCGATGGAAACCTGCAAACTTGGGTTATCTTTTTCATAATAGCCCATTTCCTTCCAGGTTAGCCACTGGGAGACATCCTGTTTTAAAATCTCTGCCCTAAAAGTGATAGTGAAAACGGGGAATGGGCTCTCCGGGTTCATCGTTGCAGTCAGCGCTGTATTGGGCATGTTATCCAGAAAACTGATACCCAGCAGGTGGTCCTTCAAGACACGGGTGTGCAGTGGGGGAAGCATTTTAAAGGCCCTGACGACCTTAAGACTGTCGGCTTTGCTAAGTCTGTGGAGTGTCGGGGACATCCCAGCATCCCGGAATTTATTGATTATTTCGGGCGGTGTACTCCCGATCCTTGCGGTAAGTGGTTTAGAAGGATCAAGCCCGTACTTTTTTTGAACAACTGTTTTATCACTCAGATCAAGGCTTGCCGATTGGCCCTTGATGATCAGGGGAGAAATGAAAAGTGTGCTGAATAGTATCAGTATTGTGGTGCAGGTATTTGTTTTGATTGACATTTGGATTATGGTGAAAAAATAGCAATGCTGCCGGAGAAGAACAACTTCCATTGCTGCATTGCTTTGTTCAGGTGATTGGCAATTGTGTTCAGGCAGATGCGCTTTAACACCAGCTATCCGGTGATTTTTAGTGATCCGACCAGCCCGTTCTGAAACGTGAAATTAAAGCGAAGTACCGCGGGGCTACCGGGAAATGTTCCCGAAACCTCCGCTTCAAGTACCGAGCCATTTGCACTATCATTATAGCTGATCGGTTTTAGCACGCTCTGATACTCCTGGTTTGATTTTTCTATCCAGTTCTGGATTTCCTGTTTTCCGTTATGTGTCTTTCCTTCGTCGAATACTACGGCATCGTCTGAAAAAAGGGAAGCATAAGCTGCTCCGTTGTGGATGTTCTGTGCTTCCACTAAGTCTGATATTAATTTTGGTAGGTTCATAATATTTATTTTTAAATTAACATATTGATGTACAAATTTCGATAGTACCTGTATAACCTGCAATAAGGGAACTACGATTCAGATAGGGAATAATTTATCCCTATTGATTGGTAGCTGGTCTACACATATCTTTGATACATGTATGAAAAAAAGACTTTTCCGAACCTCAACTGCGGACTGGACCTGGTAGCTGAAGTGCTTTATGGCAAGTGGAAGATCAGGCTTTTGTGGTTCATCAACGAAGGCTTTCTGTTAAGTAGCCTTTGAATCAATGCCCCCATCTGAATGATATGTAATCTTCTGCTCATCTGACAAGTCGTTCAAATGTGGGAACTGTCCATCTTTAAACTTCCGGTACAGCAAAGCGATTTCTTCCATCGAGTCGGCTACGAAAGGTCCGTGCTGGACAACGGGAACGTGATGCGGCTGTCCAGCATACAGCACAAAATGGGTATCCTCATCCGGTGCCTCCAGGGTGAGCCGGCCACTGCCTTTTTCATCCATTCCTTCAAGCCAGCCAGCTTGCCCAGAACTGATAATTTTACCCCCCACCTTTACCCGGCCTTGAAGCACATAGACCAGGCCATGATACTGCAATGGAATTTCCTGATTTACCAACGCAAGCTTTTTCAGCCTGAAGTCAATCAGGGTAAATGGTGTATGGGTTTTCAAGGAAGAGACCAAACCGTTGCTACTGCCACTGTAAACACGGATTTCGTATTCGCCGGTCCTAATTGTTGGCACATCTTCGAGTAATATTTTTTGCAAAAAAGGCTGGGCATGCCGCTGTTCAGGTGGTAATACCAGCCACACCTGTAAGATACGCAGCTTTTGTTTTGAGGTGATCTCCTCGGTGTGGACAATTCCCTTTCCAGCCGTCATCAGCTCAAAACTTCCCGTTTTCCATTCCCGGTCATTACCTTCCAGCACCAGGGTCAGGGTCTCAAATCCAGCGTGGGGATGTGCTCCACCAACTGGCGCTCCACCGGGCAGGTCCAATACGTCATCCATAAACAGGATAAAAGGATCGCTGTTTTTATAGCTTACACCATCAAGGACAGCCATCGCTTTGTGTCCATTGCCCAAAAATCCGTTGTGCCAGTGGTTCTCAGTAATTATTGATATGCTTCTGTTTCTCATAATTGTTCAATATTTTTTGCCGGAAAAATTCTTTGTCCCAGTTCAGGAAAACGCACGATAACCGTGGCCCAAAGTAAAGCCTGGACAGAAACTACCATTGCTATGGGTTGCTGGTGCTGCAGGTGGGTTACAATGGCTCCGCCCAGATAGGCCACTAAGCGCATTGTTCCCGGCATCCCTGTTCTTGGAATGATGAAAAGCAGCAGCGAGAGGATTTCGATCACACCTATAAACTGATAAGTCGCCGTATTGATGCCGAACGCAACGGCCTGGGCCAGGGCAGTATCATTCAGCGTAATTTTCATTGTGGCACTCATCGTGAGGAGCAGGCCTAATATGGCCGTCAAAATCCACCCTGTAACTTTGATTGTTTTCTGTGACATGACTATCAACTGTTGATTAAGCCACAAATTTCCGAACAAATACTATACATTTGTTATCTGTTACAAAAAGGATAGTACTTACAAAAAGAATAGTATATGGCAAAACATACGATCGAAAGTTGTGCAAAAGCCAAAATGGCAATACGTGATACGCTGGATATAGTGGGCGGAAAATGGAAATTAGTCTTGATTTCAGTGCTTCAGAGCGGCAAAAAAGGATTCAATGAGTTATCCAGGGAAGCGGCCATATCCCCTCGCATCCTGTCCAAGGAATTGCAGGAAATGGAAATGAACGGACTGGTAAGCCGAAAGGTATGCGACACTAAACCCGTTACTGTCCAGTACGAACTCACGCCTTACAGCGAAACCCTGGATGATGTATTGACAGCAATGGAAAAATGGGGATTCCAGCACAGGAATAACATCATCCAAGGTATAAAATAATCACGAACTGGTTACGGGAATGGTGTACTAAATGGTAGGGATGGTGCCGCCATCGATTACGAATGCTGTACCCGTTAGATAACCTGCCCTTGGAGAAACAAGGAAGCTTACCAGTTCCGCTACCTCTTCCGGCTCGGCGGGTCTGCCATACGGAATCCCGCCCAAAACATCCATCACACCTTGGGTAGCCTGTTCAATTGAATTGCTGAGCTTTGCGATATTCGCTCCATCATTCTCTTGGCACCATCAGTCATGATCCAACCCGGAGATACCGTTAACACCCTGACACCTTTCGAAGCCACCTCCCAAATCGTAAAAAAACCATTGATGCCTGAAAAATTCTAGTTTTCCGGTATTTTCTTTTTATCTCGGATTAGTTAAATTTACCTATCTAAAATTATAGCTATGAAGCGAATAGGTATTTTATTTACACTGTTAAATTTTTATTGTGTAATTGTAATGGCCCAGGAAGAACCAGTCCCTGTTTTCCCTTCCTCGCCGTTCAATAGGGATCAAGCAGATGCTATGCTAAATGCAGGAACAGCTATGTTACATGGCGTGGTCACTAAGAAGAAAAAGAACCCGGACAATACCTATTTGGGTATTGTCGTAATACTTTTCCCCTGCACACCCTATTTTGATGAATGGTATGAGCTGCAAAAGAAGAACAAAAAAGGCAAAACATTTGCAATGATGTCACCCGATGCTTACTCCTACCGCATACTGACAAAAGCCTCGGATAAGGATGGTAGGTTCGAGTTCCGGAATTTAAAACCTGGAAGGTACTACTTGCAAACAATGGTACGTCAAGGTAAGATGAAAGAAATGTGGAATCAGGTAGGTACTTCGACTTCTGTTGGTTATAATATATATGGGCAGGCGGTCACTTCTTATTCCCGACCTATATATGAGGACTTTAAGTTGTTCTATGAGACAAATGACCTGGTGAAAAACTTTGTTGAAATTACATCAGAGGGACAGGTTGTAAATGTTAAGCTTTAAAAAACACTAATTATGATGTCCATTAAAATACTGTTTGGCTGTATCTTATTTTCGCTAAGCCTATCCTCGGCCAGCGCTCAAATCGTAAATTTCCCTGACCCGAGTTTCAAACAGGCTCTCATTAAAAAGAAAGTGGATACCAACAATGATGGGGAGATACAGGTAGCCGAAGCGGAGAAGGTTACCAAATTATACCTGGAAGAGACTGGTTTTTCATCTATGGAAGGCATAAAAAGCTTTAGGAACCTTGAGGAATTCGGCACTTACAAAAACAAAATCAGGCAGGTGGATCTGCAAGGGATGACCAGCCTTAAGCGCCTGTACCTTGTGGGCAGTGAAATAGAAATATTGAATATAACAGGCTGCCTGAATCTTGAGCACTTATCGCTGACAGGTAATAGGCTTAAGGACATAGATATAACGAAGTTTAAAAAACTGACAGAGCTTAGCTTGAATTACAACCAATTTACCAGGATAGAGGTAAGCAATTATCCTGAGCTGAAGACACTAAACGTTTCTGACAATAGTATTACCGATTTTAAGATTAGTGGTTGCCCCAAACTGCAATCGCTGTTCATCCGGAAAAACAAAATAGCAGGGAATTTAGATCTTACTGGATTTCCTGCGCTACAAATTTTTTCTGCAGACAACAATTTGCTTTCATCTGTAAATATCCATGGCTTAAAAAAACTGGAGTCTTTTTCCTGCCTGTATTGTAATGTTACAACATTAAATTTAAGCGGAGCTGAGAACCTGATCGATCTAATATGGTAGGTTAAGTAGATAGGTTAACCAAGGTACAAAACACGGACCTGCTATACGCGGAAGTTCCGGAGATGGTTTATGGAGTATAGGCAGAGACAACAATATATAGTAAAGCCCATGTGAAGTGGCTTTTTGTCTTACATTAATATGATTAGATTTCAGAGGTAATTTACGCCACCAAATATTGATCCTCATAGCTATTATCAACTAACCACCAAAAGCGGGGAAGAACCACTTTTAGCGAAGTCCCCAAACAGGATCAAAAGCTCATCGAAAGATGGGCTTTTTTGTTTAAAGGGTGCATTAAGTGAGTTTTCTATCGCATTAAAAGTATTTTCTGCTGTGCTAAAAAACAAGTGGCCACTTTTGGAATAGTCACCACATTAAACAATGTATGGTCTTCAAGCTGCTTCCCGGCAGAATCTTTCATTGCAGAAAAACCGAATCATTCAACACCTGGACTGCTCAACACAACAACTATGGACTTTACAACAAAATGAGTTATTCTTTTTAGATAGAACTTTGCAGTACAAAATTTAAAAAAAATGACAAATTCAAACAAAGACAAAACAGTTTTAGTAACGGGCGGTTCTGGATTTATAGCAGTTCACTGCATTTTAAAATTACTGCAACAAGGCTATACTGTCAGAACAACACTTCGTTCGTTAAGCAGACAGAATGAAGTAAAAGACATGTTGAAAGTTGGTGGCATCAGTTCTTTTGACAATCTTTCATTTATTGAAGCAAATCTTTCTGACGATAAAAATTGGAACAAGGCAGTTGAAGGTTGTGAATATGTATTACACGTTGCATCGCCTACACCGGCAATTAAATTTAAGCACGAAGATGAATTAATCATCCCTGCAAAAGATGGTGTACTAAGGGTTTTGAGCGCCTCGAGAGATGCCAATGTAAAACGAGTTGTGCTGACTTCTGCTTTCGGTGCAATTGGAATGGGACATAAAAACCGCACTACGCCATACACTGAAAACGATTGGACAAACATAAACAGTAACATCCCTCCTTACCAAAAATCTAAAACCATTGCAGAGAAAGCTGCCTGGGAATTTATAAAAAATGAAGGAGGCAATCTTGAACTTTCTGTTATAAACCCGGTTGGTGTTATGGGGCCGGTTTTAGGAGCGGATTATTCACATTCCAATCAATCCATAAGACAGATGCTGGAAGGCGAAATTAAGGCTTGTCCAAAAATTACTTCTTGTTATGTTGATGTCCGTGATGTTGCCGATTTACACTTGCTGGCAATGGCACATCCAAAAGCAAACGGCGAAAGATTCTTGGCAACATCTGGCGATGCCCTATCAATGTTAGATGTCGCAAAAATACTTAAACGAAGATTGGGTGATGATGCAACAAAAGTTCCAACCAAAGAAATTCCAAATTTTGTATTACGCATTGCCGCATGGCGCAAGCCCGAATTAAAAATGCTGGTCGCTTTATTGGGTCAATATATGCAAGCCAGCGGCGACAAGGCAAAAAAATTACTAAATTGGTCTCCCCGCACAAATGAAGAGGCGATAGTGGCAACAGCTGAAAGTTTGTTGAAATTAGGGCTAATCAAAAAAATAAAGAAATGAAGACAATCATAACAGGTGCAACTGGAATGGTGGGCGAGGGCGTTTTGTTTGAATGTTTAGATAATCCAGCAGTAACAGAAGTGCTGATTATAGGCAGAAAACCCTATGATTTAATCCATCCAAAACTAAATGAGCTAATTGTAAAAGATTTTTCGGAAATCAGCAATCATTCAAAACTATTAAAAAATTATGATGGCTGTTTTTTTTGTGCAGGCGTAAGTTCAGTTGGTGAAAACGAAGAGAGTTTTACCAAAAAGACCTACGACTTTGTAGTCCCATTTGCCACATCATTATTGCAAATTAATCCGGCAATGGTCTTTATTTATGTATCGGGAAACCGCACTGACAGTACGGAAAAAGGAAAAGTAATGTGGGCAAGGGTAAAAGGACGAACCGAAAATGCGCTAATGAAAATACCTTTTAAAGGTCAATATAATTTCCGACCTGCGATAATGACGGGAAGCAAAGGACAAAAAAATGTAAAGACGATTTATAAAATATTGGGCCCCTTAATAGCGCCATTTTTCCCTGCAAAAACTTTAAAACTTAAACAAGTTGGGCAGGCGATGATTAATGCTGTATTAAAAGGATACCCAAAGCAAATTCTTGAAGTGGATGATATCATACAATTGGCAAAAAATTGATTTAAAATGAAAGAAACTGCTATATCCGCCTGCTATGTAAGCCCCTCACTATCAACGGAACAGTTTGTTCCCGATCATTGTTTTATGTACCTCATTGCAGGCACCATGCTTGCTTATGACGGAAGTAAAGAATATAAAATAAAGGGTGGGGATTATGGCTTGGCAAGGCGAAATCATTTAGCAAAATACACTAAACAGCCTGATAACGGAGCGTTTAAAAAAATCTACATTTTGTTTGAACAGGATTTTTTGAAAGAATTTCAAGAAACTTATAAATTTAAGGTAGAAGATAAAAAGACACCTGGTGGTATTATACCGTTAAAAAAAAATGCATTAGTCAAAAATTTCATCCAATCGCTTACACCTTATTTCAATGAACACGGAACAATTGACGAACAATTTTTGAACGTAAAGCGCAGCGAATTGCTTTTAGTATTGCTGAAAAACAACCCGGAACTGGCAAATATTTTATTTGATTTTAGCACCCCTGAAAAAATAGACCTTGAAGCATATATGAACCGCAATTACAAATTCAATGTAAGGATAGAACGCTTTGCCTATTTGACCGGACGTAGTTTATCCGCTTTTAAACGGGATTTCGAAAAAATATTTAATGCGACACCAAGCCATTGGCTGGTGCAAAAAAGGTTGGAAGAAGCCTACCATTTAATTGATAAAAAAAACAAAAAGCCATCTGAGATTTACCTTGACTTAGGCTTTGAGGACTTATCACATTTTTCATTTGCATTTAAAAAGCTGTTCGGACATTCGCCAACAAAACTGACCGAATCAAAGAACACAAGCCGCTAATGGGATTGGGCGTTATAGGGGGTGTTATCAAGGATTTTTGAACTTATTCGTGTGGTCTTAATCTTAAACGATACATTCTCTAAAATTACCTAACTTTATTTTTATAATCTTTCTTTTTCCTATACTGGTATTCAACTTTATTGTTTACCGTTTTCTCAAAATTTACCACCGCCTTACAATGCTCATAAAAGGCCGACATAGCGAAGCTCGCCCCTACTAACAACGTCACTCTTGCAAGTGGCTTTTGTTGTTTAGCGAGTTTTGTATATTGTGGTTCGGTGATATACCGACGGCAGGCTGAAGGGTAACATTTTCCATGCAAGGGCTGCGACGGTACGAGTGCAGGCGGCGACCTTGATCGTTTTGTGAAAGTAGATTTTCTATTTCGAATTTAGAAAGCGTGAATACCTTATGCTATTTGTTTTTCATTATTTTTTCCCATTCGGTCTGGGTTAGAATTTCTAAAAATTCATTGCGAAAGTGCCATGCAGATACATAGCCAGCTGAAACAATGAAACTGATTACCCAAGTGGTCTTTGCCTTCCATAATTTAAATGCACAAATATCTGTCGCGGTAATAAAAGGACTTGTTTCACCTAAGTGTTGATGTGAGGATGCTTTTATCGCCTCTTTACCACCAGTTCCCAAGGGAATAAGATTGTTATGAAGCTTTGTTTTTTTAATTATATCATTGTCTTTGTCAAAATTAATCAGGTAATCATTTCCTAATAACACTTCATCCGGTGTCGTTTGCGCAGTGATGACATATACTTTTTTTGCTCCATTTTTTATGACAGGAACAAGATTTAAACTGGTATTTTGATAAAATTTAAAAAGCGTGTCGTTAGAAACAGCCTGTGCAGCTTTTAACCGGATAGCATACAAGTCTTTTTCAATTTCGGTAAATTTTCTTGTTGTGGTGTCTATACTATATTTAGACGAGTCAAAACTATGATCGAACTTAACTGTCGCTAACACTACCGGATCATTATTTTTAGAAAAAAAGATAGTGGTCATTTCTCTTTTTGTCTCATAAGAAAAATATCCCCCAGATAAACGCTTCTTCCCTCCGAAACTGGAGGTGAAAATCTGTGTACCATGACCTGAAGCCCATTCAGAACGATAAAGCGTTTCCCCCTCTGCATTAATGCTATCAGCAATCAGTCTAAGCGCATTTTTTTGTGCTGTTGCGTTTTGCACCAGGATAAATAGGGTAATCAATGTTAACAGTTTTTTCATTAATAGCGAAAAGGTTGGTGAATATTTTGTGAATATAAATAACCTTGCGGATTTTGTGTAACGCGGTTGTAATAGAACGAATTGGTTTCAAACTTTTAGATCGTTATTTATAAAAACTATATTTCTAATTTTGGCCGATCGTTTAAGAAAGCTAATTCACGTAAATCATCCAAAAAATAGTTCGAGAATTGCCCAGCAATGGCTACTGACTAAAAGCTCATCGAAAGATGGGCTTTTTTTTGTTTAAAGGGTGCATTAAGTGGGTTTTCTATCGCATTAAAAGTATTTTCTGCTTACTTCAATCATAACCTTTTCTCTGCCATTATATAGAATTTTTGCTTGATAAATCTACAGCCTGTTGGTGCATCTACTGCCGCAGATTTTTGATCTTTGCCTCTTATAAAGAGTTAGTAAAAC
Source organism: Pedobacter riviphilus (assembly GCF_014692875.1). Lineage (NCBI taxonomy): Bacteria > Pseudomonadati > Bacteroidota > Sphingobacteriia > Sphingobacteriales > Sphingobacteriaceae > Pedobacter > Pedobacter riviphilus. The sequence goes on along the minus strand of NZ_CP061171.1, from coordinate 150,224 downwards.
GCCTTCAGCCATTTCAATATCTATAAAACCAAAATGCCAATCGGATCTTGTTCTAGACAATATCCACTTCCCCAACCTTTCCTTAAATAATAGAATTAAACTGAATTCCTCTTTCCGGGTGTTCGATTCTTTCATAATTGTCAACAATATCAATTACCCATAAGAAAACGCTTATCAATCCACTTAAATACACCGAAAATTACAATTTTTACATCTTATATCTAACACAATTAATATATAAAACACAAAATATGTATTTTTTTTAAAAAAATTCATTAAAAAACATACATAATTCTAATAAACACAATAAATCATCAACCAAAATCAACATAATTATTGATTAATATTTTAAAATATCAATTTTAACTCAATAATTATAGCCTAAAATTAATAATTTATAGCAAAAAATTACCTTTAACGTTTTTAAACTTACATAAATTACCTTTTTTATAATAAATTAGCGGAACTAAACTAAACTTTATTGATATGAGGAGAAAATTATTCTTAATTTCTTTCCTAATGCTATACCTTGCTCAAGGTATTTATGCGCAGGATCGTACAATTTCAGGAACAGTAGTGGGAAAAGACGACGGTTTGCCGCTCCCGGGGGTTACAGTTTCAGCCAAAGGCTCAAAAGTCGGAACAACCACTGGAGCTAGCGGTACTTTCAGACTTGTCGTACCAAATAGCACTACGGAATTAATATTTAGCTTTTTAGGCTATTCTACCCAAACCGTAGCAATCAGTACTACGGAGATGAAGGTTTCGCTGGCTGCAGATTCCAGACAGTTATCTGAAGTTGTTGTAACCGGTGTGGGTACAGCAACTGACAAAAGAAAAATCGGGGTAGACGTTGCAACCTTATCGTCAAAGAATTTTGCCAAAAGTGTTGTTACAGGCTCAGTAGAACAAGCGCTACAGGGGCAGATTGCAGGAGCTGTTATCCGTACAGGTTCCGGCCAGCCAGGGAATGGAGCATCAATTATCCTTAGGGGCATTAATACTTTAGGAAGCACCTATCCCATGATCTTGGTCGATGGAGTTGAGGTATCTGATTTAAATGGTTTAGATCCAACTTTAGTTGAAAGGGTTGAGGTTGTTAAGGGTGCTGCGGCAGGTATGCTTTACGGTGCCCAGGGTGGAAATGGTGTAATTCAGGTCTTTACTAAAAAAGGATCAAAAGGTACTGCGCCTACTGTTAACCTTAGTTCTAAATTCAGTAGCGATCAAATTATAACCGGAGATAACCTTATGGCCAAGTATCATCATTATGTTACCGATGCTCAAGGCTATATCCTGGACAACAATGGCGTAAGGATTGCAAGGGGTACAGATGGAAAATACACAGAGCCTGCTTTATTATCAGGGCCTACTATATTAAACAATAAACCATATGTAGAAACGGTATATGACCACCTTAAACAGGCTTACAGAACTGCTTCAACATATAACAATAATTTAAGTATTTCAGGGGGAGGAGAAAAATCCGATTATTCTATCAATGTATCCAGATTAGACCAGCAAAACGTAATGAACAACAAACTTGCCAGAAATACCGCTGGTATAAACCTAGGCGTAGAGTTGTTCAAAAATTTCACATTACGTTCTATCTCACAGGCTGTAATCGAAAATGAAAATCTGATTTCAGGTAACCGTTTTCCACTTTTAAACTCTTATCAGTTTATCGATTTCACCTACAGGGATGCCTTGGGCAATTTAATTGTTCAGCCTAAAGAAGAAAATCAGAGCAACTCTTTGGCCGAAAACGATTGGCATGTAAGAAAAGATAAGTCTACCCGTTTTGTGCAGAGTTTAAATCTGAATTATAAGTTTCCAAAATTTGTAGAACTGGATTACAAAGCGGGTTTAGATTATTATGCACTGAACAATCTTGATTATTATAAAAATCAGACTTCTACCGGTCAGGATTTATATTTTGGTACCAGAGAGGGTTCTTACGAGCAGAGTAATACAAGAAACACCAAATTCAATTCAATAGGCTCGGTGTTTTTCAGAACCGATTTTGAAAAAGATTTCAATTCTAAATTACCAATTACCACCTCAACACAGGTTTCCTATGATGTTAGGAAGGAGGCTTATAATTATTTTAACGGCAAAGGCGTCGGTTTACCTCCTTATCCTCCATACAACATTAATGTTGCAACTACTAAAACCTCAACAGGTAATTCAAACGAGTTTTTAAGTTATGGTCTGTTGTTTAACCAAAGTATCGACTGGGGTACCTTGGCTGGTATCTCTGCAGGTGTAAGATCTGATTATTCATCAGAGTTTGGTGCAGGTGGTAAAGCTTTTACCTTTCCAAGGGGAACAGCTTATTTTAACCCTTCAGATTTATTGAAGTTATCATGGTTGCCCCAATGGAAAGTCCGTGCAGCATACGGTGAAGCTGGTATTCAACCCGGAAGATATGCTCGTCAGGTTACTTTGGACGCAGGTACTTTAGGCGATGGCAGCTATTTAACGCTGCCGGGAACGGCCAGTAATCCTTTTTTACGTGTACAAACATCAAAAGAGTTTGAAGCGGGAACAGATTTCGTGTTGACAAATAATAATAAAGCTTGGGTAAATCGCGTAGCAATTACCGCAACATACTGGAAGAGAGAAAGTGGCGATGTTATTCAAGCTGCCGATCTATCACCATCTACAGGCTATGTTGCTATCAACGATAACCTAATGTCATTAAAATCTAAAGGTTATGAATTGAGTGCCGATGCAACAATGCTCCAGAAAAAGAATTTAACCTGGAATTTTGGGGTTCGTTTTGCGCATTCTCAGACTATGGTTGATAAAATTGCAAACGGTCAGGATGTTGTTTCAGGCAATTTTGCATTAAAAGCAGGAGAACGTTTTGGTATTTTTTATGGACAGGTCCCACTTTCCTCTGTTGACCAGTTAAAGCCTAATGGTTCACGTTATATTGCAGCAGCAAATGTTGGCGATTATGAACTGGTAAACGGTTTTGTAACCAATAAAACAACTAAACAAGTTGTGGTGACCGGCAGTGACGATAAGAAAAATATGGGTGACCCGACTCCCAAATTCACAATGTCATTTATCAATAGCTTCAATATCTATCAGGATTTGAGTCTGTCATTTCAGTTTGACTGGAATTATGGCAATAAGGTCTACAATTTAACCCGTCAATGGTTATACAGGGACCAACTTGCTGCCGATTTTGACAAAGAAGTTACCATCAATGGTCAAACAGGTGCATTTACATCTTATTATGGCAGTTTGTATAATTCAACAAACCCAATTAGCTGGTTTGCAGAAAGCGGTTCATTTCTTCGTTTAAGGGATTTATCGTTAACATATAACCTTCGCAATGCCTTAAATATCAAATGGGCCAAAACAGTCTCGGTAACGGCCTCAGCGAGAAATATTTTAACAATTACCAAATACAGCGGATTAGATCCAGAATCCAGCAGTACCGGAACATTGGACAGGGGTGTAGACAGCTTTGGTTTCCCCAACTTAAAATCATATCAATTTGGTGTTAACATTGGCTTTTAAATCTGAAATCATGAAAAAAATTATAAGCATATTTATATTGGTCGTTTTTATGAGCAGTTGTCAGAAAACGGACCTGGAACTTATTAATCCTAACTCGCCGACTCCTGACGCTTCACTTACGGTTGAAGATGGAATATTAGCCTTCTCTAAAGGATTATATGTTAAAGGGCTTGGTGCCAATTTCGTTATTGCATGGTCCCTACACAGCTTTATGGGTGATGAACTTTATTCTCCCTACGGAAACTGGGGCTGGAGATGGGCGGAACAGGTTACTGCCATTACTTTACCTAATGGCACAGTATTAAAAAATCCGATCGGACCGGAACAAAAACCACAGTTGCAGAGCACAAATAGCAGAACAGCTGGTGATTTAAATGTATTTAAATATGAATGGGAATCAATGAATTTGTTAAATGCAAGTTGTAATTTATTACTTGCATCAATCGATAAGCCAGAAACAAAATTTACCGGAGATGCTGCAGCTAAAAAAGCAACTTTAAGGGCTTGGGCTTATTGGTGGAAGGGTTACGCTTATTCTCACATTGGCTCAATGTATGTTTCGGGCATAGTCAACAATAATTCTGACGGAACAACAAACGGTGACTATATAACCCGTGATGCGATAATAGCTGAAGCAACAAGCAATTTTGATAAATGCATCGTACAACTGAATGCAATTACTGCAGCAAATATTGATGCATACAACTCTACCATTGACGCAGTTATCCCTGATTTTGCTGCCCGTTCTGCAAGGATTACGCCCGATATGTGGAAAAGACAGATCAATAGCTACAAAGCCCGCAACCTCATGGCTAATAAAAAAGTAGCCTCTATGACTGCCACAGATTGGGCTGCAGTTACAACTTTGGCCAATGCAGGTATGTTGGCTACAGATAATAACTTCAGGATAGGTATGGATCCGAACGGCACGAATGATCTTTCTGGTGCGTTTTACCATCCTTTTGCATTATTGGGATTAGGTGCTCAGTTTACCTTTGTAAGCGAGAGGTTGATACAGGAGTTTGATGCAGATGATGCAAGGTTAGCCGCAAACTTTTATCTGCTTACCTCACCTAACTTAAGAAACGACAGAGGTTTTAATTTTGGCACCAGATATGGCGCTGTTCCGATCGAATCGGGAGGTAAATTTGCCACCAGTGATAACCGCGGATTTATGGAGATCGGCGCAACTTATGAAGAAACCCGTTTGGATATTGCCGAAGCAAATATAAGAACGGGTTCTGTAGAGGCAGGGTTAACGATTATTGACCAGATCCGGGCTTACCAAGGGGCAAATGTTGCAACAACTGCAGGAAGAGGCTTAACTCAGGCTGATGCAATAGTAATTTTAAAACGCGAACGCAGGGTTGCGCTTTTTCAACGCGGAACGGCTTTCTATGATGCAAGAAGATGGGGCGTTACACAGCCTGCGGCTTCAGGCGGTGGACGTGCTGCGGCCAATGTGCTAATTCAGGGCTCAACGCTGGGCACTACAGGATCTCAGATTAGAAGTTGCTTTATTGATTATAATTTCATGGATTATTTTGATATTCCACTAAACGAATTAGACTTTAACCCACCAGCACCAGGATCTGCTCCGGTTAAGCAATGATCAACTGTTAAAATTAATTTAAAAGAACGCTCAGCAGTTAATTCTGCTGAGCGTCATTGTTTAATAGCCTTTTAATCTTCATCAATGCTACTCGTTTCAATGCCGGTCCATTTTTTTGGGGTATTTTAAAGATTTATCCAAGTCGTGAATTTACTTGTCGTTTTGTATACTTAGACGAAGGTGCCCTTCATCTGTCCCGTACTGCTATAGCTTATCATTAAAAACAAAAAAATGGCAACAAAAATTCAAAGACAAGACAAAAATTTCAAGTAAGAAACCTTGGGGTCGGTTAAGTGAGGGTGTTAAAGAAAAAATTCTGTATGAGATAAATTCAGGGATGCTCAGCAAGAGTGCAGCAAGTCGAAAATACGGTTTGCCCCTTTTTCAGTTTAGATAGCTAATAAAAATCAAATTATTTTGTACTGATGTTAATCCATTTCAGTTTACCCAGATAATTAGTTCTTGTGATGGACCGTAGCCATGCCTGTTCTACAGCATCAGGTAGCAGCGGATATTTTATGGCGTTTACGCATCAGTTATTAATTTTTGCGCTACACCATTATTGGCCCGGCACAAAGGCATCTTTCGTTTTTTCGAGCCACTGTAGTAAAACGGGTTGCAGCTTTTTAACAATAGGCAAATCGGCCCGGTAAATGTTATTCAGTTCAAAAGGGTCGGCTTTTAAATCGTAAAGTTCGTAGGCTGCTTTTCCTTTTTTCTTCACAAAAGCCAGCTTATAATCTTTTGTGCGGATGCCCCTAAAACCGGTATTGATATTTACATTGTTGCTGCCAATGGCACCTAAAATATATTGTTCGGCAGGTTTTTCGCCTTTGCCGTTGAGGTAGTATTGCGCGTAACTTTTGCCATCTACATTTTGAGGCGTTTTGTTTTTCAGCCCCATCAGTTCTAAAAGCGTTGGATAAATATCGGGCACACTCCCCAGAAAGGTATCATCCTTACGCGGTAAAATATGGCCTTTCCAGTTTACGATAAACGGAATCCTCAGCGACTCTTCGTAAATATTGTTTTTCGATTCTTCTGCATGCTTGCCTAAACAGTTGCCATGGTCGGCCATGATGACTACAATGGTATTTTGGGCCAGCTGCTGATCTTTTAAGCCCTGCAAAATGCGGCCAATCTGTTCGTCTACGCCCGTAATATTGGCATAATAATAACGCACATCCTTGCGGTACTGATCGCCAAATGGGGTACCCGCTGGCGGTATATTGGGATCTTTTACCAGATCGGCTAAAGGGATATCTTTATACAGGTTATAATATTTCTGCGGAACAGTTTTGTAATTAGAGTGCGGCGGATTCATGGAAACCACCAAAGAGAAAGGGGCACCGCTTTTACGGATTTTTCCCTTTTCATTTTTAAAGTAAGCCAATGCTTTATCGGCTTCGTGCTCCGGCCCCCATTGGTTTACGTACTTAAAATCATCGCGTTTATCGTTGGTGTCCCAGTACATGGGCTTGTTGTGCTCATCGTAGGTACCATAGGCATACCAGTAATCGAACCCGTGCCTGCGGTCGGGTGCAGTCCATTCGTTCCACGCTAATTTCTCGGTGTTGTTTGAGGTAGGGATGTAAGGTTGGTACGGCGAATCGAGATGCCATTTACCGATGTAACCGTTCGAATAACCGTTCTGTTTCAATACATCCGACCAGCATACGGCATCTTTTTGAAGTTCGATGCCGAAAGGGGCCGAACTGGAATTTACATTGCTGTACACATGGTTTTTGAGCGGATATTGCCCCGTCATGAGCATGGCCCTGGCTGGCGAACAAACTGGGTAATTACTTACCATCTGGCTCAGCACCAAACTCTCTTTGGCATACTGATCCAAATACGGGGTCATTACGGGCTCCCGGCCTTCGAAACCCATGGCCTGCCCTCTCCACTGATCGGCCATGATAATTAATAAATTTGGGGTGGTTTTAGCCTTCATGCCCTTTTGTGCCATAACCGAAAACGCAGCTAACAGGGAAAGAAAAAACAGGATATAAGTGGGATATTTTTTATTGCTCATTCGCCTTGGTTTTTTATAAGTTTTCATTATAGACAGTCGTGCCAGGTATAGCTCATTCCTTTGTATTGCGCATCTTATTTTTCGGCCAAAATACCCTGTGCCTTAATTTTCTTTTTCTCTTCGGCTATCCACTCGGGTAATTTACCTAATCTCAATTCCAATTGTGCCTCGAATAACGACTCGGGTTGTACGGCTTTGCCCAGACTTTCCAATACCTGCACCTGGTCTTTATTAAAGGTAGTCCCGGCACCATGATATCCCACAATAATGGGTGGCACTATTTTCCACCAGATTGATTTGGCCGGCCAGAACTCGAAATTCTTTCTGGCGGCACCTAGCTGGTTGTAGTTCCATAAAACCAAATTACGGCCATGGTTGGGCATATTAAAAATGGCCCCTCCTGCCCTTCCGTCAGACAGGCCTCCGGTTACCTGATCGAGCAGGGTACAGCGGGGCTGCGAGGAATGCGATTCGAAACAGGTATTTTCAGGGTAGCTTGAACGCCAGATTACCGTAGCTGTAGTACTTCCGCCGCCTACGCCCACAGCATGGTGCATTCCGGTCAGATCGGTAATATTGGCCAGCAGAACACCAGTAGAACCACCAGCGGCATCCACAGAGTTATGCCCCATGTTGCCCTCAAAAACCAAATCAATAGCAGTACAGGCTGCCGATGCGCCGATGGTTAAACCGTTATTTACATTGCGGAATCTGCAGTTTCGCACCCAGGAGTTTACCGATTTGTTTAAACTCAGGATACTCCAGCCGCTATCGTCCTGTGCAGAGCGGTGGTGCACAAATTTCTTTAGCCAATTGCCCTCGAATGCGATATTCTCGACCCCTACCTCGCTTAAATGGACAAAGCTTAAAATGGTCCAATGGTGTTTGGCCTGCACGTCATAGTGAATAGGCTCTACCAGCGTAAGCTTGTTACCATTTACTTTGGCCACCTGGTGGCGTTCATTAACCTGCACCCCTTTTTAACCAGGGAAGTCCAGCTGGTATCGGGTTTTATGCCCCTCAAATCATAATCAATCAGTTCAGGACTGTTATTGATTACCTCCAGGATAATCCAATCGCCAGCCTTAATTTTTGAGGCATTGTTCACTTCGATGATATGACTTTCTCGCGGAGCGTTGGCGGTCACATCAGCCAGTTTTTTATTCGTACCTTTTGCGCCAATGTTTATCGCCATAGGTACCGACCACATTTCCAGAGGATTGGCAGGTGGCAAATCTTTATCAAAAAACAAAACGGTACCGCCATTACCTCTTCCTTCCCCCCTTAACACAATCTTTGATCCCGAGATGCGGATAACCTCCTGGTCGTCGTTGCCGGTATTAAAAACGTATCGTCCTTTGGGAAAATAAATAATCCCCTCGCCATTGGCCTCTGCCGCAGCAATGGCACGGATAAATGCTTTTTTATCGGACAGGTTATCATTTGGAACAGCCCCAAAGCTGGTTACATCGAAAACTTTATAATTTACCTTTGGAATGGGAACCTCGCTGTAACGATAACCGGCATAGGAGAAATCGGGCAAAACAGGTGTGACACCTGTACTTTTTGCAGTTTTAAAATCCTGCCATATCGCGCTTTCCTGTGCCTGGAGCGATAAGCTCCCGATAGTGATTAAACCTAAAATAATTCTTTTTATAGCCATACATTTATGATTACGATGCACTAAAATCTGCCGTTTAAGCCCGGCAGGTTTCATTTATTTGCAGCTTGTTACCAGCCTGGGTTATTTTCTGTAATGAGTTTATTAGATGCCATTTCCAAAGAAGGGATCGGAAACAATAAGTTTCTTGCGGTCACATTTTTACCGCCCAAGCCACCGTACTGCTGGTTGCCTGAAGTAAGTGCACCACTGGTAGGCGCAGCACCCATTTCGGCACCAACTGAATTCATAGTCGATACAAATTTATTCCAGCGGATCAGGTCCATGCGGCGTAACCCCTCGAAACACAATTCGCGCATGCGCTCGTCTTCTATAGCCTGTTGAAAAGTAGCTTTGTTAAGCCCCGTCAAATCGGCCACTGCACTAGCTGCAGCAACAGGTAGCCCATAGCCCCTGCGGCGTACCTGGTTAATGGCATCGAAAGCCTCGGCTGTCGGGCCGTTCACCTGGTTTTCGGCTTCAGCAAACATTAAAAGGATATCGGCATACCGCAGCACCGGGAAGTTAATTCCGGTCTGGTTTTTATCTTTAGGCGTAAGCAGTTCGTACTCCCTTCTCCATTTGGCCATATCCCTGCCATACTGAACAGTTTTGGCGATGGCCGTTTTGGTAGCGGTATTGGCGGTATTGTTGACCGTCCAGGTATAGGTGGTGAGTACCCAATCGCGGCGCAGATCTTTTCCGGTTGCATCGTACTTATTAAATAAACGTGCTGTTCCCTTTATAAAACCATAGCAATAACCCGGATAGTTATACAATGGCGAATTGGCTGCCGATGGTGTCATGGTAATCCCCACCTGGCTTCCTAAGGGGCCAAGATCGAAATAACCATCAGCACGGTTGCCCTTAAATTCAATTTCCCACATGCTCTCTTTGGTGTTGTAAACCTCTTGCGCAGCATTGATAAATATCTGGCGGTAGGCATTATTGGAGTTGGCCGGTACCGATGGCAGGGTTTCATTGAAACCATTAAATGTAGCATCTGAACTAAAAGTTGTGTTTAAAGCATGTTCTCCTGAGCTGATCACTTTTTTCGTCCAGGCAAGTGCATCCGCATATTTGCCGGTATCGTTTAACGGATAACCCGCCATTTGCAAACAGACCCTGGCCAGAATACCCTGCACTACTGTTTTGGATACACGGCTGGGATAACCGATTGCCGTAGAGGTCGCTACCTTTGTTTCAGCCGTAGTCATATCTTTCAATATCTGGGCATAAACATCAGCTGTTTTACTTCGGGCTAGTTGCACACCGTTGGGGCTTGTTGTTGGCGCTAACCTTAGCGGCACATCGCCAAAGCGGGTAACCAGCATAAAATAGTAGTAGCCCCTTAAAAATAAAGCCTCACCCAATATGATCTGCCGCTTTCCTTCATCCATTTGAGGTACGTCTACGTGTGCAATCAAATCGTTGGCACGGTTAATACCGGTATAAAGATCGGTCCATAAACCCGTTACATTGGTGTTCGAAGGATCGAAATTAAATACCTGTATACCGGTTACCTGACCAGAACGGGCATAATACCCCTCATCAGTACAGGCTTCGAAACCGTTTGGTAAATTGCCGTAAACATTACCCGAACCCAGCGGATCGTACACCCCTGCCAAAGCCTGGGTTAAACCGGTTTCATCCGTATAATATTGTTCAAGTGCAATTTTATCGGTTGGTTCAGTATCTAAGAATTTCTTACAAGAGCTGCTGGCAATGGCCACCAAAACTAATAATACATATATCTTTTTCATCTTGAAATAATTTATTTGATTAAAATGTAAGGTTTGTACCAAAAACTACGGTACGGGCACGCGGATAGGCAGAAAAATCAAAGCCAGGTGTTAATACCGAACGGTAGGTATTCACCTCAGGGTCTGCTCCCGAATACTTGGTCCAGGTGGCTAAATTCTGTGCCGATACAAAGAATCTTAATGTTTTAAGGTATACTTTTTTGAGAACTTTCGGATCTAAGTTATAGCCCAGCGAAACGGTTTTTAGCCTCAGGTAAGAACCATCTTCAACGTAGTTGGATGAATATCCGCCACCAAAAAAGCCCCTGGTGCGGAACATCTCAGCTTCTGAATTCTGCGGCGTCCAGCGGTTTTCATAGCTCGCATATTGATTAAAATTACCCAGGTTATTTGAATTGCCTTCGAAAAGCATTTTATTGACATTTAAAAGATCATTGCCGTACGACCACTGGAAGAAAATGTTCAGATCAAAACCTTTATAAGTAAAGTTATTAGAAAAACCTCCCGTATGCGCGGGTAAACCATTTCCGATTTTAACATAATCCTGGGCATTTACCACGCCATCACCATTTTGGTCTTTATATTTAATATCGCCGGGCTGTATGGCTGTCCTGGTATTGCCATTGGTAGCTACCTCTGGTTTTAAGGTATAAACGGTAACGCCGCTGCCATTAACGGATGTATTAAAATCGGCATATTTATAAGTACCCAACCATTCGTAGCCGTACATAGAACCTAAAGGCTGACCAACTTCTGCAACATAAGCACTTACGTTACGCCAGGCGGCATCCCAGTTAATGGTACTCTCGAGGGTCTTCTGACCTTCGGCAAGCGAAATTAGTTTATTGCGGTTAAAGGCAATGTTGGCATTGGTACTCCAGGTAAAATCCTTGGTAACGATGTTTTGAGTTGTTAAGGTTAACTCCAGCCCCCTGTTTTCTACACTACCAATGTTTTTTAATGCGGTACCAAAACCTGCCGATGGTGGCAATTGGGTATTTAACAATAAATCTTTGGTTGTTTTTCTATATACATCGGCACTGAAGCTAATTCTTTGTTTAAAAAAGCCTAAATCAATCCCGGCGTCTACCTGTTCGGTAGTTTCCCATTTCAAATCGGAGTTACCCAGTTTGGTAGGGATTACCCCCGGCACATATTCGTTGTTGAAAGTGTAGGTATTTACAATCGGATTGAAGTAATTGGTCAGGTAATCAAAATCGCCTACGCGGTTGTTACCGGTTTGTCCGTAACTCACACGCAATTTACCTTCTGATAATATTTTAGATTTTTTGAGGAAATTTTCCTGATCAAACCTCCAGGCAATAGCCGCCGAAGGAAAATAGCCCCAGTGGTTTTGGCTTGGGAATTTAGAAGATCCATCGGCCCTGTAAGAGGCGGTAAACAAGTATTTAGAATCGTAATTATAATTGATACGGCCCAAAAATGAAGCCATAGTCCAGTCAGATGCAGAAGGATCGACCCTTTGCTGTACGCCCTGGTCAAAACCATCAAACATCAGGTCTTCGTTAGGCAATTGGGTTACCGAGCGTCCATTGCTCCAGGTGTGTCTTTTTTGAAGTGTAAATCCGCCCAACAGGTTTAATTTTGATTTTTTACTTATTTTTTTATCCCAGGTCAGCGTGTTTTCGTTTAACCAGTTACTGTAGTTATTATTGGTAATTTTTCCGTTTACCCCGTTTGTACCTCCCGGGCGGCCTGTAGAGGTTTTGGTGTTGTTAAACACATCATTTTCAGCCTTATTTTCGACAATACCAAAAGATGATCTCAACTTTAAATCTTTAAGGATTGCATATTCTGCATAACCATTGGCCGTAATGTTATGTGTATTGGTTACATTGTAGGAATTCTGCAGGTTGATAACCGGGTTGATACGGTAATCGTTGGCGGCGTTCATGTCCGGATCCTGAAAGGCATCTTCCAGATCAAACAATTCGGAAGGAACTGGTCTCATCCCCAGGATTGATGTCATCACGTTGGTGGTAGCACCATTTTCGCCCCTGGTTGGGTCAATCCCTTTTTGTTTAAGGAAGCTGTAATTGGCGTTGACACCTATCTTTAACTTATCGGTAATGGCATAATCGAGCACAGCACGACCGGTATAACGCTGATAGTTTGAATTTAATAAAATACCGTTTTGATTAACTGTTGAAGTAGAAACGGCATATTTCAGTTTTTTAGTTCCACCTCTTACCGCAAAATCGTTGTTGTTGTACAAAGCTGTACGCGAAACCAGATCCTGCCAGTCAATCGCGTTAACACCATTATAATAATCAAGGGTTTTTCCATCTGCAAGATAAATCTGCGTTGGTGTAGCGGGTGTTCCGGTCAGAGCAGGGGTAAGTTCGAGCTGATATTTTACATACTCATAAGGGCTCATCATTTCCATTTTTTTGGTCATGCGCTGTACGCCCAGCGTACTGGAAAAACTGAATACCGGTTTGCCCTGTTTACCTTTTTTGGTTGTAATAACCACTACCCCATTGGCACCCCGGGCACCATAGATGGCAGTTGCCGATGCATCCTTTAAAATATCTATCGACTCGATATCGGCCGGATTAACCACATTGTTATTGGGATCTTCGATCGGAAACCCATCTACCACATATAAAGGGCTGTTGGCCTGGGTAACCGAATTATTGCCACGGATCACAATATCAACTCCCGAACCAGGACGGCCATCGGCTGAGGTGACCTGCACCCCGGCTACACGACCTGCTAAAGCCTCATCGAAAGAACGTACAGGGGCTTTGTTCAGCTCGGCCATTTTAACTGAGCTTACCGAACCTGTAAGGTCTTTTTTGGCTACCGAACCATAACCTACTACCACCACCTGATCCAGGTCGTTGTTCTGCTCGGTCAAGGCTACATTTATCGTTTTTTGCTGGTTTACAGTTACCTCTTTGGCATGGTAACCTACGTATCTGAATACCAGAACAGCTGGTTGATCGGCGGGTACACTGATACTATATTCGCCCTGGGCCCTGGTGGTAACGCCACCTTTTGCCGTGCCTTTAATACTTATACTAACACCGGCCAGGGTTTCGCCGGTTTTTTGATCGGTAACAGTTCCGGTTATCATCTTACTCTGCTGGGCAGAACTCGAAAAAACAGTCAATAGAAAGACTGAAAATAATAGAATTCTTCTCATAACACTCATTCAATAAATTGTTTATACTTGGTTGTTTGGTATCAAATGTATCCCTCAAAGTTAACTTTAAGGGGTATTTTTTTCCTTTTAAAGGTGAAATTTATCCTTTTCCACTGCGCTGCTTTTTTTAAAACAGTTTTAATCCTGCGTTTAGCTTCTTGTATCTGAGTAATGCCTCCATAAAATAGTAATCGGCATACACCAATGGCACATCGATCTGGCTATTGTGCGGAATAGAGCCTACGTTGTGTTTTAAAATAAAATCGGCATTGGTACCTGTTACGGCAAAGTATGCTGGTGTAGCCAGCGAGTGAAGCATTTTTACGGCTGCATCTTTATACTTTTTGGCAGTTTTACCGGTAGTGTAGGTGCTCAGCTCCAACAAGGCCGATGCGGTAACGGCTGCTGCCGAAGCATCGCGGTATTTTACGTTAATGTTATTGGCATTGGAGTTTACACCCGGCTTATAACCTGCCTGATTGGCATTAAAATCCCAGTAAGGAACCAAATCCGCAGGCAGGTTTTTACTGTCGATAAAATAATTGGCTAAACCCTGTGCCATTTTTAAAAAGCGAACATCTTTGGTTTCGCGGTAGGTCATGGTATAACCATATATAGACCAGGCTTGTCCGCGCGCCCAGGTAGAATTATCGGCGTAGCCTTGTGCGGTTTCGCGTGTCAGTACCTTCCCTGTTTTATCGTCGTAACAAACCACATGGTACGAACTATTATCGGACCTGAACTGGTTTTTCATTGTAGTAAGTGCATGTGTAATGGCAATATGCCTGAAACTGGTATCGCCCGAAACTTTTGAGGCAAAGAATAACAACTCGAGGTTAATCATATTATCGATAATTACGGGGAAATTATAACTCTCTTTACCATGCCACGATTTAAACACATTCCACGATTTAATACAACCGGTAACCGGATTAAAGCGGGTGCTTAATGCTTTGGCCGAATTAATTAAAACCTGCTTATAATTTTCGTTCCGGGTAAGCCTGTAGGCATTGCCATAACTGCAGTACATCATAAATCCCAGGTCGTGGTGTTCGGTAAAGTTTTGCAGTGGCGCTAACTTTTCTGTCCACTGGATGGCCTGTGCCTTAAGTGCGTCATCTTTCTTGGCCTCGTAAGCATACCACAGGTTGCCTGGGAAAAAGCCGGTAGTCCATTCGTAAAGGCCGCCACTACGCAGTTTCCCTTCTTTATCCGTTGTTTGTGGAAACGCTGTAGCAGAAAGGCTTTTGCTGGCCAACATTTCTTTTACCTGTTTTTGGCAGCGGGCCAGGTTATACGTAATAAACTTTTCTTCGGTTTGGGCTTTGGTTGTGCTGGTTAAAGTGCTTAACGAAGCAAAAGTAAAAGCGGCGATCAGTAAATTTCTCTTTATCATTTTTAATTTGGTTAGTGCATGCCTGTTTCCAGGTGTATCCGGTCATTTCGTTTTGTAAAAGGGGTATAAATGCGGTAAACCTTTATCGGAACGATTTACCCAGCCCTTTGTCTTATTCGAAATTGCTGTAGTTCTGCCAGTTGAAGGGTAATTTTTTTCCTTAAAAAGGTTAAATATTTCCTTTTCATTCCTAAATTTGATTATAGCTAATGCAAATCGCTTCATTCCGGTTAGATATTAGGAAAGATTGCCAGTAATAATAGCGCTACCCAATAGCATTTAAACCAAATAACAAGCAGAACTTAACGACAAAAATTTGAAGGCGCTTCGATTTTCATTGGTATTGATAGGGCTTTGCAGCATTTTTTTAAATGCCGCTAAAAGCCAGGACCAAAGCAGCCCGCTAATTTTTAACCATTTAAATATCAGCAACGGCTTATCTAACAACTCTGTGTTATCCATTAATCAGGATACTACGGGCTATATCTGGCTGGGCACAAAATATGGTTTAAACCGCTTTGATGGACGTGCATTCAGGATTTTCAAAAACGATCCGCAAAATACCCGGTCAATCTCCTCTAACGATTTCATTAAAAGCCTGGTCATAAGGAACGACCAGCACATGTGGGTGGTAAATAGTGGTTTAGACCTCTACAACCCCGCTAACGAATCTTTTGAGCATATTATGCCAATAGGTACGGGTATAACCAAAATTGTAGCAGATACAAAAAAGCAATATTGGATAGCCACCTTAACCGGATTAAAATTTATTGCAGCAAACAGTAAAAAAATTATTCCCATCCAGCTGGGTAAAGGCAGTACCGAGATTAGCGAGATTTTTGAAGGCAAGGATCAGCATATCTGGGTAGGTACTTCGATTGGCTTATTCGAGCTTTTCTTTAGCAACAAAAAGCTAAAGGTGCTGTTTCATCAGGAGGCTGCGTTTGATGTATTTTATGGCAACCAGGTTAAAACCATTGCACAGGATAAAAATGCCAATTTGTGGTTTGGCACTAAAAGCAATGGCATACAAATCCTGAATACGGCCACCAAAAAGATTAGTCACTTTGCCAAAAACGGTCCTGATAAAAGAAACCTGATCAACAATAACGTCCGGAAAATCATTTCAGTTAAAAATGGCATGATGTGGATTGGCACACAGGATGGCCTTTCTATCGGTGATCCGGATTCGTTTACTTTTCAGCATTACCAGCACGATGTTACCGATGCAAGCAGTTTAAGCCAAAACTCCATTCATGATATTTTTCAGGATAAAGACGGCTCGGTTTGGATAGGTACTTTTTTTGGCGGCGTAAATGTCGTGTATGCGGTTAACACTCCTTTTAAAAGCTATCAAAATAACCGCTCGCCAAATAGCATCAGCAGCAGTATAGTAAGCGCTATAGTTGAAGATAAGCAGCACAATCTGTGGATCGGTACAGAAGCAGGTGGTTTAAACTATTTCAACAGGCAGCGCAATCAATTTACCAGCTATAAGAATTCGCCATCCAATCCAAACAGCCTCAGCTCCAATTTGGTTAAGGCGATAGCAATTGATCAATATCAGCACCTATTGATCGGAACATCGATTGGAGGCTTGAGTTATTTTGAACCCCAAACCGGAAAATTTACAGTGTACAAGCGCAAGGGGATTGGAAATAACAGCAACAATATCGCATCAGACGAGGTGAACTGCTTGCTGGTGAGCCGTGAGCAGCAGGCACTGATTGGTACCAATGAAGGGTTAAATCTTTTTGATCCTTTAACCAAACGTTTTCAGCTGTTAAATTTAGCGGGGAGCAACACCGGGTTTAATAAAAAAATTACGGCACTGTTTCAGGATCGTCAGAACAAGATCTGGATCGGTACGCCAGCAGGTTTATATAGCCTCTCGCCTAACCTGACCATAAAGCCTGAGGATTACAAAGATGAACCAGATCATGCACTTAAATTGAATATTAATTGCATTCAGCAGGATAGTGAAGGGAATATCTGGCTAGGCACCTACCACAAAGGTTTAGCCCTGCTCAATCAGCGCAATAAAACCTTCGAGCTGTTTAACTATAAAAACAACCTGCCCAGCGATAATATTTTAAGCCTGGTTGAAGACAATCAAAACAATTTATGGATTGGTACCGACAATGGCCTGGTTAAATACGATCGCAAAGCCCGCTTTTTCAGGAGTTTTAACATGCTGGATGGCCTGCCCGACAATCAGTTTAACACCAGTTCTTTTTACAAAGCTGCCAACGGAGCACTGTTTTTCGGCACCTTTAACGGTCTGGTTACCTTCGATCCGCAAAAAATAGAAAAAAACAATACCGCCCCCAAAGTGGTGCTTTCGAACTTAAAGCTTTTTAATAACCCCGTCAAAATTAACGATGAAACCGGGCTGCTTACCGAAGACATTAACCTGAGCAAAAACATTACTTTTAACCACCTGCAGAACAATTTTACCTTGGAGTTTTCGGCACTAAACTTTATAAAACCGAGTAAAAACAAATATGCCTATAAGCTGGAAGGTTTTGAAAGCAACTGGAACAATGTTGATGTACCTACTGCCACTTATACCAATTTATCGGCAGGAACCTATACCTTTCTGGTTAAGGCAACCAATAACGATGGCATTTGGAGCAAGGAAATCAAATCGGTTACCATTACGGTTTTACCGCCAATATGGAAAACCATCTGGGCTTATTTGCTTTATGCCATAGCCATTTACTTTATTGTGGCCTACATCATTAAGTTTTTCAGGGCGAAGGCCAAACTGAAGCAAGAACTCTATCTGGAGCATATTGAAGCCGAACACCAGAAGAAAAACTACCAGATGAAACTGGATTTCTTTACCAATATATCACATGAAATACGAACGCCACTTACACTTATTTTAGGCCCGCTGGAGAAACTGGAAGAGATTACGAGCGATAACACCATTGTACACCAATACGCGCTAACCATTAAAAACAATACGGAGCGTCTATACCGCCTGGTAAATGAACTGCTCGATTTTAGAAAGGCCGATTCGGAAAACCTGCGTTTATACTTTGCGGAAACAGATATAGTGGCTTTTTTACGTGGGGTATTTGAAAATTTCAGGCACCTGGCCAAAGCCAAAAACATACGCTATGCATTTAAAACTACAGACGAAGCAATACCCGTTTATTTTGACAAAAACCAAATGGAAAAGGTATTCTTCAATTTGCTATCCAATGCATTTAAATTTACCCCGGCCGATGGAGAAATAAGCCTGGTGATTGAGCTAAACGGTCCTGAACAGGTATGTATTACGGTTAACGATAACGGGAAAGGTATTGCGCTTTATAACATCGACGATATTTTCAAGAATTTTTATCAGGAAGACCAAAGTATGGGTACGGGTATCGGTTTGGCACTGTCAAAAAAACTGGTAGAACTGCACAAGGGAGAAGTTAGTGTCAACAGCAGGCTGGCCACTGAGAACGAACGGGTTTCACGGCTTTTAAAGTATTGTTACAATTGGGCAATAGTCATTTAAGAGATACTTCTACCGATCCCCCTTTAACATCAGAGCGTTATGTACTGGAACATGAACCTGATTATGGTACCGAAACCCCATTCAGGCAAACTATTGCAGGCCCTAACCAAACCAAGCCTACAGTACTTATTGTAGAAGATAACGCCGAGCTGAGGGATTTCATTAAGCAATCACTGGAAAACGATTACCAGGTTCAGCTAAGTGAAAACGGCTTGCAGGGCTGGGAAACGGCCAGTACGAGCTTGCCAGATTTGATTATCAGCGATATCATGATGCCGGTTATGGATGGGCTAACCTTTTGCAAAAAAATTAAAACTGATGTCCGCACCTCTCACATCCCGGTAATTCTGCTCACGGCTAAATCGGCTCAGATACATGAAATACAAGGTCTGCAGCACGGTGCCGATGTGTATATTACCAAGCCATTCAGCAACAAAATCCTTCAGCTCAATATCCACAACATGCTGGCTTTAAAAACAGCCATGCAAAAGAAATACAGCGAACAGCTGTTGTTACCTCCCATTATCCATCCGCCAAATGCATCCGCCGATGAAAAACTGCTATCCAAACTACAGCTCATCATTGATGAGAATCTGGCCAATGCAGATTTCGATATCGCTGCATTAACCCTGGAGATCGGAATGAGCAAATCTGTGCTCTATAAAAAATTTAGTGCGCTCACCAACCTTTCGCTAAATGAGTTTATTAAAACACAGCGTTTGAAACATGCCGTTACGCTATTGCAGCAGGGCGAAACTTCTATTCTTTCCGTAGCGGTACAGGTAGGGTTTAACGATGTAAAATATTTTAGCCGCGAGTTTAAAAAACTATATGGGATCACCCCAAGCCATTATCTCAAAAATTAATATGCTGATTGACTGTTCGGAAGCAAATTATTAAATAGCTAATCAGGAAATAATTACTCCTATTAGGGGCAATAAGAAGGACTTGAAAAAGATATGTGAGCAATTTTTAGAATTTTTACCAGTCAGATACCAAGAGATTGATGTAGAAAAACTACCCCTAGTGATCATTAATTGCCTTATTGTTAAGCTATACGCCACTCATCCACTTTATAGCGTTGATTCCTGGCATAAAAAGGTACATACCGCCCTTTAATGTATTGAAAGTGGGCATTCCAATATAGCGCTTTGGTAAAGGATCGCCAGGCATCGTAAAAGTTCCTTTGCCTTCGTTTAGTCCTATTATAGGATCTCTTTCATTTTTGAGGCTAACAAAGTTTCCATTGTTCACCCATTCTTTTTGCAAAAATTCAAGGGTCTCCATTGCTTTTGCGCTGAATGCTATAAAATAAAGCCCTCGCTCTTTACCGTCATCTTTGGTACTGCCTTCTGCCAGCGGAACACCGTAGCCTACACCTTTGCGTATAATGCGGTGCAGGTTCACGTCCGACATTACAGCCATTTTACTGTTACGCGGGTTCATCCGGCGCATGTGGCTTGAGTAAGGAACTATTTTGCCATTTTGGTCATTGCTAAAATCAAAATCATTATTCTTCCTGGCATCTGCACCTAATGCTGCATTATCTTTAAATGGACACATATTTAATGGGGCACCACTTCGCCATCTGCCTACCATTTTAGCCGCCAGCAATTCCTGCTCAGCTGTCGATTTTGCTTGTTCGCTAAGGTATTTATTGAATGCAGCAACGTGACTGTGATATTTTCTAAAAATTACAAATGTACCATTCTTGGCAAACTCCATTGGCTGCGGCATAGGATAATGGTTGCCTGCTTCGTTGGCATATCCCATAATAAATTCACCTGCCTTTATTGGCCGTTCTTTTGAATTTAAATGCGCTGCCCCACTGCCTTCAATTTCCGGATTGCTGATGCCATCGCGAAAGCCAAAATGGTTGAAATTGCCTTCTATCGGCGTATCAAAATCGGCTTGATAACACAATTTAACACCTCGGTGTTTTTCCAATACCTGAAGGGCAAGCGCTTTTTTGGAATTCAGGTCATCCACCCCCTTTGCAAAGATGGAAACGGCAATGTGGTTACCGGTTGCTTTAAAAACGGCGTCCCATTTTTCGGGGGCATTCTCATTAATATCCATTAGTTTTTCACTGCGGGCAGCCATTCCCTTTTTAAAGGCATCAGGAAAGCTCTCCATTGTAGACTGTGGAAGTTCAAGTTTCTTTAGTCCCTCGTAAGTAAAGGCAATTGCAAGCCAGGCGTCATCATTATCCCACCAATTTTTGGCATTGGTAACGTAAGGCACTATTTCTTTCAAAAATGCTTTTGCGGAAGCAGCATTTAGAATTTCCAGAAAAACATTTACACCATGATAAGGCAGAGGTCTATCGCGCAATATAATGGCCTGTATGTCGTGCAGCTCTATTTTTTCGGCAGTGCGTTTAAATAAATTTTTTAAGAACATAAGACAATTAAAGTTAGAGAATTTGATGTTCAAAACCTGGCGGAAAATCTTCGGCTTCCTGCGAAAACAAAATATATTCCCGTTTCATTAAGAAGGCGTTAAATCTACAATTCCAAAAGTTTGTTCAGTCCTGCACCTATTTTTTCCAAACGTGTTGTATCGGCAACCGTAAGGTTCGGATGGCTGACAAACCAGGCAGAAGCAGTAATTTGTTTGCTAAGTATAAATTCTTTTACGGTTGGAGATTTAATACCAGGCCATCCTTCAATATTTCCAAAAATCAAATCCATCATCTCCGGTATTTTGGTCGCAAAGTCGTTGATATAGGTATCCCAATCGCCATCATAGCAAGTACAGAAAAGCAATTTTGTATCATTTTCCAAAAACACAAAACGCATATCGTGTAGTGTTCCTACTTTTCTTGCCCCTGTAAGGTTACCTTTTAAGGTTTCAAAAATCAACCGCAGATTTCGGGCTCCATCGGGTTTCAAATCTGTGATGATAGTTAATTCAGAGAGTTCGCCACTACGCAACCCGGCATCCCCGGCGCTGGTTACATCGTGTGCTTTGTCCAGCGGTTCACCAACCGTAGCTAAATATAATTTCAGCTTTAGTGCCGCATCCTGTGTGAGTTGTTTGATGCTCATATACATTGAATTAGAGATAAATAAATTTAATTAGAAACAAATAATTTTCGTGCTTACTGTTTTACCCAATACATGGTTTTTGAAAAAATGCCTTTATGCGCTACAATTTTTAGTTTTTTTCCCTCCAGGTAAATTTCGCAATTGCCTTTCTGGCCGGTTTCGTGGTTTTCCGCTGTTCCCTTCCATTCATTTTTTTCAAAACGTACATTATAAAGTGTTGGACGGCCTTTGGGATCAACACCGGAAAATTTTCCGCTATTATTGGAAATGGTGATAATGACACCATCTTCGGTTTTCCATTTGCCTGCAAAATTATCATTGGCAGATTGGGCAAAGCCAATAGCTGTTATAAACATCGCTATAAGGCAGCATAATACTTTCTTCATGATCTATTATTTTAATGATTTTGATACTGCAAAGTAAATTCAAAAAATCTGCAGTGTTTTTAATATATCTTAAAAAATGATTGATAGATTTGCTTTAACCAGATCAGCTAGGGATGGAATTGATAAAATATTTAAATACAGCGACAAAACTTTCCCCTGGTGAAGCGGAACACGTAGACAGATCATTTTCAAAAAAGGAGTATGCGAAAAATGTATTATTGGAACGGCCGGAAAATTTCTCTAAGCAGGTATATTTTATCGAAAAGGGGCTGGTAAGAGCTTTTTATTACAAAGAAGAAAAAGACATCACGCATATGTTCTTTGATGAAGATAGTTTTCTGGTGGCTTTTGAAAGCATTTTTTTTAATCGTGCGCATCCATATGGGTTGGAGATTGTTGAGCCGTCCAACGTGCGAACCATTTCTTACGCACAACTGGATGTATTATGTAATACCATTCCTGCATTTAAGGATCACAAGCTATTGGTGGCCCTAAAGATGATAAGTCGACTGTCGGAAAAGATTTATTCTTTACAGTTCCATTCGGCAGATCAGCGGTACAAAGATTTACTACATACCACGCCAAACATTTTACTGCGTGCTCCATTAGGGCATATTGCCTCTTACCTGGGCATTACGCAGCAAACATTAAGTGTAATAAGAGCTGGAAAATAGCAATGGCGTTTTAAGTAAATTTTCAATCGTAAAGCTAATAGGCTTGGGGAAAAGCTTATTTATGACTTATTTAAAATGCTGCGATATGGTAAAAAGCCAACGCAAAAATATATCGAAGAAGACAGGTACTACAGGCCTGCTAAAATGGCCTCTTATAGTGTATTCCTGTAGTTACAATATCAATCAATTGGCTCCCTGCTAAATGCTATTGAGGATTAGGTTATAAATAAATAAAACAAACAGAATGTTAGATGAAATCGATATCAGAACCGAACTAAGGCCAGGAGATTTATCGTATGTGATCTACAAACAAACGCTGCTGTATCAGCAAGAACACAACCTGGGGATTGAGTTTGAATCTTATGCCTTTGCCGGCATGCATGAATTTTGTGAGAGTTATGACCCTGAAAAAGACAGGGTTTGGGTTTGTGAGCACAAGAAAAAGATCATTGGCTTCATTTTACTGATGCACCGCGAAAATAACGCTTCGCAGCTTCGTTTTTTTTATATCGATGCTGAGTACAGGGGCCTTGGCCTGGGTAAAAAACTCATGCAGCTTTATATGGATTTTTTCAAAGAAAAAGGCTACCAATCTTCTTATCTGTGGACTTTCCAGGGCTTGGACACTGCCATTTCCTTGTATACGAGGCATGGCTTTAAACTTACAGAAGAAAAATTATCCAAAGCTTTAGGAAAACTGGTGAATGAGCAACGTTATGACTTATCGATCGGTGAAGAAATGATCCTTGTTTAGATCCAGCCGATTTCTATCTGTGCAACCCGGATTTCCCTAACCCTGACAATTCGGAAATCCATCAGCTGATCCATGTTCTAACGCTAATCCCCTGGAGTAGAATGAACTAGGAATCGTTTCGACCTGCTTATGTTTAGCGGTAAAAAGAGCCAGGATATCCATCCTGGCCTTCGTCATTAACTACAGGATATCCATCCTGACCATCATCATTAACTAACTATACTTCTATTCATTTGTAGGATTACTTAACCGTTTTATAAAGCCAATCTTTGATTAAGGTCAGTACTTCCATTGAAAAGCCAGATTGGATTTTCGAAATTTCTTTATTGTCGCAACTTTTGCAAGGCAACATTAAATGGTTCAGCCCCGGAATTTTCGCTGTTGTTACCTTCTTGTTTCCTCCCGCCAGCGCGAACTTTTTCCAATTGGCCAGATTATCATCGGCGGCTACCATTAAGTCTTTATCTCCATTAATGGCGAGAATAGGAACCTTGATCTGTCCAATGGTTTTTTCGGCATCGTACCGGATAAAATATCGATACCATACCCCTTTGGAGTTTTGTACATAACTATAAATTGGAAAACGGAAATGGTCAAACTGGATATTCAAGGTTTTGAAATAGGCATCGTCCTTAACTTTCCATTGCTGGTAAACATCGTTAAGCTTCATTTCCAGGCTATCGGAATTTGCATAGCGATAAGCTGTTTTAAACATAATGGCATTAATTTCATTTGACCGTTTCTTGTCGTAATCCGGCAATGACGATGCAGCAATAAGATCTGCGTTCTGTTTAAGCTGGGCATCCAATCCGCTCATGGCCAAACCGGCAATACTCACTAAAAATTTAACGTCTTTACTTTCAGCGGCGGCAATGGAGATTGCTGCTCCGCCTTCGCTGTGCCCCATCAAACCGATTTTATCAGGTTCAATATCTTTTCGCGATTTTAGGTAGGCTACTGCGGCGAGTGCATCTGTAGCAAAATCGCCGGTGGTTGCCGTTTCATAAACTCCCGTTGTTGTACCTACGCCCCTGTCGTCAGTGCGTAACATTGCAATTCCATGTGCTGCAAGATAGGTGGCAATCTGCTCGAAAATCCGGTGTCCGGCCATCGTACCGTTGCGGTCCTGCTTGCCCGTGCCCGATACCATAACCACAGTTGGGAACGATTTCTTGCCAACAGGTTTGCTTAAGGTGCCGCCAAATACAATTTTACCATCGGCGCTCTTAAAGCGAACACTATCTGATGCCACCTCAAAAACCTTTTCCCCCTGCGCACTTGAAGAAATTGCCGAAAAAAGCAGAAAAATAAAAGCAAAGTATCTCATTATTTGCCTGTTTTTGTAATATCAACCATAGCAGAAATCTCGTCTGCCAGTTCAGTAGCACTGCCTTTAAAACCGACCGTAATAAAACGGGCATTTCCATTGGAATCGACAATTATTTTTTGTGGGATCCCGGAGATGTTAAATGCCTTGCAAACGCGTTCGAATACTTCGCCGGTAGCTTTGGCATCTTTTGCTTTATTATCAAACAATACATTGAAATTGTAATGGTTATCCTTAATATATTGGGCAACCTCTGCTTTATAATTTGCCGATCGTTCTTCGGTATCTACAAAGTAGAAAACAACATTTGGATCGCTTGCATATTTGTCGACAGCCAATTTCATTCCCGGAAAGGATGCTTTACAGGGCACGCACCAGGTTGCCCAGAAATCGAAAACCACGGTTTTTCCTTTTAGATCACCCAACTTCACGGTTGCCCCGTTCAAATCTTCCATAGCAAAATCGACCATCGGCTTACTGAACATCTCTTTTTTGATTTCTTCAGCCATTTTCACCCCTCTAACGCTATTTCTCAAACCATTTAAATATTGGTCGTAGCCCTTTTCACCACCGGTTCTTTTGATGTACATATCCTTAAGCATCGATAACATTTCAGCACTGCTCTGGTTTTCAAAAACACTTTTTTCCAAAAGGATCCTGAGCGCTGGCTTGTCGCCAAGATGGACTAAAATGTTGGCCAACTCTGCATTTAGGGCAGCACTTGTGTACCCAAGCAATAATTTAGATTGGTTGGCATAACCCAATGCCTGTTGGTAACGACCCGCTGCATTTAATAAATGAACATGAATTGGCAGAATGCGTTTGGCGATAGATCCGTTCACGAATTTAACCCATTCTGCCGGAGAAAAATAAGCGTATTCATCCGGACGGTTATCCCTGAGCATTTCGATTCTTTTTATTATTTTTTCAGAAACCGGAAGCAGTGCTTTTTCCGTTACTTCTTTTCTGCTGAAGGGAATTTCTACAATTTTATAGTAAAGCGTTGGCAACATGCTAAAAGGCATTTTTCCGATGTATTTATCCAGCTCAGCGTAGTTCTTATCGGCATAAGCGCCCAAAACAATGATGTTCTGATAAATCGTTGGATAATCTATTCTGTTTTCGCGGGCAAATTCTTCATTGCCCCCTTGTTCGGGAAAATCGATCAAAAACTGCCTGTTAGATTTTAAGAGCAGGCTCACATCCGACCCTACCGGCATCGCTTTAAAAGCATTTAAACGAGCCAGGCTACCCTTTGGGAAACGTTGCAGCATTACCTTATCGACTGAATCAGCAGTGGCCTTGTCTTGCACAATCCTAAGGAGTATTTTTCTGGCGTTTAATAAATCTACCTCACTGGCATCGGCTCTTTTAAGATAATTGAGCACGCTTTGCAATCGTGGGCCAGCGTTATTTTTATAAGTTGCTTTTGTTGCAAGTGCATAAGGGTAAACAAGAACTGATTTTGCCGATTGGTTAAAGCTTATCTCCTGATTTAACCAGTGGTAGGTTGCCGAATCACTAATACCTTCAAATTTGATGTAACCCGGAATGTCCATTCCATATTTCGGGGAACGTGCCAGCCCCCATCCTGCATAGGCACCCTTTGCGATTAAACCTGCGCGGTCTTTATCCAGAAACATGGTAAAATACCCCTCTTCTTTGTTATTATCTACCAGTGTATCAGCCTTAAATTTCACTGCGATTATTCCGCAGTCGGCTGGAACCTTATATGGTGCTTTCCAAACCTTACCACTGCCTCTTAAGCTCAGATCTGATGCATACCACTTGTAGTTTCGATAAGCATAAACCACTGCACTAACATTTTTTTGGTTGTTCAATATGGTGCCTGCCGCATCGTAAACGATTTCAATATCCTGTCCCGGATTAGCCTTTTCCGGAACAATGCGAAAGCTGGTGTGCGTTTGGGCAAATGCCGCACCTGCCCATAGCGAGAGCGTGATTAAGAACAGGACTGATTTTTGAACTCTTTTTTTCATTGGGATTGGTTTAGCTGCCGGACAAAATGCCCGGCAGCATGTATTTGTGTAGTTGTTATCGCTTTGTTTAGGGATTTTTTTCCAGTTCAGGATTCAAATTGGTCAAGAATTCTGCGATCGGAAATACATATCGGTCGCTGTTAGGATCCAACGTATAGGTTATGCCTGAAAAAGTTTTGGTATAGGTGCGCTGGAAAGGTGCTTCATTTTTTAGTCTTCGCATATCCCACCAACGCAAAGGGCGCCCAAAGAATTCACGGCGACGTTCCTCTACCACCTTTACCACAGCATCGGCTGCGCTCGCTGCAGTTAAAGCAACATAGTCAGCTGGTTTAAACCGCTTAACCCGAAGGTTATTAACCAATAACATCGCTCCAGCAGCATCACCGGATCTGGCAAGTGCTTCTGCTTTGATTAGCATCATTTCAGGAACAGAAGGTCCAACATTACGCGCTTCTCCTATTGCGCGATCGCGGTAGAAATATCTACCGGTATAATCGGCAGATATTGTAGATGCAGGAACAGTAAAGAGTGTATAACGCTGATCTTTTGTACCCAACAGACCTACCAACTCATCACTTAAGCGATATGCCGTTGGGGTAAATGAAATAGTTCCATTGATTGGGGTTTTAGACAGTAAGATTTCCGGATCGAATACTCTTCGTGGATAATTAGCAGTAGTTACCGCAGTAATTGTGCTTAAATCATTCAGGGTACTTCTCACCGCTAATGCCTGGTCAGCGAATTTTGATGCATTAGCATAGTCTTTCATATAGAAATAACAACGTGCCAACAGCGCATAAGCGGATACCTTGCTTGGTAGCGTGTTATAAGCCTGGTTATTAGGCAGCGAAGGGATCGCGGTAGTCAAGTCGGCAATGATCTGATTGTGCACAGCCTGGACTGAAGCCCTATTTAGTTTTTGTGATAAGGTCTGCGTTAAGATCAGAGGCACGCCAAGATCAGTTCCCGCAGTTGAAGCATTATAGGGTTTACCGTAAAGGTTTACCAAATTTAAATAAGCATCTGCGCGGTGAACTAAAGCTTCAGCAGTTAGTGCGGCCTTTTCATTATCTGTACCATTACTTGCTGGAAGCTCATTGATGATCGTATTGCAATAAAAAATTAAGCTGTATTCTGCATTCCAGTTATCGTCCTGTTCATAACTTACGTTCCCCACCTGATAAATTACTGGCTGCCAAGAATATGCACGGAGGTAATAACCATAAAAAAGCGAGTTCAAAGAATTCAACTGACTGGCATCGACGATATTAATATCATCCGATGCCAGCTCAAAAAGACTCGGACTACGTTCGAGACTCGACGAAGCGTTTAACAGGTAGCGGTAATTCTGAGTTTCTTTTGGAACCAGGTTTCCCTGGGTTTTAATGTCCACATATTTTTTACAGCCGGAGAAAGCCAATAATCCGGCAATGATCAATGGGTAAGAATATTTAAGGTTCATGTTCTGCTGGATTAAAAGTTAACGTTCAATGAAAAGCTATAAGATACTGTTGCAGGAAGGCCAAGCGTAGTGGAGCTCAAGTTTCCTGTAAAATCAGGATCGATCCCCTCTTTGTTTGCTGTCCACAATAGGCCAAGGTTTCTAACCGCAAAACCAAAATCCGCAGTTTTTACTGCCTTAGTAATCTTATCAACCGGAATACGGTAACTTAAAGAAAGCTCACGTAAACGGATATAATCTCCTTTAAGCACATTGATATCAGATTGCATATATCTGGTTAAGCTTACTGGAGATGAAGTGCCGGCTACACCTGGAACATTTGTAGTCAGTTCATCACCAGCTTTTCTCCACCGAAGTGCAACATCTTCACTCAAATCATATTTGGTTCCGTTACGCAATGTAGGGTACCCGGAGATGGTGGGTTTTAAGAATACGCTTCCGAACTGATAAGTAGCAATCGCCATCAAGGTAAAGTCTTTATATCTTAGAGCGGTATTTAAGCTACCAAAGTGAGGGGCAGTTGTTCTGCCAGCATATTTTAATGCAGCTAAAGAAGTAATGTTTTGGTTAGCTGGAATTTTCTTTCCGGTCTCATCATAAATCAAAGTCAATCCATTGGCATCCAGTCCAGCATTCTGGTAAACAAAAAGCCTATCAGTGGGATATCCCGAGATGGTAGGAGAAAATGCTGGGCTTGAAAATGTTTGAGAGTTGGCTACCATACGATCATCTTCCACTTTATTGGTGTTATAAGAATAATTTAGTCTGGAGGTTAGCTCCCAATCACCAGATTGAATAATGGTTCCGCCAATACCCAAATCGACACCATTTCCGGTCATTCTAGAAGAGTTTCTGGTTAGTGTTGTAAAGCCATAAGTTCCGTTCAGTGGGAAAGAAAAATATAAATCTCTTCCTTTTTTATTGTACACATCCACGGTACCATTCAAACGATTTTTGAAAAAGCCGAAATCTAAACCAATATTAGCAACATAGGTCTTTTCCCATCTCAGTTCCGGGTTGGCCGGCGCAATAATGCTAGCCGTTGGAAGTCCTGTAGGTGAATCCACATTGCCGATTGAAATATAGGTGAAAGGGAAAAGCGTGGTTGAGATGTTTCCGTTCACGCCATAAGTGGTGCGCAGGCTTAAATTAGATATCCAGCTTTCGTTCTTTAAGAAGGATTCTTTACTCACATCCCACTTGAATCCTCCAGACCAAAGCGGTGTAGCCCTGAACTTACGGTCCACGCCAAAGTTGTTATAATCATCATATCTTGCGCTGGCTGTGAGGGAATACTTTTGTTTATAAGTATAAGCAGCGTTAGCGAAATACGATAGGTAGCGACGTGTTTTGTCCCCTTGAGTTGGCGCGCCCGAAAGGCTTTGATTAAACCCTTGAACTGTTGCATAAGGAGTAAAATAGTTTACTGCACGTGATATACCAGTTCCCATATTGTAGCCGTAATAAGTATTTAATCCCTGTCCAACTATAGTTTGGCGGATTTCTGTACCAGCGAGCGCAGTAACCTGGTGATCCGTTCCGATCTTATCATCATAGTTCAGCTGCGCGCGGGCGTTATAATTGTTATTGGTAGTATTGACCAGTGACAAGATACCAGCGCCCGGTACAAGACCTATGGAATTGGTCGTTGTAGTTGCACCTGCTGCCGGAAGCGGCGTGAAAAGATTCACCTGGTCGCGGTAATAATAACTGTTTTCATTATAATAACGGCGCGTTTTACTAAAGGTGCGTTCTGTTCCAAAAAAGCCTGTTGCCGATAAACCCTTAACAATAGGAACATTAAGGTTAATGTTGGCCGAATAATTATTATCTTTTTGGGTATTGTCAGCATTGTCAAGTTCATCAAGCGCGTTATATCCCCAGTTCAGAAAACCTTTACTGGGAAGCGTGTTCTGCCATCCAGAATAATAACGGTTAGAGCGTTGAACACGGTTTCCATTATCATCTACGACCTGGTTGTAAGGCATGAAAGTCACGGCACTTGGACTGTAAAAGCTGTTCAGCGAAATACCATTGTTCTTTAGATTGAAAAAGGCACCTTTGATACTCGTAGTCAGGGTAGCTTTTTTAAATAACTTGAAAGTATTGTTCAGGGTAATGGTTAAACGCTCACCTTGGGTTCCTACGGCATATGGTCTTTCCTTACTGTAAGAGGCAGAATAGAAGTAGTTGGATGCATTGCCACCACCTCTAACTGCTAGATTATATTGTTGGTTGGCTGAAGGCTGCAAGAAATATTGTTTGATCTGATCGCGGCTATCTCTAGAGGTATATTGATCAATTGCATCCTGATAAGCGGCTTGGGTAATAGTACCTGCTTTTAGTTTAAAGTATAGATCTGTAGCATCAGCAATTGGCTGTCCAAGTGCCGTTGCAGCATTTGGTGTAGCAATTAAACCCTTGTCCACTAATTCTCTCTCATACTCAATGGTCTGAGCCGAGTTCATTGTACGTAGGTAGTCAAGATTCGGAGCGCTTGATATCGCGGCCGTAGCCGAAAAACTTACCGTTGGCGCCTGATTATTTATTCCACGTTTGGTTGTAATAACCATTACTCCGTTGGCAGCCCGTGTTCCCCAGATTGATGCCGCGGCAGCATCCTTCAAAAATGTAATGTTTTCTACATCATTTGGATTAATAGTAGATATGTCCAGCTGGGTGATGGCACCATCCACAACAATTAGTGGAAAGCTTTCACCTAAATAGGTACTTGTTCCACGTACCTGCATATTATAATCGCTCTTGCCTACCGTACGGGTATCACCCCCAATAGCAATCTGACTATTACCATATACAAAGCTATTATCACCCGAAGTTAAACTGATTTTCACACCTGGAGTAGTTGTCTCCAAACGCTGTATTAAGTTGGCTACGGGGTTTTCTTCAAGTCCTCTGCGGTTACAGTGCTGAAAGCACCTGTTGAGCGCTCTTTTGGAAGGGACTGATAACCATTGGATACAATGTTGACATCTTCCAGTTGAGAATAAGAGGCAGGTTTTAGGCTAATGCTTCTGTTTTTCTGGAGTTCGGCAACACCGAAGACTTTGCTTTCATAACCTAAATAGCTCACATAAACCTCAGTTGTACCGTTTGGCACCAACATCGAAAACTTTCCGTTGGCATCAGCGCTGATCGAACGGTTAGACATATTGGCCTTTATAGTTGCTCCGGGAAGCGCGTCTCCATTTTCATCCGTTACTTGTCCCTGGACAAAAATTTCTTGTTCACCTGGAGCTGGATTAGGTTTTATTGCTCCACCTTGATTGGAAGAAATTGTAGTTTCTCTGCTTACGATGGTATAATTACCTTCACTCACATATAGAAACAACAGATTATTGGGATACAATACACGTTTCAGTACCTCATCAAGATTTTTTGCCTTTAAGTTTTCTACATCCGTTGTTTTGCCCTGCACAATTTCGTGCTCGTAGGCAAACTTAGCATTGTATTTTTTTGAGATCGAATTTAGTGCTGCTTCTACTGAAATGGTTTTCCCCGATTGCGCCATTGCCGGCGCAACAAAAATCACAGACATAAACAACAGATAAATCCAGCCCAGTAATCGGGTAAATCTTTTTTTCATTTTTGTTTGGTTGTTAGTTGATATATTAATAAAACAGTTAATTCCTGTTTTTCAGATAGATTGTTTTTCCTTCTTTTTTGACATCTACATCTAAGATATTTTTGAGCGTAAAGAGCAGACTTTCTTCACTCTTGATCGAGATGGCACCGTCTATTTTCTTTTGCAGGAGCGCAGGGTTATCGACAATGACCTTATAGCCATACAGATCCTCAAATTCTTGCAGGATATCGCTAACCTTTGTTTGGTTTACGATGATCTTACCACTCAACCAGGCTGTCTGGACTTCAGCGGTTTGCATCTTTTGAACAGCAATTCCCTTCTCATCAAAATCAAGCAGTTCTCCGGGACGAAGCATATACTTTCTGCCTGTCTTTTTAGATTGTACCTGAATTTTGCCTTTTATAAGTGTGACATTGGTTTTGTGATGACGATCTTTCAGGTTAAACTCTGTACCTAAAACCTGCACCGCCACACCATTGGTAACCGCTACGAAAAGTTCGCCCCGTTTAATTTGGTCTGGTGTTAAATTGAGGTGTTTAACTTTAAAATAAGCCTCACCATCCAGGCGAACTTCCCTTCTTGCCTTCCAGTTAAAGGCCCGGGCATAACTTAAGGTAGAGTTTTTGTTCATCCTCACTTCAGAACCATCAGGTAAATGCACCAGGAGGTCTTCAGCGTAATCTGCCCGGACTACAATAGTAGAAAGGAAGTACCAGGAAAAACAGGTTGCCATCAGGATGATGCTTGCAGCACCCGAAAGCCAGATTGTTCTTATCCGTTTGTTCTTTCTTTTTCGCTCGAACTCATTAATTGAATCATTTATATCCATTAAAAGATTTTCGCGAAAAGATGGAGAAACACCGATTTCGCTATCGCTTAAAATAAGCTTGAGCTGAATCACCGCACTTCGGTATTCCTGAATGTTTTCAGGCGATTTTTCCGTCCAGTTACTCCAAAAGATTACGTCATCAGGATAACTATATTTTACGAACCGTAAAAAGTCTTCGTCAGCTAAAAAATCTCCTGTTTGAAATGAATGGTAAAGTTTGCTGGTCATATTGATCATCCCCTCTTAGGTCTTTCAATATGAAGACAAGAAAAAAAATGAAATTACCCCACGGAATTTTATTTTTTTTTAAAAAATTAATTCTTTAAGCTCAGCAAGATGGCTAAAAGCATCATTTTATCAATATTCAAAACTTCGCGAAGTGCCTCTAAAGCCCGGGCGCTAAGTTTGTAAGTGCCTTTTATGCTTAAATCCATTATCGTGGAGATCTCAGCATAGTCTAATTCTTCAAAATACCGCAGGTAAATGATCTCTTTTTGCCTCGGAGTGAGTTTATTCATGGCCAGAGAAAGCTGCCTGACCTGCTCGGTCTGCTCTTCCTTTTGGATAAATGCCGATTCAACCGAAAATTTTAAATCAAAAACCTCGTTGGCTTCCAGGTCTACTTTTTGAAATCTTCCTTCAACATTTTTAAAATTGATCATGTTATTTCTTAGCGCAGAGATCAGGTAACCCCTTAGGTTGTTTACCGGCGGGAGTTTTTTATGGTTCACCCATAAATGCACAAAAAGGTTTTGAATGCAGTCGCGAGCCGCGTCTTCATCCTGCAACATGCGCATACCATACTGATAAAGGGAAGAAAAATATCTCGAATAGATACTATTCAAGGCAATTCTGTTACCCTTTACCAGGTTGCCCCAAAGGTCTATATCATTTAAATCGTTTGCCACTTAGAGAAGAATATTCAAATAACCAAAAAAAATAGCTCAAAACAGAATTTGAAATGGGAATATGCTATTTTATTTCATACCGCCAAACAGGAAACAATGTGTATGTACCGATCTCAGGCATACGGTATTACCTGTTGCCGAAGCCGATCATCTTCCTTTTGACTACAACCTTGCGACTTTTGGATACATTGGCTTACCCCCATTGGCCGAACTTTGTATCAACAATAGTGAGTAATATATGGATTTAAAGAATAGCACCATCCTGATCACAGGAGGGACCAGCGGTATAGGTTTGGAGCTTGTTAAACAACTTACCGAACAAGGATCAACAATCATTGTTACAGGTCGTAAACCAGAGCCCTTACATGAAACCAAAAGGCGTTTCCCAAATATACACCTCTTTCAAAGCGATGTAAGTAACCCGCAGGATATTGAGCGCCTGTATAAAGAGGTGACCCAACAATTCCCTGATCTGAATATCATTGTTAACAACGCAGGGGAGATGCGGTTGCTTGATGTTCAGGACGCCAGCAAGGGCCTGGAAAACATCACACGTGAGATTGATATCAATCTTACCGGAACAATCCGGATGGTGCATCAGTTTTTGCCCCACCTGATTAAAAAGCGTACGGCAGCAATTGTGAATGTTTCCTCTGCCATTGCTTTTATGCCTTACTCAACGGCTCCGGTTTACAGCGCTTCAAAAGCAGGTGTTCATGCCTATTCCCAGGCCTTGCGTTTGCAGTTGAACAAAACCAGTGTCAAGGTATTCGAGCTGATCCCTCCGGGTGTAAATACCAATCTCCAGAATGATTGGATACTGCCACCTAATCCCAGCCAAATGATGGACGTGGATAAACTGGTTAGTGTAGCCATTAAAGGATTGCGGAACGACACACCCGAGATCAAGCCGTTCCTGGTTCAGGTAATCAAATTTTTAAGCCGCCTGATGCCTAAGCAATTGATGAAGTTAGGCCACAGGGAATTTGAAAAATTTAAACAACTCAATAAAAAACAATAAAC
Source organism: Pedobacter riviphilus (assembly GCF_014692875.1). NCBI lineage: Bacteria > Pseudomonadati > Bacteroidota > Sphingobacteriia > Sphingobacteriales > Sphingobacteriaceae > Pedobacter > Pedobacter riviphilus. The sequence continues at coordinate 115,521 of NZ_CP061171.1, read as the reverse complement.
AATCCGTTATGAAAAAATCAATATTAGCAATGTTTGCGCTGCTGTTATCACTGGCCACTTTCGCACAGAAACTCCCTGCTGATGAAATTACAGGGATCTGGAAATGTGACGATTATAAGATCGAGGTATTCAAAGCAGGTAAGACGTACTCGGCCAAGCTCTTATGGTCAAAGGTGATGTTCGAAGCAGATGGTAAAACAGCAAAGAAGGATGTTAAAAATCCTGATGAAAAACTCCGCAAGAGGTCAGTACAAGGCCTTACGCATATCACCGATCTTGTTTACAAGGATGGCGAATACGTTGATGGCAAATTGTATAGCGTAGATGATGGAAATACCTATAGTTTAAAAGGTAAACTGAAAGGTCCTAATGATCTTGAAACCCGGGGTTACAAAGGCATCCCATTGGTAGGAAAATCATTTAAATGGAAAAGGGTTCAGTAAATTTTTAAAAACAATGCTCATGAAAGATCATAAAGACCACCTGTCGAGGTTTTGGTTCATCGTTTCCAATGCCATCCCTCCTATTGGGTTCTTCCTTTATTTCAGACACAGGAAGGCCTATCCAAATAAGGCCAAAAGCGCTTTAACAAGTGCAATGATCGGCGTGCCGCTAGCCATGCTCGGAGGTTATATCATGAACACTTTTATCCTTGATTAAGCCATGATAAGAAACATAGCTTCCGCACTGCTGCTGTTCATTTCGGTAACGCTCAGTTTTAAGCACGCTTGGGATACGCTGCATTATAAGAACAATCCGGAATCTGTTAAAGCGATGGAAAATTTAGGGATCAGCGAAACATTCATTCCATATCTGGCTTCTGTAGCCATAGTAGTCGGCGTGCTTTTGCTCATCCCCAAAACCTTTTTCCTAGGTAATATGCTGAATGCAATGCTGATCGCGATGATTATGGGACTGGCGGTGCGGGCGGGAAATTACCGTATGGTGTTAATTGAGATTCCATTTTTAATCATGCCATTAGTGATGATATGGCTAAAATATCCGTTTAAATTCAAGTAACTTGCATTATGGCAAACAGCAAACCCTACCGGATCGGTTCCATAACGGAGATACACCGTTTGATGGGGCTTTCTAAGCCCCACCACCCCTTGATCAGCATCGTTGACCTGAAAGGCCTGAGAAATGACACAGGTATAGATGCGGTTGTATTCGACTTATATGTGATATCTATGAAAAGAGGATGTGATGGCTTACATTACGGGCAACAGAAATACGACTTTGACGAAGGGCTCATGGCCTTTATGTCTCCCGGCCAGATTCTGCGTGGCGAAGAGAACGGTGTACCTCCTGACCTGGATGGCTGGATGCTTTTCGTACATCCTGACTTTCTCTGGAACACATCACTTGCTGTTAAGATCAAGCGCTACGAATACTTTAGCTATGCAACCAGCGAAGCACTGTTTCTCTCAGAAAAGGAAGAACTGGTGATCAATGACCTGGTCAGGAATATTAAAGCTGAATATTATTCCAATATGGATAAGTTTAGCCAGGATATTATTATCTCGCACCTGGAAACTTTGCTGAATTATGCCGAACGTTTTTACCAACGCCAGTTCATCACCCGGAAGATTACGAACCACCAGATATTAAACCAGGTGGAACAAATTTTAACCAGCTATTTAAACAACGAAGCCCTGCTTTCTAAAGGGCTGCCAACGGTGCAATACTTTGCCGATGCTTTAAACCTATCTTCTAAATATTTAAGTAGCCTGTTGAAACAACTAACCGGCCAGACAATGCAGCAAATCATCCATGAGAAGCTAATTGAGAAGGCTAAAGAAAAATTATCTACAACCAGGATGTCGGTAAGTGAGATCGCTTATCAGCTTGGTTTCGAGCATCCGCAGTCTTTCAATAAATTATTTAAAAGCAAGACAAAGCAAAGTCCGTTGGATTTCCGGCAATCCTTTAACTGAAATATTTGTTTTAGCAACAGACGTAACGGGTTTGTAGCCCGGCAAATTATTCTGCCAATCGTTTGAGATAGCCTAACCTCGCTTAAAATAAATGATAGCGATTAATGGGTAACTTTGTTTAATGATGATCGTTAGAAATTATGGCCATTAAAACTTTTCCTGAAAACCTGAGTCAGAACAAAGGGCTTTCCATACGTATTGTTTCCCCTGAATTTGGGCATCTGTCGCCGGAGTCAGCGGGTCAATACGGTTCCGCCCAACGGTTGCCTTATTATTTCTTTCTTTTCGTGCTGCAGGGGAACAGCCAGGAGATTATTGACGGGGAGCTTATCGAAATAGGCAAACATGAACTTTTTTTTGCGTTGCCTCACCAGGTCAGGCAACTCCCTTCAACTGGCCATAGCGGAGATTATTATAAACTGGGATTTGACGATGAGTGTCTTTTACGATTGCCGAGAAAATTCCCCTTTTTGCTCAATCCCCTGAACCGGCAAAAAATCAGCTTTCTACCTGATGCTGCACTCAGGCTTTGGAATACGTTTAAGATTTTAAAAGAACTGTTACACACTGTCGACAGTAATCCGGAGCTGATCCTGGCTTACCTGAACAGTCTGCTTACAGAAATAAATGCTGCTTATTTTGTACTGCATAAAAAACCTGCGCCAGCGGGCCTTGATAAATTTTTAGGGTTCAGGCTGTTTGTAGAAGATAACCTTACCGAGCAACCTGCTATAACGGAAATCGCAGAAAAGCTGGCCTTAAGCACCGATGGTTTGTATAGGATCGTAAAACAACATTCCGGTGTTTCACCTAAGGAATTCATCATCGACCGTTTAATCATAGAGGCACGGCACCGGATGTATAATGAACCCAATACCTCTGTAAAGGAACTGGCATTTGAACTCGGCTTTAATGACCCGGGTTATTTTTCGCGTTTGTTCAAAAAAGTAACCGGTAAGACGATAGCTGCCTTTTATCAGGATTTGTCCCTGTAAAAGCGGTTTTTGTCCGAACCTAACTACCGCATTAGCACCACCTTTGTCTAAAAATAATTCATGATGAACAGACAATTTGGTAAAATATTGGTAACTGGTGCAACCGGCTTAGTAGGCTCAAGGCTTCTGCCCCGCCTTGTTGAAGCAGGATATAATTGTTCTGCACTGGTACGTAGCAAAGAGGTTCCAGTTGGAGTAACTCCTATAGAGGGCGACTTGTTCGATCAGCCGACACTGCAAGAGGCCGTAAAAGATGCAGTAGCCATCATTCACCTGGCCGCCGTATTCCGATCACCGGATACAGACCTGATCTGGAAAAGTAACCTGGAGGGTACACGCAACCTCATTAACGCCGTAAAGCGTAATGCTGCAGATGCCCGCTTCATATTGGCAAGTACCAGTAATGTTTATGACGCAGACAACCCGCACCCCGGCCGTGAGGACGATGCGCTTAGCCCGCAGCATGCCTATCCGGCCAGTAAAGCGGCTGCAGAAAAGGAATTACGCGAAAGCGGATTGAATGGGTCGGTTCTCCGTTTCCCGTTTGTTTACGGTGATGGCGACGGCCACCTGGAAGAATTGCCTAAACACGTAGTTGCCGCTAAATTTCATCCGGCAATGCGCATGAGTACGATCCACCATCGCGATATATATACCGCCATCATGATGGCTTTACAAGGGATCATGGATGGCCAGGTAGTTAATATCGCAGATGAGGCACCAATAACACTTTACGAATTATTGCAACTTGTTGGCAAACCGATGGCCTCATCTGCAGCCCCACTGGTTAACCCCTGGCACCTGCATGTCGATGCATCGCTGGCCCGTGGTTTGGGCTTCCGGGCTTCGGTGAGAACAGTCTACCAGGCGGCGCAAGAAAACCTGCTCTGACAGCTATATAATTTTTTTGGTCGGCGCCGGAATTACAGCAAAGAGGCAGGCGTCTTCTTTAAGTCGCTCTAACCCAAAGCTCCTGGATCGTTCAGGGGCTTTGGGTGCTTATGTCTGGCTCAGCTCATTTTTTACCATATGGTAAATGGCAGCTTTGCGATGTCTGCTATCTTTACCTAATGGAAGCATTAATAAATCTTATCTTGCAATTTGGTGACCTGAACAAACAACAAATCGACTTTTTGCTGAACAAGGTTGAAATGCTAGAATTCAAAAAAGATGATTACCTGTCTGAAGCCGGGAAGGTACCCCGCTATGTGGCCTTTGTGCTGGAAGGCGTGTTCCGTTTCTGTTATTATAACAACAAGGGCGAAGAAGTGACCAATTATTTTGTTGACGAAGGCAATTTTGTGGTGGATAACGAAAAATTTGAATCGCAAATCGCCGCCACGGAATATGTACAGGCCGTTACCGCCTGCCGAGTGCTAGTTTTTAACAAAAAGGACTGGGACGAGATATCTAACACCATTGTCGGTTGGGAAATGATGAAAGCCAACATGGTCAAAAAATGCCTTACGCTGGCTATGGAACGACGCAGTCCGCTGGTTTCAGAAGATGCCACCACGCGATATTTGTCGTTCATCGAGGGCTTCCCCAACCTCATCAACCGCATTCCGCTTTCGTATGTAGCCTCGTACCTGGGCATTACCCAGCAATCGCTGAGCCGTATACGTCGTAATATCCGCTAGCGATGCTTTTTACCAAATGGTAAATGTTTTTTGAGTGCCATTCTCAACCTTTGCTTATTCATTTAAAAATACAAAAAGATGAGCAAAAAGATCGTATTAATAACCGGAACAAATAGTGGCTTTGGCTGGCTTACCGCCCACAGCGTGGCCGCCTTAGGGCATCAGGTATATGCCACAATGCGCGATACCCAGGGACGTAATGTTGAAAAGGCCCAGGCTTTAGCCGCAGTTGAGAATATAACCGTTTTGGACGTTACCCTGACTGATGATGAAAGCGTGAAGCAGGCTGTTGATGCCATTTTGGCCAAAGAAGGCACTATTGATGTGTTGGTGAACAACGCCGGTTACGCCATGACCGGGGTAGCCGAGAGCTTTACCACGGCCGATGTGCACACTACTTTTGATATCAACGTTTATGCCCCCTGGCGACTGATTAAACAAGTGCTGCCTGCCATGCGTAAACAGGCCGAGGGACTAATTATTAATGTAACCAGCGGCTTTGGGCGGGTATCGTTCCCGTTCGCGACCATTTATGCGGCCTCCAAGTTTGCGCTGGAAGGAATAAGCGAAGGCCTGCATTACGAGGTGAAACGTTTAGGAATAGATGTGGCGCTCGTGGAGCCGGGTGCTTTCCCGACAGAAATGCAGCAAAAGAACAATCCTGCATCTGATCAGGGTGTATTTGAGGGCTACGGCGCCATTGCCGGTATACCCAACAAAATGGTAGCCGCATTGGGTGGAGAGATGCAGGCTAAAAAACCCAACCCACAGGATGTTGCGGATGCCATTGTAAAATTGATCGGTACCCCAAAAGGCACCAGGCCATTACGTACGGTAGTAGACCCTATAACCGGCCAATACATTGAAGCTGCCAACCAGGCGGTAGCAGAGCAATTTACAAAAGGATTGAAGGTGTTCGGGATGGGTGAGTTATTGTAAGCGGAACGGATGTAATGAGAACGGCAGTAGCTTAGGCAACTGCTGTTTTTTTGTTTTTACTTGTTGGAGCATTTACAGGTAACACCTTTTTAATGTAAGAAGATAAAAATAGAAAGATACCATTGATAAACAGATTAACTGATTAGGGTATCGTCTAAATCAGAACCCACAACTTGTTTCAAAATTACATCCCGCAAACGGTCTTCGTGTTCATCGCTCCATTGCCCTAATGTAGCAATCACAGGAATTAACGTTTTACCAAATTCGGTAAGGTTATATTCTACTTTTGGCGGTACAACGGGATAGATTATTCTTGTAACCAGTTCGTGTTCTTCCAATTCTTTCAACTGAATATTTAAAACCCTGCGCGAGGCATCGGGTATTTTACGTTGCAGCTCACTTGGTCTTTTATGTCCTTCATTGATAAACCAAAGCAAACGGATCTTCCATTTGCCGTAAAGTACCTCACCTATCAGGTCAAGACCGCAATTCAAGTTCGGTATTATTTTTCTCTTATACATCTTGTAAAATTAAACGTATGAATCAATCTACGCAATAGGGGACTAATTTATCCCTATCTGAATCGTAATTCCGTACTTGTCTAAACTTCTTTTATGCGCCAATTTTGTCCTGTAATTAATTCTTAAAAGTAGAACATTAAAATGGAACAGTTTAATTTCAACAATGAGTTATCAGGTAAAATTGCCCTGGTAACCGGAGGGACAAAGGGAGCCGGAAGTGCAATTGCAGAAAGGCTTTTGCAAGCCGGGGCAACAGTTATTATTACCGCAAGAAACGCTCCTGAAAAAGATAACAGCAATCTGCATTTCATTCCTTCCGATTTGAGTAAGGCCGCGGGAACACAAAAAGTAATCAGCGAAGTACTATCAACGTATGGCAGACTGGATATCCTGGTGAACAACCTTGGTGGTTCATCAACACCGGCCGGCGGTTTTGCTGCATTGAGTGATGAAGATTGGGAATCAACCCTGCAAGCTAATCTGCTCGCACCTGTCAGGCTGGACAGGGGTTTTTTACCACAAATGATAGATCGAAAAAGTGGTATCATTATTCACATCGCATCCATTCAGGGCATATTGCCGCTGTACGATTCTACTTTGCCGTATGCCGCTGCAAAAGCAGGATTAATCAATTACAGTAAAAGTTTATCTAATGAAGTTACGCCAAAAGGTGTCCGTGTGCTAACGGTTTCGCCAGGATGGATAAACACAACAGCATCGATTGCGTGGTTGGGCGAGATCGCAAGAAATGCAAATAGTACGGTAGAAGAGGCGCAGCAAGGTGTAATGGATGCATTGGGCGGGATACCTTATGGCAGGCCTGCCGAACCGGAAGAAGTAGCCGAATTAGTTGGTTTTTTAGTTTCACCAAGAGCCAATTATTTAACAGGAACAAATTTTGTAATTGACGGTGGAACTGTACCTACTATTTAATAACCTCAAAAATAAAAAATAATGAACTTACCGAAAGTAGTATCAGATTTAGTAAAAACGCAAAACAACTTTGATAGCGTGGCTTACGCAAATTGTTTTTCCGAAACAGCCATCGTTTATGATGAAGGCAAAACGCACAAAGGACGAAAAGAGATAGAACATTGGATTGCGGATGCCAATGAGCGGTACGAGGCTACCATGCAGCCCCTAAGCTTTGAAGAAAAAGAAACGGAAAGCATTTTAAAAGCAGAAGCTTCAGGAAAATTTGACGGAAGCCCTATTGTATTGAGTTATCATTTAGAAATAGCTAATGATTTGATACAGTCATTGAGCATTACAGGATAAGTGGATTGAGACTGTATTATATGGTCATCCTGTCCAAAGGGCTCCTACGAGGAGCTTGTCGAAGGATCTCTTTTAAATGCCTTAAAGGTGTTTCAATACTTCAGCAAACTCAATACAGGCTAAGCTCAACTCAACAAATTAGGAGCGAAATTATACCTTGTGATACAGTCTCATTCTTTTTCCTATGAATTTAATTATTAATTTTCAATCAATGGAAATTCTGAAATAACTTTCAAATGTTCAAACGAACGCTTATTCATACCACTGACGAAGGCCCTCCAAAAATGTTTTTCTGAGTTATTTTACTTCATTTTATCGAGTCGGAGACTCTTTTCTATTGGCTAATCCGTAGAACTCCTACGGAACTCTACGGATAGTGGCGAGATAAATCAATCTACCTCTATTTACCTGCTTTCCAAGTGCTATCAAGCACAAAAAAATTCAATCCCAAAGTTTTGCTGTTAGAAGACCTTACCTGATTAGCCAACGCCACATCCTGTGAAAGCATTTTACCATAGGACGGGATCATTTTGCGCAATCCCTGTTGCCAGGCGTTGGAGGCCACCTCTTTCGGAAAGCATTGTTTGAGCAAGGTGAGCATAATGTCAACAGATGTTGATGCTCCTGGCGAGGCACCTAAAAGGGCTGCAAGGCTGCCATCTTGTGCGTTCACTACCTCTGTTCCGAACTGAAGAACTCCGCCATGAGTTTTATCTTTCTTGATAATCTGTACCCTTTGCCCTGCGGTTTCGAGTTTCCAGTCTTTGGCTTCAGCTTCAGGGAAATATTCTTTTAGCGCCTTCAAACGGTCTTCATCAGACTGTGTAACCTGCCTGATCAGGTATTTTGTTAAGGGGATATTATCCATTCCGGTTGACAGCATAGGCCACATGTTTTTCAGGGTTATAGACCGGGTAAGGTCAAGGTAAGAACCCTGTTTTAAAAATTTTGAAGAAAACCCAGCGTATGGACCGAAAAGAAGTGCTTTTTTCCCATTAATGATCCTGGTATCCAAATGCGGAACCGACATTGGTGGTGCGCCTACTCCTGCTTTTCCATATACTTTTGAGATATGCTTTTCTACTATTTTCTGATTGTTACAAACCAACCATTCCCCGCTCACCGGAAATCCGCCAAAACCTTTTCCCTCGGGTATTTTGGATTTCTGAAGTAGCCTTAAGGCCCCGCCCCCTGCGCCAATAAAAACGAATTTTGCGCTTATGTACTTATCTTTTTCAGTCTTGAGATCTGTAACCGTTACCAACCAGCTGCCATCTGGATTTCTTTTAAGGTTCTTCACCTCATGATTCAACTCTACCTTAACCCCTTTTTCCTTTCTTAAGGATGAGATCAGCCCCCGGGTTAAACTACCAAAATTAACGTCTGTACCAATTGACATATAGGTAGCAGCAACTTTCTGCTTACGGCTTCTACCTTTCATTACCAGAGGCATCCATTTGGCTAGCGTATCGTAGTTTTCTGAATACTTCATTCCTTTAAAAAGCAGTTGTTTACTTAAAACATCGTAGCGTTTTTTCAGGTAAAGTACGTTTTTATCGCCCCAAACAAAACTGATATGTGGCACATTATTTATAAACGAGGTTGGTGCTGGCAGCTTGCCCGCGCTAACCATATAGGCCCAAAACTGTTTTGAAACCTCAAAATGCTCATTTATAGAAATTGCTTTTTTAAATTCAATTTGCCCATTTGGCAATTCGGGAGTATAATTGAGTTCGCAGAATGCAGAATGCCCGGTTCCAGCATTATTCCATGCATCAGAACTTTCAGCGGCAACAAGGTCTAATCTTTCATAAATGTTTATCTTTAATTTTGGATCCAGTGTTTTGATCATTGAACCTAGTGTTGCACTCATTATTCCAGCCCCCACCAGCACAACGTCTGTTTGCTCCTGCGCTTCTTTATTTCTGCAACCCACTATAGCTACAGAAATAAGCAATATGAGTAGTATATTTTTCATTCTAAATTTAATCTTAATACGTTAAATGTTTTTATCTTTTGTGTTTGAAACAACGAGCGCCGCCACACCATGCCCGATGGTGTTGGTAATTGCTCTTGCTTCACTCATAAACCGGTCGATGCTAAGCAATACAGCAAGTCCTTCAACTGGAATACGTTGAATGCTGTTTACTGTAGTTATCAATACCAGAAAGCCGGTGCCAGGAATACCGGTTGCACCTTTCGAGGTAAGCAGAATAATCATTACTATATTTAAAAGTTCTGCCCATGAGAAGCTGATATTGTATAATTGGGCTAAAAAAATCACAGACATACCCAGGTAAACGCAAGTACCATTAAGATTTAATGAGTTTCCCATAACCGTTACCACTCTTACAACATCACGCTTCAAACCTATAAGTTCCAGACGGTCCATTAACAAGGGAATTACTGAACTTGATGAGGAGGTTCCCAATGCATATAACAGCTCGTTTTTGATGGCGGCAATAAACTTAACGATGTTCACCTTAAGCATAAGCAAGATTGATCCAAGAACTAAAAAAACAAAGAGAAACATGGCGATGTATGTACCTGCGAGCATCTTCCCGATGGGTAGTAAGCTATCCGTTCCATATCTGCCTACCGTATAGGCTATGCCACTAAAGGCAACAAATGGCGCAAATACAAAAATATACCGCAGCAATTTCATCACAAACTTCCTGAGTAGATCAAAAAAACAAGTTGCTTTTTTTTTAAGTCTGGACTGATTGATGATTAAGCCTAGCACAACAGCTGTAAGCAGTAATATCAGCATACTGTTCTGAAATACTACGTTTACCCAATGGGGATATTGACTGGTAATTAACTGGCCCGGTAAAATTTCAGAAAGTAGCGCTTTATTTATCTTTCCCGGCTGGATTAATGAGGCAATACCAATACCGAAAAGGATAGCGCTTGTGCTGATCAAAACAAAATAAATTAAGGCTTTTATGATAATTTGCCCTATTGATTTCAGATTTTCAAGACCGCCGAATAGTGTTACAACTGTGAGAAAGATTACCGGAGCTACGAAGGGCTCAATAGCCGAGACGAAAAGGCTACCTATCCATTGCATTTTAGTAGCGCTAGTTGGATAAAAAATGCCGCAGAGAGTCCCAGCGACTATTGCAAGAATAATCTGTAAGCTCAAATATTTATTGAGTTTATCTATAATCAGGTCTATTTTAGCGATCAACTTCAAGATGAAGGTGTTAATTTTCGTATCTTTGAATATAGTAAATCTACCTGTTAATCTAACAATACCGGGGCAGCCTTCTTAATAATCTCACTTGCATGGGCGATGTATTTTGAGAAATGTTGTTCAAAAAGCATAGCCAGTTCAGCTGCTTTTTTATCATATTGCTGAACATCCTCCCATAAATCCCGGGGATTTAGGATTTCTGCTGGCACCCCTTCACAGCGCTGCGGTACCGAAATCTTAAATACCGGGTGGTTAACAAATATGGCGTCGTCTAATTTACCATTCATGGCTGCAGTAATAAGTGCCCGTGTATATTTTAGACTTATACGGTTTCCTATTCCATAAGAGCCACCAATCCATCCGGTATTAACAAGCCACACATTAATTTCCGGGTTAGCATCCAATTTCTCACCTAACAGCTCCGCGTATTTTAAAGGATGAAGAGGCAAAAACACGCTTCCAAAACACGCAGAAAAGGTTGACTGTGGCTCGGACACCCCCATTTCTGTACCTGCTACCTTTGCTGTGTAACCAGAAATAAAGTGATACATGGCTTGCCCCTTATCTAGCTTGCTTATTGGTGGGAGTATTCCAAAGGCATCACAGGTAAGAAAGAATATATTTTTGGGTATCCCCCCTGTTGATGGTTCTTTAGCATTTTTTATAAACTGAATTGGATAGGCTACTCTGGTGTTTTCTGTTTTGGAAATATCCGAAAAATCTATGCGCCCATCAGTATCTATAACTACGTTCTCCAGTAATGCACCGGGTTTGATGGCCCCGAAAATTTCAGGCTCTTTCTTAGGGTCAAGATTTACCGCTTTAGCGTAACACCCTCCTTCAAAATTAAACACGCCGTTTTCCGACCAGCCGTGTTCATCATCACCTATTAATGAACGGTTGGGATCTGCACTCAGTGTTGTTTTGCCTGTACCTGAAAGGCCAAAAAATAGCGCGACTTTACCATCCTCACCTTCGTTGGCCGAACAGTGCATACTTAAAACATTACGTTGTAAGGGCAAAACATAATTTAATACACTAAAAATCCCTTTCTTCATTTCTCCGGTATATGCCGTTCCACCAATTAAAATGATCTTGCGGCTAAAATTGACTACAGTAAAATTCTTTTGACGTGTCCCATCAGTCTCTGGGTCGGCAAAGAAACCTGGGGCCTGCAAAATAAGCCATTCCGTGTCCGGACTAAGCACATTATGCGCATCCGACCTCAGAAAAAGGTTGTGGCAAAATAGATTTGCCCATGGCGTTTCATTAACAATACGAATGGTTAATCCAAACCTTGCATCAGCACAGGCATGAACATCTCTCACCCAAACTTCACGTTCAGCAAGGTAGCTTCTCATTTTTTTATACAAAACATCAAAATGAGCCTTCGAGATAGGTCGGTTTACTTCTCCCCAATCAACAGTATCGCTGGTTGTTTCATCGATTACGGTAAACTTATCTTTTGGCGACCGGCCAGTAAAACTTCCGGTATCTACACACAATGCTCCTGTATTGTTCAAAATTCCCTGGCCTCTTTCCAGTGTCTGTCTAACAAGTTGCGCTGCTTCTAATTGATAATGAACATACTTACCATAAAGCTTGAATCCTAATTCATGAAATGTTTCTGCTGTATTCATTTGATCTAATTTTAGTATACCAATTCTTTTTTTATTACCTTATTTTTTTGATTTGCATTTGATCGCACATCATCATCCTTTTGTGGGTGAAACTCTTTCTCGCTTTGCGCAACAACGATTGTAGCCACCCCGTTACCGATAATATTTGTTAATGCGCGTGCTTCACTCATAAATTTATCTACCCCTAAAAGAAACGCCAGTCCTTCTATCGGAATCTTATGGATAGCGGCAAGTGTTGAGGCTAAAACAATAAAACCACTTCCTGTTACACCAGCTGCACCTTTTGAAGTCACCATCAGGATCCCGATGATACTTAACATCTCCCATATCGAGAGATGAACGCCGTAAAGCTGGGCAAGAAATATAATGGACATAGAAAGATAGATTGAGGTACCGTCCAGATTAAAAGAATAGCCTGTTGGAATAACCAGCCCAACAACAGACTTGCTGCAGCCCATCTTTTCGAGTTTTTGCATGATCGAAGGCAATGCCGATTCGGAAGAAGATGTGCCCAAAACCAGCAATAATTCTTCCTTAATGTATTTGATAAATTTCCAGATACTCATTTTGTAATATCTCATAATGCCGCCCAAAACCAGAAATATAAACAGCCCCATGGTGAGATATACTGTTCCCATGAGCTTGGCCAGGGGTATGAGGGTATGAAGTCCGAATTTGCCAATGGTATAAGCCATGCCGCCGAAGGCACCAAGCGGTGCGAGATACATGACATATTTTAAGCCCAGAAACACTTTTTTAGATAAATATTCTAAGCCAAAAACTGCTTTTTCCCGATGTTTAGAATAGTTAAGAGCGATTCCAACAATTATAGCAACCAATAATACCTGAATGGTGAGGTTATTCATAAAGAAATGTACCCAGTCAAAACCTTTTTCTGGCGATGAGGTGTACTTCGAGGCATTTTGAATCTGCAAATTTGCTTTGTCAATGTTTCCTGGTTTGATAAGAACAGCCATGCCAATACCTATGGCGAGGGAAAAAGTGGAAACTACTTCAAAATAAATGAGGGATTTGATACCAATTCTACCAACCTTTTTCAGATCGCCCATGCCACTTATACCCAAAACAATGGTCAGAAATATAATTGGGGCGATAAAGAGTTTAATAATATCGATGAAAGTTTTGCCAATAATTTCCATTTTAACGGCAATTGCAGGGGCAACAGTGCCCAGTAGAACGCCTGCAATAATGGCAATGAGCACCCAGAAAGTAAGGTTGGTTACAATTCGCTTCCAAATGCGGCGAGTCGCCTTGGTTTGCTCATCTAATGTTTGAGGTAATTTTTCGATTAACATTGGCTCTTTTTTATTAGTCTATATTGATATGGTACATTAAAACGAACATCATTTTCCGGTCAGCTACTTTTAGCCCATCGCCTTGATCGGTATATATGGGCCTGCTTTGGGCATTAAAAACAAGTTTCGATGCATGGTCTTTTAACAGTAAGGTAAGTCCCAGATCATAACTGATCATGGGCTCGGAGAGACGCTCAAACCGGGAATACTGAAAACCCAATGCAGGCATCAATCTCAAGCTTTTCTTTTGCTGATTGAAATAAGGGAGGGTGAAACCAGATTGCAGATAAAAGCTGTGTCCGGTTCCTACAACCGGATAACTATTGCCCGCCCCATTGAAGGATGCTTTTTTATTATCCAGTCCATTCGAAATGTTGTTTATCCCCAGATTTCTGATGTAGCCAGGGCCATAATCATGAAGAAAAGCTGCTGAATAAAAATTAAATGATGTTCCTCGGCTCAAATTAATCGGAGTATCGAAGAAGATGTCTGCGCAAAAGAGTTTCATATCGTTTAGCAAAGTATCTGCAGATTTCAGGCTCCAGAGCAAATCTTTCTGGTATTCCATCCCTACGCCGAGGGCCAATACCTTTTTTTTCCCTAAATAACTTCCTGGAGAAGTAGGTGTACTGTTTTCCTTTTCAAAAAACTGCCATTTGAAATAGGATGAAAAGTTGGGTTTAACCTCCAGGTTATTAAAGGTAGAGATGTCTTGTAAAGGTTTTCCGGTAAAGGGCACATAAGTTTTGGCTATGATAAACCGGTAATCTAACTTTCCTAGCTGACCTTTGAAAAAAACATTCAGATTCCGTAGGGTAAGATCGGTTCTGTTTACGTTACCCAGTGTTATAAAAGGTACATCATACAATAAAGTAGCAGTTGGGCCAGAAGCAAAACGGGTAAACCCCTTCCAGTTAGATCGGCCTGCCCCTAAAGTAAATTTGTTGCTTAGTTTATATTCTCCGTAGGCATCAAGTAATTCAAAAGCACTTTCATTATCAGAAAGGTAGGTCAGGTTAGTTGTCCCTCCCTGAAAAACCATGGTAAGCCGATCCGTTGGCGCAACCACCATTTTCATGCGAAGCCTTCTTAAAGAAATGTCAGCGGTTGAATTTACGTTACTTTCATTTATCTTACTGCCGGGATTGAGCTCGGTATATCTTGCCCAAATCTGCGCATAACCTGAAAATGCTATAAAATGTGTTTTATCATCGTTCAAGTAATACTTTAGTGGCTTATTAGCCTTTTTTTCCTGAGCACTTACTGTTAACAGGCACCCCACAAAAAGGAAGATGACTAATGAGAATCTGGTAATTGATATGCTCATGCCGTCGTTTATAAAAAAAATAGGGATATTAGCCTTCATTTAATCTCAACTAGGCGGATTTTAATCCGTTGTATATATTTGGTTAATTCCGATACATAATTTGTAACGGGTTAATAAATATGCACCTATCTTAAGCTTAAAAAGATTTATATCAATAAACTACATGAATTATTAACAAACAACAATTGAAGCCCCTGATAAATGAATCTGCTGATCAACCTTATACTCCTGATTTTAGTGCTCAGGCTCTCTTTTGATAAAAAAGTGATGCATTTCTTAGTAAATGGTCGTTGGCCTGGATTAATTATCATTCAGCACATTGTTTTCTGGCTGGTATTCTTATCTGTGAGCGGTTACGTTTATCTGAACTTTTGGGACTTAAAAGAGGCAGCACTGCGGTTGTTATTTATGCTTTGTATTAACATCCCTGTTTATTTATTATGCTTTAGCGTTTTGGTGCCAGCGTATTACCAGACGAAGCGCTATGGAGAATATGTACGCTACATTGCCGCCATTTTTGTAATTTCAAGTTTGGTCAGGATACTAATTGAGCCTCAACTTTTCGGGGCGGAGATTGATGGCGGTTATCTTTTTATGATTTACCTGATGCAGATCATCATCATTTTAGTTCCCTCTATTCAAGGCATTTCAAAATACAAACTAATTGCTGAGCGTGAACTTGCAGAACTCAGCCTGAGAAAAAAAGAAGCAGATCTTGAACTGCTAAAATCAAAAATAAATCCTCACTTTTTGTTTAACACCTTAAATAATATCTATTCGCACAGTTATGCTACAGATGGAAGCTCGGCCAATTTAATTAAACAGTTAAGCCTTTTGATGCAGTATACCACATATGAGATTTCAAAAAACACCATACCGGTTGATAGGGAACTACAAATGATTATCGCCCTGAGCGGCCTCTATCAACTGAAACATGGCTCGGGGTTAGATATCGATCTATGTTTTCCTGATGATAATCTATTTGAAATTGTTGAGATCCCACCAACAATTTATCTCACGCTGTTTGAAAATGCCATCAAATATGCTGCTATGGGATCTGACAAGACGGCTAGAATTAAAGCATCAGTAAGCATTTCAGAAGTTAAACTGGAATTTTGCATTGAAAATTCAATCTCAAATAAAATAATCGACAATGATGATACCACCTATCGTGGCGTTGGCATGAAAGTGCTTGAAAATATTCTTGAAAACCATTATCAAAGTAATTATAACTTTGAGAGCAGTAACGACGGTAGTGTATATAAAGCAATTTTAAACATATATTTATGAAACCGATAAAGGCCATTTATGTTGATGATGAGGCTCCTGCTTTAGAACTCATCAAAAAATATTGTTTGGACATGCCCGAAATTGAACTCATGGATACCTTTTTAGATCCTACGGAAGCCCTGAATTATCTATTACTGGAATCTGTAGAACTACTAATCCTCGATATTGAGATGCCTGGCTTATCCGGAACAGACTTCCTGGCATTGGTTCCAAAAGGTAAACTCTGTATTTTCATCACTGCTGATCCGACCTATGCGGCCAGAGCCTTCGACATGGACGTTATCGACTACCTGGTTAAACCTGTTTTTCCTGACCGGTTCAAAAAAGCAGTTCAAAAGGCTATTGATTATTTGAAATTTTCGGCATCTGAGGTGGAGCAATCGTACCTGACATTTAAATCTGACTACAAGTTGAATAGAGTTTTATTAGATGATATACAATGGATTGAAGGATTTCGTGAATACATTAAAATTGTAACCAGGTTTAAGCAGTATCTTGTATTACAACGGCTTTCAGATTTCATGAATAAAAACGGCGAACTGGGATTTGTTCGCATTCACAAATCGTATATTGTAAGAAAAAAAGATATTGTCTCAATAAGCGCCCAAAGTGTTCAGGTAAAAAGCGGCAAGCAGTTACCCATTGGAAGAACGTATAAAGATTTGTTAAAATAAACCACTTAAAAGCGCCTACTTAGTGTATTTTGGGAGTAAAACATTACCTACCCAAAAAATCAAAACATTGTTGCCGCATGGCTTTGTTTAACGAAAAGAAAAGCGTCATATAACTCGGCTAAATTTACCTTATCGTACAAACTCACGCCGCTTTTTGTACCATAGCCTATAAATCGCTGTGGCTTGACCAGGTTATTTGGGTTAAAGGCCTTGGTAAAGAAATATACATTCGTTTTGGTCAATGTACCCAATAATTCTTCCCATGAACCTTTGATCGGCTCCTCAAGTTTATAGGGCAACATCACGGTGGTATTTACAGCGCGGGCATCGGTCGTTGCCCCAAATTCACCCATTGCCGTTCCTGTACCCAGAACGAAATAATTGTTGGGAAATAGTTTTAGCAGGTATTTTCCCGTTCCGCCAACAGAATTATCGTAAATCTCTTTTTTCCCAAGGTGAGCATCGTGTGCCCAGATAATCACTTTATCTTCCTTTCCTTTTATCATTAAAGCGGTATTGTGGGCCATGATGCTATCTCTCTGTACATATTTGGATTTTGGCTTAAACGGTTCAAACCCCTGTTTAAGATTGCTAATCGCCAATAGAAGATCAGATCTGAGGCTTGTTTCCATCTCTATTTTACTAACTTGCTGTTCCAGGGAATCGGCGGTGAAGTAACCTTGGCTACAATATTGGTTCAGCAATTTCCAATCTACCTTAAAATCTTTTCGGTTCATGCCAAACCAAGCCTCATCCTGAAAATGAGCAGCAACATTCAGGCGCTCAACTTCTTCGTAAAAACTGTTAATACCCGCTTTTTTAAGCAAAAGCGTAATCATATCAATATCGGGCTTTTGAACAGGGAAGTCTATACCGTTTACCGAAACCTTTTTTTTGTGACTTTTATTATATATCCTGATCCAATCCAGCAGCTCCTTTGTTTCTTTGTTCTGCCAGATTCCGATCATGTATTTTTTCATCAATGCCATAACATCAGTTGCCTGGTTTAACTGCTGGTTCATTAACCACATCTCGGCAACATCATTCTCGAAAGCAACATGATTAAATCCTTTTTCTTCAATCAATATCCTGCTGATGTAATACCTGAGTTTATAAAATTCTGCCGTTCCGTGTGTTCCTTCTCCAAGACCTACAATCTGCTTCGCCCCCATTTCGGCAATTAATGGTTTAACGGAGGCTTTAAACTTTTCATAGCTCTCAAGAGAGACGCTTTTCAGCGATTTTTTTTGGACAACAGTCAATTTCGAAACCGTGTCTTTTTGCTGAGCGAAAACGATCTGGCTGTTAAACGGAAGGATGACGGCCAGACAAATTATTAAGGTCATGTGTTTCATCATGTATTGTTTTATGAAGCAAAAGAATGAGCATTCGCCCGTGGCATGAAAAAAAATTCGACCACAGGCCTTCCTTGCACGATAAATTAACATATGCGTCTATTCGTCGTGCAAAACCTGAGGTTTATCGCAGGGGAAAAACTATTTCAACTATTTTAGCGATTTTTGAAAGGTGAACAAAAGAACAGCCTTCAACTTCTCAACCATATTCGAAATCCTGATTTGGGTATTCTATGTTACAATATATAAATATTCGTACCTGATCGAAAATTCGGGATTACAACGAATTCCAGGTAACGATTTCCCCTATCCAATGATCTGCCTGTTTGGAATTTGCAGCACATTACCCATTATTCCCTATTACCGGTGGGCGATTCCAAAACTGTTGCATCTAAGAAAATATATGGCCCTTATACTCATCACTGTAGTATACTTCATATTTATGACACCCTACATCAACATGTTCCTGTCATGGATTTTCAAACAATTCACCTATGGTAGTCCGGTGCATGCCTATTTTAATCGCCAGTACAATGGTTTCTTTTCAGATTGGAATCTGATCATGACCGATTCGATTGCCTTTTTAAGCATCGCCTTCTCGAGGTTCTCCTACGAAAATGAGATGATCCGCCACAAGGTAGAAACCGACCATTTGAAGCTCCAGTTAGGCTTGTTAAAGGCGCAGCTCCAGCCTCATTTTCTATTCAATACGTTAAACAGTCTATATGGCATGAGCCTAATACAATCTAAAGATACCTCTAGGTTTATTTTATTGCTGTCGCAAATGATGCAGTATATTTTGTATGATTGTAGCCGGGAGGAGGTTCCGCTAAGCGAAGAAGTTAATTTCCTAAAAGGATATTTTGAGATTGAGCAGAAAAAGTTTCCAGACGCTTCAATTCGGTTTAACGTCTCGGAAACCATACCCGATGTAAAAATGCCACCACTGCTATTTTTGCCTTTGGTAGAAAATGCGTTCAAACATGGCAAGCACAAACTGAAAAATAATGCTGGTGTTACAGCCGAGTTAATGGTAGATGAACAGGTTTTGTTCTTCAAAATAGAAAATGAGATGCTGCCGAGCCAACCCTTAAAAAGCAACAGGGGCGGTATAGGATTAGTGAATATTAGAAAAAGACTGGAGCTCTATTACCAAGGCAAACACCATCTCCAGATACAAGAATTGAACGGTATTTATACGGCGAACCTAAGCATAACCTTGAAATGAAGTGCGTAATTTTAGATGATGAGCCATTTGCACATGATGTGCTGAAACATTATATCGCGCAAACTCCCGGAATGACGCTGGTAGCACAGTTCAGAAATGCAGTTGAAGCATTTGAATATTTGGAAAGCCATCAAATTGATTTGCTTTTTTTAGACATCGAAATGCCGCTTATCAACGGCATCAGTTTTCTGAAAGCACTAAAACATAGGCCCAGTACCATTTTTACAACTGCCTTTAAAGATTATGCATTCGAAGGTTTCGAGCTGGGTGTGGCCGACTATCTTCTAAAACCTTTTTCATACGAAAGATTTATAAAGGCTATTGACAAGCTTTCGCCAAGAAGTGAACCAAACAGCGCCTTTGAAGATCAGCTGGTCATCAGGGTAAAGGATAGCTATCTCACAATCAAACAACGAGACATCAGGTTAATTGAAGGAAATAAAGACTATATAAAAATCATCACTACTACCGAAACGTATTTACTCTACCATACACTGAAGGGAATTTTAGACAAGTTAAACCAGAAATATTTCATCCAATCACACCGTTCTTACTTGGTCAATAAGCTAGTAATTGCTCGCATAGTGAGGGACAGTCTAGTTCTCAACGACCAGCAGTTTATTCCTATCGGGCAAGCTTATAAAAAGCAGTTGATGGAAAAGTTAGGTATTTAGTTTCGGGATCAGAAAGTTAGCAACCAACCAGCATTGCAAAAATAAACGCACATTTTTAATATCGAAGAAAGCGTTCTCTTTGTTTAATAGATTTCCCCATAAATATTAATACTATTCATGGGGAAATAATACGAGTATAACGGTAAGATTGTGTTTAAACATCAATAGGAAAGCCGTAAATGTGTCTTTTATTGAAAACGGACCAAACCAACAAAAAAACAACACAACAAACTCATTATCAATAATTTAATACATATCAATCCTATTTAACGGGATTACCAAGCATTTCCGTAAGTTTAAGCTCAAGCCCCTTTCCGACTAAAGTTTTACCAACAATTTTACCGCTGGGATCAATCAGGAAATTTTGTGGTATTGCGCGTACACCATACAGTTTAGCTGCTGTATTATCAAAGCTCTGCAGATCTGAAAGTTGCAGCCATGGCAGGCCATCATTTTTTATAGCAGCCAGCCAAAGGTCTTTAGCGTTAGCCTTATCCAGTGAAACACCTACAATCGTAAAGTTCTGATCTTTAAACTTATTATAAATTTTTATAAGGTTTGGATTTTCCGCTCTACAGGGTCCGCACCACGACGCCCAAAAATCTAATAAAACATACTTTCCTTTTAAAGATGAAAGTTTAAACAGCTTACCTTCAGTATCAGCCATTTCAAAATCAGGTGCGTTTTGACCAATTTCAGTAGCTTTCATCTGTTCTAAGGCTTTAGCAAAACTTTTGCCATCGGCGCTATTCTTTATCTTATCAGAAAAGCCGTCAAATAAAGGTTTAACTTCAGCGTATTCTGAATCATATGCTATTTTTGACATTAGATCCAATGCAAGATCAGAGTTGGGATGGCTTTTTACAAATTTTATATAAGCGTCATTTGTTAATTTACTATACCTCTTTTTGAATGCTTCCAGTTTTTCCTCAAAATTGGAAGTGTTATTAGCGTTGGTTTTCCCGTCCATGATACTCCTGTCATCAGGAGACATTTTGGAGAATTCAGTATCTACAATAGCATTAAATTCGGTATAATCGTTATTTGAAGGTGTGCCGGTAACTTTTAGGCCATTGGTAATATTGCCTTTTGTAGCAACCGTGATATTACCAGGCTCTATAATTACGATACCCCGTTCAAGACTTTTTTCCTTTCCAACAGCTTTAGAATCAAAAATCAGATCAGCATAAACGGGTGAAGGTGTGGCTGTTCCGGTAAACTTAAAAATCCCATTTTTCAATGTAACAGAATCTGTTATGTCTTTACCGTTTATATTATACTGTAAGTAAGCTTTTACAGGGGCATTAAATGTTCCGTATTTACCTGATATCGTAAATTTATTTTTCGCGTCCTGTGCAAAAGCACTCAATTGAATTATTGATAAAGCGACGATCACTAATTTTTTCATGTTGTTATTTTATAGTTCTGGATATTAAATTACGTTAACGGTAAATTCGACTTCATCTGTAGGAAGGCACATTTTATCGTTACATACCATAAACTCTACTTTCCCTTTTACCGCGGCTTTTTTACCGGTTAACTTGACTTTTTGCTGAAAAATGACTGCATTTTCGAAAAAGCCGACTTCCATCATAAACGTGGGTTCCAAACGCATAATCGCATGAGGTTCTTTTGTAGCTCCTATCAGGCTATAGGTATTGGATTTTTCAAAAGTAAATTTAGTTGGTTGTGGACCACCCTTTTCGACATATTGTGAATATAAGTGCCAGCCTTTTTCCAAGGTGGCTTTTACGAATACAACTGCTTCATTTTTACCCGTTTTCTTTGCAGCATAACTCCACTTTATGGGATGATAAATTTGCCCGAATCCTTTCAGTGTAAAAAATGAGCAGATGAACAAAAGAATGAGATTTTTTTTCATATTGTTATTAATTATTGTTGGCGGCATGCTTTTTAGTAATCTCTATCATTGCTTTAACTTCATAGTATTCGCGATCTGTTGAGCCAGCGTAACCAATTCCGTCCATTCTTATTATTCCTTTAGGATCGATGATAAACTTATGTGGTGTACCTTTCGCACCAATTGCTTTATAGAATGCCATTTCAGGATCTCTTAATACATCTAAAGTCAGCTTAGATTTATCAACATATTGCTGCTGGGTTTCCTTATCTTCTGCTATTCCTGCTACGAATAACTGAAATGGTTCATTTTTATAGTCTGCAACAATTCTTTCGAAAGCAGGGAAGCAGGCTTTGCAGGGCGTACAGGTTGTACTCCAAAAATCAACTACCAGGATTTTTCCCTTGTAATCAGACACTTTAAATTCCTGCCCATTTAATTTAGTGATGGCAACTGTTGGTGCGGGTTTGCCAATTGGATCCCACTTACTTTCGAGTTCTTTATAATAGCGCTGATAGGCCTCATCTTGCAATGAAGCAACATATTTTGTAGCATTATCTTCTCCATTTACTTTTGCATAGATGGTTTTAAGGATAGCTAAAAGTTTGGGATTGGATTCTGCATCTTTAACGGAAACGGTAAGTGTATCAATCGCCTTTTGGGTTTGGCCGTTTGCATCTAAAATGAACGCATAACGACTGATAAAATTTGGCTTTGAATCTTTAAAATAATTCATGTTCCTCATTTTAGCATCTTTAAGCGCTTCATTAATCTTTGCTAATGCGGCACTTTTATCACCATTTATACAATCTATTGTTGCTGAAATTTCCAATAAGACTTCGTGTGCGTGTTCGAAATCATCTTTACGTAAACCGTTTTCAATATCTTTAAGATATTGTTTGGAAGTTACATCCATCCATGCTAGGTTTTTTTTGTCATCTAACCACTTTTCAAGAATGTTGGTTAGCTCAAACAATGATAGACCATCTTTAACAGACTGATCATATTGTTTGAACTTATCAAAATTTTCCTCATGAAGCCAGTTGATGGCTATTGCTCCCCTGATACGGTCGTAAAGTTTTCTATTTTTCTCCGTTTCAGGTATCTTTTTAATTAAGTCCTTATAAAATTTCTCCTGATCCTGTGCTTTATCAATAAGGGTAAACTCGTCATACTTTTCAGCCAAAGGATTAGGCTGTTGTGCCTGAGCTCCGAAACCGATCATCAGCCCCAGAACTACAGTCGCAATACATTTTTTTAAATTGTTGATTTTCATAACTGACATTTGATATATGATATAATAGCGGCTAGCAGGGATGCTAGCCGAAAGAAAGGTTATTGAT
Source organism: Pedobacter riviphilus (assembly GCF_014692875.1). Taxonomy (NCBI): domain Bacteria; kingdom Pseudomonadati; phylum Bacteroidota; class Sphingobacteriia; order Sphingobacteriales; family Sphingobacteriaceae; genus Pedobacter; species Pedobacter riviphilus. The sequence continues at coordinate 92,307 of NZ_CP061171.1, read as the reverse complement.
TGTCTACTAATCCTCGATTCTGGTTGATCATGAGGCTTCCAAATTTCATCGCATAGCGCTTCGGCGTTAACGTATAAGTTTTTAAAACATTGCCGTCAGAATCCAGGAGGTAGTGGTTAGGATTGATATGATCTTTATAGATCGGATCTACTGAAAGACGACGCATATCCAACCACCGCAAGCCTGAAAGCGCAAACTCCCTAATGCGTTCATCTAAAATAAATCTAACCATGGCCTGTTGATCCGAAACTACGTTTGAAGGCAGGGCCACAGCTGAGGCGGGCATTCTTTTTGACCGTAAAGCTTCAACATCTGCCTTTGCTCCGTTCAGATCATTTCCCCGCGCCTTTATTTCTGCACGCATTAAATACATTTCGGGTAGAGATGGTCCTATGTCTAGAAAGAAATTGGGATAACGACGAACTTTTTTAGGATAAATCAGGTCGCCAAATAACTCGGTGTCTGAATAAAGCAGCAATCGTTTATCATCATCACTATAAAGACTTGCTACCTGAGGGCTAAAAACAGGGCAATCAGCAAAGTTGAAATTCCAGACAGTGGTAGAAATATTATAAATGACCTGGCTGTTGTTTGCTGCAAGGGGAAGGTTACTTAACGCCCCCAGGAAGTTGAGTGGAAACCAGGAACCAGCCGCATTTTCATCTAAAACAACGTTGTAATCATAAAGGGAGAGTGGTATGGTTGATTTAGATAACTCTGCAAAAGCACCGTCAATATGTGTTTTAGACGAAGTAAAATCAAGCATATTCATATATACTCTCGTAAGAAAAAATTCAGCAGCCATTTTTGATAACCTTCTGCGGTGCGTAACCGGCCCGAGGTCTGGAAAGGCTTCTGTTAAATCTTTTATGATTGCAGTATAACATTCCTTTACAGTTGCACGGGTAAACGATGTTTGGGTAACATCGGCGGCAGTGATGAGCGGTATGCCCAAATCAGTTGAAGCTGAAGCAGGATTATAAGGCAAAGAAAAGTCATTTAAAAAGGCCAGATTGCAAATAGCCCTACCAACTTTTGCTTCAGCCAATAACTGCTTTTTCTGCTGATCACTTCCCTGTGTTGATCCCATTACCTCGTTGATGATCTTATTAAAAAGGTAAAGCTTTTGAATATAACCCGTGGGAGCCGTTATTTCCTGCGGAAGTTCGTTCTGCTCGTAAACCATATCTTCATACCGGAACAAACGTTGAACGCGTAAAGGCACGCTTTCAAGATAATTATTTTGCAGGGCCACGTCATCTCCAAGGTATATAGAAGCAGAAACGGTGTTTTGCAAAAACAAACCATTTAAAATCTGTTCGTAATCGTTTGTTGTTTTTGCAATCAGTGATCCTTTGGGCTGTATTTCCAAAAAATCTTTTTTGCAGGAGCCAGCCAAAAGCATGGTGCAGGCAACCAGTGTTATTAAAAAGTATTTCGTTGTGAGTTTCATAACTGTTAATTCTATTTAAAGTGTGATATGGGCCCCTAATGTTATTGTTCCTTGCCCTGTACGCAGGTTTCTTATCGCTCCGGTGTTGCCGGCGGTTTGAGTTGCACCAACATTTCCTAAAGACTGGAACTCTGGATCGATCCCTAAATCATTGGCTTTCCATAACATTAAGTTGGAAACCTGTGCCCTGAATGTTATAGATTGTGCATGCAGTTTTTTGATTAGCCCACCCCTAACATCATAGGCTAATGTGATGTCGCGGATCTTCGCGAAGGAAGCATTAAACACGTTGCTATTTGCATAAGTATAATAGTTCGTATTTCTATTCCCACTAACCGCACTTGTGGCAGCATATCGAGGGATATCGGTCTTGTTCTCGTCTCCGGCTACTTTCCAACGGTTGGCAAATTCGCTGGTCATGTAATTTAAATAAGGTACGCCTGACCAAAATGTATTTACATCGCGAAACATTACGTTTCCACCGTTATAAATAATATTGATGCCCAATGTGACATTTTTATAGCGGAAATTGTTAGAAAAACCACCGCTGTAAACAGGTTGTGAACTTCCCATGTATACTACATCTTGAGCAGTAGTTGCTGTCGGATTTGAAGTAACCGTTCCATCAGCCAGTTTGACCTGGGGATCTCCGGAAGCATTTAAACCCGCATAATCATAGGCAAATACCACAAAAGAAGGATAACCATCCAAGAACCTGGTACTGATCATGCCTGGCCCGGTAGTGATGGGCGTAGCATTTGCAAGCCGCGATATCTTATTTTTATTATAACCTAAGGTAAATGAAGTGGTCCAGGTGAAATTGTTATTGCTGATGTTTAGCGAACCAAGCGAGATATCTAAACCCTTGTTTTGCAAATCGCCAAAGTTCCCGATCACAGAGGCAAAGCCCGTAAGCGGTGCGGTTGTCAGGTTACCGATCAAATCATTTGTTTTCCGGATATAACCGTCTATCGAACCGAACAATATGCCATTCAGGATTTCAAAATCCAGACCCAGGTTATAGTTTTTGGTGAGTTCCCAGGTAAGTTTTTTGTTTGCGGGTGCATTGATGATCAGGCCAACGCCGTTTGGATAATTGACATTTGTTTCGGCACGTAAAATATCCCATGATGCTGCAGTACCTGGAGTGGGTGCATTACCTGTGATACCGTAGGTAAACCTAAGATCTAAACGGCTTAACCAATTTACGGGCTTCATAAATTCCTCTCTTCCAAGTGCCCATTTACCCCCAACGCTCCACACCGGTCTGTTCTGAGCCGATTGGTCAAAGCCAAACAAATTGCTTCTATCAATACGGATACTGCTGTTTAGCGTGTATTTCCGGTCGAATGTATAACCTAAATTGGCAAAATAAGAGGATGTCCTGCTGATTACACCTTCGCCACCGGTTACATTATTAGCTAATGTCCTTGTTCCGCCTGCTACCGTTCCGGTGATACCTTCACCTAATAATTGATAATTTATAGGTCTTGCTACCTGAAGCTGATCATCCCATCCCCTATAGATGGTCGTTGTTGAAAGCGGAGAGTTACTGGTTGCTTCCTGTCCTGCCATAATGGTCAACTGATGTTTATCAAGCCAGGTATGATCATACAAAAACTGGTTTCTGATTGTCCAGCTTTTGAGCAGTTCATCAGTAGCAGTTAACCGGCCCCCAAAAGCCGGGACATTATAGATAGGGGTACTGTTAAGCGTAGGCGCCTGGGTAAATGTCATTACTTCGTCTCTTACCGCATAACTGTTCTGATCCAGCTGCACGCGATTTTTAAAAGAATTAATGTTATAACCGAATGTTCCTTCATAACGGAGGCCTTTTATAAGCTCCAGTGTCACACCCGCCACAACTCTTGTAGATAATGCATTACCTTTGGTGTATCCATTCTCTATCTCCTGTAAAGGGGAATAATCCAGATTAATACGGCTTCTTGCCTGATAATCTTTACGTAGATCATCGCTATAATTACCCATATGATTGACTATTAATGGATTTCCTGCGGGATCAGCAAATAACTGGTAAGGCACCAGATCCAAACTTGGAACGGTTATATTATTACTCCTGGTAACCCTGTTGGTGAGATCGGTGATGAGGTAAACCTGGAGGCGTTTGTTGAACTTAAAGTCTTGGCGCAGGTTGATTTTGTACTGGTCGTCTGTCTGGCCCGGAGTATTATTAACCGTTCCAATATAATTAGCAGAACCATAAAATGAATGTGTTTTACCACCACCGGATACAGATAAGGTATGGTTAGTAGTTGCTGCCTGTCTGTAGAAATACTTTTTAAGCTGATCGCTGTTATCTATTCCCGCTAAACTATCGAGTTTTGCATTAGCCTGGGCCTGGGTTATTAAGCCTCTGCTTGCATCATACTGTGCCTGCAAATGAGGTGTAACAGGGGCAATTAATTGAACAGAATTATAGGAATTACTGCCCACATATTGTGGAAATAGCTCCTTTGCTGTAGCAATAAACTGGCCGCTGTTCATCTTCTGGATATAGCTCAGATCAGGCATGCCCTGAAAATTATGATACCCGTCATAATCAATTTTCAACTTTTCGTCGGCAGTGCCTTTTTTTGTGGTAATCACAATTACGCCATTAGCCGCTTTAGCACCCCATATAGAGGAGGAGGTTGCATCTTTAAGTACGGTGATATCTGCAACATCCTGCATGTTGATGTTTTGAATAAAATTATCGGGAACCTGTACCCCATCTAAAACCACAAGCGGACCTCTGTTGGAATTGATTGATGATAAACCACGTATCAAAAAGGGATTGTTACCTGCATCGGGAGCATTGTTCACGGCTAAACCAGGTACCAATCCATCCAACCTTTGCAATACATTTGTGCTGCTTGATCTATCGTTCATAACCGACAGGCTGGGCTTTGAAAATGAGCCTGCGCTTCTTTCCCTCGAGAGCGTTTGATATCCTGTTGAGAAGGTAACATTTACCGATTCAAGATCATTGGCAGCAAATTCAAGCGGAATGGTTCCCATATCCGGCGATGCATTTATCTCCTTAACTGCATATCCAACATAGGAGATCATTAAAACAGCATCACTGGCAATACCTGCTAAACGAAATGAGCCATCGGCACCTGTTTGTGTGGAGATTGCGCTGTTTTTAACTTTAACGGTGGCGCCCAGCAGTGGCTGTTTTAGCACATTTACAACAACACCTTTTACATCTATCAAGCCCGGGGGGCTTACTGTTGCTGTGTTTGGTTTAGTGAAGATCAAAATCGCCCTATTTTCTTTATCAATGCTATAGGAAAGATTTGTTTGAGCAAGTATTTGTTTAAGTGCCGCTTCTAAAGGCGCATTGGTAAGACTCACATTAACAGTTTTGTTCTTCTCCTCCGTATCAGTCCAAACTGAACTATACCCTGTTTGTGATCGGATCTCCCTAAACACCTTTACTAAAGAGATTTTCTTTTGATTAATTGTGATATTTTGTGCTAAACCTGATGCGCTTACATGTAACAGCGAGATCAGTAGCAGGAAAAAAGTTGGCTTGGTAAGCCTAAAAACTTTGTGGACGCAGCGTGGAAGCTGCATAAAATCTGTCGTAGAAATTTTATACATTTACATTCTTTTAAATCGTGAATTACCTAGTAAGAAACGTTCATTTCCGATCTGATCGGAAAGATTTAAGAGTTTGGAAAGGGGTGTTCCAGCACTCCTTTTCCTCTTTTAAGTGATGGCAATTAGTTACTTTTCATGTGGTTTGGTTTAGTTAAGTTTGGTTTGGTAGTTGATCATAAATCAGTTCATTAATATTAGGTTATGGTGCAAAACGCACAACTTTGATTGTTCTTCCATTCACATTAAAGCGCACCTTTTTGGTCATTTCCAAAATCCGCAGCACATTTTTGATCTCGCCGTAGCGGGTTATGGTAGCCAAGACCGGAATGTGTTTTAGGGCTTCGTTTTGGTATTCAACCTTTACATCGTACCACAAGGCAATTTTATTCATGGCACTTTCCATCGATTCGTCGAACATAAAATACCCATCTTTCCAGGCAGTCATCTCCTCAACGTCTACATCGTTAACCGATATTTTATTTTTACTAAATAACGCCTGCTGACCGGGCTTTATCTTTTTAAATTGACCGTTCGATTCGACTTCAATAGCTCCCTCCAATAAAGTGGCGGCAACATGGCCCTTATTAGAAATGCTGTTTACATTAAAACTGGTTCCCAAATCCCGAACAATCCCTGCAGCTGTTTTAACGGCAAACGGTGCATTTGTCATATGCTTTACCTCAAAATATGCTTCACCATATAGAAGTTCGACATCACGTCTGTTACTGGCAAATTTTTCAGGAAATCTGATCGCACTAAAAGCATTGAGCCAAATTTTCGTGCCGTCGCTCAGGTTAACCTGATAAACCCCACCCCTTGGAGTCCGAAGGGTATCATAGGCAATTTTTGCAGGTAATGTATTTATACCATTGGTGTAAGTTAATGATCCGTTGGAATGCTGTTGCACTATCAAATCGGTATTTGGCATCTCAATTTTTTGAAAGCCGCTACCCAGTAATATTTTTTTCCCATTTGCCATGAGAAGTTCAGCTTTGTTACCGCCAGGCCTAATATCTGTGTAGACCATATTTTGGGTACTGGTGATTTTTTTAGAAGTAAGGAATAAGTAGGTAACTGTAACGATACCAATTAAAATAGACGCAGCGATAGAGATATATTTTAAAGAGTATTTACTGCGCTTTGTTAAGATCGCATTGAGGATTTCCCGTGAATCTCCTTCTGAAAGTTCAATGTCAGATTCATAATCCTTCCACGCGCTGTTCAAAAGATCATCGAGCTGTTTGGGTTCTAATGTATCCAGCTGACTAAATAACTGATCCCGTTCCTCTTTATCACATTCACCCTTTAGATATTTTGCTAATAAAGCTGTTATTGTATCATTTGACATAAACCTAATTTAAAAATCAACGCAATTTTAGCGTGTTTTTAAAGGTAAGACGACAGAATAGTCAAAATGTGCAAGAGAAAATTATTTTTTTATTTTATTTTTTGCACTTCTAAAATTAGAAGCGAAAAAACATCATGAAAAGCAGCAAAAAAAGGCCTGCTTTTAGCGCAATGAGCGCATTTCTGAAATGGCTCCGAATCGTTGCAACAGAAAGATTTAGTTTTTTTGCAATTTCAGAATACTCTTCCCCTTCCAAATGCCTTAGCTCATAGACTACGCGCTGCTGCTTTGGCAGATTTTTTAAAGCTTGTTCGAATTTCGATTGGATTTCTGTGGCTTTCATATCCTCGAATGGATTGCTGGCCATGTGCTCATCAGAAATCAGGCGAAGATCGGAAACAGCTATTAACTCACGCGATTTTCGCTTCAAGTGATCAAGAGCAGCATTTTTGGCCATACGGTAGACAAAAGCATTGAAATTTTCTACATGATGGGTATTATGACGTGTGTTCCAAATTTTTAGAAAAACATCCTGAACGATATCTTTTGCAATCTCGCTGGATTCTGTTATCCTAAAAATAAAGCCGTAGAGTTTATCTTTATAGCCGTAAAAAAGAGAAGCAAAAGCCTCCTCATCATCCAATAATAGGCGACGAAGTAATTCCAGCTCTTTTTCACGTGTTAACTTTGACATCCTGATGCACACCTATCGCCAGAAATCGTGATTAAATCACAAATATTTATCAGGCTAAACTTGGGGTTTTATTAAATTAATTTGTTAAAATTATCTTAATATTTAATAAAAATATAAAAATTTTAGAATAAAAAAGAATGCGAAACATTTGGATAAACCAGTATACCTTCTCCCGTTCATCAAATCGCTAATACAATGAAAAGCAAAACTTTATAGTCTATTTGTTTCTGGTTTCTCCAACGGGCTTCTCAATGCTGTAAAAAACAACAACTTTAACCAACAAGGAATTAAACCATTACATTAATGGCCTGGTAGGCTATGAAAAACGATATGGGCAAGCAGATCAGGCCTTTTGTGTGCTTTTCAAGAAAAATATTGGCATCGCTGTCTAAGTGCCGCAGCCTTAGCGCTGCTGGCGTTCCCGAAAATCGCTAGGTGTACACTTATACCTATGGCGAAAGCTTTTGGTAAAATTGGCCAAATCATTATAGCCACAATTAAAAGCAATATCTTTAATCCTCTCCTTTGAAATTAACAGCATTTCGGCAGCTTTTTCGAGTCTTTTGGTTTTGATGTAATTGGCTGGCGTATCGTTATAATGTCTGGCAAATTCGCGTTTAAAAGACGATAAACTCAAATTATTAAGCTGTGCCAGGGCATCGATACTGAGCTGGGCGAACAGATTGGCCTCAATAATTTGCTTAAAGGTATAGATAGTAGGCGAAAAAAGCTGTGCAAATATGGTTTGTATGGCCCGGGCATTAGCAGTCTGGGCCAGAAGCAGGATAATTTCCTTTAGCTTTAAAACCAGTATATCTTCGTTAACCAGTGCCGGATGCTGAAAATAAAACAGCAAGCCTTCGATATATTTTTCGATTAAAAAATTGTTGTTTAAAATTTCGACACTTTTGTTCGAAACCATCCGACCGGGTGCTTGAAGTATGACCGGCATCTCTCGATCGTAAATCCGCTTTAAAATATCGGGATGAAAATTAACGATCATAATTTCGTTAATATCCCCTCTACTTAAGCTACTGATGGTTTTGCTGGCTTGTATACAATTTAAAAACAAAGCATGTTTATGTGGTATATTTACCCGGTCTCCGTCGCGGTGATATTGCATTTCGCCCTGTAACATGTACAAAAAGCAGGCATTATCGGTAATAGGGAAATCGAAGGTAAAAGGCGCCTTTATCCTGATATTTTGGATAATGGATTTACCAAACAAATCGTATTTTTTATGGTCGATAATCATATTAAAAAACCTTCGGCTATAAAAATAGAAAAACTAATGCAGGGTTTGGCTTTTAAACACCGCGCATTAGTCTATTAATTATAAAAACTTAAATGATGCAAAAAGCATTATGCCTTTTAATTCAATTTAGTTATCCTGCGTTGTTTAATATACTGGTAAACAGCACCTGCAATAAATGCAATTAAAAGCACCAGCAGGGTTTTGGCAATTAGTGGATCGTCAGGGCCTTTGGCCAACGGATGCCCCAGCGGTACGCGGGTAAAGGTTTCGTTTACGGTAGGGATGAGTGAGAGAAAGAAACTGAGAGAGAGTAAAAAATTCTCCACATAGCGGGCTTTATTACTGGTGCTTCGCTTTACCGAGAGCCAAAAAGCGACCACCACCAAAATAAAAATGAATACCGAGAAAATATGCCCCGCATTAAAACCACCGTGTTTGGAGATCCCTAATGCTGTTAAAGCCGTAACGGTAGTGGTATAAAAGTATATTTTACCACTAAGATGCGTTAAATCAATTTTGCCAAAGCGTACAAATGAAATGATTGCCGCTACAATGGCCACTATACCAATGATGGTATGAAAAATTCCTAAACCTGATAGTCCCATAGTCTTTTTTGTTGAGTATCTAATTGTTGTTTACAAAAGTGGCTATAGTAAAGTTAAGGGATTTTGTTTATTCGTTCAATTATTTGGTAATCCTGTTCAAAATGATCGGGTGTGTTGTTAACAGCCTAAAGCAATGGCCAGACACTGGCACTGGTTTAACCCAGTACCAGTGAATCTTAGATATTAAAATCCAACGCCTACTTGCAGCCCTGCGCCTAACGATGCCGGTTGGCCGTTGCCGAACCGGAACGGAACCGGAACGGCTGCATATAAGTTAATATTCTTTCCCTTCAATAAAATCTGATTAACAACTGGTGTAAAACCAAACCTGCCGCTGGTCTCGAAAGCTGCCCTAGCAATAAATGTGAAACCGTGACTAAAGCGAAACATTGCACCGGGGTGAAAAAGCACTGAATTTACTTTTGAAATGCCATTCTCTATTCGGATGGAAGGTACCAATTCAAAGCTAACGCCAAAATGTTCGCTTTTTAAGATGTTTATGCCAAAGGGAAAACCTATGGTATATACTTTTGAAAAATTATCGGCAAAACCTTGTTTGCTCCAGCTGCCTATCGGGTTGAGTATAGCCACGTAGCCTGTTACCTTTGGGTATGGAGAAGATTGTTGCGCATTTGCAGAAAACATTGATGATGCAGTAACACAAACTGTTAACAGAAGCATGCGGATGATTAAATTGGTATTCGTTTTTAACATGATAACTTGTTTAGATAAATTTAATAAGCAAACCGATTATCGCAGCCGCAGCTACAATATAGGGTTCCTGGATTTTTTTAATATAAATTAGTGCGAGTACAGCCCCAATGGCAATAGCGGCTGTTGCGATATCAGTAATGGACCGCAAGCCGATAACGATTACCGACCCTACCAGTGCCCCAATCACTGCTGCTGTTATACCCTGTACAAAAGCTTTTATACTCACATTCCTGGCAATCTTTTTAAATGATGGCGCAAGGGCTACAGTAAAAAGGTAGCAGGGCAGAAATGTGGCCAGTGCGGCTACACATGCACCAGGAAAGCCTGCAACCAGATAGCCAATAAAGCCAACAGTAATTACAACCGGCCCCGGAGTAATCATGGCTACTGCTACCGAATCTACAAACTGATGTTCTGTGAGCCAGCCAAACTCCTTTACCACCCCACCGTGTAGAAATGGTACAATAGCAAGGCCACTCCCAAAAACAAACGCACCCGCCTTGGCAAAAAACCAACCGATCTCTTGTAATGTCTTACTGTCATAATTCCAAAATCCTGTACTTATAAAAATACCAGCAGGAAGTGATGAAGATTTCTTTAACCATCTAGGAGGTGCCTTTATCACCATATAAAACAGTCCGCAAGCTAAAAAGAGTAATATCTCTTCTCTTTCGGTAATTACGGTAATCCCTATTCCCAACACATAAAATATCCATAGGAGCCAGTTCGAACGGATTGCTGAAAGCTCCAGTTTACTAATGGATTTAATGGTAAGTTTATAGGCGCTTACTGCGATAATTCCAATTACTGCGGCTCCAACCCCATAGAAAACGGCCTGCATCCAGGCCAGTCCACCATAGAGTTGGTATACCATTCCGAGGATAACCACCATAATAAAAGAAGGGAGCACAAAGGCAAGTCCGCTTAGCGTTGCGCCCAGAAAACCATAGTGTACAAAACCGATATAAATACCCAGTTGCGCGGCCAGTGGGCCTGGCGCAAGTTGAGCCAGTGCCAGTCCCTCTTTGTATTCCTCTTCGCTGATCCACTTTTTATCCTCAACAAGGTCGCGTTGCATGTAGCCTACCAAAGCCACCGGCCCGCCAAAGCCCCAGGTACCGAGTTTTAGAAAGTAGAATACTATTTGTTTAAGCGAGTAGGCGATGTTTTGATCAGCCTTCTTTTGATGCGTCATTGCTTTTAAGTGATTTTTTAAACCACAATATTAGCCAATGGAAATACGCAAAAATTGAACGGAATTAACTATTTTGTATCCTTTTTACCTTTGAGCAATTTTTTTCTGAATGCAGAGGGATTTTCACCGGTCTGTTTCTTGAAAATCCGGTTGAAATGGCTCTGATCTGAAAAACCTGTGAGGTATGCAATCTCCGTTAATGAATAAGATACCGTTTCCATCAGGCTAATTGCCTTATCGATGCGCATCTTACGGATGTAATCGCCAAAAGAAAGGTTATCAAAATATCTTGAGAACTCACGTGAAAGGTATGCAGGGCTGATCTCAAGCGAATCAGAGGCTTGCTGCAGGCTCATGCTCATATTAGTGTCCAGCTGATCCTGAATCATCTCCCGCAATTCCCTGGTCCATTCTGGAGCCTTTTTTTCACTGGATTTTAAATACTTATTGTACACTTCGAGCAATAGCTGCTCAACAGGTGATTGCGTATGCCGCTGATCATGCAGGTGCCTGGCCCAGGTATATAATCCATCATAAACCTTCATACCAAGTTCGAGTAGTTCCTGGTCATTGGTTATATTTCTGGAAAGCCCCAGAAAGATAGCAGAAAGTCCGGCTGCCTGAGGCGCAAAGTCAAGCCTATCCGTATCGGCACCACGAATAATTGCTGCCATACGGTCGAGCGCTTCATCCCTGATCTGGTGCTTTTTTAAAAAATAATCAAATGTACAGCGATCTTCATAATGGCTGTATTCTACCCCGGGAAGGTCGAAAGGAATAGCATCAAGTTCATCAGCCAAAATTAAAACCCGTTCAAAGGGCACGTAGATGATCTCTGCTCCAGGATCTATAAATCTCTTGATCAGCCACGGACAGGCTATCCGGTCAATTTTTGGTCTTTCCCTGGTAATCCACTTCATGGTAGGAACAATATAGTCATGCTTACAAAGTTAATTGTTAGCAACCAGAATACCTGTTGATTGTTTCATGAACGCTAATAATTATTTGCCTGAAGTTTGTATATGGCGACTCTTCAAATGGCCTTTCTTTTTTACAAGCTTGCTTTTCTGCTAAGGCCCTTGCAATGTGGCTGCACTAAAACAGGTTTTGAAGCTATTTCGCCCGGACTTAGTTAAACCCGCTTTAAAACCATTTGGCTAAGCCATTAATTTGATCTTTTTCCCTGTTTTTACAGCCTCATAAATGGCATCTATAATTTTAAGATCTTTCAAACCTTCCTCGCCGTTTACAGGAACAATTGGTTTCTTATCTTCAAAAATAATAGCTGCGAATTCATCCATTTGTACAGTTTGATGCGTAGTTATGGGCTGCGTGAGTTCACCTTTATGTGTTCTCCCTTTGATCGGGCCATAACCGGTAGAAGGTTGCATTTCTGCAAAGCCCTTGTCGCCACTCATAAAAAATCTATCCAGGTAATTGATGTTATAACTTGATAAGCAGGAAGCAACTGCACCGCTCGGGAAACCCAATTGAAATTGTATGGTTTCATCGACACCTTCTTTAAACTTTACAGGATCAGTCTTGGTTTCCTGAGCTGTCACCCAAACCGGCTCTTCGCCTACCATATATCTTGCCCCATTAATCGCATAGATTCCAATATCCATCATTGATCCGCCGCCTGCAAGCGCTTTGTTTAATCGCCACTGCTTAGGATCACCTATTTTAAAACCACATTGTCCCTGGAAAAACATAATCTTACCGAATTCGCCCGCATTTCTCATCCGGATCACCTCGAGCGTACGGGGTTCAAAATGCATCCTATAGCCAACCAGTAACTTTACATTCGCTTTTTTACAAGCATCAACCATCTCCTGGGCCTCTTTGGCATTCAATGCCATCGGTTTCTCACATATGGCGTGCTTTCCGGCTTTTGCTACACGGATAACCTGATTATGGTGCAGTGCATTTGGCGTAACCACGTAAATCGCATCTATATCCGGATTATTTTTCACCTCATCGAAGTTGTCGTAGTGATAACAATTCTTTTCCGGAATGTTGTACTTTGTTTGCCATTCTTTAATTTTTGAAGGCGTACCACTGATTACGCCTACCAGTTTCGCCTTGGTACAGGCCTTCATCGCCTCCGCTACCCGGGTGCCGTATCCACCCAAACCCATTATGGCTACATTAAGTACCCTGCCTTCGTAAGGTTGTTCAACCTCGTCGGGAGCGTTCGCAAATGCCGATAGTGAACCCAATTGCAGCATCAATACTGATGCACCCATTTTTTGTAGAAAGTCTCTTCTGGTATTCATATTCGTCTTATGGTTATGTACCTTATCCAGCAAAATCATTAAGCAATATACGTGATCTCACATTTTTTTCAGTTAATGGATTGATTTTCTTTATGATATGCAACAACAATCTCTCACGTTTAGTTTTCAAGATATGATTTTTGGCCTCGTCAGAACAATAAGATTATTACGCAATTACCTTAAAAATCTCGTGAATCCATCTCTCCGTAGAGTTAAGCAGCGACGCTACGGAGAGATGAAATATTGTTGAGTTTGGAAACTCAACCTGATTCTTATACTACAATCTTGCTCGATTTTAATGTCCCTCACCCTCTTCTTCGGCATTTTTCACCTTGCTTAACAGATCGTAAGCTCCCTTTACCACTACCTTTACATCACCGATCTGCTCTGCAAAAGAAACCTGCGTATAACCATTCTCTGCAACGCCTGTTTTTACTTCCGTCATCCTGTATCGGTAAGTGTTGCTGCCCTTACTATCGGGCTGATCTATAAAGACGAACTTTTTGCCTTCAAATTCAACAATTGCCGCATCAGGCAAAGCTTCTACCTTGTTCATACCACTTTCTACATAAGCCCTAAGGTACATGCCCGGAAGCAGCTGTGTATCCTCCTTATCCAGGTGGCAGTGAATTTGCACGGTACGCTCTTTACTAATTTCCCGGCCGATGAGATAAACCGTAGCCATGCGTTCCTTTTCCTCGTTGGCCAGTACAAAGCGGACTTTCTGCCCCAGCTTAAGCTTGGGTACATCTTTTTCAAATACCGTAAGCTCTGCATGAAGGTGCTCGGTATCGGCAATTTTGAACAATACATCAGTGGTGCTGGCAAAGGCACCGATATTGGTGTTAACCTGTGTTACGTAACCCGACATCGGCGCATAGAGGTTAAAGGTTTTCTGGATCTGCCCTTTTTCCAGTGCCGAAAAACTGATATTCAGTAAAGAAAGTTTTGAGCGTTGCCCCAGCAATCTTGCACTTACACTCTGGTATTCGCTCCTTGCTTTCTGAAGTGCTTTTTTAGAGTTTACGTTTTCCTTTGCCAATTCTTCCTGGCGGTCGAGTTCCTGCTTTAAAAACTGCAGCTGGCTTTTATAGTCGAGATAATCTTGTTGCATCTGAATAAATTCGGGATTCTGCATTACAGCTACGAGCGCCCCTTTGGCTACCCGTTTTCCCTGCAGCATGTTGGTACTTTTTACAATCCCTTCCAGCGGCGTAGAAATGGATACCAGGCTTTGCGGGGGAAGATCGAGCACGCCGTTTACTTTTGTTGTTCCGCTTAATTCCTTCAGCTCAATATCTCCCAGGGTAATTTCTGATAGCTTATGCTGCTCTGCGGTAAGGGTTACGATATCGCTCTTTTCGTGAACAGCCTCTTTTTCGGGTTCTTTTTCCGACTTAGGACTGCTACAGCCAGCCAAATAAAACGGGAAAGATATCAGGATAAAATATTTATATATGGATCTCATGAGATTTATGCTTAAAATGATTTGTTATTACCGGTCAAAAATTCAATATGGTTGATGCTCTGGCTTAACTGGAGCAGGGCCATCAGGCGCCCCTCGTAAATACCATTTGCTTGTTTAAGGTTCAACAGGTATTCCGAATAGCCTATTTCCCCGTTCTGATAGGCAATGCGGCTGTTTTTTAATATCAGTGCCGCATTGCTTAGGGCCGAAGTAATAAAATAGTCGTAACGTTTCCTGTTTTTCAGGTATTCGCCCAGGGCCTGCTGGTACTGGCCGGTTAGTTTTCGCTGCTGGAGCTCCAGATCGTTCGAGGCAATATCCCTGTTAATCGATGCGGCTTTTGCCTTCGCCGAATAAGCCCGGTAAAATAGCGGAACGGAAAGTCCTACCTGAAAACCCTGGAAACGTTTGTCGCGGCCAAAGAAAACATCATTGCCGTTAACGTTTTGAAAACCGGTTAGCGACTGGTTGAAATAACCAAGGGTAAAATCGGGTAGTGCTTTGGCAAGTTCCACCTTCCGCTGTTTTTCGGCAATCACGATCTGTTGCCTGAAATAGGCAATGGCCGGATTTTCATTTAGAAGCGCCGTATCTCCTATCGAAATTTCAGGCGTTTCCCTTAAAAACTTGTCGGCAATTAGGGGTAGCCCACTCCTACCCAGAAGTGTAGCAAGCTGCGCTTTATAAATTTCGATATCAGCGCTATTCTGATCGAGCAGGTTCTCTACATCCCTGAGCTGTGTTTCGGCGGCTACCTTTTCAAGCAGGTTACCCTCGCCTGTTTTGTATTTTAACGAGGCAGATTTTACAAAACCCTTATAGATGCTGTCTTGCCCGAGCAGCAGTTTTTCTTTCGAATAGAGGTACTGAAGATTGGTGTAGACCGTTTTTACCTGAAAAATGAGTTCGTTTTTACTTGAGGCAACCTGAAGCTGGCCTGCTTTGATACGTTCATCCCCTAATGCCGCATTTGCAGCGAAAAGTGTTGGGAAGGGAATGCTTTGCGAAACGGTAAAATTGTTGTCGTTTTTAACCAGACTATTATACTGCCCGTAAAGCATAGACACTTCCGTTTTGGGCATTTCGAAGGCCCCCTTCCTAAGCTCCTGCTGCAGCCCTACACCTAGGTTAGCCCCACTAATCGCCCTGTTGTTTTCCAATGCCGAAGATACTGCCTGTTTAAGGGTTAACGCCGTTTGGGCCTTAGCAGGCTGCAATCCAAATAAGGTAATAAACATAACGATTATGCCTGCTACCGGAGCAACGCTTACTTTTTTGCGACCCATTTTTTCTACCCAGATATAAAGCACCGGAAGTACCAAAAGCGTCAGCAATGTTGCAGAGATCAAACCACCGATAACAACCGTTGCTAATGGGCGCTGCACTTCAGCCCCGCTTCCGCCAGAGATGGCCATTGGAAGAAAACCCAGAGAGGCTACAAGGGCGGTCATAATCACCGGGCGAAGCCTGACCGAAGTACCTATCTTAATTATTTCGAAAATATTGTTCATTCCTTCTTTTTTTAACCTATTAAATTCACTGATCAGCACGATACCATTCAGCACCGCTACTCCAAAAAGCGCAATAAAGCCGATGCCTGCGGAGATACTAAAGGGCATACACCGTGCCCAGAGGGCAAATACGCCACCAATGGCCGATAATGGAATTGCGGTAAAAATTAAAAGCGCATGTTTAATGGATGAAAAAGTAAGATAAAGCAACAGTAAAATGAGTAATAACGCCAGCGGTACGGCAATCCCCAGTCTTTTGGTGGCTGCCTGCAGGTTCTCGAAAGTGCCACCAAAGGTTGGATAATATCCCGGTGAAAACTTCACCTCTATATCAATCTTCTGCTGGATTTCCTTCACAATACTTTCCACGTCCCTTCCCCTCACATTAAAGCCAACAGTTATCCGCCGCTTTGCATCATCGCGCTGAATCTGGTTTGGCCCTTCCCTGTACTGGATATCAGCCAGTTGCTCCAGCGGAACCTGATTGCCATTGGGTGTTGTTACGAACAGGTTCTTCACATCTTCAAGCGATTGTCTGTTTTCCTTTTCCAGGCGGACAACCATATCGAATCGCTTTTCTCCTTCAAATACAAGGCCAGCCACCTCTCCGGCAAATCCCGAGCGGATAGCCGTATTCACATCCTCAATATTCAATCCGAACTGCGCAATTTTTTCTCTATGAAATTTGATAATCACCTGTGGAAGTCCAGAAGCCTGTTCTACATAAACATCCTGGGCACCTTCGATTTTTCTGGCGATAGCACCGATCTTAGCTGCATAAGTACTCAGCTTCGAAAAATCCTCTCCATAGATCTTGATCACCACATCCTGTCTTGCGCCGGTCATTAATTCATTAAAGCGCATCTGGATGGGCTGCTGGAACCCAAAAGTAACACCAGGAATATACTGTTCCAGCTTGGCCTGCATCTTTCCCGCAAGCTCATCCCTGGTCGAAGCACTTGTCCAGTCACCCTTATCCTTTAGAATAATAATCAGATCACAGGCTTCTACCGGCATGGGATCGGTAGGAATCTCGCTAGACCCAACCTTTCCGATTACCTCTTTTACCTCAGGAAAATTGGCCTTTAATACCTTTGAAGCCCGTGTAGCGGCCTCAATGGTTTGAGAAAGGCTGCTTCCGGTAAGCACCCTGGTTTCTACGGCAAAATCGCCCTCCTCTAGCGTAGGAATAAATTCTGCGCCCAGATAATTGAAAATAATAAGGCAAATGGCAAATAACCCTATTGCAATGCCCACAACGGCCACCCTTGCCCGAAGTGCAAAATTGAGCATTGGGGTATATACCCTTTGAAAAAAGGACATGATCCTGTCTGAGATATTTCTTTTGGTACTGATGGTTTTGTTTAAAAACAGCGCACTCATCATCGGTACATAAGTTAACGACAAGATAAAAGCGCCAAGGATAGCAAAAGCCACTGTTTGGGCCATTGGCCTGAACATCTTGCCTTCTATACCAACCAGTGCCAGAATCGGCAGGTAAACGATGAGGATAATGATTTCGCCGAAAGCGGCACTGTTACGGATCCTGGAAGCAGATTCAAAAATCTCTGCATCCATCTCCTGCTGGCTTAACCTGTTTTTGTTTTTCCGGGTACCCAGATGGTGGAGAGATGCCTCTACAATGATTACTGCCCCGTCTACGATTAGACCAAAGTCTATAGCGCCAAGGCTCATCAGGTTTCCGCTAACACCAAAAAGGTTCATCAGGCATATGGCAAAAAGCATGGCCAGTGGAATAACCGAGGCCACAATCAGTCCGGCGCGGAAATTCCCCAAAAGCAACACTAGTACAAAGATCACAATTAATGCACCTTCTGCCAGGTTTTTGGTTACCGTACCAATGGCACTGTCTACCAGTTTTGTACGGTCCAGAAATGGCTCGATCACCACGCCCTCCGGAAGATTCTTTGCAATCTGATCCATCCGGGTTTTTACGTTTGCAATAACCTTGGAAGAGTTGGCGCCCTTTAGCATCATCACTACCGCCCCTACTACCTCGCCCTGATCGTTTCTGGTCATGGCGCCGTACCTGGTGGCCGCACCGATCCTCACCTCCGCTACATTTCGGATCAACACGGGAATGCTGTTCTCATTAGTCCGTACAACGATGTTCTCAATGTCTGCAATACTGTTGATAAGTCCTTCACTCCTGATAAAATAGGCATTTGGCTTCTTATCGATGTAAGATCCGCCAGTGTTCTGGTTGTTTTTTTCAAGTGCCTTAAAAATATCGCTGATGGATATATCCATGCTCCTGAGCTTGTCGGGATTAAGGGCAATCTCATATTGCTTAAGGTATCCCCCAAAGCTGCTTACATCTGCTATACCCTCTACGCCCAATAGCTGGCGGCGAACAATCCAGTCTTGAATGGTGCGAAGCTCGGTGGCATCATATTTTTTTTCGTATCCTTTTTTGGGATGGATGACGTACTGGTAAATCTCTCCCAGTCCGGTTGTTAACGGCGCAACCTCGGGTATGCCGATCCCTTTAGGAATAGCTCTTTCTACTTCAGCAAGCCTTTCACTTACCTGCTGGCGGGCCCAGTAAATCTCTACACCTTCCTTAAATACCACTGTCACCACCGAAAGGCCGAACCTGCTAAAGGAACGGATTTCCTCTATTCCTGGAATAGTGGCCATGGTCTGTTCTACCGGGTAAGTTACAAAACGTTCAATATCTTCTGCACCGTTGCTTGGTGAGGAAGTAATAATCTGGACCTGGTTATTGGTAATATCGGGAAGGGCATCTATGGGCAGCTGCCTTAGGGAGTATATACCCCAGGCAATCAGTGCCAGCATCATAATTCCCACCAGCAGTTTTTGCCTGATGGAGAATTGTATTATTCTGTTCAACATTTTCGTTTAAATCAAAAATCAATAAATAGCGAGGCATCATTACACCTCATGGTGCAAAATTGAGCATGTAAAAAAGCATGCTTTTCATGGACAAAGCCATGAAAATAAAAAATTGATTAAACGAGTTTAGGTGGTTGCCAGATATCGAGTGGTTGTTTTTTCAATGCAGAGCATTGGAAAACCGGATATGGTTTCCGGAATACCGGTACAATCAGGTCTGTTAACTTTTCGGTTGGAAAGTGCTGACCAACAGAGCAGCAGGCACAGCTGCAGAATGGTGGACAGGATTCTCCGTGCATATGCTCAGCTTTTGATTGATCGCTATGCACAATGCTTTCTGTGTGTGACTTGGAAACCATATCTTCCTTGTCCTGGCAAGGCATAAAGCCCAGAAGGATCAGGTAAACAGAAAAAAGGAATACAAAGTTTTTCACCAGGGCAAATGTAATGATTAAAGTTTTTAATTCATAAAGCCCGTTTTATTTACCCCCTTTTTCTGCTTTGATGGTTAAAAAACCACCTGTTTATTTACTAATTGATAGCCATTAACCGGCCTTACTTTAAAAAATCATTTAGGTAAGCTGATATAGTTTTCGTTTGCATCATTAAGCTTACATGCCCCTGAGCAGGAACAATAGCCAAGTGCGATTTTGGCATCTCCCCCATATCGGCAAATTTGTCGCCGCCCAGCAGCTGGTAGGTTTTGATCAGCTCTATTTTATCCAGGCCATCATTATCACCTGCGATGATTAATACGGGCGAAGTAATTTTCGCAATATTGGCGTCTCCCATATCGAATGGTGTCCCGGCAAAAACAATCATCTTTTCTACAAATTTTGTCCAATTTGTTTTGTCAGGCGCTACCGCATCATAGGCCGTTTTCATAGGCGTATTTGCAAACATTTCAGGTTTCATATTTTTAAATGCACCTGCTATTTCGGGCCTCCAGCCAGTACTTTTATAAGTTGAAGAAATGATTACTAATTTTTTTACGCGTTTAGGGCTTTGTATGGTCAACTTGTAAGCTATAGAGCCACCCATGCTATAGCCTACAACATCGGCACTGTCTACTTTTAAGTGATTCATTACTCCTTCCACATCACTGGCCAGGGTAGACTGGTCTAATTTCCGGTCTGAAAATGGTGTGTGCCCATGGCCCTGCAATTCAACAGCGATCACTTTCCTGGTTTTCGATAATTCGGGTATTAATTGCCCCCAGTTTGTTTCGATGGTCATAAATGCACCGTGTAGTAATACCAACGGTTTACCCTCACCGTATACTTCGTAATAAACTTTAAGACCATTAACCGGTGCATAACCACTCTCGGCAGGTTTAAGCTGTTGTCCTTTCGACTGAGGTGCTGCAAACAGGATGATTGCGAGGAGTAGTACTGATTTAAGCATATTACCCATTTGGAATAAATTTTTCATAACGCTATTTAAATTTAGTTTGAACGATATTAGCGATACAAATATGCAGTTCATTCGCGGCTTTAACACGATGTAAAAACGACAACTTCGGTGGCGGATTGCGACATTGCAACGATAGGTTGTGAGCATTCGTCATACTCAACTTGATTGGGAACCCCATGAGTACTCATCAAAGATAATCGTAATGCAATACGCTTTAAGATTCCCGCTTGCGCGAGAATGACGACCTTTCTGTAGGGGTTGCTTGTTGAAGGACTTGGTTAAACAACCTTTTGATTAAAAGCTCATCGGAAGATGGGCTTTTTTAACTAAACCTGATCTACCGCTTTTAGTAGTTGCCTCTATCGTGTATATTTGAGCATTACCATCAAGTCAATTACGCTCAAAAACCAGGCAAAATGATACAAAAAGAATTAACGGAACTAACAGATGAAGAATTGTTGCATGAAGCAAAAAAAAGGAAATCGGCAGCCATAATCAATGCAATATTAATTGGATTTCTGATCGGTATTGTATTTTTCAGCGTGATGAAAAACAGTTTAGGATTTTTGACCCTCATCCCTTTATTTTTTGCCTATAAGCTGATCAATAACTCGAAATATAACAATCAGGAATTAGAAAATCTTTTGAAAGAAAGAGGGTTGAAATAAAAAATGCTGGCTGATAATCAGATAACAGTGAATGATCTTGGCCAACAGATTGAAAAGTAAAAATATGCAGCGAAAAACCTAAGAAAAATGGGATCTAACATCAAAATCATTAATAAAAATGAAGGCGAATATTTAGGCATAGCAGGAGGCAATTACAGGATTATCATTTCTGGTGAGCAAAGCAATGGTAACTATGCGGTTATTGAAATGACTGTTCCCCCAGGAGGCGGCCCACCACCGCATGCCCACCCCGACACACAGGAAATGTTCCATGTATTGGAAGGAGAAGTGGAGTTTAAAACAGAAAGTGGTAAACAAACCGTTTCAAAAGATGGCTTTGTAAATATTCCTCTTGGTGGAGCCATTCATTGCTTTAAAAATACTTCCGAAAAACCTGCACGATTGCTTTGCACAGTAGTACCCGCCGGACTGGAAAATCTATTTCATGAAATAGGTACGCCTGTTCTTCCTGGGCAAACGCTGCCCATTCCTGAACTAACAGAAGAGCGGAAAGCATTTTTAAAAGAGATGGACTTGAAATACAATCAGCAAACCTACCCCAAGGATTTTCTGGGATAGTATTCTTAATAGTGGCTACCTATTGTCTCAAAAAACGTAATAGAACTGGTTCTTTTTCTCGCGGTTCTAATCAATTATCTGTTGAATCAATATTCCAGAAAACCTCTGCATATGCCCTCGCCGATTCTACCTTCGAAGAATATCCCAAAATCAAAGACTAAGATTTCTCCATCAGATACAAAGTTATTATCAGCGCTGTGCCCCTGCTTTTGAATAACTGGCAATTTATGATGAACCATTAACATTATCTGTTTAATTAGCAAACCATTGTACTTATTTTACAACAACAGAGCACCTTGATGTAAAATATAATTCACACCAACCTCTTTTTATTTTGTTCATTCTATTCATTAACCCACTCAAAATCAAAACTATCAGCTTTATAAATTAAATTGGGTTTGTATAATAAGTTTGAGCATTGCCGATTGTTTTTTTACCATTCAGATCCCTGCATGACTACAAATCAAAGTCCTCCCAAGCATTTTTACACTCTCGATGCCATTAGAGGCCTTGCGGCCATAGTAGTTATTCTATATCACTGGCAATTCTTTTATTATGCAAACGATATCTGGGTAAAGGGTGGCTTTGAGAAAACGGCACTTCCGTTCTATCCTTATCTATCGGCCATCTATAATGACGGTGTAATCGCAGTCGATTTGTTCTTTCTCCTTTCGGGGTTCATTTTTTTCTGGCTGTATGCCGAGCGGATTGCCACCATGAAAATGAACTTCGGTAAATTTATGGTCTTCCGGATGAGCAGGCTCTATCCCATCCACCTGATTACCTTATTATCGATGGCGGCACTCCAATGGCTGATGTTCAAAAATGTAGGTCATTACTTTATTATTCATTATAACGATGGTTATCATTTTATATTGAACCTCCTTTTTATCCAAAGCTGGGGAATTGAGAAAGGTGCCTCTTTTAACGGACCATCATGGTCGGTTTCTGTAGAAGTATTTCTTTATTTAGCATTCTTCGTAATCTGTTACCTGAAACTGCAAAATAAAAAATGGCTGTTATTCTTCCTTATGCCCCTGGGAATATTTTTACAATATTATTTTACCCTTATCGGAAAAGGTATGTACTCTTTCTTTTTAGGCGCACTGGTTTATTACCTCTATGTTTGGATGCTTAAAGAAAACAGGACAAAAAAACACCTGTCGCCTCTGATCATCTTCACCGGATTACTTTGGGTTCTACTCTTTGCCGAGTATTATTTTGGATTCCTTAGAGGTATATTTATAAAGCAGTATCTACATACATTTCCCAACAAAACCCTCGACTCGGCAGAAACAGCTTTTGGACTGGGCAAAAACTTTGTTTTCAGAACGCTAGTGTCGCCTTGCACCATTCTCGTCTTAACACTGTGGGAAACCAGCAAGGGTACGATTAACAAGAAATGGGCATTGCTTGGTAATTGCAGCTATGCCATGTATTTAATCCATTTTTCGCTACAGGTCATTTTCGTACTCATAGTTGATGCTTTTCATATCAACCGTCTGGTACTCCGATCGCCTGTTACTTTACTGATCTTTTTCCTGATTCTTCTGCCACTGAGCCTAATGATCTACTATTATTTCGAGTTGCCTGCCCAAGAAAAAATCAGGGAAAAATTCTATAAAACTAAAAGTTCAAACCTAAGCATAGCTGGGGTTGAAGTAAAAACATAATAAACTTCTGTGGTTGGGAGCCGATTCCAACCTCGGATGGCGTGTAGTGAATAGTTGGCAGTAAAGTTCCCACATTCACAAGCATTTTTACACAATACTGCATTGATAAATTAATTACTAGATATGAAATTAAAATTTAGCTTACCACTGATCCTGGCCTTGCTAATTGTTACGGGATGCGCAAACACCCGGAAACTCACTTACTTTAATGACATTGCGGCGGTTACCGGGACAGATTCCCTTCACCGCATGCAACAACTTAAAATACAGCCTGGTGATATCCTGCAAATCACCATCACCACGCTTGATAAAGAAGTATCACAAATGTTTAACCCCAATGTGGCTGCTTCTGGCCCAGCCTCTGGTAGCGGCCTAGAGCAGGGATACCTGGTAGACAGCGTAGGCATTATAACCTTACCGGTGATCGGGAAAATAAACGTAAAGAATAAAACAACAACAGCCATTAACGACCTGGTATCGCAAGAATTGGATAAAACAGTGCGCAGCACTTACGTATCTACACGGCTGGTAAATTTCAGGGTATCTGTTCTGGGTGATGTGGCCCATCCAGGTTCCTTCCGCATAGGAGCAGAAAGAGCTTCTATACTGGATGTACTGAGCATGGCAGGCGACCTGAACATCACGGCCAAACGGGACGACATTATGATCATCCGCGAAATCAATGGAATCAAAAAGTATACGTCAGTAAACCTGAACGATAGCAAAACACTCTCCTCTGATTATTATTATCTCCGAAATAATGATGTGATTTATGTTAAGCCGGGCCCCGATCGCAAGTTTGCCACATCTAAAACAGTTCAGCTCCTGCCTGCCATCATAGGCGTGATATCATTGATTACCACGATTGTCATTTTAAATAAGTGATCGCCTTATGAATCAGCAAAAAACAACAAATAATAAAAACTCGGTAATAGATCTGAACGATCTCTTTCAGAAGATGCTATTTCACTGGCCCCTATACCTTTTGGTACTGTTGGCTATGGTGGCAGGCGGCATGCTTTACATGAAATACAAGAAACCAATGTACATGTCGAGCGCTAAACTATACCTAAAGGATGAAAAAAAAGGCGGTGGGGAAGAAATGGATGCGCTCAAATCACTATCTCTTTTCAACAGCGGTAAAAATATTGAAAATGAAATGGAGGTGCTGAAATCTCCTATCCTGGTAGAAAAAGTGATTGCAGCTAATGGCTTTAACATCCGGTATTATATAAAAGGAACGGTAAAAAATGAAGAAATATATGGCCGTCCACCACTTACTATCCGCGTACTGAGCGACAGTTCAAAAGTAGGCTCTTATGTTTTTGATGTCACGCGTGAAAACAACCTGCTAAAAATAAAACAGGTAAACACTACTGCCGATACCAGCAGGCAGTTAACCGTCAAACCCGGCGAAGCATTCACCGTGGCGAAAGATAAATTCGTGATCAACTACGCTCCAAAGGCTACCGCTGATCTGGCAAATACATTCCAGATCAAGATAGACTCGGTTGCAGAATGTGCTTATGACAAAATAGAAGAAATAGGCGCGGCGCTTGTGAACCGTGATGCTACCGTAATAATGGTTAGCTACAGCGATCCTGTGCCCGAAAGGGCCGCCAATTTCCTCAATGCTCTGCTCGATGCCTATAATGAATATACCCTTGATGACAAGAACAGGACTGCCTTTAAAACCATTCATTTTCTGGGGGTGCGGATCGATTCGTTAAAAGAAGAACTGGGACTGCTTGAAAAACAGGAAGAAAATTTCAAGATCCAGAGGGGCATCACAGATATTGATGCGAGCTCTAAACTGGCACTTGAACAGGTAAAAGAAGCAGATATCCGGCTCAGTGAAGCCAATATGCAACTTTCAGTTCTTGATCAAGTGGAAAGATATGTAAACAATCCTTCTAGCAATTACCCCTTTGCACCCGTGCTAGGCAATATTGATCAAACATTAACTTCTATGATCAACCGTTATGAGGAAGCGCTGAAAGAAAAGAAACGCTTGTCGCTCTCCCTCAAACCTACCAGCGAAATCCTGAAAAACGTGGAATCGCAGATTGCCGATACCCGGAAAACCATCAGCGATTATATCTCCGGGTACAGACGGAACGCGGGCGTGGTACAAAAAGAAACACAGCGTAAAGTAAACCAGATACAGGGGAAAATAGCCAATATACCGACCTACACAAAAGAATACATCAACATCAAAAGGCAACAGGGCGTAAAGGAAAGCCTGTATCTTTACTTGTTAAAAAAGAAAGAAGAAGCATCAGTTGCCTATGCCAGCAATGTGGTAGACAATAAAGTGATTGCTCCAGCTTTTGTGCCCGAAAAGCCCATTTCTCCAAAAAAAGCCATTGTATTTATTGGCTTTATTGCCGCTGGGCTGGTGCTTGCCAGTGCCTATATTTATTTTAAATATTTCTTAAACCCTAGGGTACTCAATAAAAAAGAAATTGAACAGGTGTTCGATCTCCCTATGATCGCCGAAATTTATCAGCAAGATGACAAGCCACACGACATGTCACTCCATAACAGGTCAATACTGGTAGAACAGGCATTTAACATGCGTACAAACCTAAAATTTCTGCTTACAGGAGTTATCGGTACGCCTACTATCCTGCTCACTTCAAGCGTTTCGGGTGAGGGGAAAACATTCCTGTCGGCCCATCTTGGAAATTCATTAACGGTGGGTGATAAAAAAGTGGTACTGGTTGAACTCGATCTCAGGAACCCTAAGCTTTCACAGTTCTTCGGGCTGGATCATAATGTTGGTGTAACCAATTATATCATCGGCAATAAAACCCTGGAAGAGATTATTAAAAAAATACCAGGTACAGAAGAGCTTTACCTCGTTTCTTCGGGCGCTATTCCGCCCAATCCAATTGAGCTGATTGAAGGAGAGCGTATGACAGACCTGCTGAACCAGCTGAAGGGCCGCTTCGACTATGTAATTATTGATATGTCACCTATCGGCATTGTATCCGATGCTAAAAGCATTTCAAACCTCATAGATTGTGCCCTGTTTGTGGTGCGGTACAATTTCACACTGAAATCTAAACTGTCAGCAGTATCGGAAAACCTGGTGAAAGGCTTCTTCAAAAAAATAGGGATCATCTTTAACGGCATAGAACAGGATACTTTCCATTCCTATTACGATCAGTATTCATACGCAGAAAATAAACAACATAAAGGTACATGGTCATCATTGGTTAAAAAAATAAAACAGCGCATTGTATAAACTATTTGAAAATAGCGGTTGGCTCCTGATTGATAAGCTCAGTAAACTTTTCCGGGCATTATCATTATGGCACTTATTGGCCGGCACCTGGGCCCTGAAGAATTCGGGATATGGAACTATACGCTCGCACTTACCACAATTATAGGAAGTGTGGCCATTCTTGGAATGGACAGGCTCGCTGTAAAAGAAATTATTAATAATGAGCAAAGACAGGGAACTATTGTGGCCACTGTTATTTTAATGAGGATCAGTGTCAGTACAATCTGTATGGTCATCAGCATAGGCATTGTACTATTTGCCCGAAAACATCAGCAGCTTTATTTATACTGTACCATTTTTTCTGCACTGATTATCATCCTGCAATCCTTTGATGTACTTGATTATTTCTACCAGGCAAAAAACCAGGTAAAAAGAGTAATCATCCCAAAAGTGGCCGTATTCATTACTTTCTGTATAGTAAAGCTCGTCATTATATTTCTTGGCGGTACCCTGATGGCATTTCTGTGGGCATCAGTTATCGAATTATTCCTCACCTATCTCATCATTATAATGGTATTTAGTTACCATAATGCCCCAGATTTTACCCTTAAGATCGATCGGTCGCTGGCCAAAGCGCTGCTGTTACAAAGCTGGCCATTGATCCTATCAAACCTGGTGGTAGTATTGTTTATGAAGATAGACCTGGTATTGTTGGACGTGCTTTCTAACCCTGCCGAACTGGGTAAGTATGTAGGTGCTGCGCGGATCTCTGAATTATGGTATGCCATTCCTACGGTGATATCTGTAGCCATACTGCCGGGTCTCATACAAAAGAAAAAGATCAGCCAAAACGCTTACCTGTTGACGTTGGAAAAATGGCTCCGATTATCATTCTGGCTCAGCGCAGCTATTGCTACACTGGTTACACTAACTGCACACCTGATTATTCCGTTCCTGTACGGTGACAGCTATAGGGCTGCTTCCTGGATGCTGATGATACATGTATGGGCAGGTATTCCCGTTTTCTTGTGCATCGTTTTAGTGCAATATCTTTTCGTAGAAGGGAATATAAGATCTATCTGTACGCCAACCTGTATGGTTTGATTGTTAATGTAGCCATTAACATCTTTTTAATACCCGGCTATGGCGGTATTGGTGCGGCAATTGCCACGGTAGCGGCTTACTTTACTGTATTTGGTGTATTGCTATTGCTAGACAAAAGTGGACAGGGTTTTCTGATCACAAAAAAAATGTTCAACCCCATACTGGTGCTTTCAGATATCAAACAGTTAAATAACAGTCTCAGGATTTTTACCAGCAAATTATTCACCAAAAACGTTATGCCAAATGAGCAGCATTAAAAATATAGCATCAAAAATAGTCACCACGCTATTTCCCCGGCTCAGTTACGGTGTGCGTGCTTACAGCTCAGAAGGAGAAGATATGATCTTAAAAAGGATCTTTGATAAAAAGCAACATGGTGTTTATGTAGATGTGGGCGCACATCATCCCTTTAGGGTATCCAATACCTACCTGCTTTACAAGCAGAACTGGACTGGTATCAACATCGATCCTATGCCAGGTTCAATGGCCGTATTTAACAGGCATCGGCCTAAAGATATTAACCTTGAAATGGGCGTATCTGCAGTAAAACAGCAACTCACCTATTTCATATTTAACGAACCTGCTTTAAACACTTTTTCTCCTGAAAAAGTAAAAGAATACTCGCAGGCAGCGAGATACCATGTAATTGCAGAAAAGAAGATCGAAACCTGGCCACTGGCTGATATCCTGGATGAATACCTGGCAAAAGATACGACCATCGACTTTCTCACCATCGATGCCGAAGGGCTCGATTTAGAAGTACTTCGATCTAACAATTGGAACAAATACAAACCGGAGTATGTACTGGCCGAATCGCCTCCCTTCGAGGTATTCCAGCCAGAGAGCAGCGAATTATACCAATTTATGCAACAGATAGGCTATAGCTTGTTTGCCAAAACCTATTACACATACATTTTTAAAAATATGCACACATAACACACATAATATGTCTGGAAGCAAGTTATACGTACAATATGGCAGTGGCCCTTTTTCAGCACCAGATGGCTGGAAAAACTACGATGCATCGCCCACACTCAGGATCCAGCGGATTCCCCTGATTGGGAAATTGCTCGCGCCGGCCATGCATGTATCTTTCCACCCTGGCGTTTTACTGGGCGATATACTGAAAGGCCTTCCAGGCATAGAGGATAACGCTTGCGATGGCATTTACTGTTCGCATGTACTGGAGCATCTGGCCTATAACGACTGCCTTCTGGCGATCAGGAATAGTTTTCGGATGCTGAAGCCCGGCGGTTACTTCAGGTGCGTACTGCCAGATCTTGCTGGTGCTGCAAAGAGATATCTCGAGCAACTCTCAAACAATGACCCTAAAGCCAATACCGCTTTTATGGGAGAAACACTGTTGGGAAAAGAAAAAAGGATCAGGGGGCTGAAACAGCTGATACAGCTGGCCCTAGGTAACCGCGAACACCTGTACATGTGGGACCACCTTTCCTTAACGCATCAGCTTGCTGCCGCAGGGTTTAAAAACATCAGAAATTGTGCGTTTAACGACAGCCCAGATCCCATGTTTAAACTGGTAGAAGAAGAAATTAGATTTAATAATGCCGTTGCATTGGAGGCAACAAAATAATGTTACACACGCCGATCTTACTTCTGGTATTTAACCGTCCCGAACAAGCATTGCTGATATTCGGGCAGATCAGGCTGCAGCAGCCTGAACGATTGTTTATTGCTGCCGATGGTCCCCGGGCCGATCAGCCTGGAGAAGCTGCGCTGTGCGAAACCACCAGAACAACGATCTTAAATGGCATCGACTGGCCTTGTAAGGTAGAAACCCTATTCCGCCCCGATAACCTGGGCTGTGGGAAAGCGGTAAGCACCGCCATCGACTGGTTTTTTAACAATGTAGAAGAAGGCATTATCCTGGAAGATGATTGTTTGCCGAATCCAACCTTCTTCTCTTTCTGTAAGGCGATGTTAGAAAAATACCGATTGAACAAGAATATTATGCATGTTAACGGAAGCAACTACCAGGCGGGCATGCTGAGGGGAAATGGCTCCTACTATTTTTCGCGCTATGCACACGTGTGGGGATGGGCAAGCTGGCGGCGTGCCTGGCGGCATTACGACTTCAGCCTTCAGCGCTACGAGAATGCTTCCAGACAGGGTCTCAACAGCTTCCTGCAGTCAGAACTGCAATCCGTAAACAATGCCCAAACAGATACCTGGGATATCCAATGGTTTATGAGCGTGTGGTTCAATAAGGGATTGGTAATCACGCCCAATATCAGTCTTGTCAAAAATATCGGTTATGGCAAAAACGCTACCCACACCCACTCCGTTCCCGTGTGGTTTAGCAAGATACAATATGGCGAAATAACAGAAATAAAGCACCCCAACAGCTATAACATCGATGAAGAAGCAGACAGGCATAGCCTCAAAACGTTATATAACCCAGGCAAATTTTATATAAGGATCAAAAAAATGGTGCAAAACAATATGTGGCTATTCAACCAGTGCAAACGTATTTACAGATTGATAAATTAATATGGAAACCGGATACAGCAGTCTTCAGAGCAGTAATTTATTCGTGGAATGTTTCAGAGAAAGCATGCCCCTGGTTATTGCCGTAACACTGCTATACCTGTACTATAACAAGCGGATCTCTATTATCGATACGCTACTCTACGCCTTTGCAACAGAAGCCTATACCATGCTTGTAATCGGGCCTACTTTTACAGCTACTTTTTTTGTTGGCATTTATATCTTTGTAGAACAGGCGCATCAGTTATTTACCGGCAAGCAATACATCCGGAAAGAATATCTCTTTTTATTGATATTGCCCCTGCTATCTAGTATTGTGGTATTCCTGATCACACAATTTTACAAAGATCCTTTTAATTATCCTGGTGGCAGGTTGTACGCTTTTTATACCAAGCCCATTTATTTTTACCTCAAAACCTATCTGCCTTTATTTGCCATTGGCGCCAAGATCGTGCAGGAAAGAGGACAGCTTTCATTTGAAAAATTTGCCAATAGCATAAAAAAAATTGCGGTTATATCCTGTATCATAGCCGCAATCCAGATTGTAGTACAGCTCGTTTTCCAGAATGTAGAACTTAGCGAGCTTTTAGGGCTTCAAAGCCGTTACCTAATCATGGAAATCAATGGCCCGCTCGGGGTTCGCGTACAGGCCCTGTTCTCCGAACCTAAAATATTCAGCGCCTTTCTTTCTTTAGCCATTCCCTTTTTCTTGAGAGATCGGAACTACAGGGCGGCCGCGGTAATGTTTGTTGTAGGTATACTCACCTCTTCGCAAACCTTTTGGGTTAATATCATGGCTGGTGGTCTTCTTTTTTTCTGTCTGCCAAAATTGATGTCGGTGAGATGGAAAATAATTGGCACCATGGGCATGATCGTTGGCATTTTCCTCGCCATTGCGGCCTCCAAGGAATATTTCATGAAACAATACCTGGCTAACCGCAACCATCCCGTATATCGGCTGCTACTTGAGAGATCCACTTACCGCTATAATAATGAGATATGGCGCAAAAATAACATTTTCCTAGGGATTCCGCTGCAGCGGGATATGGAACTACCGGTAGTAGATTTTTTGAAGGATGAACCTTATCTCTTTATATCCGGTTACGGAGCTGGAAACAGCACCTTCATTCCTCCGCGTTATTTTTTCGGGCAGATGAGTTATCAAAACCGCGTGGAAGGCATTGGCGGCCAGAACCTAAATATGCGCTGGTTCTTTATTCTGGCAGAATTCGGTGCTGTTTCCCTGTTTTTCTTCTTCCTGATACTAACCAGAACGGCGCAGGAGACTCCACCTTTTCAACGTAGTTATCTGGCATATCTGGCTGTTTGTTTCTTTTTTAGTCAGATCGATCTTTTTTTAGTCATAGTGGCATTACTCTGTGCATATAACGAATCAATAAATGAAAATGGACATGAACAAAGTACATAGTATGCTCTGGGGGATTCGATTCCGGCTGTCTTTATTGTATCACTACCTTTTCAATAAAAAGGTTAGAAGGAGAACGACATGGCATGAAATGCTGTACCACCTGTTTTCACCACGGATGTATAAGGTGGCCAATGAAAAAGCCACCTTGGTAAATAAAGACGAAAAATACTGCTATTACCAGATAACAGGTTATGAGGACTTATTCATTTACCCTGCAACCGCACCGTTTTACAGTTTTGCCATGATCATAACCGAAGCAAGGCCGCAACACTGGCATTACTACGAAATTCCGCAAACAGCAATTGCGCCAGGAGACGTGGTTGTTGATTGTGGCAGTGCAGAAGGTTTTTTTGCCTTTAGACATCAGTACACTGCCGGTCGCATTTATATACTGGAACCTTTGCCCTTGTTTATAGATTCCCTGCAGCAACTTTTCGGACAAAAAGATAACGTGGTGATCCTGCCTGTAGCGGCAGGTGATACCTGCCAAAAGGCATATATCAACATGACCTCCGATGACACTGTCCTAAATGGTACCATTGGTCAGCACAGTGAAAACAGTGAAGCGATTGAAGTAGATGTAGTGACCATCGATAGTCTTTTCGCTGATAAAGGGATTATGATAGATTATCTGAAAGCGGACATTGAAGGATTTGAGGAAGATATGATCAGGGGTGCGATTGAAACCATCCGCACAGGCAAACCGAAAATAGCGATCACCACCTATCATAAAGGACAGGATTATGAAAAACTGATCGCTTTGATTAAAAGCGTGGTACCGGAATACAATTATCTCGTAAAGGGGATTCATTATTTATCTGGCAACCCAGTAATGTTACACATGTGGATATAAAGACAATTTTAGATGCAGGTATTTTTCGACAACAGTGTATTTTCCATTCAGAAAGCCGGCGGTGTATCTGCCTATTGGTATGAACTGCTGTCTGGCATGTGCAACAGCGAGCTTTCAATAGGCTTTTTAAATGCACGGCCAAAATCAGACAATATTTTTGAAAAGAAAATAGACTATAACCGCTTCCATTGTATCCAGGAGAGCAGGATACCCTTAAAGTACCTTCGGTATCTGCCGCTACGTTATACCCTTCCTACTGCTGCCATTTTTCATGGAGGATATCTACGGATATCCCCTCAAAAGGACATACTAAATATCCTTACCGTGCATGATTTTGCCCATGAGCGGAAGTTGGCCTCAAAGTTCCCACGAGGACTGGCAAATACAATGCAAAAGGCATATGGCATCAGACGCGCCGATGGTATCATATGTATCTCAAATAGTACCCGACAAGAACTACTTCACTTTTTTCCTGGCATTAACCCAGCGAAAATAAAAGTGATCCATCATGGCATCGGTAACTTCTACCCGATTAACAAACAGCAACCGGCTAACTGTTCGCTTGACATCGATCTCCGTGAAAAATTTGTCCTATATGTAGGTGCTCGCAGGAATTATAAGAATTTTTTTACGGCAATAAAAACAATAGAGCTGCTGCCCCCATCCTTCAACCTGGTAGTGGTAGGTGGTGAGCTATGGGATAAAAAAGAAATAGGTATGATGAACAAAAAAATACCAGGGCGCTATCGTATTTTCCAAACAATAAGCCAGTCCGATCTCAATATATTATATAATCATGCTTTCTGCCTTCTTTATACTTCCGCTTATGAAGGCTTCGGATTTCCTCTGGGAGAAGCCATGAAAGCTGGTTGTCCTGTAGTAACTACCAATATGACATCGATGCCCGAAGTAGTAGGCAAGGCCGGACTAATGGCCGACAGGCCAGACCCCTTATTGTTTGCTGAAAAGATCAGCGCACTAGAGAATGAAACATTTAAACAACGGCTGATTGCCCAGGGACTGCAACAGGTGCAGCAATTTACATGGAACAAAAGTGTACAAGAAACAATTAATTTTTATAAAGACTGCTGGAACCTCAAATTTTCGACATGAATATGCTTTTTAAAATAACAGATGCTGTAAAAGTATTCCTGGCCTCAGGCAGGAGCCTCGGGGCGCTATCAGAAAAAGGTGCCTCGGTTGCTTCTACGCTGATACTGCACAACTGTAGGCATTACATACCGGTACTAGGTACTATTATAGATGCAGGCGCTAATCAGGGCCAGTTTGCAATAGCTGCAAATCACTTCTACCCTGGCGCACATATACATTCTTTCGAGCCGCTACCTGAAGTATTTTCGATTTTACAACGTAATACAAGCAGGTTAAATAGCATTAGCACTTATAACATGGCTTTGGGCAACTCAAGCGGAACACTTGAATTTTATAGTAATGCTTACTCTCATGCCAGTTCGGCTCTGCATGTATCTGCACTGCAAAAAAACATGCTCCCTAAAACAGCCATTTCCCACCAGATAGAAACACCTGTACAACGATTGGATGACCTGCACCACAAAATACTCTTTACCTCGCCGGTATTACTTAAAATGGATGTACAGGGATTTGAGAAGGAAGTATTAAAAGGTGCAATAAACAGCCTGCCACAAATTGATTACCTGTTATTTGAAACCTCTTTTGTTCAGATGTATGATGGTGAACCTCTGTTTGATGAAATGCATGATTTTGTAAAAGAACTGGGTTTTGAATTCATTGCCCCTGTAGGCTTCCTTCAATCTGAGAAATTACAAATCCTACAAATGGATCTTTTATATAAAAGGAAAAACATATGAAAATTGTAGTTAACGATCACTCAGGCCACGCCTTCACCCTTCAGCTTAGTAAGCAGTTCGCACAAAGCGGGCATCAGGTATTGTATGCTTATTCGGTTTCCTTCCAATCGCCCAAAGGAAACTTTGAAGACCTTCACCATTCAGGATCTGGCCTAAGCATACTGCCCATTACCATTAAAGGTAAATTCGAAAAATATTCTCTTTTAAAAAGACGGAAACAGGAAATTGAATACGCTCAGCAGCTCATCACTACACTGAAAACATTTCAGCCTAACGTGGTGGTAAGCAGTACAACCCCATTATTTGTGCAGCAGCATTTACAAGAATACTGCATCAGGAAGGGAATCAAATTTGTATACTGGTGCCAGGACATATATTCTATTGCCATTCAGCAGATTGCAAAACAGCGACTGGGTTTTATGAGCTTCCCACTATGGTACTACTTCAAAAAACTGGAAGCTGGACTGCTGAGAAAAAGCACACATGTGATCAGTATTACACCGGCCTTTAATGACCTCTTTCAAAAATGGAAGATTGATCCGAAACGAGTAACCTACATCCCCAACTGGGCACCTCTTCCTGAAATAACACTTAAAGGCAAGAACAATGAATGGGCTAACCGGCACCAGGTGGCTGATAAAACCTGTGTAGTTTATTCGGGTACACTTGGATTAAAGCATAATCCATCCATACTATCTGCCGCGGCCGAATATTTCCGCAAACATAAAGAAGTGCTTTTTATTATTATCTCCGAAGGTTTAGGGGCAGATTTTCTGCAAAAAGAAAAAGAGAAAAAGCAGCTGGACAATCTCCTGTTACTTCCCTTTCAGGATTTTCAAGACATGAGCCTAGTATTCGGCACCGCAGACATCCTGCTGGCTATACTAGAAAATGATGCTAGCGCCTACTCAGTGCCTTCGAAAGTACTCGCTTACCTGTGTGCAGAAAAACCGATAGTACTCGCAATGCCCCCAGATAACCTGAGCGCCGCTATTGTAGTAGATAATAAGGTAGGCTATTGTATTACACCGGATAATTTGCAAGGCTTTTTCCAACTGATTGAGAAACTGGTAGCCGACCCCGTGTTACGAAGGAGAATGGGGCGTAATGGCCGTGTATATGCAGAAAAAAATTTCGACATCACACATATTGAAAACCAATTTATGGAAGTGTTCAACACCATCCCAAACTAATTAAGAATAAGCTGTTCCTGTTCATAATCCTCTAATCGCGCATAAAATGAAAACTGGCTCTCCTATTAATTTCTTAGTAAGACTCCTGATAGATCATCTTATATTGCTACTGGCATTTCTGTGCATTTATCATTATATTTTTGGCTTGAGAAGTGTGTTCTTTTCGTTATTCAACCTATTACTGTTTAGTATAAGTATCACCTCATGGACCATTATTGGGATGTCGGTCCATTTATACGAGGAATTTAGAACAAGGTCGTTCGCTTACGAATTTATAGCTATTCTTAAAACTACCTTACTTCATACCTGTTTCTTCACATTCCTGTTCTTCTATTGTTTTAAATACTACCCTTATCCTAGAACCTTTACTTTACTGCATGCTCTTTTAATCTTTATAGGCATTACAGTGATTAAATTCATTGTAAAACAATCACTGCTGCGGCTGAGATCAAATGGTTATAATATAAAAAATGTCCTGATAATAGGTACAGGCGATACCGGAATGAAATTCTATAACACCATTACATCCAACGACCATTTCGGATACAGGTGTGTTGGATTTATAGATGAACAAACCAATCCCCATCTCAACGGGCAGTATCTGGGTAAAATATCTGATCTCCCCAGAATCCTGGAAGATCATGAAATTGACGATGTTATTGTAGCCTTACCTGAAACGCAGAATACAGAAATGGAAAAAATTATTATCGCCAGTGAAAAAGAAGCCAAGCGGGTAAGGATTATAGCAGATTGCCACCGCTTCTGCACTTCAACGGCTAGCATGAATTTATTCGGCACATTTCCACTTTTAACGATCCGTACCTCTCCGCTGGATGATCCGGCCAAACAAAGGTTCAAACGCATTTTTGAACTTTGCCTCACCACCATACTTTTCATTACTGTTTTCTGGTGGCTATTTCCCTTCATTGGCCTGCTCATCAAACTTTCTTCCCCTGGTCCCGTCTTTTTTAAACAGGAGCGGCAGGGCTTAAACAACAAAAAAATAATCTGCTATAAATTCCGCTCGATGATACGCAACAGCGCTACCATAAACACAAACGGACAATATCTTCAGGCCACATTGAACGATTCAAGGGTTACCCCGATAGGAAAGTTCCTTCGGAAAACAAATCTCGACGAGCTTCCTCAATTTTTCAATGTTTTAATAGGAGATATGGCACTGGTAGGGCCACGTCCCCATCCCATTCCATTACACCAGGAATCAAAAAACACCATACAGAATTATATGCTAAGGCATGTAGTGAAGCCAGGAATTACTGGCTGGGCGCAAGTGAACGGCTACAGGGGTGAAACCAAGGTCGAAGGTCAGATGCAGAAACGTGTTGACTTTGATCTGTGGTATATTGAAAATTATAGTATATGGCTAGATTGCCAGATCATTTTCCAGACACTGATGAATATGATCAAAGGAGATAAAAACGCTTATTAGTTATGAAGCTGCTTTAGCGCGACAATATTCTGAAAAGAAAATATTTCATAGTTCGTGCTGTTATACGGTCCCAGCGCTTTCAGCCCATCAGGCAACATCCGATAAAAATCGTATCCAGGTAACACATCCACAATATCCTTGAAAAAGGTTCTGGAGATGATATTCATCTCATTGAATTCCAACTGTATAACTTCCACCATTCCGCCAGCGATGGTTTGCCTGGCTCCTTTTAGCACACTCAGCTCATGACCTTCTGTATCGATCTTTAATAATGCGATCTTCGAAATATCATGTTTCGCTACAAATTCATCAATGGTGGTAAGGGCAATAGCTACTTCCTCGGCTTTCCCCTTATGAAGATGTTCTATTACGCCTTTATACATGCTGGCATGTTCTGATCCGCCATCGCCCTGATAGTCGTAAATAGCAGCCATACTATGTGCTTCCCCTGCTCCCTCTGGCACCGCTGTGAAATTGTACGCCACTGCGACCTCACTTAGTTTACTGAATGCCACCGGGTGTGGCTCAAAAGCAAAGATTGGCTGGGTAACCCCATTCTTTCTCAGCATCACCGAATAGTTACCTATATTGGCACCAATGTCTAGAATCGCCCCTGAATCAAACTTTCTGAGCGCCTTCAAAAACTTAATAAATGCTTTCTCGCCAGACACGGTGTCGTTCTCATAATTCCTAAGACCCAATCCGAACAGACTCAGCTTATACAAAAAAAGATTCGCGGGATAAAAAATCCGCCGTGCAAACAAGAGTACATATACTCTTTTAACAGATTTTCCCAGGGCATTCATACTTCAAATGTTATCATCAGGCTACAATATTATAAACACTAATGTACTCATATTTTGTACTGTAAATGTATTCACTTTATTCACAGCACATTAAATTCGATTAATTTGAAGTGGTGGGTTGATTCCTGAATCAGACAGTTAAAGCAATGGCAGGAAGAAAAATTTCGCACAAGCAGTGTAAACAAACCGTTTCAAAAGATGGCTTTGTGAATATTCCTCTTGGTGGAGCCGTTCATTGCTTTAAAGATACTTCCGAAAAACCTGCACGATTGCTTTGCACAGTAGTACCCGCCGGACTGGAAAATCTATTTCATGAAATAGGCACTCCTGTTCTTCCTGGGCAAACGCTACCCATTCCTGAGCTAACAGAAGAGCGGAAAGCGTTTTTAAAAGAGATGGACTTGAAATACAATCAGCAAACCTACCCCAAGGATTTTCTGGGATAGTAGCCTCACTTTACAAGCCTATAGAGGATAATCTCTAGCTACTCCTTGCTACAATATATTGCCTGTAGAACTCTTGAAACCCCTACTGACATGTAATGAAAGATATCGTTTAAAGCCCCGCTACTTTTTTGAGGCTTTCTCTATTCAAAGCTCCCATGTGGCTAATCACCTTTGAATTGGCTTTGCCATTCATGTCGACAGCTACATAAGTTGGAAATCCACCTTCTGCATTGAGGATCGTTCTTAACTGGGCCAATACTTTTTCATTGATGAAAACGTGGGTACCTGGGATCTCCATCTGGACGATATTCTTTTTCCATAGATCTATATTAGAACCGCCCGTGGTACACAAATAAATATAGGCCACTGGTAAATCTCTATTTTTTTCATGTAAGCTTTTGCTCGAAGGCAGATCTGCTATACAAGGTCCACACCAGGTAGCCCAGATATCGATGATCAGTGCCTTTTTGGGGAATTTTGATTTTAGGTTACTCAGTAAATCTTCGGCTTTTATTTTTTCATCTACTTCGTAAAGATCGGCCTCAAAAGGTAGTTTCGCTAAAGGTTTGCCAATGTTTGCGTCATCTGGTTTTTTTGATGTGGCAAACAAGTTTTCTACCTTTTTTTCATTAAGGTTAGCTTTGGCCAACTCTTTTGTTGATATACCTTTGCACCATGGCGTTGTTATGCTACTGATAATTGTAGGATAAGCGGTAGAAAACAGGTCTTTATAAGTGTCTAAAAGAAATATTTTCAGTAAATCCGATTTCTGAGGAGTGTACAAACTATCCATCAATGCAAGTGCACCTGGCAAGCCTTTTCCTTTTGGCAGTTTTCCATTCGTAGAATAACTTTGCAGGTACCGATAAAAAGTGGAGCCATCATTACTTACAAAATAAGGTTTATGGCTGCTAACTTCGCTAAAAAGTTTAACTGGCATCAGGTCGCCCCAATAGGTTACGCATATATTTCCGTAAAAGCCTGATAAAGTTTCGTTTTTGATCGCCCATGCATAGTCGGGATGATTGGCAATAAATTCTTCATCTATCTTTAGTAATGCATTTTTTATTGAATCAATTTTCAACAAGAAGGATTCTTCGCTATGTTGTTCTTTCAACTTTCTTAAATTCTGGAGGCTTTTATCCAAATCTCCTTTTTCTTTCCGTTTAAAAAGGACGTTTTTATTCATGACGGTATTCAGCTTTCCGTCATCGCCCAGGTACTCAATACCATCGGCAATCATAAATGCCCGCTTCTCTAGTTTTTTTGCATCGAGCACTACGGTTAACCCTGAGTTAACATAAATTCCGGCGTAGAGATAGGGCCCTACGGTTAACCAGATTTGCTGATAAGGTAAATTCTGATCGAGCACAACTTTTGATAGTCCTGTGGCATCTGTTTCTACAAATTTATTAAGCTGAAAACCAACACCCAACTGCACCATCGTTAATTCGATTTTAACCTTTTTAATACTATCAGGAAGATTTTTGACCTGAATGGTTAATGTTGCTGGCTTGCGGTTGGCAAGATAGCTGCTCATTTTTTCATCCTCCATTTGAAGAGGGCCGCTGCTTTGTGCATACACCTGGGTGCAGCTGAGCAGTAATAAGAAATATAAGATCCGTTTCATTTAAATTTGGTTTTATTTTTTTATGGTGTTTAATGCTTTAAGTACATTTTCTTTTTTGCCTCTTGAAATGGGGATACGTGTATCATCGTTCAGTAACAGATAACCACTATCTTCTTTAACTAAGCTTTTTATGAATTTGGAATTCACTAAATGAGACTGGTGACAGCGGATAAAGTCGTAATTGCCAAGCATTTCCTCGTATTCGAAGATGGGCTTTGATACCATGATGTTTTTGCCGTCAGCGAGATAGAACTGTGTGTAGGTATTTGACGATTCACAGCGGATAATTTCATCGGTATGTACAAACCTGATTTCTTTAGTTGAGGCCAGAGCCAGCTTGTGGTCTTTTTTGGCATCCTTATTCTTAATGAGCTCCATTAAGTTTTCCAATTGAAAGTTTTGTTTACGCTGGTTCAGCTTGGCTTCAACCTTTAGAATTGATGTTTTTAGTTCTTCGGGGTTCACTGGTTTAAGCAGGTAATCTATAGCAGAAAATTTCACTGCCTGAATACCGTATTGATCGAAGGCGGTTACAAATATTACCTCGAACTGGTAGTGAGGCAATGCTTTCAGCACATCAAATCCATTCTTCTCAGGCATTTGTATATCCAGGAACAATAAATCTGGATTAGTAGCTACAATGGTCGAAATGGCATCATCGGCATTGGTGGCCGAACCTATAATGGCAACAGGCAATTCATGTTTCCTGAGCAAACTTACCATGTTTTCGATATTGTTTTTTTCGTCGTCTATTATTACAGCTCTTATCATATTAACCAGTTTTTGAAGTAGATGGTAACTTGTGTTTCATTTTGTATTCGGTTTACAGAAAATTCAATCTGCTGTGCATTAAGTGTTTGATTCAATAGCTTGATCCTTTCTTTAGTGAGCTGTAATCCAAATCCGTTTGATTGGTGGCTTTGATCGAATCCCCTACCATTGTCGCTCACCTGAACAGACATATCATTGACTATCTTATCAAACAAGACACTAAGCCTTCCTTGCTCTTGTAATGAAGATATCCCGTGTTTTACTGCATTCTCTACCAGTGGTTGTAAAAAGAGACTCGGAATTTCTATTGCATTGGTATCTATCTGGCTGCTGGCCTTTATCTCATAACTGAAGCCGAAGCGTAGCTTTTCGAGATTTAAATAATTCTCCAGGATTTTTATTTCGCTTGATATACTAACAAATTCGTTGTTGGTGGCTTTTAACGATTCGCGCATCAGGTTGCTGAATTCGATCAGGTATTTGGTAGCATTTTCTGAGTCGTTTTTGGTGATCAGGCCTTGTATGGAACTCAGTGCATTAAACACAAAATGCGGATTAAATTGCGAGCGGATAGACTTGAGCTCGGTTTGCACCAACTGTTTTAAGGTATCTTGAGCTTTCAGCTTTTCAGTCTGTTTGGCGGATCGCCTTAAGAGTACAATGAAACCGATAGCCAGCAGACCAAGCATACACAGGCCTATTTTGGCCCATAAGGTTTGGTACCAGGCAGGGCGGATGGTAAACGTGTATTTGCACACGTGTGTACGTTGTACGCTGTAGCGGATAAGCAGATCGTATTTACCCGGCGAAAGGTTCTTGAGCCAAACCAGGTTAAAATCAAAGTCGTTTACTGCCCAGCCGGTACTATCGGCACCTTTTACAAGGTTGTATTCGATGATGTTTTTAGACTTGATGAAATCATCTAAACAGAAGATCAGGTTATTTTCATTGTAACGGAATTCCTTTTTCAGTTTTAAGAGCGTCGAATCCTTAGTCCAGTCCACCGGTTTTTCATTTATCCTTAGGTCTTTCCATTGTTCTTTAAAAATGCTTAGAAACTCAGGGAGCTGTGAAAATGTGAATACACCAACTACCCTGGGTTGCCACTTTACCCAGTAGGCAGATAACGAAGTTTTGATACTGTCTGGCTGATCGGTTTGTCGCACCTGGAAGGTTAAGGC
This sequence comes from Pedobacter riviphilus, assembly GCF_014692875.1. NCBI lineage: Bacteria > Pseudomonadati > Bacteroidota > Sphingobacteriia > Sphingobacteriales > Sphingobacteriaceae > Pedobacter > Pedobacter riviphilus. Next base: position 50,522 of record NZ_CP061171.1, on the reverse strand, counting down.
ATTGCCATAAGCACCTTTAAACTGTCCAAGATAAGCCGTAACATCATCTATTTTAGCAGAGTTGGCAATTTTGGTCATCCAATACGTGTTGGTAAATATTTTAGGTCTTGTCCATGGCAATACCACCTTTTTATTATTTTCCAGCACCCTGAATTGGTATTTAGCTGCATTTTGAGCATTAATGCCATTTACGGTGATGATAATCCCGGTTGAATCAAATATGGGCACAGCAAATACACCGGCATAACTATCTCTAGCCTGAGCATACACCCCCGATTGTTTAATGGAATAGGTTTTTAATTGTGGTATTTTCTCCAGCACATGCCTGTAGTTTACTGCCAGTTTGTTGGAATAAAAGGCCGAGATTAACAGGTTATTTTGTTCTGTAAATCTTGAATTGTGACTATAGAAGGTATTGGAGAAATATTTACGAATAGAATCACCATGTTTATCGTATTTGATAACAGGGTGAATGCTATCCAGGTTCATCTCCAGCTTTTGTGCAAAGCAAAAGATCTGGCAAAAATAGAAAAGGATAAATATGACTGCGCTGCGCATCTGCTTGTTTGAATTATTAAGTTCAAAGTAAAGGCTTTAAATCATTGCTTGTATACGCTGATTTGAATCTGGCAGGTTCTATTTTGAATCAGGTAAATTTCGCCATCTATAGCGCGCGTTCTTTGATAGGTATAGATAATTATAAAGCGTAAGCCCAAAAAGACCGGTTTTATTTTTGCATTTAGCGAGATGTTAATGAGATAGCAGCAATTGGCACAGTTATCGCTTACTGTATTACTATGAAACAGATATATCTAATTGTAGCGTTATCGGCAATGTTACTTACCAGTGCTTGTTATAGCATCAGAACTGCCGGTAACAGTGGGAAAGTTCCACCAGGGCAAGCCAAGAAAGGAACAGGTTCAAAATCGGCCAGACCTTTTGCTCCAGGACAACAAAAAAGAAATTAAAAAAGAAAACCCTCCAAATTTGGAGGGTTTCTTTCTTTATTACACAAACAACTAATGTTTTCCTTTGCCATTTCCATGGCCTTTTCCGTTTCCTTTGTTAAAATGTTGTGCTTTTGAAGGCTTTTCTTTATAAAAATTACCATTGCCTTTCGCCGGCGAATATTTCTGCCCTTTGCTTTTCCCTATTGCCGATTGCCCATGTTTGCCTTTAAATTTCGCATATTTTACTTTGTGGGTTTCGAAATAACGGTAAGGTTGACGTGCGTTAATTACGACCTTGTAGCCGTTATATAAGTCGTACCCGCTATATCTTGGCGGAAGAGAGGTGGTAAAAACCCAGCCTCCTGCACCCATATAAATAAACTGTTTCTTAGGTACATAATAATAACTCTCAATATCGGGCAGATAATAATAATCTACATAATCGTAACCAACCGGGCCCCATGCTGGTTGTGCCCCAATGTTTATGTTTACACTTACCTGGGCCTGAGCTTTAAAAGTAAGGCCGCCGCTTACCATAAGTAACAACAGCAAGAATAGCTTTTTCATCGTTTTAAATTTAGATATGAATAATGGGGTTTTACTGTTTTAAAGTAACCGTGCCCAGCGATGTATTTTGACCTAAAGCCACTTTAACAGCAGTAATGGTACTATCTCTATAACCAACAACCGGTGCAAATTTAACCGAGTAGGTACCAGAAGATAAGCCACCAACTGTAAATTTACCTGTTAAAGGATCTGCAACGGTACCCACAGTATCTGTACCTGCAATAACCAATACTTCAGGATGGCTTGCTAAAGGCAAAACAGTTCCAGAGATTAATCCAGTAGTGGCCGATGCAATTCCACGTACCACTGGTTTTAATAAATATTTTCCGTTTCCGGTGCTTACGATAGATTTCGCCGCATCAAAGTCTAATAGTAATGTATAAGCAGCGCCTTCAACCAATTCTGGATTAGCGGTTAATTTCACCTTCCAGCCAGATGTTTGTGCACTTGGCGTTTTAAGTTCCTGCTGAACACCATTTACCACAATGGTATTTCCGGTTTCGTTAAGTACCAGTCTGATTTCGGTAATTTCACCTGAAGGCATTTCACCTGAAGCAACCAAAATATCAGGATTACTGGTGCCGATCCTAAAATCAAGAATATCGAATATACCCGCGCTGGCTGCAAATACATAAGGTTTATCGCCCGATACCAGTACAATCTCTTTTACACTTAAATTGATCTTATCGAAGTTACCTGGAGCATCGGTCATTTTAATCTGAACTTTAGTTGTTCCCTGGCTTGATTCATTTTTTTTACATCCATAAAAGGCAGTCATCCCGATTACGACGAAGACGGCTAAAATGGTATTTACAAAATTTGTTTTCATAACTGTAGATTTTATTTAAAGTTTTACGCTTCAAAGTTGATGGCCGAAGATGAAACCAACATGAAATTTAAAATTTATTTTTTTCATCTTAATTTCATGTTGCCCATCTACTTTTGAAATGTGAGCGCACCATGTATGGTGGTTTTTAGGTAGGGTTTACCTCTTAGGGGGTAAACTTTTTTTATATTTATAAAATGATCCGATTCGCCGTTATTTTTTGCCTGGCAATTGCCCCGTTATCGGGTGTTTTTGCCGTGCAACAAGATTCTACCGCTTTAACTGTTTCAAATCTTCAAGAAGAACTGATTAAAAAACAGGATAAAGAAAAAAAAGATAAACAACTAGAAAATCAAAAACCTGAGCCACTTCAAATCAAAGAAGTACCAAAAGCCAAAAAACAGCTAAAACCCATGGCGGTAAAGCCCAATGTAAAGGTAAAACCCATCAAGATTATTAAACCTAAGATTAAAAGGCCATAAATATATGCGCACCCGTCTCTTAATTTTCTTCTCGTTTTTGGTCATATCGAATGTAAAAGCGCAGCAAGATTCGACAAAAGCTACGCTTACACTTGCGGCCATGTACAATAGTAACATTAATTATTACGGACAGGTTACCCCTGAAAAATACCCGTATGTACTCTTTAACGCCACCTTACGGTTTCCAAGCGGTTTATATTTTTCGGGCGGTGGTTATAAGCTCTTAAACTATGGCTCAACCATTTCGGAAACAGATTTAGGCATAGGTTACGATTATGAGTTTAATGAAAAATTTACTGCCGGACTAGCCTATACCCATTCTTTTTTCCCTGCTAATTCTCCTTTGCTCCAGGCATCCAATAACAATAACATCAATGCATCGGCCGCCTACCACTGGCCTTGGTTTAAAACAGATCTTAGCTTAGATTTGGCCTTTGGAAAGCAAACCGATGGATTTATCAGTTTTGGAAATTCAAAAGAAATTGAACTGGGAACGGTGTTCAACGAAAAGAATCTCATTTCAATTACACCAGCTATCGAGATTACAGCGGGTACCACCCACTTTTATGAAACCTATATCATCGAAAAAAACAAAAGGCAAAATTCGAATGGAAATGGAAAGGGAAAAAGTGATACCGCGCCCGGAATAGTTAATGGAAACACCAGCGAGGTAGTGGAAAACACAGTCAATCAGTTTAAGCTATTGTCTTACAATTTTAAGTTACCTTTAAACTGGAGTAATGGAAATTTCCTTGCCGAAGCCAGTTATCAATTCTCCATACTTGGAAACAGAAAAGAAGAAAATGTAAAACACCAACAATCTTTCTTTGGTTTAGCAGTTTACTACCAATTTTAATCAACATGAAGGTACTGATCATAGAAGATGAAAAAACGCTTGCCTTTGAAATGGAAAAGTTTCTTAAAAAAGCTTTCTTCTTATGCGACCTGGCCCATAGCTTTAAACAGGGCTTTAATAAGCTAGAGTTAAATCAATATGATTATGTGCTGATTGATTTAGGTCTGCCAGATGGCGATGGTTTTGAACTGCTCAGCAAGGCGAAGAAAAGCAATCCAGATGCAGCCTATATTATTCTTACCGCCAGAGGTAAATTAGAAGACCGCGTGGCCGGCTTAGACATGGGCGCAGATGATTATTTAGCGAAGCCTTTTTTTTTACCCGAGCTTCAATCGCGGATGCAGGCCATTGCCAGGCGAAAATTTAAAGTGGCCGAAGAGTTAATTCCCCTCGGAAATTTTAGCATCGATCTGCAAAAACGCTTTGTATTTTTTGAGGAGGAGCAGATTGAACTTTCGCGCAAAGAATTTGATCTTTTAAGCTACCTTTTACTACATAAAAACAGGGTGCTTACCCGGATGCAATTGAGCGAACATATTTGGGGCAACTTTGTTGATGATGATTACGACTCAAACTACATTGATGCACACATTAAAAATATCAGGAAGAAATTAAATGGTTATGCCTCTACCGAATGGCTAGAAACCGTTAGAGGCGTTGGTTATAGAATTAAGAAGTAATTTGAAACTATCTACTAAACTCACTTTATTTATTACGGGATCTAAACTCGCCATTGTAGGTCTGTTTATCCTGTTGCTCCCTTTTTTAATCAGGCAGATTGCTTCTAACTACACCAATTTTTCGCTTAGAAACCAGCAGAAAAAAGTACTCCAAAACATCAATAAAAAGGGAATAGATTATTACTTCGAAGGGGATAACAGTTATGGTAGCTACACCATGCTGAAAGATGAATACATTGCACTCGAAACGGTAGCACAAACACTAAAATTAGATACCATACGCGATACCAAACGTATTGTGGAGCAGGATACCATCGCTTATCGAGTACTGAGTTTTACTTTTCAAAAAAACAAAAAAAACTACCTTTTAGAAATCGGCAAAACCACCGCCAGCATTAACCTTTATAATGATGCGCTCCAACGCTTTGCCTTATATGTGCTCATTATCCTTATTGCCCTAAGTATTATCATTGACCTGATTTTTACGCGGCAGTTAATCAAACCACTCGGTCAGATTATCAAATTAAGATTAACTAATAGCCGGTTTCCTTTTAAAAAGAAACATGGCCATATTAACACCAGTACACAAGACTTTAAATACCTCGATCATTCGCTCATTTCGTTAATGGACCAGATTAATGAGGCTTTTGAAAAAGAGCGGGAATTTACGGCCAACGCCTCGCATGAGTTTATGACGCCCATTAGTATATTACAAAACAAGATGGAAAATCTGCTTACTGAGGAATCGGCATCCGAAGCGGTACAGGAACATGTTGTTGACATGATGAAAACACTGGAGCGGTTAAAGAAAATATCGCGTTCGCTCCTACTCATTTCGAGAATAGAAAATGAACAGTTCTCCAAACAGGAGGAGATAGAACCCCAAACACTTTTCAATGAAATGGTGGAAGAAATAGGCCATAGGCTCGAAGAGAAAAACATTCAAATCGACATCGAGCTTAGCCATAACAAACGTTTAAGCCATATCAATCATGACCTTTTGTTTCAGCTCTTTTATAACCTAATTAACAATGCCATTAAGTTTAACAAAGAAAATGGAAGCATACAGATTTCTGATCATCTTGAAAAAGGTTATTATTCTATTCTGGTTAGCGATAGTGGCCAAGGTATTAAAGCAGAAGATATACCGCATGTATTTGATCGTTTTAAAAAAACCGGTCATGCCGAAAATGCGGGCTATGGGTTAGGACTTGCCATTGTAAAAAGCATAGCGAATTACCTTAACTTAAAAGTTCAGGTAAACTCAATACTGGGTGAGGGAGCAAGTTTTAAAGTTATTTTCGAAATAGAACAACGCATTAGCAAATCTATAACCTAGTGCCGGAAGCTATAAATTTTTCATAAGAAGTGCCTTTTTTTAAATCCAATCCTCCCGAATATGCCGCCATTCAAAATGCATCATCAAGAATTCGAACCTCCTGAAGAACTACAGGATACGATAAAGTGCTTTTGGTACAACAGGAGAGTATCTGGAGCAGAACTATCGAGCTTTGAAGTTGTACCTGATGGTTACGCGGAGATCATTTTTCACTTTGGCAGCGGCTGTAGCATTTCTTCAGGTGGAGAATTGCGTCCACTACCCTCACCTTTTATGATGGGATTACTTAATCAGCCTGCTATTTTTTACACGAAAAACCGTTTTGAGATCATTGGGATCAGGTGCTTTCCGTGGACTGTATTCGATTTGCTCGGTCTCCCATCCGACAAGCATGGATTACATCTATTTGAGCACCCCATGGCTCAGCTTCAACCCAAACTAAATGCATTTATTCTTGATGGGAAAATAGATGAAGCAGTAGCAGCGGTAAAGCAATATTTCTTACAGGCAAGAGCGCAGGTTGCTGCTAACAGTATGTTGTTCAAAGCCGGGATTGCCATGCAGGAAGCAAAGGGTACCATACCTGTGAGTGAGGTAGCGGCAGCAGCCCATGTAACGGTGCGTACATTGGAAAGAAACTTTAAACGATCTTCAGGCCATACAGTTAAAGATGTATCGGGCCTAATGCGTTTTGAGCAGGTACGTAACCAATTGTGGCTTGATCCGAATGCCAACCTGACCAGTTTGGCGCATGAGTTTGGTTATACCGATCAACCGCACCTCAGCAGGGAATTTAAACGTTACAGCGGCACTACTCCTGCGGCATTTGCCCGAAAGGCCAAAAAAGGCAAACAAGCGTTAAGCAACGACCTTCTTAATCTCTCCTCCTGAACCCAACGGAGGATTGTCGCGTTTATACAAGCCTAACTTAAGTACATTGCTGAATTTTGTGTTTTAATCATACGATATGAACACAACACTTAAAAATAAAAAAAACAACCACACCCATACAATTTACGATGTTATTATTTCTGGTGCCGGCCCTGTAGGCCTGTTCCTGGCCTGCGAATTGGCTTTAGCCAAATGTTCGGTACTGATACTCGAAAAAGCAGTGGAAGCTCACTCGCCTTTAAAACAGCTTCCTTTCGGTATCCGTGGCTTGTCGGCACCAACAATTGAAGCACTTTATCGCCGTGGCCTGCTGCAAGAACTTGAAATTCATAAACACCTTAAAAACCCTCACCAAAATGCCGTGCAAGGGCCACGTCGCCAGGCAGGACATTTCGCTGGCATTCCATTTCGCGACGGTGATATTGATACTGCCCAATGGAAATATCGCCTACCAAGTTCTACACCTACCAGTTTAATTACCGAAATGGAGGAGCTGGAAACGGTACTTTCCCGGCGTGCAGCAATCTTGGGCGTTGAAATTAAACGAGGTTTTGCCATTACGAGCTTCCATCAAAATAACGAAGGTGTAACTGTACAGGCGGGTGGGCAATCTTTCGAAAGTAAATGGCTTGTAGGTTGCGATGGAAGCCGAAGTGTAGTACGCAAAACGGGCGGCTTCGAATTTGCCGGAACAGAGCCTGAATTTACTGGTTACACGGCTAAGGTAGACATCCTCAATCCGGAACTGCTTAAACCAGGACGAAACGTAACGCCAACAGGCATGTACATGCAATCGCAGCCAGGTTATCTGGCCATACAGGATTTTGATGGTGGTGCATTTCATGGTTCGGCAAAGCCAGTTACACGCGAACATTTGCAAGAGGTACTGCGCCGTGTTTCAAATACCAATGTTACCATCAGTACGCTACATATTGCTAGCACCTGGACGGACCGCGCAAGGCAAGCGACAAGTTACCGCAACGGACGTGTACTTTTAGCTGGCGATGCTGCGCACATTCATGCACCTTTAGGCGGCCAGGGACTTAACCTGGGTTTGGGCGATGCCATGAACCTGGGCTGGAAACTCGCGGCAACCATCAACAGGAAAGCTCCTGAAGGTTTATTGGATAGTTATGGCACAGAGCGACATCCAATTGGTGCACAGGTGCTCGATTGGTCTCGCGCTCAGGCAGCGATTATGAAACCCGAACCCAATGCCCGCGCTTTGCATGCCATTATTACCGATCTTATCAATACCACTGATGGTGCTACCTATTTTGCAGGAAGAGTGTGGGGTGTTTCTACCCAAATTAATCTCGATGGCAAACATCCGCTGGTTGGCTGCAGTGTTCCTAACTTTGAGTTTGAAGATGAGACAAAAATTGGCCAACTGATGCACAATGGCCAGGGCATACTGCTTGATTTTAACCACAATACCGCAATCAGAGAGTTAGCCAGCGAATACAATCAGATTGATTATATTTCGAAAACTGCGAAAAATCAATTGGGTCTATGTGCAGTATTGATCCAGCCTGATGGAATTGTAGCCTGGGCTACAGATGATTTGATAGAGACTAGCGAATTGCAAAAAGCAATGGCGACTTGGTTTTGGTTAACATAAAAAGAGATTATATCATAAAACAAGTTTCTTTAAAAGTTTGCCACGCTACCGTTGACAGATTCCTATAGAAATTCGTCATTGCGAGGAGGAACGACGAAGCAATCTTTCATATAGGTGATCCTCGCTGTAAAGATTGCTTCGTCAGCTGAAAAAGCCTTCTCGCAATGACGATCCTTCGAGAAGATAAATAAACATTGGTTAGTTTTAGATGATTAGAAATTGGAGCGATTTTACGAAAGTTTAATGTTTAATCAGTAGATCAATCGAAACTCCTAAAAACACTGCCAAAAGGCCAAACATTAACATCCCCAGGCCATAAGCAATAATTGCTTTTAAGTAGCTTGCCACTTTTCTCCCGTTAAAAAACTGTGCTATAGCCCATGTACTATAGACTGCCACTATAATGCTCGAAACCTCCATCAAACTGATTTTGGTAAGCCCCTCGACAATGGCAAAAACAGAAATGATTAACATGCCAATCCCCATCACAAAGCACAGCAGGATTAATATTTCGAAGAAGTTGTAGCTGTATTTTTTAAAAAATAGTTTTAACCACAAGGAAATGCAAACACCCATTAAAATATTGGCATAACCATAATGCCCCTGTACCCAATCGAAAATTAAACCGATGCTTGTTTTTTTTACCTCGGTAAATTCAACGTAACCTTCTTCAATATGAAAGAAATGACTAATTAACGTATAAATTAACGAGCTAACGATGATAAATATAACGGGCTTTACCAATCGGCTGCGGTTCTCAGTAATGAATGATCTGATATTCTGACCAGGCCTGATCAGCAGTTCTTTTACCGTAAAGAGTATTCCTTTTTCGAAATGTAAAACATGTTGGATTTCATGTAGGATGTAATGCGCATCTACCCTTTTAACATGGACTGGCTGACCACAACGTCCACAAAAATCATCATTTACAACATGACTGCAGTTTCTGCAACTTATTAGATCAGTATGCATAAAGTTTATTGGTTAACATTTGGTGCATTACGTAATCTGATCTCATCGTTTACCGATTTTAAGGAGCTGTAGATCGGCAACCAGGTAATGGGCAACACCATTGCCGGGATGAATAACACTAGTTTTGCCTTGAGCAAAAACAAGGTTAAAGAAATAAGCACTCCAAATACGATAAATCCAATTAAGGCTCCCTTTAACTTCGCTCTGGTTTTGTTTAATTCTGCCAAGCTTAATTCAGACCATTTTTTCATCGTTCAAATCTTTTCTGTAAAAGTGGGCACAAAAATATTTTCAGAGACTACACTTTAGTGTAAATTTGCTATTAAGCCATCCCCTAAATGAAAGACAGCATTACCTCCACTTTGCTTACCAAGAATAAGGTTGAAAAAATATCAACTGAAGACCTTCTTCAGCAAGATTACATGGAAGCTATAAAAGCTTTTGCGCGCTTAACCTACGAAAGCGTATATGTGATCGATTACGAAAAAATGGCGTTTGAGTATGTTTCAGAAAACCCTTTATTTTTATGTGGTTATTCGCCTAACGAAGTTTTGGATTTAGGCTATGAATTTTATTTTAAAAATGTACCTGAAAAGGATCTTGCATTATTGAGTCTGATTAACGAAGCCGGGTTCGATTTTTTCGCCAAACTACCTGATGGAGAAAAAAAACACTATAGCATTACTTACGATTTTCATCTGATTAACCAGGAAGGTAAACCCACGCTGATTAACCATAAACTTACGCCCTTGTTTTTAACTGGCGAAGGTAAAATGTGGAAAGCGATGTGCATTGTTTCCATCTCGCACCATCAGCAGGCCGGCAATATCTATATTTACAAACAGGGTACCGATGAGCTGTGGGCGTTAAATATCGAAAGTAAAATCTGGCATAAATCAGAGAAACCAAAACTCAGCAAGAGGGAAATCGAAATATTGCAGCTGCATGCACAAGGCTTAACCATTAACCAAATTGCCGAAAAAATATTTGTTGCACCTGATACCGTAAAGTATTATAGGCGACGGATTTTTGAACGATTGGAGGTGAGTAATATGGTAGAGGCACTTTCACGTGCAGTTAATAGTAAGATGATTTAGTCTCACCTATTTTTCACAATATTTTGATCGGGAATTGCCCTCCCGACCAAAACCTGATTTTATCAGCAATCGCCTTAAGCATTCAATCCGCCATCGATTGTTAAAAACGACCCGGTGATGTACCTGGCTTCTTCACTTGCAATAAAGCTTACAAATGATGCAATATCTTCTACAGTACCATAATCTGGCAATGCCATACGGGTTCTTAAGAAATCAGCCAATGGTGCATCTGCGGGATTCATATCGGTATTGATTGGTCCGGGCTGAATCAGGTTTACTGTAATTTTACGGGCACCAAGATCGCGTGCCAAACCACGTGTAAAACCCTGAAGTGCCGATTTACTCATGGTATACAAAGTGGTTTCTGGACCAACCGCATTATCGCCCATGTTACTGCCGATGGTAATGATCCTACCACCTTCAGGCATGCCTTTTACCGCAGCCAAAGCCGCCACAAAAACTGCCTGGACATTAACGGCCATAATTTCATTATAATCCTCAAGGGTATGCTCTTCAAAGGCTTTTCCAATGTAAATACCGGCATTATTGATCAGGATATCTATGTGGCCAAAATCGGCAATTGTTTTAGCCACTGCGCCAGTTACTTCAGCTGGTACTGTACTACTTGCTTTTAATGCCACAGCGAGCCCACCCGCAGCTTCAACCTCGGCCACTACAGCCGAAGCTTTTTCTGGTGAATAGGCATAAGTAAATACTACTTTTGCACCTTCGGCAGCTAATCTTTTTACAATCGCCGCACCTATGCCCCGACTTCCTCCAGTAACCAGGGCAATTTTATCTGTTAATTTTTTCATCTGTATTTTTTAAATTTTATGCTAAAGTAAAAGAGATACTTTACATTTGCAGGTAAGCAACGAATTGTTAGGTACTAACAAAAAAGTAAGAAATGAGGAAAGAAACATCAACCAACGCTTTGAACGAAAAAATGATGATCGACAGCTGTGGCATGTCCTCATCGCTGGCGGTAATCGGCGGAAGGTGGAAACCCGCCATATTGTGTCGCCTTTCTTATGGCACCATGCGCTATGGCGAGCTTAAAAAAGACATTATCGGTATATCAGAGCGGATGTTGGTAGCGCAGTTAAGAGAACTGGAGAAAGACCAGATTATTACCCGCGTTGTTTTTCCAGAGGTACCGCCAAGGGTAGAATATCGCCTAACCGATTTGGGCCGTACCATGAAACCGATGCTGGATGCGATGTCTGACTGGGGCAATATGTACCGGAAGCATATCAACCAAACACAAGATTTATCTGCTACCGTATTACAAGACAAGTAAATGAACTTGTGGCCTCTTTAAAAACTGCAAATTTTATGATTTTTAAAGATTAGTCCTGCTTATCAGATTCTAAAGAATAAACAGAAATTTTAACAAAAAACAATATGCTGTTTTTCGACTGACAAACAGCTGTCATAGGCCAGTCTTAGTTTTGTTCTATTAAATTAATATAACAAGATGTCAACAACTATGATTACTAAAAGCGAATTACTACAGCATTGGTTAGGCCACAGAAAACTAACCAGAAAAACCATTGAAAAATTTCCCGAGAAAGAATTATTCGAATTTTCGGTCGGTGGAATGAGGCCTTTTTCTTCATTAATTAAAGAGTTGTTATCGATTAATGTTCCTGGTTTAAAAGAAATGGTCACCAGAGAAACAGCTCCTTTTAGTCATGATCTTCCGCTTAATAGCAAAGAAGAGCTACTAACAAAATGGGATGAGGATACACCAAAAATTGTAGAATACTTTAACCAGATCTCTGAAGATCAACTTCACGAAACAATTAAACTATTCGGGCAATACGAGTTTTCGATCATTAGCCACCTTTTGTATTTCATTGATAACGAAATACACCACCGCGGGCAAGGCTTTGTATATTTAAGGGCATTAGGCATTGAGCCTCCATTTTTCTGGGACCGTTATTAAAAACAAAAGCGCTTTATTAAGCGCTTTTGTTTTTTATTCTCTTCAAACCAGATTCCATTATTTCAATCAGCTCGTTGTTTAAATGAGCCGGTTCTATAATTTCAGCAACATCAACAAATTTAAGAAACCAGCGGACAAAAGAAACAACAGAAAGGGAACAGTCGAAATACATGATCACAAAATCATCTGAAATTTCTTCGCCTGTAAATCCGAAAATCTGTCGTTCCCAATATAGAAAATGTGCATACTTCCGGTCTACCCTGATTTCGATTTTCATTATATTTTCGGATAGGCCTTTATCTCTGAATTCGTTAATTGGTGGATGAGTAATGGTGAAGTTCTCTTCAAGCACTAAAACTTTTTTAATCCTGTCTAACCTAAAATTGCGGTAATCTTTCCTTAAATGGCAATAGGCTAAAAGATACCAAAGGCTGTGTTCGTAAAATACACCGATGGGTTCTACTGATCTTCCGACCGTATGAATATCACCGCCTTTGAGGTAATCGATATGGGTTATTTTTTTCCTTAAGGTACTGTTGAGTAAAACATCGATAATGTTAGGCAGGTAATCATTAGATTTAAAATCGTTTTTAAGGTGTATTGTATCTTCTAAATGCAGGAAATCTCTTTTTTGATTCACCTGAAAAGAACTTTTTATTTTGATAAGTGCCACCTCAAAATGTTTTTTAATAAACTCGGTTTCATGTTTCTGCATCACTTTTTCTGCAACCATTAAACTGAGAATTTCTTCCTGGCTAAACCTCGATGGCTGAAGCCTAAAACCTTCCATAATCGAATAGCCAGATCCCGATTCATTTACGATCGGAATACCGGCAATCTCAAGGGCTTTTAAGTCCCTGTAAATTGTCCTTAAACTGATTTCGAACCGCTTTTGTAATTCTGCTGCAGTGACTACAGATTTAGATTGCAATAAAAAAAATATCTGTAGTATCCGGTCAAATCTTTTGGTAATATCCATTTTAAAAATGTAGGTATTTAACTAAACAGTTCATTTAGATGGCTTGCCCATTAGCGGAGAAATTGCTTTGGCAATACGTTTTCTGATGAAGATTTTACGAGTTCAAGAATTCTGTTTTGCCGGGTTTCTGCTTTTTTTGCCATTACAATCCATTGCAGAATGGCTTTCTTAGCCGATTTACTTAGGCCAAGAAAAAAAATCTTTGCGTCTTTACTGTTTTTAAATGCTAAGGCTAAATCTTTAGGTATTTTAAGTGTTTCTACTGTATCTAAAGCTATCCATGCCCCATTTTGTTTTGCCCTTTTAATGGTTTCTAAACCTGCTTTTACGATAAGGTCTTGTGCCAACAGATGCTTTACCTTTTCTTTATTGATTTTCGACCAAACGCTATTGGGTTTCCGTTTACAAAAAAACTGCATAAACCGCTCACTATCGATGGGCTTTTTTATACTGTCTATCCAGCCAAAACAAAGAGCTTCATCTACAGCTTCACTCCAGGTAAGGCTTGGCAAACCAGAGCCCTTTTTGCCATAAACAAGCCAAACAGATGATCTAAACTCATTATGGGTGGCTAACCAATCCCGCCATTCTTTGATGTTGGTGGGGCAAAAAGTTTCTATATTCTTTACTTTGTTTTCCACTATTTCGCAATCCATAAAATAATTTTCCCGAACAGATTGTACATAAATTATTCAAACTATGTAGCAAATTTAGCAGGGTATAGTGACAACCTTATGGCAGTGGTGATTTTATCTTTTATAAAAACCTTTGAAAACAATTTTCATTCAGTTTGAGGCGACAGCTCTCCATCTTTATCTGGATAATAGATTTCTCTAAAATAATGACGAAAGCAGGAGTCCAATCCTTTTTATAATGATTGGTGTATTTAAATATAGACAATCGTTATAATCATAATCCAGATCAAGCTAAATACACCTCCAAAATAAAACATTGGCATATTTTGTTTCAAATTTTTCTTAATCAAGGCAGTATAAGCGATCCAGCCAAAAAACGCAATAAAATATAATGGAACAGCGAATAATAACATAAGCATAGAATTGGTAATCAAATATAGCCATTTAATTAATTGAAGCCATAAATCGGTAAAATAAACGATCTATAGAGAAAACATAAAACCAAAGTTCCAGCCTAACCAACCCTGGGCACCGTTTTTAAAGCTGTGCTGCCAGGCAGGAGCTAATTCCTTTTTATAATTTTCACTAGGAACTACTCCTCTCCTTACATAATATGAGTAAGCAGGTCCGGCAAAAAAAGTAAGACGGGATAAAGCGTTAACCTGTAAGTAGCTCTGTATCCTGTACAGGTTGTTTGCTTCTTCAAAATTGCCGAGATATATAGATTGGATCGTTCCTTCGGCGGCGATGGAGAAGCGTTTGTTTAATATAAAATCATGACCAAGGCCTAATCCAAAAGTAAATGCATGGGCAGTATCAGAAAAATTTTTACCTGCAATTAATAAGGTGTATAATTTGGCATTTCCGGTTTTAAAGGCGATGTTGGTATTGATTACCTCATTGCTATAGACCATTATTTTGCGGTAGCCATTATTGGATAGGTTGATCAACCCAATACTGATGCCTGATGATGAATCGGCCAGATTTACCACGCCAAGTTGAAAACCGTCCATATTTTGAGCATGGTTAACCAATCCGGCAAGCTGCATACCCTTTAAACGGCCCGATGTTTTATTCAATACACCTGCCAGCTGAACTCCTGTGGTATTTTTGCTCACATTAATCAGTCCGGCTACCTGCGCTCCTTTAACATCTTTGCCCGAGAGGTTACCAACCCCCGCCAATTGTACTCCCCTTACCTTATTTTCTACCCTGTTCAACAAACCGGACACCTGTAAACCATCTACATTCCTATTTACATCGTTGTAGGCACCCGAAAATTGAGTGCCTTTTACTGATCCGCCCACTACATTGAATAAACCTGCTACCTGAATCTTTTTAATATCGCCTTTGGTTAAATTAAACGCCCCCGCTATTTCAAAGCCATTTGTTCCGGCAGTATAACCACCAAGTATATTTAAAGATACCTTGTTTACTACACTCGAACTCATGCTGCCATGCGAGCTTAAGCCAGGGGTAAACGATGCCTGAAAAGGTGTCTGTGCCAAAAAATTAGGAATATTCAGATTCTGGATACGTTGCTTTGAGGAGAGCAAAAAACGCCATATCCCTCGTCCTCCAAAAGTGTTGGTAAAAAATGCGCCCTTCTCCTTATCTGGATCTTCGTATTTCCCGGGCTTTATATTGATGTCAGCCAAAAAAACCAGGGCTGTATCGCGATAGGTTTCTTTACTTGCCGTTAAAATTACGCCACTGTGCTCGCCCCTAAAACGCAAGGTAAAATGACCATTGTTATCTGTAAGCGCAGCCTGAAGCAGTTTTTTTTCGTAAACACTGGCCTGTTTAACTTTATTTCCGGTTCTGGTATCAACTACATAACCGCTTATTGCATATTCATTGTCGCCATTAGCAATGTGCTCTGCTTCTATTGTTAAATGATTTACGGCATAACGAAGAATAATGTATTCGGCATTTTCTTTATAATCTACCTTACCATCAAATAGCTGATCTAAAACCTCGCGCACCGGAACATTTTTCACATTCAGGCTAACCAGGCTATCCTGTCGGAATAATACTCCGTTGTAAGAAAAATAGAATCCGCCAGCTTTGCTTATCATCTGCAAAACATTGCCAATCCGTTCCTGCTTAACATTTAAACTTACTCCTTTTGATAAATTCCTTCTATAATCAACGGTGGTAACCTGTGCGCTACAATAGCCCGAAATAAAGAGCAATAAGATAATCAGTTTTGTCTTCATTATTTTTTAGCAGACAACAAAATGCTGTTGCCGTTACGGGATAACTGTAAATTTAAGGTTTGGCAGATAATTTCAAGATTCTGGTTTATCGATCCCATTTTTAAAGTGGTATTAATGGTTAAGCCCTTAATCTTTTCATCTAAAGTGATGTTGCTTCCATAAGCCTCGTTCAAGGTAATCACCAGTTTGGATAAAGCAATATTATTGGCCTGGAACATGTTGCTACGGTAGTAATTATAAAGTTGATCGGTGCTTTGTTCTTTTACCAGTTTGCTGGTATTTCCGTCGATATAGATCTTTTCGCCCTTATAAAGCTTAATTTCATTGTTGGCCAGGCGAACCTTCACAATCCCGGTTTCTACGTTAATTTCGGTATCCTTTTTTATATGCTTAATGTTGAACGAGGTACCTACCACTTCTACACTGATTTTTTCAATGTCGATAACAAAAGGATGGATTTTATCTTTAGCTACATCAAAAAATACATCACCTTGTTCCAATTTCAGTTTTCTGTTGTTTTTAAAGTTAGCAGCATAACTTATTTTAGAATTCTTGTTTAAGGTAAGGGCCGATCCATCGGGCAAGGTTTCGGTGCGCACCTGGTTGGTAGCCGCGAGTTCAGTATAATTTCCGCGGCTGTATAAACTATATGCCACCCAACCGCCCACCGCAATAAACAATACCGCAGCTATCCTTAGCCAAATCTTACCAAGATTTAATGGCTTAATATTGTTGACCGCTGGTTTTAAATCTGCTCTTCTTGTCTTAAAACTTGCCCATGCCTGTTCTTCATCCCTTTTATTTTCGTTTTTTAGGGTGTTGCTTACGTTCCAGATGGTTTCTAACTGCAAGAAATGTTTTTTATTGGCCTCAGCAGCATTTAGCCAGTTTTCTACCTTTTCGTTTTCTTCTATAGTACTTTCTTTTAGAAGAACCTTTATCAATAATTCATCAGTCATGTGCTTTCTTCTAATTAAAAAAATCGTTGTAATACCATAATCCGAGTAAAATAAACACCAGGAAATCGGCAAGTTTTAGTCTTAAAATCCTTAAAGCCTTTCCCATTTGATTTTCTACCGTTTTGATTGATAGACCTAAATGATCGGCAATTTCGCGGTATTTCAATTCTTCGAACCTGCTCATTTGGAAAATGGTGCGGCATTGCTCGGGTAAATGATTCAGGGCATCTCTTAAATGCTGCTGTAGCTCTGAAAACTCAACTTTTGCAGCGGCAGGTTCATGTTCTGTATTCATGGTGTGTACCGTAAATTCCTGGTATTTGCTTTTGGTTTTTTCCTGTTTAATATAGTTTAAACTATCGTTGTAAACACATTTGTAGAGGTATGCTTTTATAGATTGTATTTTAAGGTTTTCCCTTTTTTCCCAAAACTTCAAGAACATTCCCTGTACAATTTCCTCAGCAACATCTTCATCCTTTAAAATCACCTGAGCATAAGCATGCAGCGCATTGTAATGCGTTTTGAACAAATGTTCAAATGCGGTATCATCATGGTATTGATGGCTAATTTCGGAAGCTACTGCTGTTAATTCCACGGGTTTAATTGTAGTCAAATATATATTTTTAATAATTTAATGAGAGAATTAGTGATTGAGGGAGAAGGATTGAATGAGAGAATATTAAAATCGATCACTTAAAATTCAATCATCCAAAACTCAGTCATTCAATCATTCACCTATCTAAAAACTAATGGCCAAACCACCTGTATAACCTAAAAACAGGGCATGTAAGGTATTGTCTTTTCTGTCCCAGCTTTTTACATAGTGTTTCTGTAAGTTTTTTCCCTCTTCGGTATTGGTTGACACAAAATTGAACGATGGCCCTGCAAAAATTTCTAAATTTTGGCCTATCCTAAGTGATGGCAGTAACTGGAAGGTAGATTTGAAATAATTGCCCCGTTTAAAGTTTTGCAATGAACCCGCGGTAAGTTCTGCATTTAACCTAAAATGTTCTGATTGAAAAAAGTGAGCACCTAAACCTGCTTCGAAAGCATAAACCTCATCTTTATTTTTGAAGTTATAACCAGCCCCAATAATACCGTATAATACTTTCCCGCCCGATCTGAATGTAGCCATGGTAGTTAAATTCTGGTTGGTGGTTAAAGCAATACTTTTCTCACCGTTTTTAACAATATTGATAATCCCAATCGGATAATCGCTGCTATCGGCCACGTTAATAAAACCGGCAAGCTGAACGCCTTTTACTTTCTTTGCTACATTGATAAAACCTGCAATTTGCGATCCTTTTACATCAGCAGCTTTGTTCATAAAACCTCCAACCTGTACTATCGAAACGTTTTTCGAAGTCCAGTTCATAAAACCGGCTACCTGTACACCGCTGTTTTCTTTTGAGATATTTGCGAAACCAGCAATAGCAACTCCATTTCCACCACCGTAAGTATTGATAAAACCTGCAAACTGCGCCCCGCTTGCTTTGCCACCAATGTGATTGGAAAAACCTGCGAACTGTGTACCGCTTGTATTTTTACGCACAATATTGGAAAGGCCTGCGAATGAGAGCCCTTTTTCTGCTGCCGAAACACCAACCAAAGCATTTAAAGAAAATACATTTGTATCTAGCGCTGCGTGGGTTCCGTTTGTGCTTACCGGATATACCAAACCAATATTTACTTTCCCCTTTTTACCTTCCTGTGCAAAACTATTTAAACCTGTGCTTAATAATATCGCTAAACCCAATGCTTTAACACCAGATGCTTTTTTGAAGTTGAAGTTTGTTGCAAAACTATTTTTAATTTTTGTTGAAGTTGTAATCATTTCTGTCTAATTTTAAAATGAGACAACAAATACAACACTTACCCCTATGTGCAGCAAAAAAATATATTTTTTGCACATCATTATTATTAGAAGTCTTTTTTAGCGTCTAAAAATTAAAAGTTCATTAGCGTACCTATAGGCTCCCAAATCAGCTATAACATACTACAATATCGATCTCACTAAACCGCCTTCTACCCTAATGGCAGCCCCATTGGTTCCCGAGGCTAACGGACTTACATAAAAAGTAACTGCATTTGCAATTTCACTCACATCAAGAAAGCGTTGCAATAATGAAGTAGGCCGCATGTTCTTAAAGAAATCGGCCTCTACCTCAGCAATGGTAATATTTCCATTTTTGGCTAAATCTTCAATAAAACCGCCAACCCCTTTTGATTTTGTAGGGCCGGGCAAAATTGAATTGACAGTTACCTCGGTACCTTGAGTTAATTCTGCCAAGCCACGGCTAACCGCCAGTTGTGCCGTTTTAGTCATACCATAGTGGATCATTTCATCCGGGATAAACACAGCCGATTCGCTGGAGATAAAAATAATCCTACCCCAATTTTTCTTTAACATCTTAGGGAATAGCTGTCGTGATAACCTGATTCCGCTCATTACGTTGACTTCGAAAAACCTAAACCAATCTTCATCACTGATCTCTTCAAAAGCTTTAGGTTCAAAAATGCCTGCGTTATTGATCAGTATATCTATCTCTGGTAGTTTATCAATCAAATTACTTACCTCATCTGCCTTCGAAAAATCAGCGGCAATGCCCGAAATAAATTCGTTCCCGGCAATACCTTGCAACGATTTCACGGCATCGTCTACGCTGCTTTGCGACCGGCCATTGATAATTACTTTTACACCTTCTTTTAATAAACTTTCGGCAATTGCGAATCCTATACCAGCGGTAGAACCGCTTATAAAAGCTGTTTTATTCTTTAACTGTAAATCCATTCTTTGATTTTTAAATAATGTTTACGATAAAATTAATCAAACGTTTAGTATCCTTTTTCCATATCACGTTATTATTTCAACCCAATATAAAGGGATATGGTTTTGATTATTCGAGAATGATGTGATCAGTCATTTTTATTTAAGATAGAATCACCAGATCGATGTCTTTCATTGCTAAATTTTTCAATAAACCATTAAAAACCGCAGTACGCATAATAACCTGAAAAATATTAAGATGGGGTTTGCCAATACAAATGGTCGTAATTTCTTTTTCGTTTGCAATATCAATGATGGTTTTGGTTATCGCATTACTTTTCACTTTGATCACTTCGGCCCCAAGCTCGGTAGCCAGTTTAAAATGGTTAATCAGATGGCGTTGCTTATCCAGTTTAATGCGTTCCATGCTTTCACTATCGCTCTGCACATACAGCACGATCCAAGGTGATCGGTAATACGAAGCCAGTCTTGCTGTTTTCCGGATTACCACTCCTGCAGTTTCGGCATTAGAAGAAATACAGGCCAAAAAGCGTTCGGGTCTAAGTTTAATCGATTTGGGAATTTCGGTCTGGATTTTCCGTTCTACCTGGTGTACCACCTCTTTTAAGGCCAGCTCGCGCAGCTGAAGAATTTTATCTGACTGAAAAAAATTGCCCAATGCCCTTTCGATTTTAGATTGATCGTAAATTTTACCCTCTTTAAGGCGGGTAACCAATTCGTCAGCCGTAAGGTCGATGTTTACGATCTCGTCGGCAATTTCCAGTATCTTATCTGGGATGCGTTCGGTAACAGCTATACCCGTAATCTGCTCAATTTCTTCATTAATGCTTTCCAGGTGCTGGATATTTACGGCCGAGATTACGCTGATCCCTGCCTCAAGCAGATCGAAAACATCCTGCCAGCGTTTAGTGTTTTTGCTGCCTTCAGCATTGGTATGGGCAAGTTCATCGACAATAACAATCTCCGGATGGCGGTTTATAATTCCTTTAAGATCCATCTCTTCGATTTCCTTACCCCGATAGAAAATTTTGCGCCTTGGAATGACAGGAAGGCCGGCAACGAGGGCCTCTGTTTCTGCTCTTTTGTGGGTTTCAACATAACCGATGCAAATATCTACGCCATTTCGCAGCAGTGCATGCGATTCCTGAAGCATACGATAAGTTTTACCCACACCAGCACTCATGCCGATATAGATTTTGAGCTTTCCACGCCTGGATTTTTTAACCAGATCTAAAAAGTGTTTAACCGATTCTTCCTTTTGTTCTTCTTCCATGATCTTTACCAGGTAACAGTCATTATTCCTTTTTCTATTAATATGGTGATGGCAACAATCATAATAAGGGCGAATAAAACCATCGTAAATTTAAGTGAAATCTTTTTGGAAATCAGTTTGATCTGTTTTTCTGTTGCGTAACTGTTCTTTACGTTGGATGTTCTTCTCCTTTTTAATGAACTGAGTTTTCTGATCATCAGCATTCCAGAGGTTGCTAAAAACAGACTGAACAATATTTCTATATAAGGATGCATTCTTTTAATATTAAAATTATTCTAGTCACGTTGTCCAAAGGACTCCTACGGAGAGCCTGTCGAAATGCTTTACCATACATTTTGGCTAGTTCTTCGACAAGCTCAAGGGTGACAAATCTTAATGAGTAATCGTCATTACCAATTAAGTTGGGAATGACGAACCGCGTATTAAAACGATACCGCAATACTTGCTGTTAGGCTAGCATTGGCGTTAACCGCTGCCCCCTCTCTTGCAAAAATTTTATCTTTACTATCATAGGCTTTTCCTTCTAGCCGTACAACGGCATTGGCTATTGGCGAATAATCAAGATTTAAGGAATAACCTTTGGTTTTAAAACCTTGTGGCGTGCCTGTTGCAATAAAAACCCCGTTTTTATCTTCATAATATTCAAATCTTCCGGCAACAGCCCATTTAGGTGCAAATTTATATTGAAGTATTGCCACAGGTGAGATCACCTCGTTTTTATCATCACTGCCTTTTTGTTTCTGTTGAGTTCCATAGTCAAATCCAAGGGTTACACCAAATTTATCAGTAACCTGAAAGATACCGTAAACGTTGTGGTAAAACCTGTTTACCCTAACCGAATCAGCGCCTTCAGTTCCAAGATAATTACTGTAGTTTACCGTGATCTTGTCTGTTGGTTTCCAGGTTAGCTGAAGTCCGCCTGCAGGTTTATTATTTCCATTCTGGCGGGTAATGCGCTGCCATCCGTTTAAGTACAATGCGGTAGCCGTAAATTTACCATCTTTGGTACCATAAGTAATTTTCGCGCCCGATTCATAGTAAGGTGTATTTTCTGAAGAAATATTTCGGGTAAGCACCCAACAATCTTTCGAAACCGCACTTTCGAAACCGATGTGCGAAGAAAAGATTCCGGCATCAATCCAAAGATTTTCTGTTTTGGATAATTTCACACCTGCATTGGCCTCAAAGATATTTTTCAAAACTCCTGGCTCAGCAGTAAGATTGGCATTGGCATAAGTTCCGGCCATTACCGCTAAGTTGGCGCGGATATTTCCACTATCGTAAGCTGCCTTGATAAAACCAAGGTTCAGGTTTACTTCGTTTGCGCGGTTGTGGGAATAAATAAAGCCTGGGCGGTTATGGTCTGCAGATTTATTAAAATCGTATCCGTAATAGGCTTCAAGATAACCGCTTACTTTAATTTTTGGTTCTTCTTGTGCTTTAGCAAAGAATCCTGTTGTAAGTGTAGCAGCAAGTAACAGTATTTTTTTCATTTTATCTGATTGTTTCGTATTGGGCAAAGCCTAAGGCCCTGGCTTGTTGACACCAGACCTTAAAACGTTACCATTGTTATTGTTTGGGAAATTGTTTACTTAAATTGTTGTCAATCTGAGTTTGTAGAAGACCTTTTAATCATTAAAAAGAACAACTTTTTGTCTTTCGATAAGTTCAGGATAACAGATACCTAAGAAATGTCGTCATTGCGAAGAGGAACGACGAAGCAATCTTTCATGCTAGCGACCAGTGCGATAAAGATTTCTTCGTCGGCTGAAAAAGCTTTCTCGCAATGACGATTCTGTTAATTAAGCTCATCAAGGGCAAGATTTAATTTTAGCACATTTACCGATGAAGGACCAAAAACACCCATAAATGGTTTCAGGGTATTCATAGCTACAAGTTCTTTCACTTTTTTAACATCGATTTTACGGGCAGCGGCAACTCTCTGGATCTGAATGGCGGCACCTTGTTCCGAAATATTTGGATCAAGTCCGCTTCCTGATGCGGTAACCATATCGGCAGGGATATCTGATTTTTTAATGCCCGGATTATATTTCAATAAGGTATCGATACGCGACTGCACTTCTTTTAAATAATCGGGATTAGATGGTCCCTTGTTAGAACCTGCAGAACCTGCTGCATTGTAGGCCACAGCTGATGGTCTTCCCCAGAAATATTGAGGTTTGGTAAACGACTGACCCAATAATGCATACCCTACGGTTTTACCGTTTTTGGTGATTTTTTCTCCTCCACCGTGCCCTTTAGACATTTTACCGATAAGGGCTACACTGATAGGATATACTACGCATAACAGTACCAATAGGACTAGGGTTAAGCGGATAGATTGAATAATGTACTTTTTCATAATATTTTTTTAAATTCTTATTCGATTCGTCATTCCCAACTTGATTGGGAATCTTAAAGCGCCTGCATTACGATTCCCGCCTACGCGGGAATGACGAAAATTTTATACAAATAAACCGACCAATAAATCGATTATTTTAATGCCTATAAACGGGGCTACTACACCACCAATACCATATATAAATAGGTTTCTACGTAATAAAGCAGTTGCACCGATAGGTTTATAGGCAACCCCTTTTAATGCTAGCGGAATCAGGATTGGAATAATAATGGCATTAAAAATAACAGCCGACATAATAGCTGATTCTGGCGAATGCAAGCCCATAATGTTCAAGCTTTGCAAAGCTGGTATAGACGCAATAAACAAAGCCGGAACAATGGCAAAATACTTGGCCACATCATTTGCGATGGAAAAAGTAGTGAGTGTACCACGGGTAATCAGCAATTGTTTACCAATTTCCACAATCTCGATCAATTTGGTTGGGTCGTTATCCAAATCAACCATATTACCTGCCTCTTTTGCAGCCTGTGTTCCACTGTTCATAGCTACACCCACGTCGGCCTGGGCCAAAGCTGGGGCATCATTGGTACCATCGCCCATCATTGCTACCAGTTTACCCATTGTTTGCTCATCTTTGATGTAGTTCATTTTATCTTCAGGTTTAGCCTCTGCAATAAAATCATCAACACCAGCTTTTTCTGCGATGTATTTAGCAGTCAATGGATTATCACCAGTAACCATTACTGTTTTCACACCCATTTTCCTCAAGCGTTCGAAACGTTCGCTGATGCCAGGTTTAATAATATCCTGTAACTCAATTACGCCAAGAGCTTTTTCATTTTCAGACACCACAAGTGGCGTTCCTCCATTGGTAGCAATAGTTTTCACATGATTTTCAATGTCGGAAGGGAAAATATTTCCAGCTTTTTCAACTATATTCCTGATCGAATCGAAAGCACCCTTTCTAATCCTTCTCCCGTCGGCTGTATCTAAGCCACTTGAGCGGGTTTCGGCGGTAAATTTGATGAATGTAGATCCTTCTGGTGTTCCGGAAGATTTGATACCCTGCTCAGCAGCCAGTTCAACAATCGATTTTCCTTCTGGGGTTTCATCTGCCAACGAGCTTAGTACGCAGGCATCGGTAAAAGCTTTAATGTTTAGCCCTGTAGTTGGATAAAAATTGGTGGCTTTACGGTTACCAATGGTGATGGTTCCGGTCTTGTCTAATAGCAACACATCAATATCGCCTGCAGTTTCTACCGCTTTACCCGATTTGGTAATTACATTGGCTCTTAATGCCCTGTCCATTCCGGCTATACCAATGGCAGATAAAAGTCCGCCGATGGTTGTTGGAATCAGACAGACAAAAAGGGAAATCAATGCCGCAATGGTTATCGGTGTATTGGCATAATCGGCAAAAGGTTTCAAGGTTACGCATACAATGATGAATACCAAAGTAAAACTGGCCAATAAAATGGTTAAAGCAATTTCATTTGGTGTTTTCTGACGTGATGCACCTTCAACCAAAGCAATCATTTTATCTAAAAAACTTTCTCCGGGAGCAGTACTCACCTGAACTTTAATCTCATCTGATAAAACTTTTGTACCTCCGGTTACCGAAGATTTATCACCTCCTGATTCACGGATTACAGGGGCAGACTCACCTGTAATGGCCGATTCGTCGATAGTCGCAATACCTTCAATAATCTCTCCATCAGTAGGAATGGTATCGCCAGTTTCACAAATAAACACATCACCTTTTTTTAACTGGTTTGATGAACGGATCTCGATGGTTCCGTTTGCTAAAAGCACTTTAGCTGGTGTTTCTTCTCTTGTTTTACGAAGGCTATCGGCTTGTGCTTTACCCCTTGCTTCGGCAATGGCTTCGGCAAAGTTTGCAAACAGTACGGTAAGCAATAAAACTAAAAAGATAAAGAAATTGTATAAAGGCGATCCCTGCCCGTTATGGCTGAAAGAGTATATGGTAACATAAGCCATTACCAGCGTTCCGATTTCTACGGTAAACATCACCGGGTTTCGTACCATTACCCTTGGATCAAGCTTGATGAAAGATTCTTTTAGTGCGGTCTGCACCAAGGCAGGTTCGAACAATTTATTATTGGGTTTCATTTTTTTATTTATTATGTGATTTCTCAGATTTAATCGATTTCACAGATTATGGTATGGTTTGTCATCCTAAGTTTATTGGTGACAATTCTTATTATTTAAGCATAGTAAAATATTCTGCCAACGGGCCTAAAGCTAGGGCGGGGAAATAAGAAAGTGCATTTAACACGATGATCACCGCAAAAGTCATTAGTGCAAAGGTTTTGGTATCCGTTTTAAGCGTACCGGCTGATTCAGGTATAAATTTTTTAGCGCCTAATAATCCAGCGATGGCAACCGGGCCAATAATCGGCAAGAAACGGCCTAAGAAAATTACAATCCCCGTAGATAGATTCCAAAAGATATTGTTATCGCCTAATCCTTCAAAGCCTGAGCCATTGTTGGCATTTGATGAAGTCATTTCGTACAACATTTCTGAAAACCCATGGAAACCAGGGTTATTAAGCCAGCTCTTAGGCTGAACAGCCCATGCAGCATTGCCATGATTAGTGAAGATGTAACTTGCAATTGCAGTTCCTGCCAGGATCAAAAATGGACTCAACAAAGTGATAATGGCCGCAATTTTAATCTCTCTGGCTTCTACTTTATGCCCAAGAAACTCCGGCGTTCTACCAACCATCAAGCCTGAAATAAATACGGCAACAATCAGGTAAATGAAATAATTCAATAAACCAACACCACAGCCCCCGTAGAATGAATTGATCATCATGGCCAACAATTGCCATAATCCAGTTAAAGGCATGGTACTATCGTGCATACCGTTTACCGATCCGGTAGAAATTACGGTGGTCAATGTACTCCAATAAGCGGTAGCTGCCGGACCAAAACGCACTTCTTTGCCTTCCATAGCTCCGGTAGTTTGAGCGATACCCATTTTGGCCAGGGCCGGATTTCCACCTAATTCTGAACTTAAAGTGGGTAGTAGTAGCATGAACAAACCAATGGTCATTACCCCAAAAATGGTCCAGGCTAGTTTTTTTCTGCGGATGAAATAACCAAAGGCAATGATCATCGCTAAAGGAATAATGGTTTGTGCAATCATTTCAACCATATTGGTAAAGTAGCTTGGGTTTTCAAAAGGGTGTGCTGAATTGGCACCAAAATAACCTCCGCCATTTGTGCCCAAATGTTTAATAGCAATCATTTGGGCTGCTGGTCCCCTCGAAACATTAACCGTGTCTCCTTGTAGGGAGATAAATTTATCTTTTCCCTCATAACTTGCAGGCGTACCGTTAAAAGTCAAGATCAAGGCCATCACAAAAGATAATGGCAACAATAAACGGGTGATAGATTTTACAAAAAATTCCCAGAAATTACCAAGTTCAGTTGTTGTTTTATCTCTAAAAGCTTTAAAAAGGACTACCGCAGCTGCAATACCTGTAGCTGCACTCACAAACTGAAGAAACATAAGCACATATTGCTGGGTAAGATAACTTACGCCACTTTCACCGGAATAATGTTGCAAATTACAGTTGGCAACAAAACTGATAACGGTGTTAAAAGCAAGATCTGGTGTCATCCCAGGATTTCCATCTGGATTGAATGGAAGCTTATTCTGAAAAATAAGTACAAAAAAACCATAAAATAACCATAGTATATTAATGGTAAGCAGTGCTTTTAACTGCTGTTTCCAGTTCATCTGCTCTTTAATATTGATTCCGGAAAGCTTGTAAATACCAGTTTCCAAAGGTTTTAAAAAATCTGTCCAGACTTTTTCTCCCGCAAAAACCTTAGCCAGGTATTTACCCAATGGTATTGCGATGACCAGGGTGAGCAGGAAGGTGGCGATAATGCCTATTAATTCGGTGTTCATTTTTTGATTTGTTAATTGCGTTCCGTAAGGAGAAAAGATTAAAATTTTTCGGGTTTGATCAGCACGTAGATCATATAGATAAATACGGCGATGGCGATAATAAATAATGCGATCATAATGTTAGATTTTTTCGAACCAGTCGATTGATTTGTAAGTAGCCCAGCAGAGCAGAACGAGAATTAAAAAAAGTAATATTGTCATGATTGTAATGATTTTACAGGCCAATTGCCAACTCTTATACCACAAAAGACATCACACAAACAAATACCTGATAAACAACAAGTTAAACAAATAATTTTACATAAATAAAAATGAAGCAAAAAAAAACCTTTCCATTTTGGAAAGGTTTTTTTCATTTGGGAAAAATTAATCCACTCATTACCCCGACTAAACTTTGGTCTTAGCGTCTCGTTAAGCCCTCATCATGTAATTATGTGTTTCAAGTTTCCATGGCAAGAACTAAAGTCTTAGCGAGACGATAGCTTTAAAATGATGGTCAACGAAAGATCTCTAAGCGACCAGGATGATAACTAGAGATAATACTTATCATTCTGCATGCAATGAAGAATCTTTTAATAATTTAAATACAACTTCCAGATTATTTTGTATATTATAATTGTTAGATGATTCTTTATCAAAAAAGATCACTTTTGAAACTAAAACTTTATCATGTTATGCTCAATTCTAACAACAACAGTTCTTTTGTACGGCCACTTATCCAGTATATGGAACAATACCATGAGCTATCCGATAACCTTATTGCACAATACGAAAAACATTGCTCATTAGTTACAATCAGAAAGAATAAACATATTGTTTCCCCTGTTGATAGTAATGCATCACTTTACTTTGTAAAAAGTGGCATTGTTCGTGGCTTCATAAAAGACGACGCCAAAGATATTACCACCTGGTTTTGCTTTGGAAATAATATTGTAGGGGCCATTCGCCACCCTGATTTACAATCCAATCACTCTATAGAATATTTACAGGCGTTAGAAGATTGCGAGCTGATCCGTATTCCTTATACGCTAATCGACTATGCATATTCTCATTTCGAAGAGGCCAATATTATCGGGCGAAAACTGCTGGCGCTACACTATTATGCTGCATCAGAAAGATCGATACTGGCCAGAATACCCAATGCATTGCGGCGGTACCAAAAGCTGGCAGCGAGCAGAAAAGTAGACTTAAACAAAATACCGCTCCGCTATTTGGCAAGTTATTTAGGAATGAGATTAGAAACTTTAAGTAGGATTAGAAGCAAAGAGCTGCATAAAGCCGAAAATCGTGGAGCTCTGGCATCAATATAAAAAGTAGTGGATAAAACCCTTTAATTTAGTTTGGTACCTGTTGGCATACGAAAAAACTTTATTTTTATAAGCATCAAAGATCAATCGAAAGGCCTGTTGATCGCCAACAGCTATTTTGAGCATTAAATCTCGTGCCTCTCCCAATTCCTTATTTTGCATATACTAATATAATACTTTCAAAGCAGGTTTTCTTGGTTAACGAAGTATTTTTATAATGCAAAAAGGCCTCATTTATTAAATAACGCTAATTTAAAAAAACTCGCACTGTGTTAAAAATTAACTGCGAACCTACATCGGTGCAAATTATATTTCTGTCAGAATCTATAATTTTTGGCAAGACTACAAAAAAATCTGATTATTTCTGGCAATAAGGATGTAATTCGACAATAGATTTCTTAAAAACAGCTGTTCTGCCTTAAAATAATGCAATTTTGCCCACAACATTGCGCAGATGTAACAGTTCGCAAACAAATCAAGCAATACTGAACTACTTTAACCGCTGGAGTACAGATAAGAGATAATAAATGATTGAAATTAGACTTTAAAGCCACGATAAAAACTGGAACTGAAGCCCAAAAAGTTAGACAAGTTAAAAGCTAAAGCATGCGCTTTTGTATTTTTCTAAGAGAATCGTTAAAAGAATAGATGATTATGCAGACTGTTAAAATAGTTATATTGCGGCGCTAAATCATAATGAACAATTCAAAAAACGCTAATCTTAACAAACTATTCTCATTTCTATTAAAAAAGGAGTGCGTAATTGCCATTTATCTTCTCTTAGCTATTGTTGCAGGTTATAAACAGTACCACCATCATACTTACAACAACTACCTGATTTTCAAATACGTATATTGGCACACGGTAGATCTGCAAAATTTATACAATAACTATCCAGAATATTTAGACAGCAACCATTACGGGCCTTTATTTTCCGTCCTTATCGCTCCTTTTGCATTGCTACCCGATGGTTTGGGCGCAGTGCTTTGGAATGTGGCCAATGTATTGATTTTGCTTTGGGGAATTTATAGTCTTCCTATATCGTTAAACAAACGTACTATCATTGCATGGATCTGTGCACACGAAGCTTTAACTGCACTCTTTAGTTTTCAGTTTAATATTGCCTTAACTGGAATTATTTTACTCAGTTTTTCTTATCTCCTTAAAAAGAAAGAAATACAGTCTGCCTTTTTTATTGCTTTTGGTACTTTGGTTAAATTATATGGAATTGTTGGACTGGCATTTTTCTTTTTTAGCAAGAATAAATTAAAATTCATCGTTGGTTGTTTTATTGCCTTTGCGGTACTATTTGCCTTGCCAATGGCTATTTCGTCGCCGGCCTTTGTAATCCAATCATACAGCGATTGGTATTATTCCCTTGCGCATAAAAATGATTTAAATGCATCATTAACCTCCTTTCAAGATATTTCTTTGATGGGCATAGTAAGGCGGACAACAGGTAATATAAACATTCCGAATACCCCCTTTTTATTGGTTGGTGTTATATTATTTGGGTTACCTTATCTACGGATTAGGCAATATAAATACCTCGGCTTTAGGTTAATGTTACTGGCATCAACACTTATTTTTACGGTGATATTTAGCAGCGGTTCCGAATCGCCAACCTATATTATAGCTTTTGCAGGTGTTGCCATTTGGTTTATGGTGCAGCAAAACCCAAAAAAAGGGTGGATAATAGCGTTGTTTGTTTTTGCATTTGTATTAACCAGCCTATCGCCAACCGATATTTTTCCCAGACCGGTTAAAGAATTTATTCGTCTATATTCGCTTAAAGCCCTACCTTGCGTTATCATTTGGCTAACTATAATTTATCAAATGATGAAAGAAGATTTTGAGTCTTATCTGATTGCCGATAATGAGTAAATTAGTTTCTATAGTAATCCCTGCTTACAACGAAGCCGATAATATTTTTGTAATAGCCGAAAGTATTAAAAAAGTTTTTTCGACCATCGATTATGGTTATGAAATTATCCTGGTTGATGATGGAAGTTCCGATCATACGCTCGAAAAAATAAAGGATTATGCTTCAACAGCAGAAAATATATTTTTCCTCGAGTTCTCTAAAAATTTTGGCCACCAACTGGCGGTTAAAGCGGGTATGGACCACGCTTTTGGCGATTGTGTAATTTCTATGGATTGTGATATGCAACATCCTCCAGAGCTGATTCCGGAAATGTTACAAAAATGGCAGGAAGGTTTCGAAGTGGTGTACACCATCAGGGAAGAGGATAAGAATTTATCAAAAGGAAAAAGAAGCTCATCAAACTTATTTTATAAAACCTTAAACTGGCTATCGGATATCGACCTCGAAGCTGGCGCTGCCGATTTCCGTTTACTTGATCAAAAAGTTGTTAGTGTTTTCAGGAATTTTCATGAAAATGAGCCCTTTTTGCGTGGTTTGGTAAAGTGGCTTGGCTTTAAGCAGTTTGCCATTCGCTACAACCCGGCAGCACGTTTTTCGGGAAACAGCAAATATACATTTAAAAAAATGCTGAGGCTGGCCTTGCACGGCGTTACCTCTTTCAGTATAAAACCGTTGTATTCGGCAGTTTATCTTGGTTTCACTTTGTCTTTTGCCTCTGTACTGTACATCCCTTACATTATTTACGCCTTTGTAAACCATGTAGAAGTTTCTGGTTGGGCATCAGTAATTATGACCATTGTTTTTTTTGGAGGGTTACAACTCATTATCTTGGGCATTATAGGCATTTATGTAGGTAAAATGTTTATGCAGTCTAAAAACCGACCAAATTACATTATCCGTTCAACCAATATTCAGCAAAAATAAAATGGTACTGTTAAGTTTTGATATCGAAGAGTTTGATATGCCTTTTGAATATGGAAAAGATATTTCTTTCGAAGATCAGATTGCTATTTCGAGGGCTGGTACCATTGCCATTTTAGATATTTTGGATAAATACGAGGTAAAGGCAACGTTTTTTTGTACTGTTACTTTTGCCGAAAATATTCCCGATCTGATTAAAAGGATTACCGATACGGGGCACGAACTTGCCTCGCATGGTTATTATCATTCTGATTTTAAGCCCGAGCATTTGCTTCAGTCAAAGCTAAAGCTCGAAGAACTTTCTGGCAAAGAAATTACAGGTTACCGCATGGCGAGAATGATGCCTGTTGACGAAAAGGAAATTGAAAGGGCCGGATATACTTATAATACTTCCATTAACCCAACCTATTTGCCTGGGCGATATAATAATTTTAATATTTCCAGAACACACTTCATTAAAAATAATGTGTTGCAGATTCCAGCTTCAGTAAGCCCCTTAATTAGGTTCCCCCTATTTTGGTTGTCTTTTCACAATCTGCCTTTAAGCATTTACAGAATATTAGCCAGCTGGACTTATAAAAAAGATAAATACCTGAATATCTATTTCCACCCTTGGGAATTTACCGATTTAAATGATTTCGAACGCTTTGGTTTCCCAGGTTATGTAAGGAAGAATACAGGTAGAAAAATGATCGATCGTATGGAAATTCTCATTTCGTGGATGAAGGGCAAAAATTATCCATTCGGGACCTTTCAGGAATTTATCCGTACTATTTCTCCAAACTGATAACTTTTAATTGTAAACTGAAGACTATTTATAACTTTCGGCCAATTTTAAGGCATTGTATGCATTAACAATACCTCCGCTCACACATATTTCGCTAAAAGGCACACGGGTATTTTCACCCCTTTCATTTTTATATTTTACCTTGTGTGTAACTTTCGAAACCGATTTTATGATAATCTCTCTTACCTGCGCTGGTTTTAAATTTGGGTAATAGCTTAAAATTAATGCAGCCAAGCCTGCTACTACAGGAGAGGCCATACTTGTCCCATCAGCCTCTTCATATTTGTTATCAGGAACGGTTGAGTTGATTAAAAATCCGGGCGCAAAAACATCAACACTATATTTACCATAATTAGAGAAATCGGCTTTCAGATTATCATCATCTTTATAAGCACTTGCGCCTACTTCGATCCAATTATTGGCATGGGGCAGGTTAAACTTTGCTGAGTCAATAGATACAGGCTTTACCAATGTAGATCGATCATAAGATGGCCTCATCCCCATTCCGTTATTTTGTGTCATAGGCTTAGGCAGTGTAAAATCAGGCTTGCTTGGTTTTTTATGGGCTTCTTTATAAGCTTCAGCCGCTTTACCATCAAAAAACTTATTAGGGTAATTCTCGTCGATATCATTATTCTGGTTGTCGTTTCCAGCGGCATGCACCAATAATACACCTTTAAATTCTGCATATTTTACCGCCGAGTCTACCGCTTTTTTATCCCACTTATAACTTTTACCAAAACTCATATTAATCACCTTGGCACCATTATCTACTGCGTATCTGATACCATTTGCCACATCTTTATCACGTTCATCACCTGTGGGTACCACCCTAATGGCCATAATGCTCACATTATTGGCTACGCCCAAAATACCTATCGAATTGGTACGGTCGGCGCCAATAATTCCTGAAACGTGTGTACCATGAAAAGCATCCGGACCTTTTACATCGTTGTTCCCATAATCTTTTTGATAAGAATTGCCATAATCATCGCCAACCAGTTCGGCACGCCTATCGTATTTAGGATTTAAGTTATACTTTAACATCGCATCGTACTGCTTATATCCTTCCTTTATATTCTTATAAAACTTCTCGAAACTGCCATCTTCTTTAGCTCCTTTTCTGATGATTGTTTTTACCTGCTCTTCAGTTTCATCATCAGCTTTATATCGATCAATGTCCTCCATCGTTGGGATTTCTTTTTTATTAATCTTGGCCACAGAATCTAAAACTTTGTTAATAGCAATCAGAACTGAAAAGGTGTTGCTGGCATCTTCATATTTCTTACCGAAATCGCCAACCATTTTCTTATATAGTTTAAATTCTTCCTTTTGCGTACTGTCTAAAGGAGTTAAATTAGTTGTTGATTGATATTTTGGTGTATAAATTCTTAACAAACGAACCAATTCCAAATTATCGAACTCTAGATTGCCTTTTTTAGAACCAATAAAGTTCCAGCCATGAATATCATCAATATAACCATTACCGTCATCGTCTATTCCATTTCCTGGGATTTCCTTTTTATTTGTCCATAAAACACCTTGTAAATCGGGGTGATTAATATCTACTCCACCATCAATTACTGCTACAATAATGTTTTCTTTAGGTTTTTTATCTTTTAAAAGTTCGCGATAGGCTTTCTCCGTGCTGATGCCAAAATATCCATTCTCTATTAAATCGAGGTTAAACCAATTTACTGGGAGTTGTACGTTTTTACTTTGAGCAAAAACGCCAAAATTTACACACAAAATAAAAGCAAGAAAAGTTAATTTCTTGAGATTCACATTTATCATCATAATATGTACGTAATACTGCAATAATACGGTTTTATTACTTTCTGAATGAAAGATTTCACATCTTTTAACAAGAGTTTTAGGAGCGCAGTGGCAGTAGCCTTTAGTTTGGGTCCCGTCCTGCTGTCCGTTCTACTCCGCCAATGAAGGATCGGCTCCGTGCCCACTCCCATCAGGGCTATTGCACCCAGGGCGGAAGTGTAAAGGGAAGATGGATCAAGGTTCTGCGGAGATCCGCGTAACCTGCGGGAACAATTCCTTGACTTTTCTCCGCTGCTCAATACTGAAACGGGGACAGGTGCGGCTACAGAAAGGCCTTAAACGAAGAAAACCCTTCCGCATTTCTGCTGAAGGGTTTCTTTTAAGATTTGGCACCGACCTACTCTCCCACGTGTTACCGCAGTACCATCGGCTCTGGTGGGCTTAACTTCTCTGTTCGGAATGGGAAGAGGTGGACACCACCGATATAGGCACCTAAATATTTTTATTTGAGCTGAAAGGATAAAGCTCAAAGCTTAAAGCTGTTTCTATCACGCTTTAGTCTTTAGTCTTTTAGCTTTCCGCTTAAATGACATATTATTGAAAGAAGTTAAGTTTTGAAGAACAAACAACAGTCTGTTTAGCTTTGAAAGCTTCGGATGATTAGTACTACTCGACTGTGCTGTCACCAGCTTTACATCTGTAGCCTATCAACGTAGTAGTCTGCTACGGTCCTATATGGAATTCTCATCTCGTGGCTAGTTTCGCACTTAGATGCTTTCAGCGCTTATCTATTCCCAGCGTAGCTACTCTGCAATGCCCCTGGCGGAACAACAGATTCACTAGAGGCTGGTCCAACCCGGTCCTCTCGTACTAAGGTCAGCCCCACTCAAAATTCCTACGCCCACAACAGATAGGGACCGAACTGTCTCGCGACGTTCTGAACCCAGCTCGCGTGCCACTTTAATCGGCGAACAGCCGAACCCTTGGGACCTTCTCCAGCCCCAGGATGTGACGAGCCGACATCGAGGTGCCAAACCTCCCCGTCGATATGAGCTCTTGGGGGAGATCAGCCTGTTATCCCAGCGTACCTTTTATCCTTTGAGCGATGGCCCTTCCATGCAGAACCACCGGATCACTATATCCGTCTTTCGACCCTGATCGACCTGTATGTCTCACAGTCAAGCAAGCTTATGCTATTGCACTCCGCGTACGGTTACCAAGCGTACTGAGCTTACCTTTGAAAGCCTCCGTTACCTTTTTGGAGGCGACCACCCCAGTCAAACTACCCATCAAACAATGTCTCCCGCTTGGCGGGATTAGACACCGAATACAGAAAGGGTGGTATTTCAACGTTGGCTCCACGACGCCTAGCGACGCCGCTTCAAAGCCTCCCACCTATCCTACACATCCTGTATCCAATGTCAATGTTAAATTGTAGTGAAGGTGCATGGGGTCTTTCCGTCCCGTTGCGGTACCCGGCGTCTTCACCGGGACCACAATTTCACCGAGCTCATGGCTGAGACAGCGCCCAGATCGTTACACCATTCGTGCAGGTCGGAACTTACCCGACAAGGAATTTCGCTACCTTAGGACCGTTATAGTTACGGCCGCCGTTTACTGGGGCTTCGATTCAATGCTTCTCTTACGATGACATCCCCTCTTAACCTTCCAGCACCGGGCAGGTGTCAGGCCTTATACCTCATCTTTCGATTTTGCAAAGCCATGTGTTTTGTTAAACAGTCGCCTGGGCCTTTTCACTGCGGCTTACATTACTGCAAGCGCCCCTTCTCCCGAAGTTACAGGGCCATTTTGCCGAGTTCCTTAGCCATGATTCACTCGAGCACCTTAGAATCCTCTTCCCGGATACCTGTGTCGGTTTGCGGTACGGGTTTTTATAACCTGAAGCTTAGCGGTTTTTCTTGGAAGTCTGATTACCTGCGCTATCAACTCACCCGAAGGCTCGTCGTACTATCAGCTTTCAGCATCGTTGGCGGATTTGCCTACCATCGATATACCTACGGCCTTTAACGATCTATTCCGTCAGATCGCGGCAGTGTCACTACTCCGTCCCCACATCGCAGTTATAAAAAGTACTGGAATATTAACCAGTTGTCCATCGAATTTCCCCTTCGGGTTCTCCTTAGGTCCCGACTGACCCTGATCCGATTAGCGTTGATCAGGAAACCTTATCCTTTCGGTGGGCGGGTTTCTCGCCCGCCTTATCGTTACTTATGCCTACATTTGCTTTTCTATACACTCCAGCACCCATTACCAGATACCTTCACTGTATATAGAATGCTCCCCTACCGATATATTTCAATCCCATAGCTTCGGTGTACAATTTTATGCCCGTTTATTATCCATGCCCGATCGCTCGACTAGTGAGCTGTTACGCACTCTTTAAATGAATGGCTGCTTCCAAGCCAACATCCTAGCTGTCTGTGCAATCGGACCTCGTTAGTTCAACTTAACTGTAACTTGGGGACCTTAGCTGATGGTCTGGGTTCTTTCCCTCTCGGCGCGTGACCTTAGCACCCCGCGCCTCACTGCCGGTTATATTATATAGCATTCGGAGTTTGTCTGGATTTGGTAGGATTTGACTCCCCCGCACCCAATCAGTAGCTCTACCTCTATATAACTCAATACCGACGCTGTTCCTAAAAACATTTCGGGGAGTACGAGCTATTTCCCAGTTTGATTAGCCTTTCACCCCTACCCACAGATCATCCGGAAACTTTTCAACGTTTATCGGTTCGGTCCTCCAGTACGTGTTACCGCACCTTCAACCTGTCCATGGGTAGATCACAAGGTTTCGCGTCTACCTCCTCTGACTATACGCCCTATTCAGACTCGCTTTCGCTTCGGATCCGTGCCTGAAGCACTTAACCTTGCCAGAGAAGAGTAACTCGTAGGCTCATTATGCAAAAGGCACGCCGTCACACCACTTGGATGCTCCGACCGCTTGTAAGTACACGGTTTCAGGTTCTATTTCACTCCCCTGTTCGGGGTTCTTTTCACCTTTCCCTCACGGTACTGGTTCACTATCGGTCTCTCAGGAGTATTTAGCCTTACCGGATGGTGCCGGCTGATTCCCACAAGGCGTCTCCGACCTCGCGGTACTCAGGATACTGCTAGGCTAGCATTCTATACGTGTACTGGGCTATCACCATGTATCGCCGGGCTTCCCATCCCGTTCCACTTCTGTTTGCTAATGCCACGTTGCAGTCCTACAACCCCCACTTTGCCGTAACAAGGTAGGTTTGGGCTCTTTCCCTTTCGCTCGCCACTACTCAGGAAATCATTGTTATTTTCTCTTCCTCTGCTTACTTAGATGTTTCAGTTCGGCAGGTTTGCTCATTATATGTGACATGTCTTCAACATGCCGGGTTGCCCCATTCGGAAATCTTCGGATCAGTTCCTATTTGCAAATACCCGAAGCTTATCGCAGCTTATCACGTCCTTCATCGCCTCTGAGAGCCAAGGCATCCCCCGTGTACTCTTTTTTACTTTCTTCTACGCTTGCGCCTTTTGCGCCGCAAGGTATGCTTTTTTTGCTCTTGTCATGATGTCTCATACTTGTTGGTTGATTGCTCTTCCTTCAAGTGAGCACAAACACAACAGTCGCCTATTGTTGTTTGCTCTTCTTTTTTAACTTCTTCCAATATGTCAAAGAACTTTATTAAGGTATAACCCTTAGGGTATAAAAGTCCGGGTGTCATGTGCCCATCCTTAAGCCTAAGCTTATTCCTTATTAGTAAAAACTGCGGTCTCGAACCGTTTCAGATGTGCTGTTCAGTGCATCTGTGCCCATGGCGTTTCTTTCTTAATCTTTATGTCAATGTATATTACCGATCCCGGTAATTTCTGTGTTTTTTGAAAGCTTTCCGCTTTGGTCTTTAAGCTTTATGCTCAAATGTGGAGAATAACGGAGTCGAACCGTTGACCTCCTGCGTGCAAGGCAGGCGCTCTAGCCAGCTGAGCTAATCCCCCAAAAGTTAGTCTTGAGTTTGCAGTTATCAGTTTGGAGTAACCTAACTCCCAACTATTTTCTCCAAACTCCCAACTTAATGTGTAGTCCCGTCCAGATTTGAACTGGAGACCCTACATTATCAGTGTAGTGCTCTAACCAGGCTGAGCTACGGGACTATGGTTTTAAGGCAGGCAGCTGTTCGCAGTATATAGTATCTTACCGCTACTGCTTCCTTTGGCTTACCCCATTTCAAGTTCCGTTAAGCTTACCCTTACAGTAGCCCACCGTTGTCTTCTGGGTGTTTCTTGTTTTTCTTTTTTTTTGAAATATCATGTTGCGTGGCGAGTAGGCGGTGCTACTCCAGAAAGGAGGTATTCCAGCCGCACCTTCCGGTACGGCTACCTTGTTACGACTTAGCCCCAGTTACCGGTTTTACCCTAGGACGCTCCTTGCGGTTACATACTTTAGGTACCCCCAGCTTCCATGGCTTGACGGGCGGTGTGTACAAGGCCCGGGAACGTATTCACCGCGTCATTGCTGATACGCGATTACTAGCGAATCCAACTTCATGGGGTCGAGTTGCAGACCCCAATCCGAACTGTGAACGGCTTTATGAGATTCGCATACCGTTGCCGGCTAGCTGCCCTCTGTACCGTCCATTGTAGCACGTGTGTAGCCCCGGACGTAAGGGCCATGATGACTTGACGTCGTCCCCTCCTTCCTCTCTGTTTGCACAGGCAGTCTGTTTAGAGTCCCCACCATTACATGCTGGCAACTAAACATAGGGGTTGCGCTCGTTGCGGGACTTAACCCAACACCTCACGGCACGAGCTGACGACAGCCATGCAGCACCTAGTTTCGTGTGATTGCTCAAGGTACTATCTCTAGTACCGTCACTAACTTTCAAGCCCGGGTAAGGTTCCTCGCGTATCATCGAATTAAACCACATGCTCCTCCGCTTGTGCGGGCCCCCGTCAATTCCTTTGAGTTTCACCCTTGCGGGCGTACTCCCCAGGTGGAACACTTAACGCTTTCGCTTAGCCGCTGACTGTGTATCGCCAACAGCGAGTGTTCATCGTTTAGGGCGTGGACTACCAGGGTATCTAATCCTGTTTGATCCCCACGCTTTCGTGCCTCAGCGTCAATAAGACCATAGTAAGCTGCCTTCGCAATCGGTGTTCTGAGACATATCTATGCATTTCACCGCTACTTGTCTCATTCCGCCTACCTCTAGTCCATTCAAGCCCATCAGTATCAAGGGCACTGCGATAGTTGAGCTACCGTCTTTCACCCCTGACTTAACAGGCCGCCTACGCACCCTTTAAACCCAATAAATCCGGATAACGCTTGGATCCTCCGTATTACCGCGGCTGCTGGCACGGAGTTAGCCGATCCTTATTCTTCCGGTACATTCAGCTTCCTACACGTAGAAAGGTTTATTCCCGGATAAAAGCAGTTTACAACCCATAGGGCAGTCTTCCTGCACGCGGCATGGCTGGTTCAGAGTTGCCTCCATTGACCAATATTCCTTACTGCTGCCTCCCGTAGGAGTCTGGTCCGTGTCTCAGTACCAGTGTGGGGGGCCATCCTCTCAGATCCCCTAGTCATCGTCGCCTTGGTGGGCCGTTACCCCGCCAACTAGCTAATGACACGCATGCCCATCTTTATCCCATAAATGTTTGATCATTGCACTATGCAGTGCTGTGATTTTATGCGGTATTAATCCGGATTTCTCCGGGCTATCCCCTGATAAAGGTAGGTTGCATACGCGTTACGCACCCGTGCGCCACTTTCATGCCCAGCAAGCTGGACAATCTCGTTCGACTTGCATGTATTAGGCCTGCCGCTAGCGTTCATCCTGAGCCAGGATCAAACTCTCCATTGTAAAATGTGTTGTAAGATGCTGACCAGTTTTAACTATTGTTAAAAATAGTCTTCTTTTTTTTATGTTGTCTGTTAGACACCACCTTTAAAATAAAGCTACGTAATCATGTACTTTGATCGGTACTCCATTACCTCGCTACGCTACATTGACATCTCTTTTAAGAACTTATCGATCTGTAAACCTCACGGCCGATCGCTTATATATCGTTAAACTTCAGTTCGGAAAAGTCTTCTTCGTCTCTACCGTGTTTCTGTTTATCTCAATCTTTTTTTCTATCTTTCCGGCATCCGCCGTTCCGATCTTCTCCCCATCTCTTTCGGTTGGGAGTGCAAAGGTAAGGATCTTTTTTAAACTTCCAAATAAAATAAATTTTATTTTTTAAGCCTTCTTTTTTTTCCTTTCCCTCTATTTCAATACGCTGATGTTATTCAGCTCCCCGTCTTTCCGGACCGGGCTGCAAAGGTAGCAATATTTTCCGCTCCCGCAATATTTATTTTGAAATAAATACTGCTCTACCTATCCCTATTGCACGCTTTTCAGTCTGCTGCCCTCTCCTCCGAAGCGGGATGCAAAAGTAGAAAAAATATCCTTCCTTACAAAGATTTTTTACCGAATAGCACAGGGATTAGCGTAAGTCTTTGGTTTACAACCC
This sequence comes from Pedobacter riviphilus, assembly GCF_014692875.1. NCBI lineage: Bacteria > Pseudomonadati > Bacteroidota > Sphingobacteriia > Sphingobacteriales > Sphingobacteriaceae > Pedobacter > Pedobacter riviphilus. The sequence continues at coordinate 9,955 of NZ_CP061171.1, read as the reverse complement.
GAAATAATTAGGAACAATGTAAAACAATAAGGCAGCCCAGTTATCTAAACGTGGTTTTTAGGGGTAAACCTAGCGTTTTTTACTATTAAGCCGTTAAGGACACTAAGAGTTGAAGGCTGCTTTTATCTTTTTTGGGCACCATGACGGTGTGCCCTGCACTGCCCCTGCAACATAAACCCGATTGCAATGGAAAGCCCGCAGCGCAGCGAGGACTTGAAATGGAAAGCGGGAACAAACCTATCTATAGTAGCACTGAACCTGATTTTCCTGAAAAACAAACAACACTATAGTAATAGTATATAAGCAATACTCTCTGCTATATAATGTAGCATCACCTATCGTATCGATTTTTAAACAATAATTAATACTTTTATGGCTTTATTAAATCATCCAAATAAATGAAGTTGATGCTCAAACTATACTTTTCTCTGCTATTTATCGGCATGACAGAGATTGGTTATGCGCAAAATTATAAAAACGAGCTTGTTATTATCTCTGAGAATGATGCCTACATTGATATTACCAGCGATCGTTATTATACAAACGGTGCTTTTATTAAATATAGGCATGCCCTTAATGGAGCGCACTTAAAAGCAGGAAGAAGCAAAGAAATTATCGGTTTCGAGCTTGGTCAAAAAATATACAACCCTTATTACAGCTTTGCACCAAACCCCGCCCTGCACGACCGCCCTTTTACGGCATACCTTTATGGTGAGGCAAATTATAGTCGGTTTTACACAAATAAACAGATGCTTAAAGTTTCTGCGCAGATTGGACTTACCGGAAAGGATGCTTTGGGCGAAGAGTTTCAAAAAGCATTTCATAAACTGGTTGGCCAAAACCAGATTGAAGGATGGGAGTACGGCTTAAACAGCGAACCAACATTAAACTTAGGCATAGAGTACAACAGGCTTTTATTGAGCACAAATAATAAGATATTCGACATTACGGGAATAACTTCAGCAGCGGTTGGCAACGTAATTACAAAAGCAAATCTTGGCACAATGTTCCGCCTGGGCAGATTTAATGATATGGACGGCTCCTCAGCCTTTAATAGCTTGGTGAGCAATAACCATACAAATAAAGCGCAACGTAAATACGAGCTTTTCCTTTCAGTTAGCCCGCAGTTACATGCTGTTGCTTTCGATTCGAGTTTGCAGGGAGGATTATTTTTGAACGATAAAGGGCCAATTACCTTTAAGCCCAAACCGATTGTTTTTACTACGCAGGTAGGTTTAACTTTTGCTATTGCACGCTGGACAGCCAATTATACCGCCACCTTTACTTCGAACGAAGTTAAAAACAGCGCCACTGGCTACCGTTATGCCTTTTATAGTCTTGCTTACCGTTTTAGTAAAAGCTAATGAAAAAACAACTACTCTCTTTTATTTTTGTTATTACGGGCCTGGCATTTGCTGAAGCTCAAATTGCACCAGAAAACCGTTCCATTATTCTCAAGCCCATATTTGGCACACATATAAATAATGATCAGGGACACTTGTTTCAGGATCAGATTACAGGATTTGACGCGGCTTATTTTAAAGACATTAGCCAGAACAGCGATAAATGGATTGGTTTTAGTGGTGCTAAATCTTACGGGATCGGTTTTATTTTCAGAAACCTGAGCAAACTGAAAGGTACAAAAGATACTTCGGCCAATGCTTTTGGTCAGATATATGGTCTGGTGGCGCAAATGGACTTTCAATTATTCAGAGTAGGAAAAGCAAAGTTTAATTTTACGCCAGGAGTTGGCTTGGGTTATACGAACAAGTATTACTTTAATAATACCAAAAACAGATTTCTGGGAAGCCCGATCAACGAAACTATCAAGGCGGACTTAGGAATGGAGCTGCCCATGAGCCAATACACCGATCTATTGGTCGGTTTTGGTTTTTTACATGTATCAAACGGAGGCGCAACTGTACCCAATGGGGGTTTGAATACCGGAAACATTTACATCGGGCTTAAACTAAACAATCCGAAAACATTAACTGCTGAGCGGAAAAGCACTTACACCACTTTGCAACGTAATTCGATCGAGCTTAGTGCGGGTTTAGGCGCAAGGGGCGTATTTGCGAACAGGAACAAAAGCTTATACAAAAGCGGCTTATATGCAGGTTACAATTTTTACCTGAATGATGTGATGTCGCTTAAGGCAGGAGCAGATGCGGTTTATTATTTTAGTGTATATGACCCAAATCGTAATGGAGAAACCTATCAGAATTACGGAACATCTTATGACAGATGGCGTACCGGCTTAAGCATCGGTGCCGATATCAACTTATGGCGTGTAACCGTTGCGGCACAGATTGGGAAATACATCCACTACAACAGATTGATGGATAAAGCGACGTGGTACTGGACATTCGGGCCTACTTTTAATATTACGCCGCACATTGGCTTACAGGCCAAAACCTATATGCACTTTGCCCAGGCAGATTTTGTAAACTGGGGCGTGGTATATAAATTTTAATATTGCCCTGTGCTTAGCAATACCAAGGTACAGGCTTCAACTGGTTCGATATGGTGTTTATCCAATAATTTTTCCAGCTCATAATTTTCAGTTCCTGGGTTGAAAATTACCCGCTTGGGCTTTGTTGCAAGGATGTAATCGTGGTATTGCGCCTGTAAGGCTGGGCCAATATATAAAGTTATGGTGTCTATATCAGAGTGTATCTGATCTGGTTCTTCAATTTCTACTCCTGCAACCTCTCCTTTCTTTATGCCCACGTTAATAATTTCGTGATTAAAGCGCGTGAGCATATGAGCTGCTTTATAGGCATATCTTGATGGGTTTGGTGATGCACCAATAATAAGTGTCTTCTTCATTATAATTTGATTACGCAGATGAATTACTAAAACTTAGAAAGCAAAGCAATTTGGCCAGAATGGTAAGCATGGTGCTGCGCTAAACCACTTAAAAGCTCGGCATTGGTTACACCTGTTCCCAAAGCTGGATTCCGCTCACCCTTTACTTCATCATCCCATTGGTTGTTTTTTATGCCTTCGCACAGGCGGATGAGCTCTTCATTTGCAATTTTAAAATTAAAAATAATACGCTCCCAAGCCTTTGGCGTTCTACTTTCAGGTACTGGCCAATCGCCCATTGCAGGTCCTGCAGCAGGTTTCCCGCTCAGTCTTGAGGTAACTTCTTCTGTCCATGCCGTTAAATGCAGGGCAATTTCGGCAATAGAGTGTGCGCCCGGTACAAAATGGCTAAACGCACTTTCAGGGTTAACGTTATTTAAGGTCTGCATTACATGGTTACCATGCCAGGCATCGCCATTAAATGCCTTTTTTATTTCGTTTGTGATATTAAACATACCTAAACAACAATTAGCGAAATATAAAGTTTGTTAAGATATATTTAATATTGCATTTGCACAGTTAATGCCATCTATTGCTGCCGATACAATTCCGCCGGCATAACCTGCACCTTCAGCACAAGGATATAAACCTTTTATCTGAGGGTGCTGATAAGTCTCTTTATCTCTCGGAATCCTAACCGGAGAGGAAGTTCTGCTTTCTACCCCTACCAAAATGGCTTCATTTGTATAATAACCTTTAATTTTTTTCCCAAATAAGGGTAATGCCGCACGTAAACTATCCGATACAAAATCGGGTAAAATATTATCCAGCATCGAACTTTTGGTACCAGGCAGATACGAGTTCTTTGGTAAATCGATCGATAATTTATTGTTCACAAAATCGACCATACGTTGTGCAGGAGCTACCAGGTTTCCACCTCCCGCCTCAAAAGCCATTTTTTCAATCTCCGATTGGAAATGCAACATCCTAAGCGGATCGTAACCCACAACATCATTTAAGGTAACCTGAACTACTGTTCCCGAATTGGCATAAGGATTATTCCGTTTAGATGGCGACCAGCCATTTACCACGATTTCATTTTCTCCTGTTGAACAGGGCGCAATAATACCGCCCGGGCACATACAAAAAGAAAATACCCCACGGGCACCAACCTGCTCAACCAAGCTGTAGTACGCTGGAGGTAAAAACTCTGATCTAATATCGCAGTGGTATTGAGCCGAATCAATAATTTCCTGAGGATGCTCAATCCGTACGCCTAACGCAAATGGTTTTGCCTCAATCAGGATATTTTTACTGTTCAACAATTCGTACACATCTCTTGCAGAATGGCCAGTTGCCAAGATAATATCATCAGCAAACAACTTTTCTTCAAAATTTATTTCAATTCCTTTTACTTTTCCGAATTCAATCAAAAGATCAGTCATCCTACTATCGAACCTCACTTCACCCCCAGCATTCAGGATCGTATCTTTTATGGAAGTAATAATATGGGGAAGTTTATTGGTACCTATATGTGGACGGGCATCAATGGCAATATCAGCTTCTGCCCCATGGTTTACAAATACCTGTAGCACCTTGTTAATATCGCCCCTTTTATTAGATCGGGTATACAATTTACCATCCGAATAGGTTCCTGCGCCACCTTCACCATAACAATAATTAGATTCAGTATTCACTAAACCCTGCTTGTTTATGGCAGCCAAGTCTCTCCGGCGTTGTTTTACATCTTTACCACGTTCTATAATAATGGGCTTTAATCCATTCTCTATACACTGCAAAGCTGCAAACAAGCCTGCTGGGCCAGCCCCGATAATAATCACCGGCTTTGCATCACTTACATTTTTATAATTAATGGTGTATACTTCGGGAACGGCTTCCTCATCTACAAAAACTTTCACCTGAAGTCTGAATATCACTTTTCTCGAGCGGGCATCTATTGATCTTTTCAGGATTTCGTAGCCTTTAATTCTCGATCCAGGTAATTTTAGGGCTTCAGCCAGTTTCTGGTTAATCACCTCTGTTTGCTCTACCTCGTGCGGGAGCAGCGTAATTTCGATGTCTTTTTGCATATCATGTCAGGTTTTTATCCCGAATGGTACAAAGATAGGTAACAATAAAGAATAATTGATACTATTTAATTCTGTTGAAAGATATTCATCCACGTATTCATAAAGCGTTTTATTGATTTGGAAAACAATTGCAGTATTCCATAGGAGGCTTCCTTCCCGCTCTACCTCCTGCCCCGATAGAAAAATCGGGGGCATCCGTTCGATCGGGTTTAGTTTTGTTAGTTTTCTGCTACTATGTCGGTTTTCCGTGCCACAGGCCTGAGTATCTAGCCCCGATCGGAGCGAACACGAAGTAAAGCGGAGAGCGGGACGAACATTAAAAAAAACGAAGAACCCTGCGCTTCAAAACAAAAAACCTTACATGGTTTAAACGGTTTATTACTCAATTACCCAATCAAAATACACAGCTTCTATCTTATTGAAATCCGCGTGAAGCTTGTCAACCTGTCACATAAATACCGAAATTGTAACAAAGGCATGCAATTTGATATCTAATTCGTAAATTGACCATAAATCAATTCTATTAAAAAGACAAAAACCATAAAAATGAAAAGATTAATATTTGGAATTTTAGCTGCAGTTATTGCAGTGAGCACTTTAAGTTCATGCGGATATAACAGCATGGTTAAACTGGATGAGAACGTTAAATCGAAATGGGGAACCGTACAAACCCAATATCAAAGAAGAGCAGATTTAATTCCGAACCTGGTAGCTACAGTAAAAGGGGCAGCTAAATTTGAGCAGGGTACGTTAACTGCCGTAACCGAAGCACGTGCAAAAGCAACACAGATGACGGTTAAAGCGGATGAACTGACACCAGAAAACATCCAGAAATACCAGGCTGCACAGGGACAATTGAGCCAGGCTTTGGGTAAATTATTATCGATTACTGAAAATTACCCTGAACTAAGAGCTACACAGCAATTCAGTGATTTATCAGCACAGCTAGAAAGTACCGAAAACAGGATTACTGTTGCCCGTAAAGATTTTAACGATGCGGTACAGGAATATAATGGTAAAATCAGATCCTTCCCTACGAATTTAACAGCTGGTATGTTTGGCTTTAAAGCTAAAGGATATTTTGAGGCCGATGCCACTGCAAAAGACGCACCTAAAGTAGAATTTTAATATTCTCAACACAATATATAAGGGTAGTGAATGTTTATTAACTAAGCATTTATTACCCTTTTTACTTCATACAAAATAAGCACATGTCGTTATTTTCAGATATTGAACAAGAAAAAATAGCAAACGCGATCTCCGATGCAGAAAGAGCAACTTCTGGAGAAATTAGAATTGCTATTGACAAACATTGCGCAGGCGATCCATATGAAAAAGCTACCGAATATTTTGCTAAACTGGATATGGATAAAACAGCAAAAAGAAATGGCGTGCTCATTTATTTGGCACATGCCGATCATAAATTTGCCATTATTGGCGATGTTGGGATTCACCAGGTAGTACCTGAAAACTTTTGGGAAACTACTAAAATTGCGATGACAGCACATTTTGCAAAAGGCAATTTGGCCGATGGTATTATTGCAGGTGTAGCGTTGGCCGGAGAAAAGCTAGCCTTGTTCTTCCCGCCGCAAAAAGGCGATATTAATGAGTTGCCAAACGATATTGTTTTTATGGATAACCTAGAGAACAAATAAGAGATGAAGAAAATATTCTTATTATCACTGTTCAGTTTATTATTTGCTTTCGCTTTTGCGCAGGATTTTCCTGAAAAGCCAAACACCTTAGTTAACGATTATGCCAATGTATTGTCTGCAGAGCAAAAACAGGCGCTTGAAAATAAACTGGTAACCTTTAACGATTCTTCTTCTACACAGATTGCAATAGCAATACTAAAATCAGTCGGCGATTACGATATTAATGAATATGCGGTAGAACTGGGTAGAAAATGGGGTGTTGGCCAAAGTGGCAAAAACAATGGTATTATGATCGTTGTGGCAGTTGGCGATCGAAAAATCTCTATTCAAACAGGTTATGGCTTAGAAGGCGCATTACCCGATATTTATGCCAAGCGTATTATTGACAACGATATTAAACCCAATTTTAGAGCAGGAAATTATTATGCTGGCTTGGATGAAGGTACGACGTCGATTATAAAGTATACAAGAGGCGAATATAAAAACGATAGTCCTAAAACTTCTTCAAAGAAAGGTGGAGGCGGTGGTAGCATTGTGATTATTATCATTATCGTAATCGTGATTATTATCATTATGCGAAAAGGTGGCGGAGGCGGGAGCGAAGTAATTGGCGGACGTGGAGCATCTAATGCGCTGTTTTGGGCTATGCTTTTTGGAAGCGGCGGCGGCGGCCGAAGCAGCGGTGGCTGGGGAGGTGGTTCTTCTGGTGGAGGAGGCGGATTTGGTGGTTTTGGCGGCGGAAGCTTCGGAGGAGGTGGTAGCAGCGGAAGCTGGTAGGTCCATAGTCCATAAGTTAGAATCTGTTCCTTTTTGAACGTTACAACTTTCCAACAGATTAAACCATTACAACAATATGTACAGAAGAGATTTAATCACGGCAGAAATACAAAAACTTGCACAGGTTTTGGCCCGTATTATGGGTTTAAAGTTAGAGGGCAAGTTAGCCGAGGCCAATCAGCTTTTTGACGAAACTATGGAAGGCGGCTTTCAATTACCAAAAGAAATTCTGGAAAATGAAGATCTGGCAGTTTTTGAAAACTGGCTAACTGAAGGTAATATCCCTCCCGAAAAACTCGACTCACTGAGCGAATTCTTATATTACGAGTTAGGGACAACCCCTGATAGAAACCGAATGATTGCCCCAAAACTGAATTTAGTCTATCAATTTCTGTCAGATCGGCACAAGATTGTGCATTTGGTAAACTTGCACCGTCAGAAAACGATACAACAGTACCTCAGCTAAGAGTTAGCGGTTTTCAATTTGGAGTAATTCAATTAACATAAATAAAATAATGATTATAGAAAAGTGGCAAAAAATTGCCTCTAAATATTTAGTAAGAGAAAAGTGGGCTACCTTAAGGGTAGACGAGGTTAAACTTCCTGATGGCATTATAAAAGACGACTACTATGTTTTAGAGTATCCAAACTGGGTTAATGCAATTGCATTAACAGAAGAAGGGAAAATCATCATGGTGCGCCAGTACCGCCATGCAGCCGATATTGTTTCTCTTGAAGTGCCGGGCGGTGTGATTGATGGAGATGAAGCGCCAGAGTTTGCGGTTAAACGCGAACTTTTAGAAGAAACCGGTTACAGTTTTAAAACCTGCAAACTTATTGCCGAGCTTTATCCTAATCCTGCAACATCAAACAATAGAACCTTTACTTATTTCTTAACAGGTGGCATTAAAACTCATGAACAGCATTTAGATGAACACGAAATTTTAAATGTTGAGGAATACACCGTTGATGAAGTTAAACAGTTAATCAATGACAATAAAATAGCTCAGGCGCTACATGTTGCGGCCTTACATTACGGCTTAGCCGAACTGGAAAAGCTTTAAATATTTAAAAAACACATCACAATAAAGGCCCGATAAAATATCGGGCCTTTATTGTGATTGAATAAACTTTTGAACATGAACGAAAGATTTTAATTTAAACCCTTCTATCTTTCTGCCCTTGCACTTAAGTTCAGCTCATTTTTAATTTCTTTTGGATATCGTGTACGTAAGCTTTAAACTTTTTATCGGTATCAATTAAATCTTCTACTGTTTGGCAAGCATAAATTACGGTACTGTGATCGCGGCCACCGAAGAAAGCGCCAATCGTTTTTAGCGATGATTTAGTATGGCTTTTAGAAAGGTACATCGAAATCTGACGTGCCTGAACAATTTCGCGTTTACGTGTTTGCGATTTAACCATATCTACAGGAACTTCGAAATACTCACAAACCAATTTCTGGATATATTCCATTGAAATTTCTTTAGAAGTATTTTTGATAAAGTTCTTCAACATTTGCTTAGCAAGTGCTAAATCGATTTCTTTTTTATTCAAAGTAGCTTGTGCCAGCAACGAAACCATAGCACCTTCCAGTTCACGCACATTGTTATCAATATTGTGTGCAACATATTCTACCACCTCGCCTGGTAACTCAATACCATCAGCATACATTTTCTTTCTTAAGATGGCAATACGCGTTTCAAGATCAGGAATCTGTAAATCTGCAGATAAACCCCATTTAAAACGGCTTAACAAACGTTCTTCCAAACCAGCTAAATCTTTCGGTGCTTTATCAGATGTTAAGATTACCTGTTTGCCCGATTGGTGTAGGTGGTTAAAGATATGGAAGAAAATATCCTGTGTTTTTTCCTTACCTGCAAAGTTGTGTACATCATCCATAATGATCACATCCATTGCCTGATAAAAGTTAACGAAATCGTTAATGGTGTTGTTTTTTAGTGAATCTACAAACTGCTGGCAGAATTTCTCACAGCTTACATAGATCACCAACTTATCTGGCATGCTGCGTTTAATCTCGTTACCGATTGCTTGCGCCAGGTGTGTTTTACCCAAACCTACTCCACCGTAAATCATTAAAGGATTAAAAGATGTACCTCCTGGTTTAGCAGCTACAGCGTAACCTGCAGAACGTGCCAAGCGGTTGCAGTCTCCCTCAATATAATTTTCGAAAGTATAATTAGCGTTTAACTGTGGATCAACATTTAATTTTTTTAATCCAGGGATAATAAAAGGGTTTTTAATATCCTTATTAATGGAAACCGGAATCGGCATCGATTGTACCTTTGCCTCCGCTCCATTTCCATTTGAGGGCATATTGGTAGTATAAGGATTACCGCTGTTTGATGATTTATCTACAACGATGTTATATTCCAACCTGCCATCCTCTCCAAGTTGTTTTTTTACAGTCTTGCGTAGCAAGCCTACATAATGTTCTTCAAGCCATTCGTAAAAGAACAAACTTGGCACCTGTATAGTTAAAACCTTACCTTCCAATTTAAGGGCTGTTATTGGCTCGAACCAAGTTTTGAAACTTTGGCTCGGAATGTTATCCTTAATAATTTGAAGACAGTTCTTCCATACTTCTGTACAAGTTTTTTCCAT